>CAZVNJ010000014.1:0-48945 GCA_964628985.1 uncultured Dehalococcoides sp.
CGGCGGTGACCGTGGCCCGCGCCCGGAGCGCCCGGCCGGTGACCGCCCCTCGGGTGGCGACCGCCCGGCGGGTGGCGGTGGCGACCGGCCGGCGGGCGGCGGCCGCCGCTGGTAGTCCGTCGCTCAATGTGACACTCGAGGCCCGGCACCCGCCGGGCCTCGTTGTTTCTCCGGGGAGGCTCGGTACACTCGGCGCCCATGGACATCGCGGACGAACTCGTGCACCCCTACGCTAGCGCCCCGCCGCGCATCGCCCTCGATGTCGCGGAAGCACTCGCCCGTTGTCCTTCGGTCTCGCGGGTCACGCTGTTCGGCTCGCTGGCGTCGGGGACACATGACGGTTGGTCTGACATCGATGTGATGTGCGTGACGCCGGGCCGGGCGGAGGCGTGGGAGGCAGCGATCCTGCTGCGCGAGGCGATGCCGTTTCGCTGGTACGGACCCTTCTCGGACCTACCCCAGCCATCTGGCCGGTACTGGCCCTACGGCGAATCCCTCTTTCACTCGGTCGACCTCTCATTCCGCACGGCGGAGGCACATGCCCGCGTGTTGAGCGAGGGCCTTCGCGGCCATCGGGTGGTTGCGCACGACCTACTCTGGCGGGAGGCCGCGCCTTCGCGGGGCCTCGGTGCTGGCATGCAATCCGACAACGGCGAGTACCCCTTCACCACGGCCCTCTACGGCGCGATGAAGGCGATCCGGATGTACATGCGCAGCCGGGGGGAATGGATCGCTGTGTCAGCGGCAATGGACGTGCTTGAGGCGCAGGCGCGCGCACTCCCGCGGCGCCCGGCCGGCGGCCGCCCGCAGGACGTACTCGACGAGGCGCGTAGTCTCTACCAGCGGCTCCTGATGGACCGCCTGCAGGCAGGGGTGGGGGGCGGCTCATGATCCGCGTCGCGATTACCGGCACCGGCCAGATGGCACGGCTCGTCCTGGCGACCGTCGAGGCGCAGCCCAACTTCGACCCGGTCGGCCTGGTGGAACCGATGGGAACGACGACCGACGAGTTCCGGGGTGACTCGGGAGTGGTCTACCCGCTCACCGACGACCCAGCGGCGCTGTTCGCCTCAGTGCACCCCGACGTGGTCGTGGACTTCACGAACGCCGCCTTCACCTCGCGCCTCGTCGAGGCGTCCCTGGCGCACGGGGTGCGTCCCGTGATCGGTACGTCAGGCGTGGACGCTGCCACGGTCGAGCGACTGCGTGCCGGGAGCGCTGCGGCGAAGCGAGGCGCGGTGGTCGCTGCGAACTTCGCGATTGGCGCCGTGCTGGAGATGCACATGGCGACCATCGCCGCGCGCTTCTTCGACAGCGCGGAGATCATCGAACTCCACCATGACCGGAAGGTGGATGCCCCGAGCGGGACTGCCCTCATCACGGCGCAGATGATGCGCGCCGCCCGCGGCCGGGACTTCAACGCCAACGTCCCGGACCTTCGGCACATCGAGGACACGCGCGGGGGTGCCATCGGCGGCATCCCGATCCACTCGATCCGGCTCTCCGGGTTCGTGGCGAGCCAGGAGGTCATCTTCGGCGGCACCGGCCAGACTCTCACCATCCGCCACGACTCGACCGGCCGGGACTCGTTCATGCCAGGCGTCATCATCGCCATCCGCGAAGTCATGGAGCGGGACGCGCTGGTGGAGGGCCTCGCGGCCCTGGTGGGGTTGGACTGATCTGATCATCAGAGTATGTATGTCACCGCGGCGACCTAGTCATGCGTCGGATCGTCGTCAGCGCCCCGTCGGCGTTCGCCGAGTTTGCCCAGGGAGGGGACGGGGACGTGCGGTCGCGTCCGGCCATCTACAAGCTGATCCGCACTCTTGAGGAGGCGGGGATCCTGACGTCGATGGGGAAGGCCGGCCGGGCCGAACTCTGGTACGCCCCGGAACTGCACCAGGTGCTCGCGCCCGCCTGAACCCCTCGCACCTACGCCCTCGTGCGCCGTACCATCGAGGGCGAGCCGCCGTCGGGCGGCATCTTCGTCCCCGGCAGGCCGGGAGCAGGAGTACCGCCGTGGAGCCAGTGATTGCCGTGATCGGGGCCACCGGGGCCGTGGGGGATGTCTTCCTCCGCGTCGCTGCGGAGCGGCGCCTCAAGATGAAGGAACTCCGGCTCCTCGCGTCCGCCCGCTCCGAGGGCAAGACACTGATGTACGACGGCAAGCCGATCACGGTGCACGAGGTGACGCGGGCCGCCCTTGAGGGCGCCGACATCGTCTTCTGCTCCGCCGACTCCTCCGTCTCGAAGCAGTGGGGCCCCGTCGTCCGCGAGATGGGCGGCGTCATGATCGACGACGGCTCTGCCTACCGGATGGACGCCAACGTCCCGCTCGTCGTGCCCGAGATCAACGGAGACGACCTCGAGTGGCACGAGGGCATCGTCTCGATCCCGAACTGCACGACGACGCCCCTCGTCATGGCGCTTCACGCCATGCGCACCGTCGCCCCGCTCAAGCGGGTGACCGCTGCGACGTACCAGGCGGTCTCCGGCACAGGCGCCGCCGCCGTCCGTGAACTGAACGACCAGGTCGCCGCGATCGGCGCGGGGCGCGAGGTCCCGTCGCCGTCGGTGTACCCGCAGCAGATCGCGATGAACGTCCTGCCGCAAGTCGACGATTTCGCCGAGGACGACTACACCAAAGAAGAACTGAAGATGCGCAACGAGACGCGCAAGATCCTGCACCAGGACGACCTCAAGTTCGCCGCAACGTGCGTCCGCGTCCCCACGCCGCTCAGCCACGCCGAGGCGGTGCACGTGGAGTTCGATGGCCCGGCGCCGATCGAAGCGTTGAAGGCAGCACTGCGGCAGATGCCGGGCCTCGTCCTGATCGAAGACCCCAAGCAGTACATCACGCCTCTGCAGGCTGCGAACCGCGATGAGGCGTTCGTCGCCCGGTTGCGCGTGGACCCGACGGTCGAGCATGGCGTCGTGTTCTGGTGCGTGACGGACAACCTGCGCAAGGGTGCGGCGACGAACGCGATCCAGATCGCCGAGGAGCTCCTCCGCCGTAACCTCGTGCGGCGTCCCGCGCTCAAGCGGTAGCGGCCCCCTCCCCCGCGGCCCGCGCTACACTGCGCCCGCCGCGAGGTGGGATGGCCGCGTGCTGCCGCGACCCCGCCTCGACCGCCGCGAAGGAATCCCGCCATGACTGCACCGCTCGGACGGCTGCTGACCGCGATGATCACGCCGATGACGCCCTCCGGGGACGTCGACCTCGACGGGGTGAAGCGGTTGGCGAGCGCGTTGGTCGCCTCCGGGACCGAGGGCATCGTCTCCACCGGCTCGACCGGGGAGGCCGCCACCCTGTCTGAGGAAGAGACCGTGGCCGTGTGGAAGGCGACGAAGGCGGCGGTCGGTCCGGACGTTGCGGTGATCGCCGGCGCCACGAGCAATGACCACCTCGCCTCGCTGCGGCTCGCGCGCGAGGCCGTGAAGGCGGGCCTCGATGGTGTCCTCCTGACGGTGCCCGCCTACAGCAAGCCACCGCAGGCCGGGCTGGTGCGCCATTTCACGGCGATCGCTGATGCCGCGGAGGGACTGCCATGCATCCTCTACAACATCCCCACTCGGGCGTCGCTGAACATGACCGCGGAGACGACGCTGCGGCTCGCCGAAGTGGAGAACATCGTCGGCATCAAGGAGTCGAGCGAGATGTTCGGCCAGATCGGTGAGATCATCGCGAGCGCACCCGCGGGCTTCCGCGTCTGGTCCGGCAATGACACGGACACATTGATGGTGATGGCCCTCGGCGGCTACGGCGTCGTGAGCGTCGCCAGCCACCTGGTGGGCCGTCAGATCCGCGCTCAGATCGAGGCCGCATGCGCCGGCCGGCAGGCCGAGGCCGCGGCGATCCACCACCGGCTCATGCCGCTGGTGAGCGCCCTCTTTGTCGAGAGCAATCCAATTCCGCTGAAGTACGCCCTCGCGAAGGCTGGGCTGCCCGCCGGACCGCCACGCCTGCCGCTCATCGAGGCGTCCGAAGCAGCGCGTGCCCGCATCGACGCGGCGATGGCGCGAGCGACGATCGATATCGGGAAGTAGCGCCGTCCTCCTAGAGCAGCGTCCCGTCGCGGCGGTCCTCGATGGCAGCGATCTCGATCATTCCTATCTCGTCGCGCACCGCGACGAGCGACTGGATGCAGGCGTCGATCGTGTCCCAACCGCTCTCGCGGACGAGTTGCGCGATGCCCTCGCCACTCTCGGCCACCGCAGGCAGCTTGCGGACGAAGTCCTTCTTCAGGCCAGCCCACATCTCCTCGGGGTGATCGAGGGCGAAGCGCGCGTAGAGCAGCGCCCCGAACGCGTGGTCCGGTGTGTTTGGGGTGTCCCAGTCCTTCGTTGCCTGGCGGAGGATCCCCTTCAGGCCCTGGTGGCGCTGCTTCACTTCCCACTCCATGTTGAGGCCGAGCGGCGCGAGCCGGGACTCAGCCTCGGGGGCCAGGATCAACTCACGCAGCGCGTGGCGAAGCGTCGGGCCGCCGTCGAAGTCGTTCTCGCCGGGAATGACGTTCGGGTAATGGTCGAGGGTCTGGCGCACGTGCTGGAGGGCAACGCCGAGGGCGTGGGCGAGTCCCCGGGTGGGCACCCCACTGTGCAGGGCGATGACGACGGTCCCGGAGTCACGCCAGTCGACGTCCGAGAGGGCCTCCCCCTCGAACTGCTCGATTCGGAGCGCATACTCCGCCTCGGACTGCAGGCGGGCCTCGATCTCCTGGTACATCGGCTCGATGGCCGTGCCGATGTCTTTTCCGATCACCTTCATCGCCGCCCCCTCCAGCAGCCCGCGCGGGAACGGGCGTCCGATGAGCCTACTCGAAGAGGGGCTGACAGGTCAGGCAGTAGTTCGTCTCCGATCCGCTGCGCACCTGGCCACGGATCTCGGAGCCGCACTTCGGGCACGGTTGCCCAGCGCGGCGGTGCACCTTGAGGTGCTGCCGCCACTCCTCCTTCTTCCCAAGCCCCTCGCCCTGCACAGTCGCATCCACAATTGCGATCGACTCCTCGAGGACGGCGCGCATCGAGGAGTAGAGCCGGCGAAGGTCTGCCTCGTCCATCGTGGCGCGACGGCGGTGCGGGTGCAGTCCGGCGGCCCAGAGGATCTCGTCCGAATAGGCATTGCCGACGCCGGCCATGAACTCCTGGTTGGTGAGCGTCGCCTTGATCTGGCCGCGCCGCGGCTTGAGTCGGGCGAGGAAGTCGTCCTCTGTGATCGCCATCGCGTCCGGGCCCAGCGTCGACATCTGGGGCACCTGGTCGAGGGCGTCCTTCGCGACGAGATACCAGCGGCCCATCCGGCGCATGTCGGAGTACCGGACCTCGTGGCCGTCGTCGAAGCGGAGGACGACACCAAGCATCCCGGGCTTCCTCGTGCCTGTCTCCACCCAGTGGAAGCGCCCCGTGAGCATGGGGTTCACGACGAGTAACCGGCCGTCGTCCACGAACCAGATGAGGAACTTGCCGAGGCGGTGGATCTCGCCGAAGCCGTGGCCGGTGAGCGTCGTGAGGCCCTCGGCCCCCGTCCGTACGAGCCAGGGCAGCGGCGTTTCCACCTCTGCGACCGTGAGGCCCTCGAGGCGTGGCATCAGATAGTGACGGACGGCTTCGAGGTCGGGGATCTCAGGCATCGCGCAACACGGTCAGTCCCCCGCGACCCAGCGCGGATAGGAACCAAGCACGATCAGCCAGTGCGTGATCGCTTGCACCTCGGCAAGTGCCTCGGCGAGGTCGCGGTCCGTGCGATGTCCCTGGATGTCCACCCAGAAGATGTACGTCCCCAGCTGACGGCGCGTCGGGCGGGACTCGATCCGCGTGAGGTTGATGCCGCGCGAGGCGAAGCGGTGGAGCACCTCGACGAGCGAGCCCGGCCGGTCGTGTGCGGTAGTGAAGGCGAGCGATGTCTTGTCGTCTCCGGTCGGTGGGTGGTCGTCACCTGCTAGGACGACGAAGCGCGTCTCATTACCCGGTTCGTCGCCGATGTTGCGCGCGTAGATGTGCGCCCCGTAGATCTCGGCAGCCCGCTCGCCACCGATGGCGAGGGTGCCCGGCTGGGCGAGCGCGGACTCGATCGCCGCGGTGGTGGAAAGCGCCGCGACCGGCTTCGCGTTCGGCGCGAGTTCCGCGAGGTGCTGCCGGCACTGTCCGAGGGCGTTCGGATGGGAGAAGACGGCGGTGGCCTGGGCCAGGTCAAGGCCTGGTGCGCCGACGAGCATGTGCTGGATCGGGAGGACCACCTCGCCGCGGATGCGCATCCCCGTCGCGGGGTCGAGGAGGAGGTCGGTAGTCTCGATCGAGACGGATCCCTCGATCGAGTTCTCAAGGGCGCACACCGCAGCGTCGGCGCTCCCGTCTCGCACGGCTGCGACAGCGGCGGCGACCGTGGGGTACGGCGTCAGTTCGGCGGCGGCGTCATGCAGGAGCGCCGCCGCCTCGGTATAGGTACCGCGCGGGCCGAGGTGTGAGATTCGCATCGGCGGCAGTCTACCCGAGCAGGGAGAGGACTGCCGGACGCTTACATCCCATCGTCGACGGTGACGAGGGCCCGCACGCGCTCCTCGGCTTCGTGCGGAATGACGGCGATGATCTCATCCCCCGGGACCAGGACCGTGTTGCCGTCCGGCACGCTCGCCCCGCTCGGCCCCACCACCACGGCGATGAGGACTCCCTGAGGGAATCCGAGGTCCTTCAGGGCGCGCCCGGCGACCGCTGCCCCGTCCTGTACTCGCATGTCTACGACCTTCAGGCCGGCGCTCTGGAGGGCCATCAGCGGCACGAGCGTGTGCTGCGGCAGGCTCGTCTCGATCTGCGCCATGACGGCAGCGGCGGCGGAGACCGTCGAAGTGATGCCGAGCTTGAGGAAGAGCGCCTCGTTCCGCGGGTCGTTGACTCGCGCCACCGTGCGCGCGACGCCAAACCAGTGCTTTGCCACCTGGCACGCCACCAGGTTCGCCCCATCGTCCGCCGTTACCGCGATGACCATGTCTGCCCGTCGCGCGCCGACCCCCTCGAGGAATGCGATCTCGCTGCCGTCGCCATGTACCACCATCTCGCCCAGTTCCTCGCGCAACTGGGCGGCACGGCTTGCCGACAGCTCGACGATCGCGACCTCTGTCTCCGCCACCTGCTGCAGTTGAAGGGCAAGCCCGTAGCCAACGATGCCGCCACCGACCACGATGATGTACATGGCTATTTCTCCCCCGCCGCGGTGAACAGGGCATCGTGGGCGAGGTCGATCCCGAACTTGGTCGGGCTGAATGTCTTGAGGCCCAGACGGGCGAAGAGCTCGGCGCGCAGCGGGTCTCGCACACGCGTCACCACCGTCCGTACGCCGTAGATCTCCTTCGCCTTCTCGGACGCCATGATGTTGCGGTTGTCCCCGGAGGCAAGCGCGATGAAGCAGTCCGCCTGCTCGATGCCGGCCTCGATGAGCGTCCGATCGTCTGTACCGGATCCCACCAGGCGCCGGCCGGAGAATTCCGGGAGCAGACGCTGGAAGGCAAACGCATTGGTGTCCAGGATCGTGACCTGGTGACCCTCGTCCGTCAGTCGCTGCGCGAGTCCGGCACCGACGCGCCCGCAGCCCATGATCACCACGCGCATGAGGTCACCTCTCTCATCCCCGACGGCTAGTGGACCCCGGGGGCCGAGTAGCGCATGAGCCAGACGAGGACGGGTGCGTGTTCGAGGACATACTGGGCCGGACGGCCGATCTCGAACTGCCCGAGCGGCTTGCGATATTCGATGCCCATCACAATCACGTCGGCGTCGCGTTCGATCGCCTCGTCCACGATCGCGTGCCCGGCCTGGCGCGCCTGGATCAGGTCGCCCTGCACGTTCATCCCCAGGTCGGCGCTGATTTTCTCCGCACGCTGCAGCACGCGCTCGCCGGCCAGGACGGCCGACGAGAGGTCCGCGTCGAGCGCGAGCGCGCGGGGTACCTCGATCACGTGGACGAGGTGAAAGTGGGCGCGGTGCTTCTTCGCCAGGTCAGCCGCCATCGCCAGCGCGTGGTAGCCGGCCTCGGTGCCGTCGACCGCGACGAGATACGTGTGCAGGCTATCCAGCGGATCCTTGGGCATCAGTTACCTCGGGTCGCGCGTCGAGTCGGTCGCCATCCGCCAGCGGACGGCGCCGAGGGCCAGGAGGACCACGCCCAGGAGTGCGAGCCAGGAGATCGGCCGGTCGGTCGCGATCGCGCGCCCGAGGATTGCCGAACCACCCATCGCAGAGATGAATGCGCCGATCAGTCCGCGTGGCATGCGCAACCCTCCGGCCCCGCGTGGGGCACGGGAATTGACGCTACGCCCGGCCCGATCGGGCGTCAACGAATCCGCCCGGCGAGGGGTTCGCCTCCTCCTCGGCCGGGCGGCCTCGCCACCCGGCCGCCCGTGGGCGGGGCCGCTTCCTAGTGCAGTTGCTCGATCCAGGCGTCCACCTGGCCGTCCCGGATCTCGAGGAATCCCACCGTCCCCAGTTGGGTCTGGAGGTTTCTCGGGTACAGAGGCGACCCCGAATTCACGATCAACGTGCCCTCCCACGTCTTGACCAGCGGGACATGGGTGTCGCCCGCCACGACGACGTGGCAGCGGCCGCCGAAGTGCCGCACCATCCGCTCCTGCACGTTGGCCGAGCCCAGGATCGGTCGGTCGGGGAAGTCATGCGTCATTCCCACGCGCAGGCCATCGATGTGGAGCACCTGGTTGTAGGGCAGCCGGTCATCCTCCGGCGCGATGGGACGCCCAGAGGAACCATCGTCGCCGTTGCCACAGACCCCCAGCACCGGGACGCCGCAGCGCTGCTCCAGCCAGTCCAGCACGATGATGTCGTGCATGTCGCCGCCGTGCAGGATCAGGTCCACCCCCTGCATCGCTGCATAGACCTCCTCAAAGATGTCGCGGCGGGCCTCGGGGACGTGCGTGTCCGAGACCAGGCCGATCAGGATGGGCCCGGAGAACTGGTGTTCGCTGATCCACTTTCGAGGCGGGAGTTGCGGCATCGCCGGAGGGTAGCGCAGCCTTCCGGTGGCGTCCCCGCGGGGAAGTCCAGAGGGACGGGCGGCGGTACAATAGCCGTTCATTCACCGCACCGGGGAGCATCATGGCAACGAACGGCACCAGAAACGGGTCCACCCGCACTCGGGGGAACACCCCTCGCGCCACCTCCAAGGTGGCGAAGTCGGCAGCAAAGGCGGCCCCGAAGGCAGCGCCGCGCAGCGCCGTCAAGCCGGCCAGCAGCAACGGTCACGTCAATGGCGCCTCGAAGGTTGACCTCCGCGGCACTACCGCGACGTGGACGGTGAAGGCGGGCCTCGCACAGATGCTCAAGGGCGGCGTCATCATGGACGTCGTCACGGCGGAACAGGCCGAGATCGCGCAGGAGGCGGGCGCTGTCGCCGTCATGGCCCTCGAGCGCGTCCCGGCCGACATCCGTGCCGCCGGCGGCGTCGCGCGCATGAGCCACGTGAAGAAGATCAAGGAGATCCAGGCGGCCGTCTCCATCCCGGTGATGGCGAAGGCCCGGATCGGCCACTTCGTCGAGGCTCAGATCCTCGAAGCGCTCGGTGTGGACTACATCGATGAGTCCGAAGTGCTGACACCCGCGGACGACCAGTTCCACATTGACAAACACGTCTTTGCCGTGCCATACGTCTGCGGCTGCCGCAACCTGGGCGAGGCCTTGCGCCGCATCTCCGAGGGCGCGGCGATGATCCGCACCAAGGGCGAGGCAGGCACGGGCGACATTGTCGAAGCCGTACGCCACATGCGCGCGCTGTGGTCCGAGATCCGTCGCGTGCAGGGCATGCGCGAAGACGAACTGTGGACGACTGCCCGCGACCTGCAGGTGCCGATCGACCTTCTGCGCGAGGTGAAGCGCCTCGGCAAGTTGCCGGTGGTGAACTTCTCCGCCGGGGGCGTGGCCACGCCCGCTGACGCGGCATTGATGATGCAGCTGGGTGCCGAGGGCGTGTTCGTCGGCTCTGGCATCTTCAAGTCCGCCGAGGACATCACGGACAAGCGGCGCAAACTGGACCAGCAGCGCCGGATGGCCACTGCCATCGTCAAGGCCGTGACGCACTTCAACGATCCGAAGATGCTCGCCGCCGTTTCCGAGGAGATCCCCGAAGAGGCGATGCGCGGCCGTTCGACCGCCACCATGCCCCGCGAGGAACTCCTGGCACACCGCGGGGCGTAGCCCGACCACATGCCGCGCGCATCGCGCACTGCCACCCCGGCCACGTCCGCCCCGGCGGACGTGCGGGTTGGCGTGCTGGCCCTTCAGGGTGACTTCGCGGAGCACATCGTCGCCCTGCAAGCGCTCGGGGCTGAGGCCGTCGAGGTCCGTACGCTCGAGCAGCTCCGAGCCGTAGATGGCCTGATCATCCCGGGCGGAGAGAGCACCACGATCGCCCGCCTGCTGATCGCGTTCGACCTGCTGGAGCCGCTGCGTGGACGCATCGCCGCCGGCCTTCCGGTCTGGGGCACCTGCGCCGGTGCCATCCTCCTCGCGAAGGAAGTGCCGAACCTCGACCGGCCCCCGCTCGCCGCGATGGACATCACGGTCCAGCGCAACGCCTTCGGCCGGCAGGTCGATTCCTTTGAGGCAGACCTCGAGATCGCAGGGCTCGAGGGAGGCCCGCTCCGCGCGGTCTTCATTCGGGCGCCGATCATCCGCCGTGCGGGACGAGGTGTGACCGTGCTCGCCAGCCTGGACGACGGGACCGTGGTCGCTGCGCGCGAGGGGCGGCTGCTGGCCACCTCGTTCCACCCGGAACTGACGCCGGACCGGCGTCTCCACGGCCTCTTCTTGCGGATGGTGCGGGAGGCGTCGGCGCCCGCGGCCGCCGCCCGACCGGCGAGGGCGAGACGATGACCGGCGCCCGGCCACCTCGCCCGACCGACCTGGTGGCGTTGGTCACCTTCGAGGGCGTGGTACGGGAGAACCTTGCGGTCACGCGGGACCGGCTGGGCAAAGCGCCCGGCAAGCCGCGCCCCCTCTCCGCCGCCGTCGAGCAGTGGCTCCACCTCGGGCGGCAGACCTGGGTGAGTCTGCAGGGGAGATCGATCGTGGGAATTGCGACGGCGCGCGAACTCGCCACACCTTCGGCCTGGGAAGTCGATACGCTGATTGATGCAGGGGACGACCCGTCGGTGGTTGCCGACCTGCTCCGGCAGGCGGCCCAGGCGGCGGCTCGTGCGAAGGTGACGCACCTGCTGCTGAGGACGCCCTCCGATTCGCCGGCGGCGCAGCAGGCGCCGCGCGCTGGGTTCGCGAAGGTGGTGGACGAGCGGCTCTGGGGAGGGCATCTGGAGATCGAGGCGACCACCGAGGATGTGCGCGCGTGGGACGAGGACGATGACCTCGCGTGCTTCCAGTTGTACAGCCGCGCCTTCCCGGTCGGTGCGCGTGCGCTCCTCGCGATGACACGCGAAGAACTCACCGCCGTGGACGAGCGGCGCTGGCGCGAACGCGGCAAGGCATTCGTCGTCGAGCAGGAGGGCCGCGTCGCCGGCCTGGCCCGCATCGCCCGCTCCGGCGGGCAGTTCTCGTTGATGGTGGAGCCCGGCCAACACGAAGCGGCCCGCCGGCTACTCGCGGTGGTCTCCGCGCGGCTCGCGCAGACCGCTGTGCACCGGACGCTGCTCCCAGTCTGCGCCGCCGACGAGGAGCAAGCGGTACGCGCCGCCGGCCTCGAGCCGGGGAACGAATTCACGCTGTTCAGCCATCGGTCTGCCCGCCCGGTGCTGGACGAGGCCCATGCTGCGGTCCGTGCCGCGGCGCCCGGGCAGCTGGCTGGATAGTCGAGGAAGGTGGACGAGCGCATGCAGGACCGCCGGCCCCGGGACGACGACGCGATCTTCGATGCCCTTGAGCGCGAGGCGGCACGGGCCGCCGAGGACGCCGAGGAGGATCAAGACGACCTCGAGGAGATGGACGACCTGCTCGACGAGGACGACTTCGCATTCGACAGCGACGAAGACGGCGAGGGCACACCGCCCAGCCGCATCACGCACGTCGAACCAGCCTGGGCCGTCGCCCCGCGCGAGATGACCGAGGAGGAACGCGCGGAGATCGAACTGCTCGTCGGCATCATGCCGCGCCGCGTCGCGGAGGCTGTGCGCACGAAGGGCTTCGAGGGCCTGATCGAAATCGTGCTGGACCTCGGCCGTCCGCCGACCGCGCGCTATCAGCGCGAGGAGACGCCGCTCGACACCTCTGAGGTGACGGACCTGGAGATCGGTCAGGTGGTGGCGCAGGTGTCTGAGTTTGGCGAGGACAACCGCGCCGGTATCCCGCGCACGCTTCACCGCATCTCGGCCATCCGCAACCGCCGAGGCCACATCGTCGGCCTCACTTGCCGCGTCGGCCGCTCCGTCTCGGGCTCCGGCCACATCATGCGCGACCTGATCGAGGCGGGGCGTAGCGTCCTGCTCCTCGGCCGGCCCGGCGTTGGCAAGACGACGATGCTGAGGGACGTCGCACGCCTGCTCGCGGAGGAACTGAGCAAGCGAGTCGTGATCGTGGACACCTCGAACGAGATCGGCGGCGACGGCGACATCCCTCACCGGGGCATCGGTCGTGCCCGCCGCATGCAGGTGCCAAGCCCGCACCGCCAGCACGAGGTGATGATCGAGGCGGTGGAGAACCACACGCCCGAAGTGGTGGTGATCGACGAGATCGGTACTGCCGAGGAGGCGGAGGCAGCGCGCACCATTGCAGAACGCGGCGTGCAGCTGATCGGCACCGCGCACGGCACCACCCTCTCCAACCTGATGCAGAACCCGACGCTCTCGGACCTGATCGGCGGCATCGAGTCCGTCACGCTCTCCGACGAGGAGGCGCGCCGGCGCGGGACGCAGAAGACGGTCCTCGAACGTCGCGCACCACCGACCTTCGACGTGCTCATCGAGATCCAGTCGTTCGACCGCCTCGCCATCCACGACGATGTCGCAGCCACGGTGGACTCGCTGCTGCGCGGCTACGAGGTGGAAGCGGAGGTCCGCGTCATCGGCGACGGCGGCCAGATCCAGACGGTCGAGCGCGTGCCGCTGCGCACGACGCCGCAGGAGCCGCTCGAAGCGCGCCCGCAGGTCGAGCGACGCCGGACGCTGCCCGCCGCGCCGGGCGGCCCGGAGAAGCGCGTGCTCCCCTTCGGGATCAGCCGCACGCACCTCGAACGAGCGATCATGGAGACGCGCTCCGCCGCCCGCATCGTGGACTCCGTGCGCGAGGCCGACGCGGTGCTCACCCTGCGCCCCTACTACCGGCGTCGCAGCGGCCCGCTGAAGCAGGCCGAGGAGCGCGGCATCCCGATCTACGTGCTGCGCAACAACACGAGCGAGCAGATGGAGCGCCAGCTCCTAGCGATGCGTGACGGCCAGACGGACGACCCCACGACGGCCGCCCTGCGCGAGGCGGAGGAGGCGGTGCGCCGCGTGACCCACCAGGGCGATGCGAAGGTGGACCTGTCACCGCAGAACGCCTACATCCGCCGGCTGCAGCACGAACTGGCGGCGCGTCACGCGCTCGTCTCCGCCTCGAACGGCCGCGAGCCGTACCGCTACGTCACCATCCTGCAGGAGACCGCGAGCCCCAACCGCGGCCTGCCGTGGGCGGACGACGGACGGCGTCGAGCCCGGTGACAGCGCTGGCCTCCACGGGCGGGCGGCGCGGCGTCTTCGTCACCCTCGAGGGCGGCGAACACGTCGGGAAGTCGACGCAGCAGGAGGCGCTGCTGCGGCTGGTGCGCGACGCCGGGCGTGAAGCGGTCGCGTGCCGCGAGCCCGGTGGCACCGCCCTCGGCGAGCGGCTGCGGGCCGCGCTGTTCGCCGCCTCGCCGGATGAGCCGCCCCCCTCACCCGAGGCAGAACTGCTGACCTTCAACGCGGCGCGCGCCCAACTTGTCCGCGAGGTGATCCGCCCCGCCCTCGATCGAGGCGCCATCGTCATCTGCGACCGGTTCGCGGACTCAACCGTCGCCTATCAGAGGCACGGCCGGGGCCTGGATGCCGACCTCGTCGCCTCCGCGATCCGCGTCGCCACGGGCGGCCTGACGCCGGACCTCACAGCCCTCCTCGACGCCGAGCCCTCGGAGGTCGTACAGCGCGTCTCCGGCCAGACGGACTACCTCGAACGCGAGGCGCTCGACTTCCACCGCCGCGTACGCCGCGGCTTCCTCGAACTCGCCGCCGACGAGCCCGAGCGGTGGCTCGTCCTCGATGCGACGAAGCCGGCCATGCAGATCACGCACGCGATCTGGGGTCGGCTGCAGGGCTTGCTGTAGTCGCTCACGGGCGCAAGACGCGAAGAAGCCCCCGCGTGAGCGGGGGCTTCTCTAAGTACGGAGCAGCGAGGCGTCTAGGAGACGCGCTCGAAGATGGTGGCGATGCCCTGGCCGCCGCCGATGCAGAGCGAGACGAGGCCGTAGCGGCCGCCCGTGCGCTCCAGTTCGTACATCGTCTTGATGGCGAGGATGGCACCGGTCGCGCCGACGGGGTGGCCGAGGGCGACCGCGCCGCCGTTCGGGTTCGTCTTGTCGGCCGGCAGGTTGAGGGCCACCGAGCACGCTGCGGTGACCGCGGCGAACGCCTCGTTCAACTCGATCACGTCAATGTCCTGGACCGTGAGGTTCGCCTTCTTCATCACGTTCTGGATCGCGGGGATCGGGCCGGAGCCCATGATCTTCCAGTCCACGCCGGCCTCGGCGCGGGCGACCATGCGCATGCGCGGCTTGATGCCGAGTTCGGCGGCCTTGCGCGCCGTGGTCACGACGAGCGCCGCGGCGCCGTCGTTGATGCCCGAGGCGTTCCCGGCCGTGACGGAGCCGTCTGACTTGAAGGCGGGCCGCAACTTGCCCAGCACGTCCATCGATGTCGCGCGCGGGAACTCGTCCCTGGCGAACGAGATCGTCTCGCGGCCCTTCTTGACCTCGATCGGGGCGATCTGCTCGTCGAAGATGCCGGCTTCGATTGCCCTGATGGCGCGCTCCTGGGAGCGGACCGCGTACTCGTCCTGCACCGTACGGGAGACCTCGTACTGGGCGGCGAGGTTCTCGGCGGTGATGCCCATGGGCACGTTGTCGAAGGGGTCAGTCACGAGGTCCTGTGTGCCGTCCTCAAGGACGCCGTCGCCGTAGCGGTAGCCGAAGCGCGCCTTGCGCACGTAGTACGGCATCAGGCTCATGTTCTCGGCGCCGCCGGCGACGACGATCTCGGCGTCTCCGGTCTGCAGCCAGCGGGCGGCGGTGTTGATCGCCTCGAGGCCCGAGCCGCAGATGCGGTTCACGGTGTAGGCCGGGGTACCGACCGGCATGCCTGCCTTGATCGAGGCGTGACGGGCGATGTACCCATCCTCCGCGACCTGGCCGACGCAGCCGAGGATGACCTGGTCGATCTGTTCCGGGGTGAGGCCGGAGCGCTTCACGGCCTCACGGATGACGTGTGCGGCGAGGTCGGATGCCGGCGTCTCGCTGAGCGTGCCGCCCATCGAGCCGATGGCCGTGCGCGCGCCGCTGAGGATGACGATCTCCTCCATGGAATACCCCCGGTCGCTACCTGCCGCCCCTCGCGGTCAGGATGCTGGTCTGGACGCCGCTCTAGCGGCGCGCTGTCAGCGCGCGAATCACCGGGCGGTCCAACCAGTGTAGACCCGTTGAAGCGCGGACGAATACCGCCGCTGTCCGCGCCGTGGTTGTGCCGGACGGTTTGCCCGGGCGATCCGGCCACTCCTAGACTGCCGGTATGGCGCGCTCCGTGACCGTCCGGGTCCCTGCCACCTCCGCGAATCTCGGCCCCGGTTTCGATGCCCTCGGCGTCGCGCTGGACTGGGCCGGCGAGATCACGCTCACCGAGGTGACCACTGCCCCCGTCCCGGCCGGCTCGATGGAGCGGCTCGCGCTCATGGCCGCCGCCGCCCTGTACGAGCAGGCGGGCCAGCCGATGCCTCCCCTGGTCGCCGAGTACCGCGGGGATATGCCCATCGGCCGCGGCCTCGGGATGTCCGCAGCCGCCTTCGCGGGCGGCCTCGTCGCTGCCAATGCCCTCGTCGGTGGGGTGGCGATCGAGGCGCTGGTGCCCCTGGCCGTCCGGCTGGAGGGGCATGGCGACAACATCATCCCGACGCTCCTCGGGGGGCTCTGCGTGGTGGCGGATGATGAGGGCCCGGTCTGGTGCCGGATCGAGCCGCCGGCGGACTTGAAACTGGCGCTGTTCGTCCCCGACTTCGACATGCCGACCCACGAGTCGCGCGAGCGACTCCCGGTCTCCCTGACCCGGGGCCAGGCGGTCCACAACATCGCGCGATCGGCCCTCGTTGTCGCTGCGATCACGCAGCACCGCTATGACCTCCTGGGCACGGCGACCCAGGACATCCTGCACCAGCCGGCGCGCTCGACGCTCTTCCCGGCCATGCTCCCGGCCCTCGAGGCGGCACGGAAGGCGGGCGCTCACGGGGCCTACCTCTCCGGCGGCGGCTCGACGCTGGCTGCGTTCGTGACCGATCATGGCGAATCGGTCGCCGGGGCGATGCGGGAAGCGGCTGCGGCGCACGGGATCGATGGGGTGGCCCGGGTGGTTGCGCTCAGCTCCCGCGGGACCGAGGTCGTGACGACGGTGGGGGCTCGATGATGAATGCGACCGGCTCGACCGTCCGCACGGTCCAGAAGTACGGCGGCTCCTCGGTGGCCACCGCCGACCACATCAAGCGGGTCGCAGGCCGTGTCGCCGACCGTCGCCGCAAGGGCGAGCAGATGGTGGTCGTCGTCTCCGCGATGGGCGACACGACGGACGACCTGATCGAACTCGCGAACGCGATCAATCCCAAGCCCAACCAGCGGGAGATGGATGTCCTGCTCCACACCGGGGAGATCGTCTCCTCGACGCTGCTATCGATGGCCCTCGATGCACTCGGGGTCGAGGCGATCAGCCTCACGGGCGCCCAGGCCGGCATCAAGACGGACGCTGTCTACGGCCGGGCACGCATCGCCGACATCGACGCGGCCCGCATGGAGCGCGAACTCGGTGCCGGGCGAGTCGTCATCGTCGCCGGCTTCCAGGGCGTGTCGGAGGACTTCGACGTCACCACGCTCGGCCGAGGCGGGAGCGATACGACGGCCGTCGCACTCGCGGCGGCATTGAAGGCGACGACCTGCGAGATCTACACGGACGTGCCCGGCATCTTCACCGCCGACCCTCGCGTGGTGCCGGAAGCGCGCCCGCTCCGCGACATCGGTTACGAGGAGATGCTCGAACTCGCCTCGACCGGTGCGCGCGTGATGCACGCCCGGGCGGTCGAGGTAGGGGCGATCTACGACGTGCCGATCCTCGTCGCCAGCACATTCGACGCCAGTGCACCCGGGACATTGATCCACAGGGAGATGACCATGGAGCAGGGGAACAAAGTCCGCGGCATCGCGCATCAAGAGAAGATCGCGAAGGTCACCGTCCGAGGCGTCCCGGACCGCCCCGGCATTGCCGCGCAGATCTTCGAGCCGTTGGCTGAGGCCCACGTCTCCGTAGACACGATCGTCCAGAACGCGAGCGTGGAGCGGATGACGGATCTGACGTTCACGGTG
Source organism: uncultured Dehalococcoides sp. (assembly GCA_964628985.1). GTDB lineage: Bacteria > Chloroflexota > Dehalococcoidia > UBA2979 > UBA2979 > SURF-43. Next base: position 17,573 of record CAZVNJ010000014.1, read on the forward strand.
GCGCCGGGGGACCTCCCCCGCGCCCTCGAGGTGATCAACACCCTGATGCCGAAGATCGGCGCCCGCGAGGTCGTCTCGGCCCCTGACCTGGGCACCGTCTCGATCGTCGGCACGGGCATGGCCAGCGCACCGGGCTACGCTGCCCGCATGTTCCGCACGCTCTTCGACCACAACGTGAACATCGACATGATCTCGACGAGCGACATCCGGATCACCTGCGTCGTCGGTTCTGAGCAGGTGCAGGACGCCGTCCGCGCCCTCCACGCGGCCTTCGAGCTCGACCGGGCGTAGGTGAGTGCCTGAGGAGGCAGTCGAAGGCGTCCTTGCGCAGTGGGGCCATGCCCACGAGATGACGCTCGCCTTCCTCGATGCGGTCCCCGAGGAACACTGGTTGTTCACGCCGCACGAGCGGTTCGCTCCGCTCGCGAAGCAGATGCGGCACATCGTCGGTGTCCGGGGCGTCTACACAGAAGCGCTGACCACTGGCCGCGTCGACTTTTCGCGCAAGCATGCTCACTACACCGGCCCACTTGAGCGACTCGCCCTCCGGGCCGCCCTCGAGGCCGGCCACGCGGCGCTTCTGACCGCCGCGGCCGGTCGGGCGGCAGATCCCTCGTGGCGTCTGGACTTCTTTGGGATGCCAACCTCCCTGCCGCGCCTCCTGGCGAAGGCCATCCAGCACGAGGCCCTCCATCACGGGGAGTGGTCCGTGTACGCCTCGATCGCTGGCTTCGAGACCCCGCGACTGTGGAGGACGAACTGGGGGCTGTAGTCCGAAGCGGGCTGCAAGCCGCTTCCGACTTTGACTTCCTCAGAGCCCCGGAGTAACGTCGCGAGTCCGGGCGGGTCGCACGCCCGTTCGCGTAACTGTGTAGGCTGATTACGCATTCCTGTCACCTTCGAGGACGCTCCGCCCACCGATGTTCACCCACCTCCACGTCCACTCCGAGTACTCCCTCCTCGACGGGCTGTCGAAGGTGGAGCCGCTCGTGAAGCGGGCGAAGGCGATGGGGCAGAACGCGCTCGCCGTCACCGACCATGGCGCCCTCTATGGCGCGATCGAGTTCTACGAGACCGCCAAGAAGTACGACGTGAAGCCCATCCTGGGCATCGAGGCGTACGTCGCCCCGAAGTCGCGCTTCGACAAGGACCCGAAGAGCCGCTGGCCCCACCACCTCACCATGCTCGCCACCAGCGAGGCAGGCTACAGCAACCTCATCAAACTCAGCACGGCGAGCCACCTCGAAGGCTTCTACTACCGCCCGAGGATGGACAAGGAACTCCTGGAGCAGCACTCGGACGGGCTGATCGTGCTCTCCGGCTGTGCCTCCGGGGAGTTCATGTCAGCGCTCCGGGACGGCGATGAGAAGCGCGCGATGGAGGTCGCCGGCTGGTACGCCGACGTCTACAAAGGCCGCTATTACCTCGAGATGATGGACCACGGCATCCCGGAGTTCTCCGCGCTGATGCCAAAGGTCGCCGAGATCGGCAAGCGGATGGGCTTGCCCCTCGTCGTTACGAACGACTCGCACTACACCCACCCGGACGACCATCGCGCCCACGAAGTGCTGCTCTGCATCGGCTCGAACACGACCGTGCACGACGAGAAGCGCTTCAAGCTGAACGGCGACACCTTTTACCTCCGCCCCGAGGACGAGATGCGCGCCGTCTTCCCGCACCTGCCCGAGGCCGCCGACAACACGATGGCGATCGCGGAGCAGGTCGACATCAAGTTGAACTTCGGCCGCACGATGCTGCCGGACCCGGGTGTCCCGGCCGGCACCACGGCGCGCGACTGGCTCCGCGAACTCTGCGAGGCCGGCCTCTACCGCCGCTACGGCCACCCGACCGATTTGCAGCGGGAGCGCCTGCGCTACGAACTCGAGGTCGTCGGACAGACGGGCTTCGACGAGTACATGCTGATCGTGAGAGACATCGCCCAGTACGCGAAGGAGCACGGCATCCGCATGGGCGTCCGCGGCTCCGCGGCGTCCTCGATCATCCTCTACACGCTGGACGTGACTGACATCGACCCGCTGGAGTTCGGGCTGGTGTTCGAGCGGTTCCTGAACCCCGAGCGGATCTCGATGCCGGACGTGGACTTCGACTTCGCGGACGACCGCCGCGAAGAGATCATCCGCTACACCGTGGCAAAGTACGGCCGTGACCGCGTGGCGCAGATCTGCACCTTCGGCACGCTCGGCGCCAAGGCTGCGCTGCGCGACTCTGGCCGCGCCCTCGGCATGGACTACGCCGCCGCCGACCGTGTGGCGCGGATGGTGCCGGAGACGCTGAACATCACCCTTGAGGACGCGCTTGCCCACTCCCAGGAGTTGGCTGCCGCCTACGAGTCCGAAGCGGCTGTCCGCGAACTCGTAGACACGGCGAAGAAGCTCGAGGGCGTCGCCCGACACGCCTCGACGCATGCCGCCGGCGTCGTCATCTCGCGAGAGCCGCTCAGCGATGTCGTCCCGCTGCAGCGCGCGACGAAGAAAGACGCCGACGAAGAGAACGGCGTCCCCACGACGCAGTACGCGATGGCCGAGATCGAGAAGATCGGCCTCCTGAAGATCGACTACCTCGGGCTGACCAACCTCACGATCCTCGGCAAGGCGATCGAGGAGATCGAACGCCGCCGTGGCGAGCGGGTTGACCTGCTTACCATCCCGGACGGCGATGAGGGTGCCGCCGCGCTCCTCGCCGCGGGGGAGACGTTCGGCATCTTCCAGATGGAGTCGGCCGGCATGCGCCGCTACGTCGTGGACCTCAAGCCGAAGGACATCCGCGAACTCTCCGCGATGGTCGCGCTGTTCCGCCCGGGCCCGCTGGAGCACATCCCGCGCTTCATCGACGTGAAGCACGGTCGGGTCGCGGCCCACTACGCACACGAGGACCTCCGGCCCATCCTCGACGAGACCTACGGGGTGATCACGTACCAGGAGCAGGTGCTCCAGATCGCGCGCACGTTCGCCGGCTACTCGCTCGGCCAGGCGGACGTCATGCGGAAGGCGATGGGGAAGAAGAACGCCGCCGTCATGCTCGAGGAGCGCGCGCGCTTCCTCGACGGCATCAAGGCGAACGGCTACAGCGAGAAGCTCGGCAATGACCTCTTTGACCTCATCCAGCCGTTCTCCGGTTACGCCTTCAACAAGGCGCACGCGACCTGCTACGGCGTCATCGCGTACCAGACGGCCTATCTAAAGGCGCACTACACCGTCGAGTACATGTGCGCCGTCCTGCAGTCGGCGAGCGGCAACACTGACCGCATCGCGGCGGCCCTCGCGGAGTGTGTCCGCCTCGGCATCCCGGTGATGGCGCCTGACGTGAACCGCAGCGAAGCGAACTTCACCATCGAAACCCTCGAGGACGGCCGCGAGGGCATCCGTTACGGCCTCGCCCAAATCAAGAACGTCGGAGCGGGCGCCGTCGAGGGCCTGCTCGCGGAGCGGAACGCAGCGGGGCCGTTCGCCCACCTGGAGGACTTCGCACGGCGCATCAGTGCGCGAGAGATCAACAAGCGAGTGCTGGAGGCGCTCGCGCGCGCCGGCGCCATGGACTGCCTCGGCAGCCGCGGCGGGGTGATCGGCGGGCTGGACCGCATCCTTTCGATGGCGCAGCAGGAGCAGCGCTTGCGGGAGACGGGCCAGACCTCGATGTTCGACCTCTTCGGCGCGGAGGTGGCGACGCCCTTGCCCGCCCTGGAGATCGAGGCGATCACGATCCCGCAGCAGCAGTTGCTGCAGTGGGAGAAGGAGCTGCTGGGCACCTACCTCTCCGAGCATCCGTTCCAGCAGGCCTCGCAACACCTCGCCGAGTGGGTGACGCACACCCTTGCCGAAGTCGGTGCGGACCTCGTGGGCCAGGAAGCGGTCATCGCTGGCACCGTCGTCGGCGTCCGCTCGCTCGCGACGAAGCAGGGCAAGGCGTTCGCTGCGATCACACTCGAAGACCTCACCGGCCAGGCCGAGGTGGTCGTCTGGTCTGATCAGTACGAGCCCTGGAAGGCGCGCGGGCTTCTCTTCGAGGGTACGGTCCTCATGCTGAAGGTCACGGTCCGCCAGCGCGGCGACCGCCTGACCGTCGCCGCCGTCGAGGCCACTGCCTACGACTACGAGGCGGGGAAGCCCGCTGACTACAACCTCTCGCGTTTCGCCGTACGAGGTGCGGCCCCCAGGCTGCGCGCGGCGGAGGACCCCGCCACGTACGACCCGTCACCTCCCCCGCCGATGGATCCCGGCCCTGGCCCTGGCGTGCGCCCCACCCTGCGCATCGTGCAGCCGGACGCTCCTGCCGACCTCGGGCCGATCGAGGCGCCGCCGCCTCCGGCCCCTCGAGCGGATGTCTCCGGCCCGCACCGCCTCGTCATCACCATGGAGGAGACCACTGACCAGGCGGCCGACCTTCGACGCCTTCGCAAGATGTGCACCCTCCTCGACGCGCATGCCGGCGAGCTGCCGGTGGAGATAGTCGTGCGCCAACGCGGGGGCTCCGCGGCCCGACTGCGTCGTGGGGGCGTCGATCCTTCCGCGGTGGAGGAACTGCTGAGACAGCTACGCGGTTTGCTGGGAGTCCTCGGGGAGGCACGCGAGACTGGGAGTGCCGCCTCCGATGCCCTGGCGGTTGCTGCCGGCGGCTGATCCGGCCCGCAGCGCGCACCACACTCGCACCGGGTCTTGCTTCGTTCACACTTGCGTAAACACGTGCCTCTCGGCGCCCGCTAGACTGACCTCCTGATCGCCGCTGACGAGGTAGCCCATGGCCCAATTCGCTGCAGGCCCTGCGGGCTCAGACCCGCGTCCGCTTCAGCACCACCGCGAGGTGGAGGCCATCCGCGCTGAGGTAGCGCGCGTCATCGTGGGCCAGCAGGACATGATCGACCGCCTGCTGGTCGCCCTCCTGACCAACAACCATGCACTGATCGAAGGCGTCCCCGGCCTGGCGAAGACGCTGGCTGTCTCCACGCTCGCGAAGGCCCTCGAATGCTCGTTCGCCCGTATCCAATTCACGCCCGACCTGCTGCCTGCGGACGTGACCGGGACACTGATCTTCAACCCACAGGATGCGGACTTCCACACGAGACGGGGTCCCATCTTCGCCAATGTGGTCCTGGCTGACGAGATCAACCGCGCCCCCGCGAAAGTCCAGTCCGCGCTGCTGGAGGCGATGCAGGAGCGCACCGTTTCGATCGGTGGGCAGACCCATCCGCTACCCGACCCGTTCCTCGTCCTTGCGACGCAGAACCCGATCGAGCAGGAGGGGACCTACCCCCTGCCAGAGGCCCAACTCGACCGGTTCATGTTGAAGATCGTCGTGCGCTACCCCCAGCGGGAGCAGGAGCGCGAAATCCTCTCTCGGTCGTTGGACCAGGACCCGCAAGAACCGCGCGCCGTCGTCTCCATCTCTGACATTGCCCGCCTGCGGGACGAGGTCCGCGCGGTGGAGGTGAACGACCGCCTGCGCGAATACATCGTGCGCATCGTCGAGGCGACGCGAGAGCCGGCACGGTTCCGACTCGCCGACCTGGAACCGTTACTGGAGTTCGGAGTGTCTCCTCGGGCTGCGGTCTTCCTAGCCCGAGCCGCGCAAGCCTACGCCTACCTCGACGGACGCGACTACACGACCCCCGAGGACGTGAAAGCCCTGGCGCCAGACGTGCTTCGGCACCGTCTCATCCTGACCTACGAGGCCGAGGCGCGGGGCGTCGACGCTGATGAGGTCGCCACGCGCATCCTCGAGAGCGTCGGGATCCCCTAGGGGGCCGCCCAATGCCCCCGACCACCTCTGCTGCGGCACAGGACGAAGCGCTCGCGCTGAGTGCGGATGCACTCGCTCGGGTCCGTTCAATCCAGATACGCGCTCGTCGCCGAGCCGCCTCCATGACCGCGGGCAACTACCGCTCCATCTTCCGAGGCGCCGGCATCGAGTTCGCCGAGGCGCGCGAGTACGTCTCTGGGGACGATGCCCGGCGGATCGACTGGAACGTCACGGCGCGCATGGGTACGCCGTGGGTGAAGGAGTACGTCGAGGAGCGTGAGCTCACGGTCATCTGCGCGGTGGACGTTTCGGCGTCGGCCCTCGCTGCACGGCCGGCGCGTGGGCGCTTCGAGGCTGCTGCCGAAGCAGTGGCGCTGCTCGGGTTCTCCGCCGTGTTCAACCATGACCGCGCCGGCCTCCTGCTGTTCGACGACAGTGTGCGGGCGTTCGTCCCCCCCCGCCGAGGGGTGCGTCACGTCACACGGCTGATCGGAGACGTCCTCCGCGCCCAGGACGCGGCACCAGGACGCCAGACGGACATCGGGGCTGCCGCTGACTACCTCGGGCGTGTCCTTCGTCGACGCTCGACGGTCTTTCTGATCTCGGACTTCATCGCCACCGGGTACGAGGAACCGCTCCGCCGCCTCGCGCGCCGTCATGAGGTGGTCGCGATCTCACTGATCGACCCGCTGGACATCGCCCTGCCTGATGTGGGCATCGTGGAAGTGGTGGATGTTGAGCGAGGCGGGCGGATGATGCTCGACTCCTCGAGTGCGGCCGTGCGCGAGGCGTATGCCGCCGCGGCGACCGAGCGCGCCGCCCGGCGGCGTCGCGTGCTGTCCACCGCCGGTGTCGACGAAGTCGAGGTGCGCCTGGATCACGACGTTACCTCGTCGCTCGTCGGCTATTTCCGCCGCCGTGCGAGGGCGACGTGATCCGCGTCCTCGGGGCCATGCTGGTGCTGGCAGCGCTGGTGCTGTCGTACGCGCCGAAGGACGCCCGAGCGCAGCAGCCGGCCACGATCATGGGCGTGGAGATTGCGCTGAACCGTCCGCAGGCGTCGGTCGGGGATCGACTGATCCTGACGCTGCAGATCAGGCACCGCCCTGACGTCGCAGTGACCGCGACGCCGGATCCGCCGCAATACCTGGAGTTTGGGAAGCCGGCCGTCAGTACGCTGGCAATGCCAGATGCGTCCGTGCAGACCACGGTGATCTGGACCGTGCAACCCTTCGTCATCGGCACGATCAACCTGCGACCGTTTCCCGTTTCTTGGGTAACGCAGGATGGACAGACCGGGCGTTTCCTCGTCCAGCCGCCCCCGCTGGAGGTGGTCCCCATCCGTGCGGCGGGCGATGAGGCGCTCCGTCCACTGAAGGACCCAGTCGCGGTACCCGGCGGACCGCCCGCCTGGCTCCGTCCGCTCCTCACTGCGCTGGCCGTGCTGGCGTCCATCGCGCTCGTCGCAGGCCTCTCCCTGCTCGCGTGGCGGCAACTCCGCAGGCTGCTCGCCCGCTGGCGTCCGATTGCGCCTGCGTACGAGGCGCCCACAGAGCCGGTCAGCGCGGAGACATCGGCCCGCGGTTCCCTGGACGCTGTCGCGGGCCTGTCCCTCTCCGACCCGGCCGCTTTCGAGCGCTACTACGGGACGATCGCGATGGTCGTCCGGCGCTATTTGTCGGACCGGATCGGTTTCAACGCTCACGCTCTGACCACGGACGAACTGGAGCGCCGCATGACTGCGAACGGCGTGGACCGCTGGCAGGCGCGCCTCGTCGGTGGACTGCTCGAGCGGTGCGACGCGGCTGTCTACGCGCACCGCTTCCCGGACCCAGCCTCGGCCGATCACGATCTCACCGTGGCCTACGAGATCGTCGAACTCTCGCGCCCCGGTGCACCCCGTACAGGTGTATTGCCGCGTGAGGCGACCGCATGATCCCCGGGCTGACCGGCGTCCCGGGCCTCGAGGGCTTCGCATTCGCGACGCCCGGGCTGCTGATGCTGATCCCCCTGCTGCTGCTTTTCATGGTGCCCGGCATGCTCCGCCGGGGCCGCGCCACCGCGATCGCAGACGGATCACTCGCGCGCGCTGCGGTCCGCCGCACCTGGCGGCTCCGGCTGCGCTGGCTACCGGGCGCGCTGCGCGCGCTCGCCATCGCCCTGCTCGTCATCGCGGTCGCGCGGCCCCGGCATGGCAACGCCGTGACCGTCGCCCCTGAGGAGGGCGTGGACGTCGTGCTCTCCGTCGATGTCTCCTCCTCGATGACACTGTCGGTCGCTCCTCGCGTCACTCGACTGGACGCGGCACAGCAGGCGGTCGCGGAGTTCGCTGACCACCTCGAAGGAGGACGGATTGGCCTCGTCGCGTTTCAGTCGAGGGCGATCACACTCTCCCCTCTGACAAGTGACCACAAAGCCATCAGACTGCGGGCAAAGTCACTGGAGCCGGGCTTCGTCGATGACGGCACGGCGATCGGCCTGGGTCTCGCTGAAGCGTTGACCCTACTTGGGGACTCCCCCGCGCGAAGCCGTGTCGTCGTGCTGCTGAGCGATGGCGAGAACAACGCGGGTAACGTCGAACCAGCCGACGCCGCTCGAGTCGCCCAGGCCCTCGGGATCCGCGTGTACACGATCGCCTTCGCAGGGACGACCGGCGCGGCCTCCGGCTTGCGTGCAATCGCCATCTCGACCGGCGCGCAGGCATACGACGCCCGCACCCCGGAGGAGCTGAAGCGCGTCTACACCGACATCGGAAACCTCGAACGCTCGCGTCTGGGCGAGCGGAAGTTCGTCGACTTCACCGAATACGGGCCTGGCTTCGCGGGGCTCGCCGTCCTCGCGTTGCTGGCCGAGGGCGCCCTGCGCGCTACGTGGTTGCGGAGGGCGCAATGAACGGCCTCCTCGACCTGTTCGGCTGGCCGCTCGCTCTCTGTTCGCTCGTGGCCGTGCCGGTGGCTGTTGCCCTCGCCCGCCGGGAAGTCGCGCGCCGGCGGGATGCCGTCCGTGCCCTGGGTGGCCCATCCGCCGGCCGGTCGCGTGAGCGGCTCCACGTCGTCAGTGTCACCGTCCTCGTGGTAGCGGTCGCCCTCGCGGCGGTTGCGTTCGCACGGCCACGATGGGGCGCGCAAGAGATCCCGCTGGAGCAGCGCGGTATCGATGTCGTCGTGGTCCTGGATGTCTCGCGGTCGATGCTCGCGCAGGACATTCAGCCGTCGCGCGCTGAGGCGTCCTCGGCAGCCGTCGCCTCGCTCCTGACTCACCTGCAGGGGAACCGTGTAGGCCTTGTCACCTTCGCGGGGACCGCGTTCCCGCGCTCGCCGCTGACGCTGGACATCGACGCGGTGCGCACACTGGCGGGCCGCGCCCAGGCCGAATCCGCGCTCGTCCGTCCCGGTTCCGACATTGCCGGAGCCGTGACTGCTGGCCTCGCCCTCCTGGACATCGACGACAAAGCGACCTCGCAGGCGGTGCTCGTGATCACCGACGGCGAGGTGCAAGAGGGTGACATCACCGCGATCGCCGGTGTCAGCGCGAAGGCGCGTGCCGCCGGTGTACGCATCTACGGGGGGTTTGCGGGGCGTGAGGAGCCAGTGGCGCTGCCGGCATCAAGCGGCGGCACGGACGTCACACGTGCACAGCGGACGCCTCTCGTCGCGCTCACAGAGCAGACGGGTGGACTCCTGCGCGACGTCGCTCAGGTGCCGGGCTTCGCCATCGAGTTCCGCCATCTGCAGCAGACTCGGTTTGCCGAGGAGTCTCGCCGGGCCAGCGTCGAGCGGTACCAGTGGTTCGCCGGCGCAGCACTCGCCCTGCTGGTCTTCCAACTGGTGCTCCCAGCCGCCTCGACCTCTCAGGTACCCCGCCTGGGCATGCCTCCGCGGTGGCGTCGAAGGCGTGCGTCTCGCACCGCGGGTGTGACCACGATGGCACTCGCCGTCCTCCTCCTCTCCGGTTGCACCGCGCTTCTGGGGACGCCGGTCTACCGCGCCGTCGCCGAGGGCAACCGCCTCTACGCTGCGGGCGACTACGAGGGGGCGCTCGCGGCATACGACCGCGCTGCCGCGCTGGACGAGCAGAGCCCTGCTATCGCCTACAACCGTGGCCTCGCGCTGCACCGCCTCACCCGGTACGACGAGTCGTATCGGGCCACCATCGAGGGAATCAAACACGCGACGGATGTCGGCCTCGGCGCCAGGATGGAATACTCCGCCGGCAACAGCGCGTTCCTGCTCGAAAAGGCGACCGATGCGCGGGACCGCTATATCGCCGCCCTGCGCCTCGACCCCGAAGACACGGACGCGAAGGCAAACCTGGAACTTCTCCTGTCCCGCATCTCACCAGGCAACCAGCCCGGCGACGGTAATGACGGGCAGCAGCCACAGACGCCGAGTGGGGATCAGCAGCCGCAGCCTGAGCAGGACGGTCCGCAGGTCGATGGGCAGCAGCAGCCGGGGCAACAGCCCGGCGGCCAGGCGGGCCAGCAACCCGGTCAGCAGCCCGGGCGGGCGGGAGGGCAGTCGCAGCCGGGCACCCCGGGACAGCAGGGTGATCCCAGTAGCGATTCTGCCGACGGGGATCCGACCACGGCGGCCGAGGCACAGGCGGCGCTGGAGGCAGCGCTGAGTGGGATGGCCGGCGAAGTGACCCGTGAGCAGGCGCTCAGGATCCTCGAACTGGCACGACTTGCAAATGCACTTGAGCGGCCGAGGCCGCAGACGCCGACGGCGGGGCCGCCGCCGCCGCGCTAACGCAGAACGATCTCACGCGAGGATCAGTCCGGAGGGGCGCGCCGGCGACTAGTTGCGGACGCGGCCAGTCGATCGAACGCGGCCGCCGGCCCCGGGCGCCGACCGAATCCCAGCACGTTGCGCGCGCGCTCCGCCGACCGGTGCCACCATGCGAGGTCGCTCGGGCGCCTGCCAGAGGCGCAGTACACGCTGGAACACCCGCTTGCGCAATACGGCCTGCACCGAGTGATAGTGACGGTCGGCGGTGCGGGCTTCTTCTTCGGTCTCTGGTGAGGTGCTGCCGGCCTGCGCGTATCTCTCATTCGTGTAGGCGAGCGCGAGGGCTCGCAGCGCCGTCGGTTCAGCGACGCCTGGGATCAGCGCCTCGGCGGCTTCCGTTGCGGTCAGCGCCGGGTCCGGGGCGATCCCGGCGATCTCAGCGAGGCGAAGCACCTTTGACCATCGGGCCAGTGGCGGCGTCAGCCCACGGAACGGGCGCCCCCACCACCAGCGCACCGCAAGCACGATGACGAGCCCAAAGGTCGAGATCACTAATACCGACGCGAGGATCCGGGCGAACAATGCGCGCCCTGCTCCGGTGATCGTTTCAGAGGCAGTGGGCTCGGAAAAGAGCGGGTCGCCCACGTCCAACCCCTCGAACAGCAACTCATCGAGGGCACTGGTCCCGAGGGGGTCGGCAGCCGCCTCCAGCGCTGCCGTGTCATCGCCAGGCCGCACGACGACACCCCGAGACGGCGTCGGGTTGAACTCCACCCAGCCGAGGTTCGGGAAGTAGACCTCGGGCCATGCCCATGCGCGCTGCTCGGAGACGATGTAGGCCTTCTCCGTGGGGTCGAAGTCTGCAGGGTCGAGCACGAAGCCTGCCGCCAGGCGCGTGGGGATGCCGACCGATCGCAGCATCACCGCCATCGCGCTCGCGAAGTGGTCGAAGTACCCCGCCTTCTCGTCGAAGAGGAAGGCGGCCACGGCATCACGACGCGGCGCGGGCCGAGCGGGATCGAGGGTGTAGGTGAAACTTCCGCGCAGATAGGTCTCGATCCGGCGGACTGCCTCATACGGCGTCGCAGCGTTCCCAATGACCTGCCGGGCGAGCTCCCGGACCTCAGGTGGAGTGCTCGCGGGGAGCTGCGTGTAGATGCGGAAAATGTCGTCGGGGTACGCCGCGCCGGCGTCCTGGAGCGTGTTGATCGCTGCGGCCGATACGGCGCCAACTGTGGTGTACTCGGCCCCCACGTCCGCGCTCTTATCCGGCGCGATCGCGGCCGGCTGCGCACCAGGTGCCCCCAGGATGCGCCCGGGCTTGTCAGCCGCAAGCGGGTCGCCCGGGTGGAGCAGCCGCCGCCCCGGCCCGCCCTCGCCCACCACTGTGACCGTGACCTTCAGCGGCCGGCGCACGAGGGCCCGGCTGCCGTCTGTCCCCTGCTCTGCCTGCTCGATGGTGAGATCGAGGGGCTTCGCGGCGGCCTGGGAGAGCTTCCATCCGGCACCCGTGTACTCGTCATAGACGGCGCCCCGGAGCGTCGTCGGCTCACTGGAGTCCACTCGATAGATCGGAGTGCCGTCCAGGGTCACGGCGCCCTGCAAGGGGAGTGTGAGGCCGAGCGAATGCACTGGCACCGTCTTCTTCGAAGAGATCCCGACGAAGACCCCCCCGGAGCCCTCGAACTGCCTCGCGATGGGCGAGATGATCGCCCCCCAGGCGCGTGCCACCGGGCTCCAGTTGTTCGCCGTGGGGACTGTCCACGCAACGAATACCAGTACGCCAGCGACGACAGACGCGACCAGCAGCACCTCTACGGACATGAAGTCCGGTGGCTGCACGCGTTGATGACCCCACCGCTCGGCCGCGCGTGTGTACTGCAGCCGGGTGACGAGGAGTACTGACGCCACGACGAAGAAGACCACCGCGAACGAGGGCTGGCCCGGCAGATACGAGATGTTCGTCAGGAGCACGAACCCGCCCGGCAACACCGCGGCCCACGGATTCTTCCATCGTGCAGCGGACCAGACCGTCACGTACGAGACGGCGAACACCGCAAGGACCAGGAGGACCACGAACGGGAGCGGGTCCGCGGAGAAGTCCTTGGCGATCAGCGCCTTCCACCAGTCACCCAGGCGCAGCCAGAACTCGCTCCAGCGCCCGCCCCACCCGTCGCCCCGCGTGGGGTCCACCACGCGGAGCCCGCGCAGGATCAGGAACAGCGTGAACAGCACACCCGAGGCAACGCCCAGGACGGCCCCACCCCAGCCCGGAAGCGGCGACTTCGCCACAACCCAGGCGATGCACAGGCCGTAGAGGGCGGCCTCGACCAGCGAGGGCATCTCCTCTACCCAGTCAGCGGACTGCAGTGACCCCACCACCGGGACCATGAGGAAGAGCAGCAGCGTGAAGGTCAGCCACTCCTCCCAGGAGAGCCACCACGGTTGCTCCCGCCGGTCGTTCGGGCGTCGGGCGGGTGCGAAGTAGTCGTCGAGGGCGCGCGCAGCCATCAGCGGGCTTCCGGAACGGCACGCCCGAGCGCGGCGTCGGCGCCCGAGGAGAGGACCCGGCGCAGGTCGTCCTGTGCCTTCACCGTGTAGGCGTAGATGCCCGCGGCGGCCAGGGTTCCGTAGACGGGCAACGGACTGGGTGCCGGACCGAACGTGTCCGCCTCGATCAGGACCGCGGCCACCTTCACCCCGCGCCCGGCCAGCGCCATCATCGTGTACGCCCACTGCTCGTCCGTCGACGGCGTGACGACCACGACCGTCGTGTGGCGGCCAAAGCGACGAGACTCCTCCAGCAGCAGGTTCGAGAGCGGCACATCCCCCACGGCCCGCGCGAGCGCGAGCGATTCCAGAGTGCGGGTGTAATGGCTCTGCCCGCGGTCAGGCTCGTCTACGCGGAGGTCGTCGCCGAACGTGATCAGGCCGACGGAGCGGTTGGCGTTGACGAAATGACGCACGACCGCCGCCGCTACCTGCACAGCCGACTCTTCCGTGCCCGCCTCGCCTTCGCCGACGTGGTGTTTCGCTTCGAGGTCAAGCACGACCCAGATGTCCGAGGCGGGGTCGAGCTCGAAGAGCTTCACCATCGGCTCACCCTTGCGCGCGGTGGCGGGCCAGTGGATGCGGTTGAACGAGTCGCCCGGCGCGTACTCGCGCAGGCCGGCGACGTTCGGTGTGACGTTGTGCGTGCGGCGTCGGAAGCGCCCCTCACCGGGAAGGTTGGCTGGCGGGATAGCGAAGTTCGGCAGGTCCGGCGCATTGGGGTAGACGAGGATTGTTGCTTGCTCGCCGAAGGTGCGTCGGAAGGTGAAGAACCCGAACGGGTCGCTCGCGGAGACGGTGACGGGCCCCAGCGTGTACACGCCACGCACACGGGTCCGTGTCCGGTACGCCCAGGAGGTCACGCCCCGCGTCCCCATGGTGAACACGCGTTGTGCGCTGTGTCCCGGCACGGAGGACGGATCCTCCACTTCCAGCCAGACCTTCGGGAGGATCGACCGGCTGCGCACCGTGATGTGGCCTTCGATCGGCTGGCCCTGCGTCACCCGGTGGGAGGTGCGCTGCACCTCGACCTCGAGGCTGTCCGCCATCGCACGCGTCCAGAAGTACAGCAAGGGGATCGCGGCTGCGATGACGTAGGCGATGCGGAAGAGGAGCCAGAACCCGGTTGCCATCCCCACGATGACGCAGATCACGGCCACCAGCGCTGCGAGCGTGACGTTGCCGCGCCGCCCAACTTCTCGCAGGAAGCGACGCATCGTACGACGAGACCTACGCGCCGCCGCGGGCGCGGACGCCCGGCACGGGGACGCGCCCCAGGACTTCCTCCACGATCTGCCGCGCGTCAATCTCCCGCACGCGCGCGCTCGGGCTCACGATCACGCGATGTCCAAGCGTGGAGTAGGCGAGCAGCTTCACGTCGTCCGGCTGCACGAAGTCACGGCCGTCCAGCATCGCGTGTGCCTGCGTGGCGCGCATGAGCGCCAACGATCCCCGGGGCGAGGCGCCGAGGTAGGCCGCCTCGTGCTCTCGCGTGGCATTCGCCAGGCTCACGATGTACTGCTTGATGAGCGGGTCGACGTAGATACGCCCCACCGCGTCCTGCAGTTCCAGCAGTTCAGCAGGCGAGACGACCTCGCCGAGGGTCTCAATCGGGTGGCGCTCCTGCTGCGCATCCATGATCAGGACCTCGTCCGTCGAACTCGGATACCCGAGGTGGATGCGCATGAAGAAGCGGTCCAGTTGGGCCTCGGGCAGGGGGAACGTGCCCTCGTATTCGATCGGGTTCTGGGTCGCCATCACCATGCTCGGGCGCGGGAGCATGTGCGTAACGCCGTCCACGGTGACCTGGTGCTCTTCCATCGCCTCCAGCAGCGCCGACTGTGTCTTCGGCGTGGCACGGTTCACTTCGTCCGCCAGGACGATCTGGGCGATGATCGGGCCCGGGCGGAAGACGAACTCGCCGGTGCCCTGACGGTAGACCGAGACCCCGGTGACATCCGCCGGAAGCAGATCAGGCGTGAACTGGATCCGCGCGAACGAGCACCCTGTGGACTTCGCGAGTGCCCGCGCGAGCATCGTCTTGCCGACGCCCGGGACGTCCTCGATGAGCAGATGTCCACGGCAGAGGAGGGTGATGAGGGCGAACCGTGCCTCAGGCGTCTTGCCGATGATCACACGCTCGATGTTCGCGAGGATGCGCTCCGCGACGAGTTTCGGGGCTTCCATGTGGTCCTCCGCCTGGGCCGCCCGGTCCCGGATAGTGCTCGATCAGCCAGAGGGGACTGCTGGCACGCTCGGTCCCGCCGAGGGGTGCGAATGCTGGGACTCAGCGCCGGGGCCGCATTCCGGCGCTAGGACGGGCCGAGTATAGCAATCCGGCAAGGCGCAACTGTGAAATTCTCGCGACTGTCTCACGGTACGATGGATCGCCGAGGCATCATTCGGGCCAGGAGTGAGTAATGGCCCAGGACTCTCCCCGTCCATGGTCCCGCAGGGCCGTCCTGCGTACCGCTGCGGCGCTCGGCGCGGCTGTGCCGGTGGCCGTCGGTGGCGCGGCACTGTGGAGTCGGCGCGAGTCCGCGCCCGTCATCAGGACCACGGCGGTGCGTGCGCCCGCCGAGGTCCAATCACCGAGCCCCATGGCAGCTACCTCTACTCCGACTCAGGCCCCCACCCCTACGCCATCCGCGTCGCCAACGGCTACACCCACCGAGGTCCCCCGCGCGACCTTTGAGTTCCGCCCTCGCGACGTGGGAAACGGCGAGGCCACCCTGCTCATGGTCCGCGCGGTTGAGTCCTCAGGAAGTGTGCAGTTCCTGGGGAAGACTGTGCCGCTGCGCTCGCAGGGCAACATCCTGTGGGCCATCCTCGGTGTGCCGGTGGACGCCGCCCTTGGCCCCCGTACGGCGCAGGTCACGCTGTTGGACCCGTCCGGAAAGGTGTCCCAGCGGCTCGACGCGACGACGCGCGTGGTGCACGTGGAGCGCCCGGTCGACTACCTCGTAGTGACCGAGGAGGTAGGCGCCGTCCTCACGCCGGACGCCGGCGTCCGCGAGGCTCAGCTGAGGGAGATGGAGTTTGCAGCGTTCGACCCGGACGTGCGGTGGTCGAAGCCCTTCATCAAGCCGGCCGTGGGCGAGGTCAGCACACAGTTCGGATCGGGACGGTCCATCAACGGCGGCCCGATTGGAGGGTTCCATTCGGGGGCGGACATCGCGAACGACCACGGCACGCTGATCGTGGCCGCGGCGCCGGGCCGCGTCTCATTCGTCGAGCACCACCCCATCCGAGGCCTCTCCGTGATCCTCGATCACGGTTCCGGGGTGACCAGCGGCTACCACCACCTCAACTCGTCGCTGGTAAGGCCGCAGCAGATGGTCGACGCCGGTGTACCGATCGCCCACATGGGCTCGACTGGCTTCTCTACGGGCCCCCACCTGCACTGGGAGGTCACTGTCTACGGTGTGAACGTCGACCCGTTTACCTGGACCACCGAGGCGTTCCGCGCCTGATCCCGCGTCACGACTCGGCCCGGTGCCCGATGACGCACGACCATTCGCCTCCGTCATGCCGCGACACCCGCCGCAGCCCGGCCCGCCGAGCTGCCCGCACGATCCCCTCAGCGTCCGCAATGAGAAATCCGGAGAGCACGGCCGCCCCGCCGGGACGTAGCGCCGAGACGGCTGCGGGCAGCAGTGCCCGGACTGCCATGGATGAGATGTTGACGACCACCGTGTCCGCGCACGCGACGGGGGAGGTCCGAGGCCACGGCCACGAGGCGTCCAACGAACCGGTGGCAGCGGTGATCTTTGGCAGGACGCCATTGCGCTCGGCGTTGTCACGGACGACGGCGACGGTCGATGGGTCCACGTCGATCGCACGGACGCGACGGGCCCCGTGCTTAGCGGCGGCAATCGAGAGGATCCCGGACCCCGCCCCGACATCGAGGACCGTGCTCCCGCGTCTGACCAATGACTCGATCGCCTCGAGGCAGAGGCGAGTCGTTTCATGCTGGCCGGTGCCGAACGCTGTGCCTGGGTCGAGGTCGATCACTACCTCGTCTGGCCTCGCGCGATAGCGCTCCCACGTGGGACGGATCACGGTGCGCTGCCCGATGTGTAGCACGCCGAAGAACCGCTTCCAGGCATCGGACCACTGCTCTGGTCGGACCTCGACCACTCGTATGCGCCCGAGGGGCGCAGTCAGCGGCAGCCGTGCGAGGTGCGCGCGGAGCGCACGCCGCGCCCGTGTGTCGAACGGTGCGGCCACCGTCCCGCGGACGGTCCACGGCACGTCGTCGCGCTCGGTGTAGGCGAAATCGGCATCGCTGTCGGGAAGGATCACCGGTTCGATCGCGACACCCTCCACGCCGGCGATATTGAGCCCTTCGGCCACGAGGTCGGCGTCGTGCGCGTGGCACGACACAATCACCTCGAACCAGTCGATGGCCTCGGGGTGCGCGCGAGGGGTCACGGCAGACCGGTTACGACGTGAAGGCGTCGCGGATGCGGGAGAAGATCGAGGGGTCCTCCGGGACGTCCGGGGTCCCCAGTGACTCAGAGAGTTTCGCGAGCAGTTCCTTCTGGGCCTTCGTCAGCGCGGTCGGTGTGACGACGTGGGTGCGGACGAGCAGGTCACCGCGCCCGGTGCCGCGCAGGTACGGGACGCCCTTGCCGCGGATCGCGTGGATCTCCCCGTGCTGGACACCCGGCTTCAGTTTCAGAGAGACCGTCTCCCCCTCGAGCGTAGGGACATCGACGTCGAGTCCCAGCGATGCCTGGGCGATATTCAGTGGCAGGTCGTAGACCAGGTCGTTGTCCACGCGCTTGAACTGCTCGTGCGGCTTCACGCGCAGTTCGACGTAGAGGTGGCCCGGCTGGCCGCCGCGAGGGCCATGGTCGCCCTCCCCGGAGATGCGCAACTGCGATCCGTCGTCTACCCCCGCCGGCACCTTCACCGAACGGGTCACACGGACGCGGCGCAGGCCGTTGCCCCGACAGGTCTTGCATGGGTCAGTGACGATGGTGCCCTCGCCCCGGCACCGGCCGCACGCGGCCACGTTCACGAACTGGCCGAACACGGACTGCTGCACGCGGCGCAGTTCACCCTGCCCCTTACAGTCCGGGCACTCGGGCCGGGCGGCACCATTGACCTGACCGGTGGACTTGCAGTCCGGACAGCGCTCGGTCCGCTGGTAGGCGATCTCCTGCTCGACGCCGAAAACGGCCTCCTCCAGGCTCAGGGTCAGCGTCGCGCGGAGGTCGGAACCGGGCTGCGGCCCGGCGCGGCGCGAGGCCGTGCCGCGGAAGAATGCGTCGAAGATGTCGCCGAACCCGCCGAACCCCTCATGCCCGGAGAAGCCCTGGGCACCGGCGTTGCCGATGCCGGCCGCTCCGAAGCGGTCGTAGCGCGAGCGCTTCTCCGGGTCGGACAGGACCTCATAGGCGGCGTTGATCTGCTTGAACCGCGCCTCAGCGCCGTCCTCCTTGTTCCGGTCTGGGTGGTACTCCATCGCCAGCTTGCGGAACGCACGCTTCACCTCGTCCGGGGACGCATCCCGGGCGACGCCGAGCGTGGCGTAGAGGTCGTCAGTGCCAGTTGTCATAGAGCCACCATCGTAAACGAGGACGCCGTCGGGTGCTGCCCCCCATTCCAGCCGGCGATGTCTGCCCTGTATCGTGGGCTGGGGGTCATCTCACGGCGTACCCCTCTGGCACCGCGACCCGCAGCCGGGCGAGGTCACCGATGTTGGACCACGGCTCGAGTGGGGCGAGGCCGTTTAAGCCCGCTCTCATTCATCGCGCCCCCTCAGGATCTGCCGCAGACCCCGGATGGCCGTCTCGGACACCCCCACGCCGCGCAGGTAGGCCTCGGCCCCGCCATACCGGCTCTGGAGACCGTCGAGGAAGCCGCCGATCGCCCCGGAGGGGACGCTCAGCGCGAAATCGATCTGTTCCGGAGTGGCCTGGGCGAACCAACCCCCGCCCCGCTGAGTCCAAAACGCCGCGATCCGGTCTCGCTCGATGTTCGTCATCGCGTAGTCCATCTCGATCGCCTCGCGCTGGACACCCAGCAGCTCGAGCGCCATCGCACTGACGACCCCCGTACGGTCCTTCCCTGCCGAGCAATGCACCACCACGGGGTACGAGGCGGGGTCGCCCAGCAGCTCGAACACCGCCCGGAAGGCGTCACCTCCCACCTCGAGGTATGCGAGGTAGCGCTCGGCAGAGATGCCTGGCCCGGTGACGTAGGAGTCCAGCGCGTCCGCCGTCCGGACCACGGGGATGCGGTAGGTCACGGCGCCGAGGGCGTCCTCTGCGCGCGTCTCATCCCGCTCGGTCTCGTCGTCCCGACGCAGGTCCATCACGGTGCGGATGCCGAGCGCACGCGCCCGTTCGATGTCCGCCGTGCTCAGTCGCGACGGCGCGCCGGCGCGGTAGTACTGCCTCCATGCGATGGCCCGGCCGTCGGCGGCGTAGCCGCCGAGATCGCGGACGTTGAACCATTGCTCGAAGGGCAGGTGGCGGCGTGTGAACTCCTCGATCATTGGCGCGGCTCCACCAACTCGGACCGGATCGAAGCCATCGCGTTGGGAGGCACGCCGATGCTTCGGAGATACGTCTGCGCGCCCCCCAGCCATTCGTCGGCCAGGGCGACGCTGCCCGTCGTGAAGACGCGCGCCGTCTCGGTCCTGGAAACCGCCTCCACGCCCATGGTCCACCCCGTCGAGGTGCGCCGCCTCGCACACCCCGCGCGCCATGATGGCTACGCCCGTCGAGAGTACCCGACGCAACTGCGTGATCGCACGGGCTCCCCACCTCAAGCGGCCGAGCGAAGCAAGAGGCCTGGCGACGAATCGCCAGGCCTCTCCGCGATCGTCGCGGTGGGCTAGACCTCTCGGAATTCGCCTTCGATGGTGTCGCCACCACCTGCCGCAGCACCTGCGGCGTCACCGTCTGCGGCGCCCGGCGCGTTCGCCTCCGCCTGCTTCGTGTAGACGGCGTTGCCGACCTCCTGCATCGCCTGCGAGAGGGCGTCCGCGCGCTGGTTGATAGTGTCCGCGTCGTCTCCGCCGAGCGCTTCGCGTACGGCGGCGATGGCCGCCTCCACCTTCGCCTTCTGCTCCGCCGTGACCAGCTCCGCGTTGTCGCGCAGCATCTTTTCTGCCGAGTAGGCCAGGGTGTCGCCCTGGTTGCGGGCCTCGGCCGCCGCCCGCTTCTTCGCGTCCTCCCCGGCGTGCACCTCGGCTTCCTTGCGGAGCCGGTCCACCTCGGTGTCGGTCAGGCCGCTCGAGGGCTGGATCGAGACGTGCTGCTGCTTGCCCGTCGCCTTGTCCGTCGCCGAGACCTTCACGAGGCCGTTCGCGTCGATGTCGAACGAGACCTCGATCTGGGGGACGCCTCGCGGCGCTGGCAGGATGCCGTCCAGGATGAACCGGGCCAGCGACTTGTTGTCGCTCGCCATCGCGCGCTCGCCCTGCACGACGTGGATCTCCACGCTCGGCTGGTTGTCGCTCGCTGTCGAGAACGTCTGCGACGCCGTCGTCGGGATCGTCGTGTTGCGCTCGATCAACGGGGTCGCGACGCCGCCGAGGGTCTCGATGCCCAGGGTCAGCGGTGTGACGTCCAACAGGAGGACGTCCTTCACCTCGCCCTTTAGCACGCCAGCCTGGATCGCGGCGCCGATCGCCACCACCTCGTCCGGGTTCACACCCTGGTGCGGCTGCTTGCCGAAGAACTCCTTGACACGCTGCTGCACGAGCGGCATGCGCGTCATGCCGCCGACCAGGACGACCTCGTCGACCGCCGAGGCCTGCACACCGGCGTCCTTCAGCGCTTGCGCCACCGGTTCCAGCGTCTTCTCCACAAGCGGCATCACCAGCTGCTCGAACTTCGCCCGCGTCAGGGTCAGCACCATGTGCTTTGGCCCGGAGGCGTCCGCCGTGATGAACGGCAGGTTGATCTCCGTGGACGCGGCCGAGGACAGCTCGATCTTCGCCTTTTCCGCCGCTTCCTTCAGACGCTGGAGCGCCATCCGGTCCTGCGAGATGTCGATCCCGGAGTCACGCTTGAACTCGCCGACCAGGAAGTCGATCAGCGTGTTGTCGAAGTCGTCGCCACCCAGGAACGTGTCGCCGTTCGTTGCCTTCACCTGGAACGTGCCGTCGCCAATCTCCAGGATCGAGATGTCGAACGTGCCACCGCCGAGGTCGTAGACAGCGATCAACTCCTCGGCCTTTGAGTCGAGGCCGTAGGCGAGCGACGCAGCCGTCGGCTCGTTGATGATGCGCAGGACCTCGAGGCCGGCGATGCGGCCCGCGTCTCGTGTAGCCTGGCGTTGGGCGTCGTTGAAGTAGGCGGGCACGGTGATGACCGCTTCGCTCACGGGCTCACCGAGGTAGGCCTCGGCGTCCGCCTTCAACTTCTGCAGGATCATCGCGGAGATCTCGGGTGGCGAGTACTGCCGCCCGGCCATCTCCACGCCCGCGTCGCCGTTGTCCCGCTTGACCACGCCGAACCCGGCCACGCGCTTCAGGCGAGTGACCTCTTCGTCCTCGAACTTGCGGCCCATCAGCCGCTTCACCGAGTAGACAGTGTTCTGCGGGTTCGTGACGGCCTGCCGCTTCGCCACAGTGCCGACGAGGCGGTTCCCGTCCTTCGTCACCGCGACCACGGAAGGCGTCGTCCGCCCACCCTCGGCGTTGGAGATGACTCGAGGCTCGCCGCCTTCCATCACCGCCACGCACGAGTTCGTCGTGCCCAGGTCAATTCCGATGACCTTACCCATGCTTACGCCTCACTCTCTCGCGGGACGGACTCGCCTGACCGCGTCTGCGCGTCGTGCGGGCCGCCGGCCTCAGCCGCGGCTGGCGCACCGGCGCCCACAATCACCATTGCGGGCCTCACCACCCGGTCACCGAGCGCGTAGCCGCGCCGGACCAGGTGGATGACCGCCCCTTCCGGGCCCGGGGCCGTCCCCGCTGCCTCATGTCGTGCCGGGTCAAACGGCTTCCCCAGCGCATGGATCTCAGTGACCCCGCTTTGCTCCAGCACACCACGGAACTTCTGCAACACCAGCCGCACGCCCTCGGCCCACGGCTGGTCGGACATCTCGCCGGGCGTTGCATCGATCGCGCGCTCCAGGTCGTCCAGGACCGGGAGGAACGCGGTCACCGCGCCTGCCACAGCGGCTCCGCTCCACTCAGTGCGCTCCTCGCGCGACCGCCGGAGCAGGTTCTGGTAGTCCGCCATCGCGCGTGCGTGGGCGCTGCGCGAGGCCTCGAGTTCGGCCTGCAGGACGGCCACATCGGCCTCCTCTGCGGCGGGCGATGCCGTAGCCTCCGGCGAGGCCGGAACGTCGTGCTCGTCCGTCATCGAACCGTTCCCTTGCTCCGAGTGCGCCCGCGCCGCAACGGGCGCCCCGACCAGTCTCCGCGCGCCCGCGTTGCTACCGCATGTCGCGCAGGAGTTGTCCCATCAAGGAGGCGATGTAGCGCACTCGCGGGATCGTCCGCTCATACGCCATCCGCGTAGGGCCGACGACTGCGACCGTACCGGCCGCCTCCGGGTCCCCGTATCGCGCGATCACCACGCTCCAGTCCTGCATTTCATCCGCAGCCAACTCGCTGCCGATCACCACCCGTGTCTCGCCCGGCTGGGCGTCCGCCGCACCTTCGAGGAGGGCCCGCAGCCGGTACGCCTGCAGGCGGGCCACTGCGTCCAGCATGCGGTCCGGGTCTGCGAACTCCGGCTGTCGGAGCGCCCGGGAGAGGCCATCCAGGTACGTCTCCTCCGCGCCGCGCTGTTCCTCGACCAACTCCGCCGCCGCGCGTGCGATCGCTGACTCGTCCGGGTCCGCGAGTTCAGATGCCAGCGCTCGAGCGCCAGCACCATCCATCGCGGTGAGGCGTGCGTTTAACCGCGCGGCCCGCTCCTGCAACTGCGCCTGCGTAGCCGGTGACCGCAGGGGCACCACCCGCTGACGCAGCCGTCCGTCATCCATCACTGCCACCAACAGGGCAGTGTCCGGGTTGAGTTCCACCAGCTGGAGATGTCGCAGCCGTCCGGCCGTGGCCGTCCGAGGCCGCGTCACCACCGCCACGTTCCCCACCGCACCCGCGAGGATCGTCGCGGTGAGGCTCAGCCACTCGTCGAGGCCACCCGCCACCTGGTGCAGCTGGTGGATGATGGTCCGCTGCTCCTCTGCCCCCACCGGTTCCTCGGACATGAGCGATTGCACGTACGTGCGGTAGCCCAGGTCGGAAGGGATCCGGCCGGCGGAGGTGTGCGGGTGGGTGATGTACCCCTCGTCCTCCAGCCGGGCCATCTCGTTCCGCACCGTGGCCGACGAGACATCGAGGCCTCGCCGATCCACCAGCGCCTTGGACGAGACAGGTTCAGCCGTCCGGACGTATTCCCGCACCACCAGCCCGAGGATGGTCGCGCGACGCTCGGTGAGCACCTTCGCCTCCCTGTTAGCACTCTCGGGGCGAGAGTGCTAACCCATGCGTTGATTCTGGCAGACTCGCGCCAGCAGGTCAATGGTCGCTCGGCCCACCCTCGGCGGCCTATCCTCACAGCCCCCGCCGCGCGCGGCATCCGGAGGAGGCGCTGTATGCGGATCAAGCCCATCACCGACCGCGAGCCGTTGGATAGCGCAGGCAAGCAGGCCTGGGACGCCGTCGCTGAACGCCGAGGTGGACGTGTGGGAGGCCCGTTTGGCGTCCTGATGCACAGTCCTGCGGCCGCGGAGCGGGTTGCCCGCGTGGGCGACCACGTTCGATTTGACCTGGACCTCACGCCCGCCGAGCGTGAACTCGCCATCATTGCCACAGCCCGCGAGCTCGATGTCGAGGTGGAGTGGGCCGGACATACCCGGATCGCCCTCGAAGCCGGCGTGCCTGAGGCGACAGTCGAGGTGGTGGCCCGCCGGGGTGACCTCGCCGGGCTCACGGCGGGCGAGGCGCAAATCGTCAACTACGTGCGTGAACTCCTCGGCCCCACCCGCCGAGTCTCAGAGGCGACCTTCCGAGCCCTGCACGACCGCCTGGGTGACCGGACGATGGTCGACCTGGCCACGCTCGTCGGCTACTACGCCATGATCGCCTGCGCCCTGAACACCTTCGAGGTGCCAATGCCGGAGGGCGGACGGCCATTGCCCCCCGTCGCGCGATGACTGACCGCTCCTCTAGTCTGCGTCCAGACCCGCGCACGCTGGCTGCGCTGGCGGGAGCGTATGAAGATGCCCCAGCCCCGCCGCCGTCCGGCCCGCCAGGCCAAACCCCCGGCCTCCGAGGAGGAGCAGGAGGAGCGCGTCGCGGCGGCTGACCGCCCGGCCTTCTCCGCCCTGTACGAAGCGCACGCACCGCGAATCTACCGCTACCTGTTCCACCGGACCTCCAGTGCGACTGAAGCGGAGGAGCTCACGTCCCGCACCTTCGCGCAGGCGCTGGCCGGCCTGGACCAGTACCGGGGGCGCGGCGAATTCGGCGCGTGGCTCATGGGGATCGCCCACCACCTGCTTCTGAACTGGTATCGCGCCAAAGGACGCCGACCTTCTACGGAGAGCCTGGATGCAGCGCTCCAGGTGGCCTCTGATCTGCCCGGTCCGGCGGAGAGCCTGGAACAGAACGAGACGATCGCGCGCGTGCGGGCCGCCATCTCGGCCCTCGCCCCGGAACGTCAGCGGCTGATAGCCCTGAAATATGTGGAAGGGCGCTCCAACGCAGAGGTCGCGCATATGATGGGCCGGACGGAAGGGGCGGTGAAGGCACTGCACCACCGCACGCTCCGCACACTGCAGCGGCTCCTCGAGGATTCCGAGGACGCCACCCGCGAGAGGACGACGCGATGAGGCTGGCTGCCCGCATCACTGGTGTTGGCGCCTATCTGCCGGATCGCATCCTCACCAACGCCGAACTCGAACGCATGGTGGACACGGACGACGCGTGGATCGTCGAGCGCACCGGCATCCGTGAGCGACACATCGCTGCGGACCATGAGACCACGAGCACCATGGGCGCCGAGGCCGCGCGACGCGCACTCGCCACGGCCGGCATCGAGGCCAGCGATCTGGACCTCATCGTCACCGGCACCTGCACGCCGGACGGCCTCTTCCCGGCCGCGGCCACGCTGATCCAGAACCACATCGGCGCCTACAGGGCAGGCACGTTTGACGTGAATGCTGCCTGCACCGGCTTTCTTTCCGCGCTCTCCGTGGCGACGAACTTCGTCGCCACGGGCCAGGCCGAGCGTGTGCTCGCGGTCGGGGCGGAGACGCTCTCCCGCATTGTGGACTGGACCGACCGCGGTACCTGCGTCCTCTTCGGTGACGGCGCGGGCGCCGTCGTGGTCGAGCGTTCTGCTGACGGTGAGCCAGGCGGTGTGGACGCAATGGTGCTCCGGGCAGACGGGGCGCAGGCCGGGCTCCTCTACTCGCAGGGCCCATGCAGCGCCGCCGCGCTCTCGCATGAAGCGAAGATCATCATGGACGGCCGCAATGTCTTCAGGCACGCCGTCACTGCGATGGCAGACGCATCCACGGACGCACTGCGCCGCGCCGGGATCACTGCGGACGACCTCGCGCTCGTGGTCCCGCACCAGGCAAACCTGCGCATCATCACCGCCGTCGCGGATCGCCTTGGCATGCCGATGGAGCGGGTCTTCGTGAACGTGGACCGCACCGGCAACACCTCGAGCGCCACGATCCCCGTGGCGCTTGCCGAGGCGGTCGCAGGTGACCGACTCAGGCCCGGCGACCGCGTCCTACTCACCGCGTTCGGCGGGGGGCTCACCTGGGGGGCGCTGGTCCTCGAGTGGGCGGGGGTCCGAGTCCCGTCTGCCGTCCGCATGCCGACCGGCGCGCTGGTGGCGGCCCCCTCGGCGTGACCGCTCGCCCCTCCGAGATCGTCTACACCCGCACCGAAGGCCAACCCACTGACCTGACCGAGGCGCCTCGCCCGCGCATCGTGATCACTGGCGTCGGCGTCGTCCACGCCCTCGGCCGCACCACCGGGCAGATCTGGGACGCCATGGCGGAGGGCCGCAGCGCCGTCGGCCCGATCACCCGGTTCGATGCCTCGCGGTTCGCCACGCGCATCGCGGCTGAGGTCGCGGACGAGCCGGATGCGCGGTTCAAACCTGACTACTGGGCGGCCCTCGACCGCCGCTCGCGCTTCGCCGTGAGCGCCGCGCTCTCCGCGGTGCAGGGTGCCGGGGTGACGTTTACGCCGCAGAACCGATCCCAGGTCGCTGTGGTCATGGCTTCGGAGCGGCCGGACGAGGAGCGCCTGCTCGACGGCGCGCGCCATCTTGTCACCGGTGATGTGCAGGCCGCGGCCGAGACGCTCTCCGCGAACGCTCGCCCGCACGCGCCGGCGGACCGCATCGCCTCGCTGCTCGGCACGACCGGCCCCGTGCTCCAACTGGAGAACCGGGCGCCCGGTGGGCTCGCCGCCATCATCGAGGCAGCGGCGATCCTGCGACGTGATGATGCACTCGTCGCTATCGCGGGCGGCGCGGAAGCGCCGGTCACTCCGCTCTCGCTCGCTGCCTTCCAGGGCACCGGGTCGTTGTCGACGCGCAATGATGCGCCCCCCGAGGCCTCGCGACCGCTCGACCTCGACCGCGATGGATTTGTCCTCGCGGAGGGCGCGGCCGTGGTGGTCCTCGAACGCCTCGAGGTGGCGGTCGCGCGGGGCGCACGCATCCTCGCGGAGGTCGAGGGCGAGGCGATGACCTTCTCCGCAGGTCGAGATGGGACACCCGGATTCGACCCTGAGCAGATCGCGCGGTGCATCCAGCTGGCGCTGGTCACTAGTGGCCGGATCCAGTCGGAGGTAGACCTACTGGCGCTGCACGCTGCGGGAAACATCGAGGGCGACCGGCTCGAAGCGCGCGCCGTGAAGATGATCTTCGGGGCCGCGGCCCGCCACCACATGTACACCCCTGCGCTGAAGTCTCACCTTGGGCACGCGCTGGCGGCCTCGGGCCCGCTCGCGCTGGCCGTCATCCTGGAGGCGATGCATCGCCAGCAGATCCCGGGCACCCGCAACCTCGCGCGGGAGGACCCCGAGGTGGACTTGGACGCGAACCCACGAGGGCCCCGTGCGGACACGCTGCGTGTCGCGATGGTGAATGCGACCGGCTGGGCGCACAACGCCACGATCGCGATCTGCCATCCCGCCTCGATGCGCCCGATCCCCGCCACGTTTGGCGCGGGCAGCGTCGTCATGGTGGTGCCGGACGAGCGGGACACGCCGTAGCCCCCTGACCCCTCCCCCGATAGGATTCGAGGCATGGACATCACCTGGCTGGGGAACCTCGCGACGCGCGTCCGCACCCGGACGGCGGCCGTGGTCATGGACCCGTATGACCGCTCTGCTGGCGGCACCATGGGTCGGCCGGACGCCCACATCATCACCATCAGTCACGACGATCCCCTGCGGAACGGCGTGGCAGCCGTGGCCCCGGCCGACGGCGCCCCGATCGTCCTCCGCGGCCCCGGCGAGTACGAGATCCGCGGCGTCCAGGTCGAGTCAGTGAGCGGTGCGCTCAAGGAGTCACTCGACATCTCCGGAGTGCGGAGCGTGATCTGGCATTTCGCCGCCGAGGATCTGCGCTGGGCGCACCTCGGCGGGCTGGGGACGCAGCCGACGAAAGAGCAGATGGACCTGCTCTCCGATGTGGACATCGTGATCGTGCCCATCGGCCTCGCGGATACGCTCGACCCGAAAGAGGCGGCGCGTGCCGTCCGCCACATCGAGCCTTCGATCGTCATCCCCGTCGGCTACGACCCAGCGGAACCCGAGGCCCTGGCCGTGTTCCTGGCCACGGTCGGCGGCAAGCAGGAAGCGCCGGTCTCGCGATTCACGATCAGCCGTCGAGGCGGTGAGAGCGATGAAATGCGCGTCGTACTCCTCGAGGCTCGTGCATAGGACCGTCCGCTCACGAAGAGGTTGAAGAGGGCGCCACCGGGCGCCCTCGTTCGTCTGCCTTGATGCGTTGGCTGAGCCGGCTATGGCAGGAACGCGCTCGGGTTCTGGTGCGCTCCGTTGCGCCGCAACTCGAAGTGCAGGTGAGGCCCGGTCACCCGGCCACTCGTACCCGAGTACCCGATGATCTCGCCGGCGCGGACCTTCTGGCCGATCTGCACCGTGATGCTGGATAGGTGCGCGTACAGCGTTTCGTAGGCGCCATCGTGCGCGATGATCACGTGGTACCCGTACGAACAGCACGGGTTCCCGCCGGCGAAGGTGACCGTGCCATCTCGTGCCGCCACGATCGCACCGCCATAGCCGGTCCCGATGTCGATGCCGAGGGGGTGGCTCGGGCCGAACGGCGAGGTGAGGGGGCCGGTGCCCGGCCAGACCCAACCGGCGCTGGACGTCGTTGTCGTGGTCGTGGCGGGTGCAGCAGCCGGGGGCGGAGTGGTGGGCCGGCTCGATGCCGGTGCGGCGGGGCGGCTGGATGCCGGCGCGGCGGTCGGCGCTGGAGTCGGACGGGTGACGGGTGCCAGCGGGACGACGCGGCCGCCGGGCACGAGGATCAACGAGCCATCCCGGAGCCGGTTCGGGTCGCCCGCCAGGCCGTTCGCCCGGAACTCAACGATGTCACGAGCCTTCGCGTCGTAACGAGCGGCGATCTCGGAGACGGTCTCGCCGAAGCGGACGGAGTGGATGATGCCTTCCACGCTCGGGATCTGCAGCGTCATGCCAGGGGCCAGGGCGTCCACGTCACTGATGATGTCGACGTTGTTCCACGTGATGTAGCGGGTGGAAATGCCGAAGCGGGCGGCGATTCCGGTCACGGTGTCGCCGTTTTGCACTTTGTACTCGTAGAAGATCGGCGTGCGGTCGGTCTGCTGCTGGGCCGGACCCGCGGTCCCCTGGCCGTTCTGCTGCTGTTGCAGCAGCGCCTGCCGGGCGGCGTCCGTGGAGTTCTGGGCGGACAGCACGGCGTCCCCCGTCACCTGAGGCGCCACGATAGTCAGCGGGACCGCGCGAGCCGCCAGTTCCGACCCCGCTCCGGCGCCTGAGGCGGAAGGGAGGCCCGGGAGCGAGATCCGGTTTGCCGCGAGCATCGGTTGGGTGGCAGTCCCCTGGACGCGTACCGGGAAGAATCCAGCGAACACCAGGACACCGAGCAACATCGCGAACGCGCTGACCGGGGCGACGGAAGAGCGAGGGGATCGTGGAGTCTGGGGATGAAGATGCGCGCGGAGCAATGTCCGGCTACGGCGCGGGCGCGTGGGAGGTGCGATGGTGCCGCGCAAGAGAGTCCCCCACTGGGCCGAGGCAACGCCTCGGCTGGCTCCCGTTCATACCGCCGATGACCGGCGGCGCCCAGGCCGGCATACCCGGCTCCCCGCGCGACTGGACGTTTGTGAGCCACGTAACAAGCCCGTGGCACGGCGGGATCGTACCACGCAGCCCCGGCGAAACTCTGTGAGTGAGTCACGATTTGCGCACATACCCCAGTGGGGTATTCACGCGAAAAACGAATCTGGACAGCCTTACGGAAGCGTCAAACCGAGCCCCTTCAGCGTATCAATTTGGGCTGGCGACACTGGCGTCTGCTGCTTCGGCGTGGTCGGGACGGCTCCCCAACCACAACCGTTCTCATCCGGATCCGGGTCGAGTTGGGCCGGCGTTTCGAGGGCCCGCGCCGGCCCGTGGTAGTGGAACTCCGAGCATCGATCCGGTGGGCTCACCCGGAATTGCTTGACCGGGTAATGCTTCCCACCGCGCGAGATCGTCTCCACCATGATCCCTGCCTGCGGCGTCCCGCCGGCTCCCGGTGTGGCAGTCCGCGTCGGGGTTGGGGTGGGGGTGGGCGCGCAGGGGCACTTCAAGCCCGCCGCCGCAGCGAGGTCGTCGATGTGCCGTTGCGGGACCACCATGTCTCCCCAGGCCACCTCGGTGACGCAGTTGGCGACGCCGCACTTCACGTCACCCTCGCGGTACTCGTCGTCCAGGCCGAGCATGTGGGCTGACTCGTGGATTGCTACCTGGTCGATGTCCTCGCTGTCCCACTCGGCGTCCACTGCATCGATGCCCGTTCCCTTGTCGGTGGTTTTCCACCCATTGGGCTTCCCGTCGCCATTGTGGTGGTCGCCCTCGGGCAGGTTCACGGAGGAGGTGTGCTTCGTCCCCGGCGGGATGCGCTTGACCTCCACACAGTGGTGGCCGCGCGCGCAATCGTCGTGGTTCCGAGCCATGTGGCTGGTGGCGTTGACGCGTAGCGGGCAGTTACCCACCTCATGTCCTTGCCGTTCCAGAAATCGTTAATCGCCTTGGTCCAGCGGGTCACCTGGGCCTCGTCCGCACCGTCACCCCAGAACGACATGCGCAGGTTGATGGTGAAGGCGCAGGTGTCCGCGTCGAAGGTGATGTACGTACCGCCTTGCTCCTCGGACGGAGTGCAGGCCCCGATGAGCAGCGCCGCGACCAGGGTGAGCAGGGCGAGCCGGGCGCGGCGAGGGGCGGGCGGGCGCACTACCGGACCTCGAAGACGCGCTTGCCGGGGTCCCACCGGAGCCGGTCGCCGTTCGCGGCCCACCAGGATCGCCACTGCTGCTGAGACACCGTGCGCTTCGCCTCATCTGCCAGCGGGTCAAAGTTGAAGGACTGCCCGGTGTACGCGTTCAGGGCCCGGTAGGCGAACGCGTTGAGGAGCTCAGGGGGGACGCTGAGGTAGCCCCGCTGCTGGACGTTCAAGGCCTCGATCAGCACGGGCAGCCCCCGCTTGTCGCCGATCGCCGCAAGCCCCCCCGCCGCGTATGTGCGGAGCGAGATGTTGGGATCCGTGAGGCGACCGGCGAGTGCCTTCGAGGCGGCCTCGATATCGGCGGGTTTCGCCTGTGCGGTGCTCGCGATGCGGCCCAGGGCGGCGATGGCGGTATACCGCTCAGGCTCGTTCTGGCTCTCGGCGACCGGGACCAACGCCGGCACGGCCTCCGAGCCAAGCGCGATGATCTCCTCGATGCGCTTCAGAGCAGGCGCGTCGTCCTTCACTGCCACCGCGATCGAGGGGATGTCCTCCACCTTGATCCTGGGTGTGGTGTCCGAGTCGCCGCAGCCCGTCACGATGGCACCCACGGCGACCAGCGCGGAGAGCAGGATGGGAGCGAGGTGGGTGCGCAGCACGCGGTGGAGTCTATGCCGGCCTCGCACGCTGTCATAGCGGCGATTCTGACGTTGGTGGTCAGGACGGACGCCTTGCGGTCGCGGTTCGCGGTCGCCCGCCCCTCGATTCGACCTGCCGCCCGTCTGATCGACAAGGCGCTGCAGGCAGCGCCCTGACTCCGGCTACATCCCCTTGAGGGTAGCCAGGAACTCCACGTTGTCCACGGTGCGGCCGAGGCGCTCGATGATCCGCTCGG
>CAZVNJ010000015.1:0-46702 GCA_964628985.1 uncultured Dehalococcoides sp.
CGGCATGCACACCTCGGACGGCGATCAGCGGGAAGGATTCGTCAGGCAAACGTCTGTTCTAATCAATGGTATCGTACCCCCCTGCATCCGGGGAGCAACCGCGCACGGAGAGACCGATGGCAGGTGTCCCGCATCCCCTGCTCATCGGCCGCGATCTCGAGGCACTCGACGCCTGGCGTCGCCGGCTCGCGCAGGCTGGCGTCCCAGTCGCCGGCGTGATCAGCCCGGCACAAGCCCCGCTCCGCCTGCGCTCGATTCGGCCCTCGCTACTGGTGCTGGTC
This sequence comes from uncultured Dehalococcoides sp., assembly GCA_964628985.1. Lineage (GTDB taxonomy): Bacteria > Chloroflexota > Dehalococcoidia > UBA2979 > UBA2979 > SURF-43. The sequence goes on from CAZVNJ010000015.1 coordinate 282, forward strand.
CTGCCGCAGGAGGGGGACGAGGCACGTGCGACGATCGAGCGTTGCCGCAGCGCTGCCGAGTGCGCCGTCCCGGCAGTCTTGATCCTCTGGCCCTCATCGCCGTGGCTATACGCGCCGCTTCCGGCTGACCTGGAGCCGGCGGTGGCGCTGGACGCGACGAAGGCCACGGCTGTGGACCTGGTCCGCGTGTCGCGAGTGCTGGCGGGCGAGGACGAGGAGGCCGCCCGGCTGGAGAGCGCAGGACTGATCCTGGACGTGATCGAGCGACGCCTCCGAGGCCCGGCCGGCGTCACATTCCTCACGCCCTCAGAGTGCACGCTCCTCGCAACACTCATGCCCCGGCCGCATGATGTGGTGCGAGTCGAAGAGGTCGCACGTGCGCTCTGGGGGACTCCCTTCAGCGACACGCATACGCGTGCAGCGGTGCGGACGCACCTGTACACGCTCCGGCGGAAGCTGGCTTCCGTGGGTGCGCCGGATGCGGTGCGGTCGGTCACAGGCGTGGGGTACCGGTTCCGTGACGTCGCTGCGGGCCCTGCCGAGCGCGCAGGCTAGCCTGCCGGCGGACGGTCGGGGTCGTCAGGGGAGTCGGATTCTGAGGGGTCGTCCAGGCCAATCTCGTCGAGGCCCAGCATGCCGGCGAGGCTGTCGCCGCCGATCGAGCGGAGTTGCTCGCGTAGTTGCTGCTCCACCTCGCGCAGTTGCTGGTCGCTGATCCCCATCGCGTGCAGCGTGTCGCGGATGAGCCGCTGCACCTCCGCCATGTCTCCTCGGATTAAGGCTTCGGCGACCTCGAGTTGGGTCTCGATGGCGCGAAAGCGTTCCCGGCGCTCCGTGTCATTGGAGGTGGACAGCACGGTGGCCATCAGCCGCGTGAAGAGGTTGGTCGTGCGGGCAATCCGGACTCGGTCGTCCGGATCACCGGGGAACTCTCCAGTGACCTGCACCTGCAGGCCGGTGGTGCTGTCAGAGGCGACGTATTGTTGCGGCATGCCTCGATCGTACCGTGCGCCCGCGGTGAGGGCGCCCTCTCCTACACCTTCGGGTTGAGGAGGAGGACAGGGATGCCTTCGAGGTGTCGCAGGACGTGCTCGGCGACAGAGCCGAGCACGGCGCGCTTGATGCCCGAACGTCCGTGCGTCGCCATAAGGACGATGTCTGCCTTGCGCTCCGTAGCGGCGTTGACGATCGCCTCACCGGCGGCGCCTGAGAGGATGAGCCCCTCTACCTGCTTGCAGCCCGCGGCGGTGAGGGTCTCCTTTGCCGCTGCGATGTACTTCTCCGCGGCGGCGCGCTGGGCACCAATCGCCTGGTCGACGAGGTCCCCGCTGGCGATCCCGGCACCGAACTCGAAGCCCGCCGGGGTCATCTGCGCGATCAGGCGGCCAGCGTCGTCGACGACCGCCACGACAGTGACCTTGCCGTCTGGGGCCGTCACGTGGGCGACGTGTGGAAGGACCGTTGCGGCTGTGTCAGAACCGTCAGTGGTCACGAGTACGGACTTGAACATCAGTGCCTCCTGCTGGGACGCCCGTGGGTCGGGTCGCCGGCCTGAGCCTGATCCTACTCACATCTTGCGAGAGAGGCTCTCGACACGAACAGGCGGGTCGGATTGGCCCTGGCGGGCCAGCACGACCAGCGCGGTGACCGCGAGCACCACGAGCAATGTGTCCGTGCTTGAGAGTCCGTCCGAGCCCTGGCTCGGGCCTCCACCCGTGGCCGCCGGGCGGACCGGTACCGGTTGGACCTGCGCAAACTGCATCGATGTCCGTGTCAGCGCGCCGTTGACGATCTCCCAGGTCTGACGGGCGGGCGCGGTCGGGCAGCACTGCGGTTCGCCCGGGCCCTGCGTAATCATGTCGACATGGATGCGGTTGTCCACGATCTGTATTCGGACGTTCCTCAGGCGGTCGCCAAGGAAGCCCGGCCCGAACGGTTTCAGGTTGCCGTCCACGATGTAGATCTCGGAGAAGACACCCGAGCCGCCCGTGTTGGTCGCAGTGTGTACCACAGCCACTGGCGCCCCATTCAGCGTCCCGAAGACCGCTTCGACGAACGTCATGTTGACGTGCTCGGCGGCGGAGTCAAACTTCCCATCGACGAGGGTGACCGTCTTGGAGGCCCGGTAGGGCGTGGGATAGGTAGCGCCGCGGAGTTGCTCGAGGGTCGGAGGGCCTTGCTGTGCGCGGACGGTTGTGGCGGGAGCGATCGCCAGCAAGCCAGCCGTGAGGGCGGCAAGGCCGATGCGTACGCACACGGACACAAGACTGACGGGGTGGAGCGATTGCACGAGACCTCCTGGCGAGGGCGACTGACCCTATCAGAGTGTGAACGCATGCCAAGGCGTCATAGTTCCCGAGCCCCGGACGACACAAGGACGCCCTCGCTTCTGCGAGGGCGTCCCGTGACGAAGGGTCGAGGCTAGACGCCCGTGGTGAGCCGACGGATCCCGACGAGGGAGAGTGCGAGGATGCCGGCAAGGGCCAGCCCGACGCCGTTCGTGGTGCCCTCAGGGAGCAGTCCACCGTTCCCGGCAGCCGCCGGGGTGACCTGCGTGGTCTGCCCTGCGCCGGTCGTTGTGCCTGCGCCCGTGCCGGTGCCCGAGGTGCCCGAGGCGCTCGGGCTCGTGGGGGTGCTGGGAGCCGCCGAGGCCTGGGCGACCGGTGCGACGAGCTTCAGTTCCCCGACGACGATGTCGTAGACGCCGTTCCACTGTGAGATGGAGCCGTCTGCGTTGCGGATGGCAGCGTTGATGCCGAGTTGCCCGTTGGTGAAGGTGGGCACGACGGCCTGGACGTTGCCTTCAATCAATGCGCCGCCGAAGGGCTTAAGCGTGCTGTCGACCAGCCAGACCTGCGACATCGTCGTGCCGTTCTGAGTGATCTGCGTGACGACAGCGGAGACATCGTGGCCGTCCCAGGTGCCCGGCGTGGAGGTGAGGTAGGACATGCTGTACGGGCCGCCGCGGCTAATCGCGTTGGGATCGCCGACGCTGCTGTAGGCGCCGTTGGTGAGCTTGATGTTGCCGAAGTCCTGGGTGGGGTAGGTCGCATTCATGAGCGCTGTCGCGGTGGGCGAGTCCGCGGACGCCTGCGACAGGCCGAGCGCGAGTCCGGCAGCCATCACGATGGCGGTCAGGCTGGCGAAGTGGAAGAAACGCATGGTGGGGGAGCCTCCTACTGGTGCCGCCATCGGCGGCTCTGATGCCATGTCCGGCACCGCAGACGGAGGCAGATGGTGGTTCCCGCACGGCCCGCCAAGGCCCTATAGCGCGATGCCCGTCAGCCGCTCGAGGAGCGACAGGTCGAGCGTTGCTCGGAGAGCGTCGGCGAGCCGGTCGAACGCGAGTTCATCGTCCCGTGAGGGCGCCGGCTCGAACTTCTTGCCGCGCTTCTGCGCGACACCAGTGAGAACGCCCTGTCGCAGGCCATTGTTGTGCAGCAGACCGTGTAAATAGCATCCCAAGATCCAGCCGCTATCGTCGGCCACTCCGACGGCTGTCCCGTCCGCCAGACTGATGGCTGCGTACCCACTCTGCGTTTGGCCCGCATGGATCTCGTACCCGGTGACCTCGCTGCCGGCGAGGCCGGCGAGCAGGCCGGGGGCATCACAGATTCGCGCGCTGCTCTGCGCCGTGCGTTTTCCTCGTGCGAAGACGGTGTCCACCGCCAGCCAGCCGAGGCCCTCCGCGGATTCGCGGTCGCTCTCGACGTGCTCCGGGTCCGCAAGCGTGTTCCCGAGCATCTGGAAGCCGCCGCACAGCCCGATGACCGCCGCGCCAGCCTCGATCGACCATCGCAACTTCGTATCAAGTCGTTGTGTACGTAGCCAGTCGAGGTCGGCAATGGTCGATTTCGTGCCAGGCAGGACCACGAGGTCGGGGTCTCCCCACTCGTCGTCAGATTCGACCCAACGGACCCGCACGTCAGGCTCAGCGGCCAGCGGATCCAGGTCGTCGAAGTTCGCGATGCGCGGGAACCGCACGACTGCGACGTCGACTCCTGCCCACGGCCCCGAGCGGTCAGGTGGACGTGTCTCCAGGGCGACAGAGTCCTCTTCCGGGATCTCATGGCGCGGGAACCACGGAACGATGCCGGCGGTGGGGACGCCCGTCAGCCGGTAGAGGTCATCGATAGCGGGGGTGAGCAGGGACGGGTCGCCGCGGAACTTGTTGAGGATGAAGCCACGGATCAGGGCGCGTTCCTCGGGTGCGACGAGCGCCCACGTGCCGTACAGGTGGGCGAAGACGCCGCCGCGGTCGATGTCGCCGGCGAGCAGGATCGGTGCCTCCGCGTGCAGCGCGATCGCCATGTTGACGACGTCGCGGTCGCGCAGGTTCGTCTCGGCCGGGCTCCCGGCGCCCTCGATGATCACCAGGTCGAACTCGGCGCGGAGAGAGTCGAGCGCAGCCGTAATGACGGGCCACGTCTCCTCACGTCGCCGCCGGTAGTCGCGGAAGTCGAGGGTGGCGAGCGGCTTGCCCAGCAGGATGACTTGCGAGCGGTGGTTGTTCTCCGGCTTGAGTAGCACCGGATTCATCTCGACGGTCGGGCGGACGCGGGCGGCGCGGGCCTGTACCCACTGCGCGCGCCCGATCTCGCCGCCTGTGTCTGTGACGGCGGCGTTGTTGGACATGTTCTGGGCCTTGAACGGCGCCACCCGCACACCCGCGTCCGCGAACAGGCGGCAGAGGCCCGTGACGAGCAGGCTCTTCCCGACGGAGGACGAAGTGCCCTGCACCATCAGCACTGCGCCTCGCGCGGCAGCCGTCACGTGGTCCTCGATCGGGTTCGTCCTGCGTCGATGCCCCCACGCTACCGCGTGGAGCGGGGAAGGGGCGAGGCAGACGCGGAGGAAACGGCCAGCCGCGTCGCATGTTCCTTCACATAGGCGAGCACGGCGCCGATCTCGTCGTCGCTCAGGGTCTCGCGGAACGGAGGCATCGCGGTGCCGGGCCGGCCGTGTCGTACCACCTCGAGCAGATAGACATCCCCATGCACGGGAACGTGTGCTCGAAGGTCAGCGGCGCCCTGCTGGGCGGGCACGAAGTTCGCCCCGTGGCAGGTGGCGCAGTTCGCCTCATAGATCGCCTGTCCGCGTGCCAGCGTCTCCGGTGTGGCGTCCGGGATGCGCTCGGGGAGGCCCAGGCGGGGGGCCACGAGGAGGAGGACGACCAGTCCTGCCGCGGCAACGCTCGCGCCGTACCACGGCGAGCGTCGCCTGGCACGCCAGGGCCACTCGCGGTCCGCAACCGCCGCCGCAAACGCACCGCCCACCACGAGGACCCACCCCGCTCCCTTCCAGCCGAGGCTGACGCTGGGCGCCGGCCGCGGGAGCGGGGCGCCGCCAATCTCGGCGCGCACGGAGGCGTTCTGGTCGAACCCAGCGGCCGTCGCGACCGATGCGTCCACGCCCCAGATCCCTCGCGCGCCGAAGACCAGAGACGTGGTGTAGACCCCGCGGCCCTCGGACTGTGCAGGGGCCGCGATGTCCGCGGCCTGACCGGCCGGTGCCGCACGCACAGCGACTGCCGCGCCTTCCACCGCCTGTCCACGACGGTCTCGCACGGTGACGGTCACCTGGTTGGTCCCGGGCAGGGCCGGCTTCACGCGGATATCCACCGTCGAGCCGTCCCCGGTGGTGACGACCCCTCCCGGCAGCGGGGCGCGCAGGCTCTCGCGTGCCGGGAGCGTGGAGGTCATCACCGCTACGGCCACGACAAGGCCGACACCGAAAGCGGCCTCGACGCCAAGGGTGAGTCGCAGGCGGTGTCGTGCCCCACGAGCGATCCGGGGGATCGACCAGCGTCGGTGGACCAGGCCCAGCACGAGGAGGGCGGCGAATAACACCACCTTCGCGAGCACCGCCCAACCGTACGTGCTGTCCAGGGCAGAGAGTCGCATCACGTGCAGCCATGCAAGGTAGGCGCCGGAGAGCCCCGCAGCGCCCGCGGCGATCAGCGCCAACGTCGAGAAGCGACGGAGCGCCTCGGCGGGCACTCCCCGGCCTCCACGCTGCGACCATACCAGGAGAAGCATGGCCGGCAGGGCGCCGACCCAGACGGCGACCGCAGCGATATGGACCGCATCAATCAGCATCGCCGGTACCTCGAGGCCCTGGACGGCGGCGCCATGGCTCGTGACGGGAAGCGACCCCAGCGCGACGGCGGAGGCGAGCAGCGCCAGCCGGGGGCGCCTCAGCGCCACCAACCCGCCCGCCGCCGCCACTGCTGCGCCCCGAGTGAGGTACGCAGCACCCCACCGGCCCTGGAGCAGGTCGACGGGCGTGGCCCCCGTCGCCGAGGCCTGCGCGATCAGTTGCAGGGCTGCGCCGAACAGGGCGAACGCCGCCGCGACGAATGCGAGGCCCTGCAACGCCGCCTCGCTCGACACCGGCCCGTCACCGCGACGCAGCACGAACGCCAGAACGCTCAGCGTCCCCGCAAGCACGAGGAGCCCCCCGTCCAGAGTGAATCGAGCGGGGGGTTCGAGGCGAGACGGGAACGTCGGGGGCGCGCTCGACACCACGACATCCGAACTGCGTGCCTCGACATGGAACGCGAAGCGCCCGCTCAGAGGATGTCCGTCGACCGTCGAGACGTTCTTCCACGCCACGATGTAGGTCCCGCCCTCGAGGGGACGGAGCGAAACGGCGGCGCGTCGTCCACCGTCCCCGAGCGAGAGGTCCGCCTGGTCCACGCGGGTGCCGTCGACGGTCGTGACTTCGATCGAAGAGAGGCGGGCCTCGACCGGCTCGGCGAACGTGAGCGTGACGCGTTGGGGCGGAAGCGCGACGACCACGTCCTCGCCGGGGTCTGAGGCGAGAAGGGAGGCGTGTGCCATCACTCGATCGCGTGGCACCGCGAGTGCCGCCGTGCAACACAACAGCAGAGCCCCGATGGCAAGCACCCCACGCGAGAGGCCAGATGCCGGCCACGCGCGCGTCGTGGACACGCCCTCGATCAGTGCCCGCGATCGCCGGGACGGCTTGCGCACTCCCCGAGTCATCTATTCCCTCTTTCGGAGGGACATCATCGCCGTCCCGCCAGCAGCCAGGCCGAGGATGCCGAGGGCCGCGCCCGCGATGCCGATCATCCGCGCGGTGCTCGCGGCGTCTTCGGCGGAGCGGGCAGCGTCGAGCGCTTCGCGGGCTGAGCCGGCTATCTCACGCACCTGCGGTGCCGCGACCGGGAAGGCGAGTTCGGTCGTCGGCTCAATGTCGCCGTAGCGGCCGGGGCCTGAGATGAACGTCTCGTCCACCTCGGCGTTTCCGACCTTGCCGAAGAACCGCATCTCGTACTGGCCGGGGGCCGTCGGGATGATGTCGGCGGTGTAGTGGCCCGGGTCGCGGAAGATCGTGCGCAGCGCGAAGGTCTTCCTCACGCCGCTCGCCTTGTGGGTCACCTCGACCTGGAGGGTCTTTTCGACGCCTTCGACCGGCTTGTCCGCCTGCGTGATACGCAGGTCCACGCCGTTCTTCTGACCCTCGAGCGCCGGCTCAACGATCCAGCCGACGACCACTCGGTAGCCGGCCACCTCACGCGTCTCGTGGGCCAGCGCGGCCGAGGGCAATGCAACCAGCAGGGCGACCGCCGCCAATACGGCAGCCCGAATACGCAGGGACATCCATCACTCCTAGCAACAGAGGAAAAACGGAGGGAGGGACGGTTATCCGCGCGGTGGAGGCGTAGCAGGAAGCGAACGAAGTCCCAGATACCGCGGGCGACCTGGGCTGGTGGCGAGGAAGAATGCTCCAGACAGGACGAGCAGTACGACCACCGCGGGGAGGGCGACGACTGTTGCACTCACCTCGCTGGCCGGGGCGGGCTGGGTCAACGGTGGTGCGGACGGCTCCGCGGTGCCCGGGCCCGAGGTCCGCTCCCAGGCGTGCACATGCGGGTGCGCTCGACCGTCCAAGGAGAGGTGGGCGTGGTCGAGCGACCAGGCGGCGAACCCCGGCGCGCCGATGCTCAGCAGCAGTCGCAGCCCCATCGCGGCGAGGACGAGGTACCCCAGCAGCGAGAGGTGGCGTGCGTGAATCGCTCGGCTCATCCTGACAGAATACGTCCGCGTCCCGGACGGTCAGGCGACATTCGTCCCGGGACCACCGGGCCGAATGTCCCGAGGTTCGAGTCTTCGGGCTGGCCGCCCCCCAGCCGGTGCGCGATACTGGCGATCCTCGCGGGGGTAGCTCAGTGGTAGAGCGCCTGCCTTCCAAGCAGGATGTCGCGGGTTCGAATCCCGTCCCCCGCTCCACACTCTCCAACCCTTGCAAACGCTGGGGTTGGCGGCAGAGTCGAACAGGCGTTCGACAAGCACAGTGGTGCGCGAGACGATAACTGAACCCGCCCAATGGAGGTTCAGATGCCACAGCTCACCACGACCCCCACCCAGACCCATGAGCGCATGCTCGACAGTTATCGCCTCTTGACGGACTCATTCCGTCGGACGCTTCTGGCCGAAAACAAGTCACCGAGGACGATCGAGACCTACGGAGAGTCTCTCCACGCCTTCGGTGCATACCTCGTCGCCCAGGGCATGCCCACAGTCCCACTGCACATCAACCGCGAGCACGTCGAGGCGTTCATTAGCCACCTGTTGGCCCGGTTCAAGCCCGCGACGGCGAGCAACCGCTACCGGGCGCTACAGGTCTTCTTCAAGTGGTGCGTCGAGGAAGGCGAAATCAAGTCCTCCCCGATGGCGAAGATGAAGCCCCCGCATGTACCCGAGACGCCACCTGACGTTCTGAGTGAGGCGGACTTGGCGCGACTCCTGAAGACTTGCGTCGGCGACGACTTCGACGACCGCCGTGATAACGCACTCCTTCGCTTGTTCATCGACACGGGTTGTCGGCTCGCTGAGATCGCCGGACTCTCGATCGAGGACGTGAACTTCGAGCAGAACATCGTGATCGTTCTGGGGAAGGGGCGGCGGCCCCGGGTCTGTCCGTTCGGGAAGAAGACGGCGCGCGCACTTGACCGCTACCTGCGTAAGCGTGCTCAGAACCGCTCGGCGGATAGCAAGGCGTTGTGGCTCGGGCATGCTGGACCGATGACCAGTTCCGGTGTCTCCGGGGTTGTCCGCCGCCGCGCCATCGAGGCGGGCCTCAGCGGTGTCCACGCGCACATCTTCCGACACACCTACGCACACCAGTGGCTCGCGGCCGGGGGCAACGAAGGCGATCTGATGCGCCTGGCGGGCTGGCGTTCGCGCACCATGCTGTCGAGGTACGGCGCCAGCGCTGCTGATGAACGGGCCCGCGAGGCACACCGGAGGCTCAGTCCCGGGGATCGTCTTTAGTTGGGCCGGAGCGCAGCGCTCGACAACCCGCGCTCCGCTGTGCTAGAACGGATGTACTGATGTGCGTGCCGCTGCCCTGACGGGCCAGTCCGACCCGGGAAATGACCCCTCGGCTCGGCTATAAGCGGGATCCGCTGACGGTATCTGGCGGCTGACGGACCGGCCGCCAGACGACTCTCACGCAGGCCCTATTGGTACGGGTCCCCGTGTTGCAAGAACGGTTCTTGTGACTCGGAGACTTCATTGCTTGATCCAGGTCAACGCACTCTGCGCGCACGCCTCGCCGCCCACACCCTTCACTCCCGCTACGACTCACGGCAACTGACCGATCGAGCCCGGGAGGTAGCCGCTCAACGGCTCAATGAGCGCCTTCTGGACGAGGTTGACGCCGGTCGCACGCTCCCTGAGCCCGAACGTGCCCGCCGACTCGAGCATGCCCGCAAAGCGCACTTCGCGCGTCTCGCTCTCAGTCGGACCACCGGCCGTCGTCAAGGACGCGGACTGACACCCCCCACGGATGTCGCTGGGGATGGCGGTGTGTCATGACAGGCACCGTTCGTGCCGATCAACGGAATCACTCACGACTTCGACCGTGCCCGGTCTGTGGCGGCGGCTTCGAGTTGCCCTCCGGAAGCGGGCAACGTTGCTACGGGTTCGCGGGCAACGATCCGGGCTACGCCGTCTGTACAAGATTGGAGAGTCCCCACCCGGCGGGCCAGTCGAGCGGCTTCACACACTATCTGCGAGGGCGCTGCGACTGTGGCGAGACGCACGGGAGTACGCCGCCGCCGGTTCGTTTTGCCGTGCGCGATACATCCCCAGAACCGCATCGTCTCCGCGTCGACGCGCTCGCCAGTGCGAAGGGCTTGCCCACCAACGAACTGCTGGCGTTCGGGCTGAAGGACACACCCAGCGGGGTCGAGATCGCCTATCCAGCACTCCCAGACGGCACGGCGGCGCGGTCACGGCTCCGGACGGCCCTACGCGCGGCTGACGGCACCATATGGCTCGGTCCGCCGGACACGCCCATCACCCTCTACAGCCGCCTGGGGCACGTAGCCCCGGTGAACCACGACGGACGGTTGATCGCAGTTGAAGGCGAGTCCGATTGTTGGACTGGATGGCACTACAACCTGCCCGCCATTGGGTTTCCCTGCAATCTCTCGTCGCTACCTGATCTCGACACCCCACCCCCTCGACTGAGTGAGTAGGACGGCTCACGCACGAGCACGCGCACCTCAAGTGCGGTGATAAAACCTCAAGCGCCGCTCGGAGAAAGTTCGCCCCGGGGCAAAGCGGCAGCCACGCCCCCGAGCCGCCCGCTGGAGAAATGTCGAACCTGTGTTGTGCGCGATCGTTCGTACGCCGCGTGCCTGGGAATCCGCCAGTACGTGCCCACCACGGATCGTTCAGGGAATCGTGAAGCTTATCTCGGTGACCTCTTCGGGCCCGCTCTGGGGGTCGACGTAAGTCGCGACACGAAAGGTCCCCGACACCTCTTCAACGAGGAACGCGATCCATCCCTGTTCCGTGACGTCCTTGTCGAGGCCAGCCGAGAGCGCGTAAAGATCCGAATAGTCCCGAGCCCCGGCAGCACGGTTGCCGGACGGCGTCGCGACCTTGAACAGCCCCCCGTCGACCGTGTACATAAAGTCACGGATCTTTCCAGTGACTTTGAACTTCAATTGGATGACAAACCGCCCCCTATCTCCGCTGCGGTGGCTGGCACGGAGACTCGACTCGAGAATCTCGTACCGGACGCTGCGCGACTCCGACGTCGCACCCACGCCGAAGCCGACCTTCGGAACGAACGTACTAACCGCACCCGTTCCGATCGTGACCGATGATTGATTGCTATCGGTGGAACCGAAGACGAGCCGACCGCCGTCCAGGCGGACAGCTGTCTCACGTACCCTGCCTTCCCATGTGAACGGCGAGTTACCGCCGACCGGAACGGGGCCGCTCTGCCCGAGCCTGAGCTCAATGGTCTGCCCCGACGAGCTCTGGAACGAGACCGGAGTCGCCTCAATTTGCCGCAACGCAGCGCCGTCCGCGTGGTTCTGATTGGTGACACGCGCCTTCACGACCATGGAGCCCGCATCGATTGAAACCGACTGCACATCGATCTTGGTCCCGCCGACGTAGACGGTCTTATCGACCGACGCCGTGGATGCGGCGGGCGCGCCAGCCGCGCCCGTACTGCTGCCGGCGACGCTCGCCGTCGCTGTGACTGTAGATCGCGAGGCGGGCTGATCGCTCCGAACCGCGGTGTCACCGCCCGATCCGCAAGCAGTGATGGTGAGGCCAGCGAGAGCGAGCGCAAGGAACTCGAACACCGAGATCAAACGGGATCGGGTGCTGACTGCTAACTTGCGCACGTCGCGTGTAACGCTTGTACCGATGGCATTCACGACCGCCCCCTTTACCAGCCCTGCTCCTTGCCGAATTGCGGCCTAAATAGCAGGCTGTCCCTGACGCCACTAAGTCAGCCTGCGTCGCGACCGCACCGCAAGCGCGCCGCGGCGCGAGCCTATGCTCCCAACCACACCACTGCAATGCGCCTTCGATGCGCCAGGGCACCGCGGGTCTCAACGAATCTGACCGGAACCCACGATGGGAGACACCACCCGCGGGGTGTAGCGCGGTCATCGACGAGGAGATAACTGGACATGTTTTGGTCGGTGTGCCCATCGTGGAGCACAGCGCTTGGGCTAGAATGCCTTCCAAGCAGGATGTCGCGGGTTCGAATCCCGTCCCCCGCTCCACAAGCCCGTACGCCACGTGTCCGCTTTCGGCGCCCGCCCGCCAACGGGGCCATCAGCTCGTGTGGCGAGCAGTGCCAGTTTCCGGGGTCACAGGCGCGGCGGGACGGACTAGGGCGTTGCCATCCGCCGGCGGTAGAGGGCGAATCCGCCGGCACTCGCGAGCACGACGAGAGCGACAGCCGCGGCTGCGAGCAGAGAGGTTGCGGAGTTACCCTCCGACCCCGATGCGTCCTGGACCGTCCCACTCTGGCCGGCGCCGATGATCTGCTCCTTGCCCGTCCTGACATCGCGGAGAGTGACACTTCCTTCGCTGACGTTCACCGTCGTACGTCCGCGGCCGTCGTCGCTGTGCTCGACGCTGAAGGCCGTCTCGCGGTGCTCGATGTCGGCGAGGGGCGTGCGGACAGTCGGCTTGTAGCCCAGGGCGGCCTCATACATCGCCTCGAGGCGCGCTTCACCCAGGGGGGCCACTGGCTTTGGTGGCGGCGTGACGACCTCGACCTTGCCCGTGACAAAGAGGTCATTGCCCTTTGCCGCAGGACGCACGAGCAGGCTCGAGTTGGGGTAGACGTGCGTCAGGCTCTGCAGTGCCGCACCTGTGTCGCTGTCTGAGCCTCGCAGGTAGATCGCGAGGTCGAGTCCCGCCTTGACGCCGGCGTCGGCGGCCTGCTTCGGGACGGTGACCGTGAAGAGGGCACCCTGGAACGCGCCTTTGATTGCGGCCCAAAGTGAAATCTGCGCGTCCCCCTCAATCTGGTAACTGGGCACGGGGACGTCGATCTGGTCTCGGCGGTGCTTCGTGAAGGGGTTGGGCAGTTCCTTCACCTCCCCGGTGGGGGTGATCAGCACGCCGTTGCGGCCAGGGACGACCTCCAGCGGTGTCCCCTCGATGTCGAGGGTCACCGGTCCACCAGTGATGCGGAGCGGGCCATCGACGCGCTCACCAGTGAGCATCGGGCGGAACTGCTTCGTGACCGGGTCCTGGAAGTCAATCGTGGTCCCCGCGGTGGGAGTGCTACGCACCCCGATCCCGACGCCGGGTGGCGGAGGGAGGCCGAGGGCCTTGATGAGCCGGAGGTAGGAGAACTTCGGGTTTGCGGCCACCGTTCCGCCTAGACCCTGCACATCTCCTTCGAGGATGGGTGAGCCACCTGGCGGCGCGGGGTTCTGCGGTCCGCCGGGGGCAGGGTTGGCAGGTGGGGTGCGTTGATCCGAGAGCGGTGCGATAGGCGGAACCGTCAGCCCCGATCCGCCTGAGGCAGGTTGGCCGCTGTTCGTGTTCGGAAGCGGGTTCACCGGCGCCGGTTGATTCGGCGCGGGATTCGGAGGCTGGTTGCCTCCCGCGGGCGCAGCGGCCGGAGCGTTCTGGGCGGCCAGGCAGATGTCGATCTGCTTGATCGCATTCGCCGCGGCGCCTTTCGCGGTGGTGCTGTACTCGCCGCTCGTGTCTGTGGCGATCCCGGCGAGCACGACTCTGGCCTGAGGCAGCGATGTGACGACCGCGACGGCTCCGGGCGAGGCGCCGAGCGCCCTCGCCTGAAACTTCAGCGCCTCGAGAAGTCCTTCGCATTCGGGCGGCGATTGCGCATCGGCACGACTCGGGGCGCGGCTGGGGGGCGCTGGGGTGAGGAGAACCAGCATCATCCCGGCGAGCATCAGGGTCCGCCAACGAAGCCGTAGCATGCTCCGCCCCTTAAGCGGGCGCGAGCCTACGCTTCCAGCCCTACGGATGCAACGCGGGCCCCTGAGGTGTTGGAGCCCTGTGCTTGCTGGAATCTGACCGGCGCCCCCCGGGACGACCGGTTGCTCAGGTCGGCGAGTCATCGAGGCTCGGCGGTCGCCGTGGTGCGTGCCCTGCGCCTGCCCCCGCAGCCACGGCGGGACTAGCGCGAACTCACCGAGCGCATCGAGGCCTCGTCGCCTGGCTCTGCAGCCTTGCCAGGTTCCGCACGGTGTTCGAGCAGCGCGCGTAGATGTGCCACTTCGTCGCGAAGGGCTCGCACCTCCGCCGCGACGTCACTGCCCTCGGAGGAGGAGCCTGCCTGCTCGCCGAGCAGGAAGACGGCAATGTACGCCGTCAGGTAACCGATGACAGCGACCCCGAAGATGCGCAGCGCAAGGCCGACGACTCTCCCTTCCGCCGTGACCGTCTCGAGCGACGAACTCACGGTCGAGACGACCGTAGCCGCCCACCAGACCGCCTGCCCGAAACTGGTGATGCTTGCCTGCGGTGCGTCCCGCTCGAGGTAGAGGGCGGCTGCCGCCGCGACGAGCGTCATCAGTACGGTGAGCGCGACGAGGTAGGCGAACCTGCTCACGACGATGAACCGACGCAAGCCTCGGGTGCCGCGGTTCAGGGTCGAAGCGACGCGCGCGACGGTGAGGCCGCGCGCGGCTCGGACCCCGCGTAGGAGTCGGAGTGCTCGGACGATCCGGAAGATGCGTAGCAGCGGCAGGACAAGCGACAAGGCCACGAGCCAGTGCTCGCGCAGGTACCGCGACTTGGAGGGTGCGAGATACAGCTCGATGAGGAATGCGGCGACGAACGTTCCCCAGATGGCGAGTTGGATCTGCGTGAGGCGCGTCGTCCAGGCTGCGCTGAGCGGCGCAGCGAGTTCGACCACGATGAGGAGGACCATGACGACGGCGAGTATGGAGAGGGCGACGTCGAACCACGCCGTGATCTCCCGCTGCTGGTCCTCGCGCCGTTGGGTGTCGGCTGGCGGCGGGGGCAACGAGGTGTGCGCATCCTTCACACAACCAGCGTAGACCTCGACTTCTGAGCGTCCGGAAGGTCGGTCACGCGCTCCTGCCCCGGGACGAGACAATTTCATCTCGCTTCGGACCTGCCTGGCGTCACTGCCGTATCCGCTCGCCTCCAGGGCTCAGTACAGCCGCGCTGCCTCCGCCTCGATCTCTGCTCGTTCGGCCGCCGTCATCGGCTCGCAGTCCGACGCGGTGGCCACGTTCTCTATGACGCGCGAGGGGTGGCGGGCGCCGGGGATGGCGACGGAGACGGCGGGGTCGGTGAGGACGTAGCGAAGGAGATTGGCGGGGGTGAGGGGGCCTGAGTAGCCCTCGGCGAGGCGGCCGCGCATCTCGCTCGTGCGGCCCGATCCGCCGACCGGGCGCATCACGATGACCCCGATCTCGCGCTCAGCGGCGCGCTCGATTAGGTGCGCTGTCTGCGGGAAGAAGGCGGAGTACTCCACCATCACCGTGTCGAAGTCGTCGCTCTCCACGATGCGCTCGAGGATCTCCATGCTGTGCGACGAGACGCCGATGTGACCGACGAGTCCGTAGGACTGCAGTTCGCGCAGGGCGGCGAGGGCGCCCTCCGGCGCGTGCACCTCTTCCCACGCCTCGGGTGTGGAGATGTCGTGCAACTGGTAGAGGTCGATGCGCTCGAGGCCGAGCACGCTGAGTGAGCGGCCCACGTCGCGGTGAGTGCCGTTCGCGGTGTGGCTGAAGGTCTTGCTGGCGAAGTGCACGCCGTCCGCACCTCGGCTGCGGACCACCTGGCCGAGAAGGAACTCGCTCCCGGCGTACTCGCGTGCGGTATCGATGAAGTTGATGCCGAGGTCGAGTGCGGCCAGCACGGTGGCCTCGGCGTCCGGCGAGTGCGGGGTATCCATGGCGCCGAGGCCCACCGCCCCCACCATGAGGCCGGTGCGGCCAAGGCGGCGTTGTGGCAGTGGCGGCATGCACTCGTCCGATCCCGCAGATTCAGGATACGGAGGAAGAGCGTGTCTTGAGGTTCGGCCGGCGGGGAGCTGCCCGGGAGGTGCTGCCGGGACTCGCCCGCGTAATTTGTCCGCCCCCCACGGCCGCCCGCGGTGGGGGGTTCCCCGATGCCCGAGGTCGTGCGCGCTCGCTAGCGTCGAGGCATGGACTGGCGTCTCCGGCTCACCCTGCGCGCCCTGTTGCCTCTCGTCGCCCTCCTCGCGGGCTCTGCGTGGGTGCGGGTCGAGGCGGCACCGGCGCCCACGGTGGCCGCTGTTTCACCCGCGAGCGGCCCGCTCGCGGGTGGCACCGCCATCACGATCACCGGCACTGGGTTCAGCGCAGGTGCGACCGTCGACCTCGGTGGTGTGCCCGCGACGGCGGTCGTTGTCGTGAGCGCGACATCGATCACGGCGACCACCGGCGCCCACGCGCCCGGCGCGGTCGTCGTCACCGTCACGAACGCGGACGGGCAGGGCGGGACGCTGAGCGGCGGGTTCACCTACCTCGGCCCTCCGCCGACGCTCACAGCGGTCGCACCGGCCTCAGGCCCGACCGCAGGCGCGACCTCGATCACACTGACCGGGACCGAGTTCGGCGCGGGGACCACGGTGACCGTGGGCGGCGTCGCCGCCACGAGTGTGACGGTGGTGTCCTCGACCAGCCTGACCGTCGTCACGCCGGCCGGTGTCGCCGGTGTCGCAGATGTCGTCGTGACCAAGGCGGACGGTCAGACGGCGACACTCGCCGCCGGCTACACGTACACGCAGTCCGCTCCACCGACCGTTACAGCGATCTCACCCACGAGCGGGACACACGGTGGCGGAACGCCGGTGACACTGACGGGGACAGGCTTCGTCGCCGGAGCCACCGTGCGCTTCGGGAGCACGCTGGCGACCGGGGTCTCGGTGGTGAGCGCCACGTCGATCACCGCCATCGCCCCCGCCGGCACCGTGAACGCCCTCGTCAATGTCTCAGTCACCAATGCCGACTCACAGGCTGGGGCGCTCGCCGCGGGATATCGCTTCATCGATACCGGCACCGTGACGGTGACCTCGATTACCCCGACCGCGGGGCCGCTCGAGGGAGGCACGATGGTCACGATCGTCGGGACGAATTTCAACCCGGGCGCCACGGTGAAGTTCGGTGACGCTGTCGCCACCCCCAGTTCCGTCACCACGAACACGATCACCGTGCTCACGCCGGCGAAGGCCGCGGCAGGCAAGGCCACGGTGACCGTCACGAATACGGACGCCAAGGTGGGTACGCTGAAGGACGCCTTCACGTACCAGAAGGCACCCACACTGAACGCGGTCACCTCGGCGCTTCGCGCCTCCACCACCGGTGGTACCTCGCTCACGCTCACCGGGACCGGGTTCATCGAGGGGATGGCGGTGCTCGTCAACGGTATCGCCGCGACCGGGGTCAAACTATCTGGGGCAACCTCGGTGACCTTCGTGGCGCCTCTGGGAGAAGCCGGAGTCGCTGGTGTCACCGTGCGCAACACCGACAATCAGGTGGCTTCCCTGGCCGGGGCTGTGCTCTACGTCGTGCCACCCACCATCTCGGTGTTGATCCCGGGGACGGGCGACGAAGCGGGCGGGAACGAGATCTCGATCCTGGGGGAGGGCTTCACCAGCCTCGCCAGTGTGAGCATCGGCGGCAAGGCGGCGACCTCGATCACGCTTCCCGAGCCAGGGCGTCTGCTCCTGAAGGTGCCAGCAGGCACTCCCGGGCTGGCCGATGTCGTCGTGACCGTCGATGGCATGAGCGCGACGAAGACGGGTGCCTACTTCTATACCTCGACGAAGGGCAAGGTCGTCGGGGCGATCTCGTCGAAGGGCATCTCGCTCGCGATGTATGGCGGGGGTACGACGCAGGCGCTTGTCACCAGCACGACCAGCGCGGGCTGCCCGGCCACGTCGCTCGCGATGTGGGTGATCGATGCCGGCAAGTTCATTGGCTACATCGCGGGCGCGCCGGCCATCGTGAACGCCGACTGGGAGAAGAAGTTTCCCGCGAGCATTCCGGCAAACACGCCGGTGATCGTGCGCTGCGGCTGACTCAGGCCTTCAGCGCCTCCGCGAGCAGTTCCGCCGTGTGTCGCGGCCGCCGAGTAGAGAAATGCTCGACCTGCTGGCGGCAGGAAACCCCTGTGACCAGCACCTCGGTGTCAGTCGACGATCCCTCGACCGCGGGGATGAGTGAGCGCATCGCCATCGCCCGCGAGACGTCGTAGTGCTCGGCCTCGAAGCCGAAGACGCCCGCCATGCCACAGCACGCGGAGTCCACGAGGCTGGCCTTCAGGCCCGGGATGAGCCCGAGGGCGGCCAGGGTTGGCTCGGCGCCGGCGATCGCCTTCTGGTGGCAATGGGCGTGGAGCAGGGCAGGGCGTTCGAGCCGACGGAACAGGCCGGCCACCGCGGGATCCTCGAGTGCGAGACGGGCGAGGAGTTCGTCGAGCAGCAGGGCCACTCCGGCGACCGTGGTCGCTCCTTCGCCGGGTACGAGTGACGGGTACTCGTCGCGCAGGGCGAGCAGGCAGGACGGTTCGGTCCCCACGATCGGGACGCCCGCCGACGCGAACGGCAGGAGTTGCTCGATGTTGGCTCGCGCAAGGTCGCGCGCGGCGGCCAACTGCCCGGTTGAGAGCAGGGTGCGGCCGCAGCATTCCACCTGGCTCACCACCTGGACGCGGTATCCCAGCGCCTCGAGGACGCGCACGGCGGCCTGTCCAACCTCCGGGTGCTGGTGTTCCGTGAACGTGTCGACGAAGTAGATGACATCGCCTCGAGACCCGGCTGATGCGGGAGGGCGCGCGGAGAACCAACGGCGAAAGGTGGCCGCGCGCAGACGGGGCAGCGGCCGCGCGTGGTGGATACCGAGCGTGCGCTCGAGCAGCCAGCGCGCGGGCGGCAGCGTACCGAGTGCCTGCAGCGGCGCGAGCAGCGGGCCGAGGCGTGTTGCGAGCCTCGATAGTTGGGGCATCGCGCCCACGAGGCGGGCGCGGAGCGGCAATCCGTGGTGGGCCCGGTGCGTGGCCAGTACTTCCTGCTTCAGTTTCGCCATGTCGACGCCGGACGGGCATTCGGCGAGACACGCCTTGCACTCCACGCAGAGGTCGAGGGCGCCCATGAGACGTTCGCCGGCGAGGTCCTCGGGCGGGAGGGCGCCGTCCAGGATGAGGCGCAGCATGTTGGCTCGCCCACGGGTGGACTGCTCTTCGTCCCGGGTCACCATATAAGACGGACACATGCCGCCTTCGTCCTTGCGGCACGCGCCCTGGCCGTTGCACTGCTCGGCGGCCCGCGCGAAGCCCTGCTCCTGCGACCAGTCGAGGAAGGTCGGGGGCTGGAGGCTGCGTGTCTGAGGGCTCAGGCGGAGGTTGTCGCTGAAGGCCGGCGTGTCCACGATCTTGCCCGGGTTGAAGATCCCGAGTGGGTCGAAGGTCCGCTTCACCTCGCGGAACGCCTCGGTCAGCCGCGGTCCGAACATCCGCTCAGTGAACACGCCCCGGAGGATGCCATCGCCGTGCTCACCCGAGAGCGATCCTCCGAACTGCAGGACGAGGTCGGCGACCTCGGTGGCGATGGTTTCCATCGAGGCGAGGCCCGCAGCGTCCTTGATATTCGCCATCGGGCGGAGGTGCATGCAGCCGACTGAGGCGTGCCCGTAGTAGGCGGACTCTGTCCCGTGCCGGCGCACGAGGGCGTCGAATGCCTCGATGAAGTCGCCGAGGCGCTCGGGCGGCACTGCTGGATCTTCGACGAAGGCCACAGGCTTCGCGTCGCCGCGCACCGACATCAGTAAGCCAAGCCCGGCCTCTCGCATGCGCCACATGCGCGCCTGCGAACCGGCATCCAGGGCGAGTACGACGTCCTTCGTGAGCCCGCGCGCGGCGAAGTCTTCCGTCAGCGTGACCAGGCGTTCGCGCACCTCGTCAGCGCTCTCGCCGTACATCTCCACCAGAAGGAGCGCGCCGGGGTTGCCGATCACGAAGTCCACGAGGCGGGCGTAGCCGACGCTCTCCCGACAGCGCTCGATGATCGTGGAGCCGACGATCTCGACCGACGAGGGTCCGTGCTCCAGCGCCGCCAGCGTGGCACGGCAGGCGTCGGCGACGGTTGGGAAGTGCAGTGCGGCGACGCCCTTAGCCTGTGGGATGGGCGCGAGCCGCACCTTAGCCTCGGTCACAACCGCAAGTGTGCCCTCCGAGCCCACGATCATCCTGGCGAGGTCCATGCTGTCGCTGAGGCCGTCGCCGGGGAGGAACTCGTCCAGGTTGTAGCCGGACACACGGCGCTGGATCTGGGGGAAGCGGGCGGCGACTTCTTCCGCCTGCTCCGCCGCGATGCGCGCCACGCCCCGGTAGATCGCACCCTCGAGGGTATGGGCGGCTCGCTTCTCTCCGAGGGCGGCACCGCTCAGGCGCTCGAAGCGGGTCGCGGTGCCGTCTGCGAGGACGACGTCGAGCGCGAGCACCTGGTCCAGCGTCTTGCCATAGATCACGGAGTGGGCCCCGCAGGAGTTGTTCCCGATCCCGCCACCAATCGTGGCGCGGTTCTTCGGCGACGGGTCGACGGCGTACATCAGGCCGTGTGGCCTGGCGGCACGGCTGAGCCCGTCGACGACCACCCCCGGCTGCACGCGTGCCCAACCTTCCTCGACGTTGATCTCAAGGACGCCGTCCATATGGCGCGACATGTCGAGGACGATCGCGTGGTTGACGCCCTGTCCGGCAAGGCTCGTACCCCCGCCTCGGGGGAGCACGGGGATGCCCCGCGCCGCGGCGATCCGGACGACGTGCTGTACCTCAGCCGTCGATCGGGGGAAGACCACAGCGACCGGCTCCATCTCATAGATCGAGGCGTCCGTGGCATAGAGGAGGCGGTACGGGCGGTCCACGCGGACGTCCGCGCGGCCCCCCTGGAGGCCGGCCGCGATCTCGGTCGCGAGCGCCTCGATGCCGCCCGGTGGCCCGTGGAGGATGCCGAGCGCGCGCTGGACTGAGGCGTGCGGAGAGGGCTCAGCGCCTTCGAGCACTGGCCGGATGGCGGGGCGCGGGCTGGCAGCGGAGGTCACGCGGCGGAGAGTAGCATGGGCCGCTGCGTCTCCCGCACGTTCACACTTGGAATATGCCTGCGCCCTACCGTCGCCCACTGTCGATCCTGCCGGCGCCGATCGTCGTACCTGTGAAGGCGCCTGGAGGCGCGTGAAAGGACACCTGCATGAAGTACATCCTGCTCATTTACACCAGCGAGGCGGAGGACCAAACCCGGGCGGCGGACCCGGCGGTGGCCGAGGCGATCATGGGTGAGTACTTCGCCTACACCCAGGAGATTCAGCAGTCCGGCAAGTTCGTGGCTGGCGAAGCCCTGCAGCCGATCGCTACTGCCACCTCGGTGCGCGTCCGTAATGGCAAGACGCTGACCACGGACGGCCCGTTTGCGGAGACGAAGGAGCAGCTGGGCGGCTTCTACATGATCGATGCCGACAATCTGGATGAAGCCATTGCCTGGGGCGCGAAGATCCCCGGCGCCAAGTTCGGCACTATTGAGGTGCGCCCCATCCTCAATTTCGAGATGCCGCAGTAGTCCGCTGGATCCGGCGATGGCGATGCTCCCGCCCTCAGAAGACAACGTCGCCCATGCGCGAGAGGCCGCGGCGGCTGCGTTTCGGGAGGAAGGCGGTCGCATTCTTGCGGGACTGATCCGGGCCTGTGGAGATATCGACCTCGCGCAGGATGGTCTGCAGGACGCCCTCGCCGCTGCCGTCGAACGGTGGCCGCGGGAGGGCGTCCCGCGGAACCCGGCGGCGTGGCTGACGACCACGGCCCGTCACCGGGCGATCGACCGGATCCGCCGCGACCAGCGCTTCACCGCTAGGCTCGCCGCGCTCGGAGCCCTGCTTGAGCAGCAGGAGGGACTCCCGGACCGCCCCGCCGACGATGGCGTGGTCGCCGACGACCGCCTCCGCCTCATCTTCACCTGCTGCCACCCGGCCCTACCGCCCGAGGCACGCGTCGCCCTGACGCTACGCACGCTCTGCGGACTCACCACCAGTGAGGTCGCCCGCGCCTTCCTCGTCGAGGAGGCGACGATGGCACAGCGGATCGTGCGCGCGAAGCGAAAAATTCGCGACGCCGGGATCCCGTACCGCGTCCCGCGCCCCGAGGATCTCCCAGACCGCCTCGAGTCCGTACTCGAGGTCATCTACCTGATCTTCAATGAGGGCTATGCGGCGGCCGCGGGCGAGGGCCTCCTGCGTCCCGCGCTCGCGGGAGAGGCGATCCGGCTGGGCCGCCTCCTCGCGTCACTGCTGCCGTCGGAGCCGGAAGTGGCGGGGCTGCTGGCTCTGATGCTCCTGCACCACGCCCGTCGCGACGCCCGCCTCGATGCTTCAGGAGACCTTGTCGTCCTCGAAGAGCAGGACCGCTCCCTCTGGCATGCGGACGAGGTGGCAGAGGGCACGGCCATCATCGATGCCGCGCTGGCGAGAGGCCGGGCGGGCCCGTACCAGGTGCAGGCCGCGATCGCGGCGCTGCACATGGGGGCGGAGGCGCCCGAGGCGACCGACTGGCCGCAGATCGCTGCGCTCTACTCGGTCCTGGGACGGATGCAGCCAACACCGATCGTGCGCCTGAACCACGCCGTGGCGCTCGCGATGGCGGAAGGGCCCGCCGTCGGCCTCGCCATCATCGAGGCGATCGACGCCTCGGGCGACCTTGAGGGCTATCACCTGGTGAAGGCTGCGCGGGCGGACCTGCTGCGGCGACTCGGGAGGGCGGGCGAGGCGGCCGTTGCTTATCAGACGGCGCTCGACCTGTGCACGAACGAGGTCGAGCGCCGCTATCTGCAGAGGCGACTCGGCGAAGCCGAGGCCGCCAGCCGCCCTGGCTGATTACGGGCGTTGGCCCAGGGCTCGCTGTTCGGCCGGCGAGCGGCCATCTGGATCCTGTACCACGGCACCGGTGGGGCTGGAGTTCACGTCCGCCTGCTTTCCGGCGCCCTGGGGCATCTGCGCGAGTTCCTGCTCGACGGGGACGCCGATGGATTCCTCCTGTGCACTGCGCGCCACCTGCATCCGCTCGCGCTGCTCCGCCAGTTCGCGGAGCATCTTCGCCCGCTGTTCCTCCGCCTGGTCCGCGAGGACCGAGTGCTTCGGTTCGACCGCCTTGATCGGTTCGTTCATGGTGGGACCTCCTGAAGGGACAATGGCGCTGCCCGTGCACGCTCCGTGCAACGCCTCGCCAAGCGCAATCGCAACTCCATCGCAACCCGGGAGGCATGAATCCACCCACAGAAATCAAGGGGCCGTCTGATTCATCAGACGGCCCCTGGTACGAGGTCGAGTCGTGACGTGCGGCCTAATCGCCCCCGTCGCCCGCGACGCCGGCCAGCGCCCCGGCGGGTGCGTGCGGCGACTTCTCGACGCGGAGGTCGGGAAGCCAGTGAAGCCATGAGGGCAGGTACCAGTTGGCGTCCCCCAGCAGTCGCATCGTCGCCGGGACCAGCACCGTCCGGACGATCGTGGCGTCCAGGAAGACGGCCACCGCGAGGCCGAGGCCCATCTGCTGGAACATCACCAGGTCCCCAAGGGCGAACCCGCCGAAGACTGCGACCATGATCGCCGCGGCACCCGTGATGATGTTTGCAGTGCTGCGCAGGCCGAACGCGACCGATTCCGTGTTCTGGTGGGTCTCGTCGAACCGCTCCCGGATCCGGCTGATCAGGAACACGTGGTAGTCCATGCTCAGGCCGAACAGGATGGTGAACATCATCAACGGTAGCCATGCCTCGATGGCGTCCACCTTGCCGAAGCCGAGGAAGTCAGGGGCCCATCCCCACTGGAAGACCGCGATGAGGATCCCGTACGAGGCGCCCACCGACAGCAGGTTCATGATGATCGACTTGATCGGGACCACGATGGACCGGAAGACGAGCATCAGCAGGACAAACGAGAGCCCGAGGACGTAGGCGAACACGACCGGTGTATACACGCCGATCTGATCGAACAGGTCCATGTTGATCGCTGTGGTCCCACCCACGGACACCCTGGCCCCTGAACCACCGAAGGTGGCGGGCACAATCTCATTGCGGAGGCGCCGCACCTGGTCCTGTGCCTGTGTGCTCGCGAGGTCGCCGGTGAGGGCGACCGCGAGCGCGGCCAAGCGCCCGTCCTCGCTCACGACCGGGGGACGGCTGAGCCGGATCTCCGGGTCCTGTGCGATGCGCTGTTGGAAGTTGACCAGGGCGGCCTGCACGGCCGGCGCCTTGACGTCCGGTGCCTCGATCACAATGTCGGTCGGCGCCAGGAAGCCAGGGACGAACTTCTCGTTCAGGACAGAGAACGCCTGGCGCACCTCGTACTCCTCGGGAAGCGCCGATGGGCCGGACGCCCCGAGGTGTATGCGCGTGTAGGGGATCGCGAGGACGAGCAGGAGCACCGTGGAGCCAACGGCCATCACGGGCGCGTTGCGCATGACAACGCGTGTCGTGTTGGCCCAGAACCCGGTGTCCGTCTCCATGTGGTTCATTGACACGGACACCGGCGCGACGCGGCCGCGCCGCGTGATCGCTCGGACAATCGACGGCACGAAGATGAGGGCGACCGTCGCGACCGCGAGGACACCTCGGGCCGGGCCAGGGATTGCCACTACGCCGACGCCGCAGACGAGGGCGGCGAGCCGCTGCCATTGTGCGGGGTGCACGCCCTCGATGCGGTCCCCCAGGAGCCGAAGGCAGGCCGGCAGCAGCGTGAGCGTCGCCAGAACAGCAAAGACGACGACGATGGAGGCGCCGATGCCGAATGCGATGAAGATGGTGTTCGGCACGAGGATCAGGCCGGTGAGTGCAATCACTACCGTCGCGCCGGAGAAGACCACCGCGCGTGTCGCTGTATCACCCGCGATCGCGATGGAGTCCTCTACGTCGAAGCCTTGGTGGCGTTGTTCGCGGTAGCGGGCGATCGTGAATAGGGCGTAGTCGATGCCGACCGCGAGCCCGATCATCGTGACGATGTTCGTCACGAAGAACGAGAGCGGTGAGATCTGCGAAATCAGGGTGACGGACGCGATGGTCAGCATGATCGCGATGATCCCCAGGATCACCGGGGCCAGTGCTGCCACCACGGCACCGAAGACCACGATCAGGATGACGAAGGCGATGGGCAAGACGTACTGCTCAGCCTTGAGGTCTTCCTCGGAGGCGGTGGTGAAGGCCTCGTTGGCGCTGATGAAGCCCCCGCGCAGGATCGTAAAGTCCTTGTTCGCACGGAACGGCGCGACTGCCTCGTCGAGTGTGGCGACCGACTCGACAGCGGTGTCGACATCGCCGAGGACACGGGCATTTACGAGCGTCGTGTGCCCATCCTTCGAGATGAGGGCCACCTCGGCGCCCGGCTGGACGGCCGCGAGTTCGTAGACGTTCGAGACCTGGGACGGGTCGATCTTGTCAGGATGCTGCCGTAGCGCTGCAGTGAGGTCTGTGACGAACTTCTGGAACTCCGGCGATCGCACTGCGTACTTCTCCGAGGAGATGACGAGCGACTCGAACAACGGCTCGCCCTGCCACTCCTTCAGCGTCTCCCGCGCGTGCTGCGACTCCGGGTTGCTGGTAAATGAGATGTCGGTCGTGAAGACACCACCAATGGCGCCGGAGGCGGCCATGAGTAGGACCCCCGCGACAGCCCAGATGGCAATGGTCAGCCACGGCTTCCGGGCGCTCGCAGCAGAGAGCCTCCCGGTCAGTCCGAGGCTGGCGACGTTTGAACCGGACATGCGTTTCCACCCCTCCCAGGCGTCCCCCGACGCCATCACGTGCTTGTTTCTGCCGGCTACGGAGTGTTGTGCGCAGGGGCCTCCGCGGAGGCACGTCCCAGGGATTCCTGCACGGCCAGACCGTCTGCAGTCAGCAGTGCCCCGATCATCCGCACGAGGACACCCCAGATGTCATCGACGGGCGTCTGGTCGTTGGCCAGTGTCAGGGTTGAAAGTCCGGACCCGATTGCGTGGAGGAGGGCGGACATCGCGCCCGCATCCACGCCTGGGTCGATCTCTCCCGCTGCCTGGGCCTCGCGGATGATTGTCGCCATCGTCTCGATCGACTCGGCGAGTTCTTGCTGCAGGCGGGCCTTCAAGGCTGGTTCGCGTTCTGCAGCGAGGTACGACTCCAGGCGCAGTACGCAGTGCTCGCGCCACTCGACCTGTGGAATCCCGCTGCGCACCTGTTCGCCCACCTCAAAGAGGGCAGCGAGCGGGGAAGGGTTCCCCATGGCGGTGGTGAACATCTCGCGATCCCGCTCGTAACAGGATCCGGCGACCTCGGCGATCAGGTCGGTCTTGCCAGGGAAGTAGCGATACAGGGTGCCCGGCGCGAGTTCGCACGCGGTGGCGATCTCCTGCATCGTCGCGGAGGCGTATCCCTTCTGCACGAAGACACGCGCGGCCGCCGCGAGGATCTCCTGGCGGCGTTCCTCGAGATACCGGTCGGGGACCTTCGCCATGCTTACCGGCCCAAGGGCAGGCGGGCGCGGAGCGCCTCCTGGTAGTCACGGCGCGCCTCGTCATATTTGGGTCCACCGCGACGGATGCGCGCTAGGGCAGAGAGGTAGTCGTTGAGTTTCATACGAGGGTGCTCCGAGGCCTATGAGCCAACCGTCACAAATGAGGTTGCGACGTTCATTCTGATGAACGCATCTTCAGTGAGATGAATGATGGTTCAGTCAGTGGTCAGAGTCAAGACTGATTTCTGACGATCTGGAATCTGGCGACTCGCTACGCAGAGGCGCCGGAGGCGTCTGCGTCCGGATCGAGGTAGGGCATCAGGGCGTCCAGCAAGTCAGTCTTGGATTCCAGCGTCCGCCCCAGACCAGAGAGCAAGCCCATGACCCGCGCGATCAGGATCACATCGCCTGGGACGTCGATCAGGGGGTTGGCACGGAGCACCTTGCCGAGCCGTTGGTTCACCTCGGCCACCATCGCTTGGTCGGCATACGCCTTACCGGAACGGAGCACGTCTCCCAGGAACGCCTCACCCAGTGCGGTATAGGTCTCGGCGTTCTCCTCCCGTGTCTTGAAGCCCATGTCACTCATCGTGGAGGAGATGGCCTCGGGTTGCTGGGCGACGATGGCGCTCGTCAGGACAATCATCTGCTGCCGGAATTCGTCGGGCAGGCGCTTCGTGAGCCCGAAGTCGACGAGCGCCACCTTTGCGGGAGTCCCCGGGCTCGCGGGCGGGATCACGAAAACGTTGCCGGGATGCGGGTCCGCGTGGAACATCCCCCGCCGCAGGATCATTTCGTTGAAGAGATCGATCAGGGTGTCCGCTACGGCCGCGGTGTCGATCCCGGCGGCGCGCAACGCTGTGACATTGCTCACCTTGATGCCGTCAATGAAGTCCATCGTGATCACCTTGCGCGTGGAGAGTGCGCGATGGATGCGAGGGATGACTACGTCGTCGCGGTCGGCCAGCATCTCTCGCAGCGCGCTCGCTGCGTCGGCTTCGTGGACAAAGTCGACCTCATCGGGCGCGTATCGGCTCATCTCCGCCGCGATCGGACGGAAGTCGATGACGGTCTCGAACTTCGACCAGACATTCGCCAGCAGACGGATGGCCTGGAGGTCCCAGTCCACGATGCGGTCAATGCCCGGGTACTGCACCTTCACGGCCACAGCGGTGCCGTCATGGAGCCGAGCGCGGTACACCTGCGCCAGCGAGGCCGCGGCGATCGGTTCCCGTCCAAACTCCGCGAAGAGCGTGTCGACTTCGCCGCCCAGTTCACGCTCGACGACCGGACGGATCTCATCCCACGGCCGCGGGGGCACCTGATCGTGCACCAGCGACAGCGTGGTCACGTACTCGTCCATCAGCACGTCTGCCCGTGAGCCGAGGAACTGGCAGGTCTTGATGATGAGGCCCTGCTGTTTGACGGCACGCTTCACCACGGACTCCGCGGCGCGCTGGTGGAACCGGTGCGTCGCCTCGGCCATCGCCTCCATGCCGTGACGCCGGCGCTGGAGTCGCAGCCACCGCCAGCGCAGCCAGAGCCCTGCGACCGTGGCGCCCAGCGGCACGAGGCGGCGCAACCGGCCGTACGGCGGATGCACCGGCGTCTCGCGCATTTGCTGCAGCATGCGCTGTTCCGCGGCGGAGGGAAGGGACGACATATCGAGTGCTCCGGAGGCCGTCCGCCCGGGCGTGGGAGCGCCGCTGACCTCGATCTCACCATAGCAGCGGCACCCGCTAACGCCCGGCGGGGAGAGGCAGCACATCCCTCGTGATAGCCTCCGCCCGTGGCGTTTTTCAATCCATTTCGCCCGTCATATGTGCAGGACCCGTACCCGGCCCTGGCGCGCCTGCGGTCCGAGGATCCCGTGTTCCGTAGCCGGGACCTCGACGGCTGGGTGCTGACGCGGCATGAGGATTGCGCGTTCGTCCTGCGCGAACAGGGACTGTTCGGGAACGACCCGACACTCTCCAGCGGTGGGATGCGCGCGCATGTGGAGGCCTCACGGGCTAAGTCACCCCTCGGCTCCACGCCGACGCTGGGTGCTGCGGACCCGCCCTTACATCCCCGTCTGCGGGGACTCATAGCGCGCGCGTTCACACCTCGGATGGTCGAGGACGAACGCGGCGTCGTCGCGGAGATCGCCGCCCGTCTGATCGATGACGCTCCCGCAGGACAGCCCTTCGAGTTGATGTCGGGCCTGGCGGAGCCGCTGCCAGTCATGGTGATTAGCGACCTGCTCGGGCTTGAGCAGGGCGAGCAAGCACCGGTGCGGGAGTGGGCCCAGGCGCTCACTCGCGTCGTCGCGGGCGGCGAACTGCCTCCCGAGGCGTATCGAGAAGCCGAACTCGCGAAGTCGTCGCTGCTGGAGTTTCTCCGTACCTACGGGGAGCGGCATGCGGGCGTCTCGGGCAGGAAGTTGATTTCGATCCTGGTGGAGGCCGAAGCCGAGGGTGATCAGCTGTCCATTGATGAACTGCTCTCCTTCACCGTGTTTCTCTACACGGCTGGCAGTGGCCCCACCGCCTACATGCTCGCCAACGCAGTCTCGGCACTCCTCGCGCATCCCGACGCCCTCGAGGCGGTCCGGGCCGACCGATCGCTGCTCCGACGGGCGATGGAGGAGTCGCTGCGCTGGGACAGCGCGACCCAGGTCCTTCTTCGCTTTGCCCGCGAAACTTGCGAGGTGGGCGGGCGCCGAGTCATGAAGGGGGACACGCTCTTCGTGATGGTGGGAGCCGCACACCGCGACCCGACGGTCTTCGCCGAACCGGACCGCTACGACCTGGGACGCACCATGGCCAGTGCGCAGTTGCTCTCCTTCGGGGTGGGCCCGCATTTCTGCCTGGGCCAGCCCCTCGCCTTCGTCGAGGGCGAGGCAGCGCTCGGTGCGGTGCTCGACCGTTTCCCACATCTCCAGATGGCTGTTGATGGCTTCGAACGCGGCGGGACCTTCCTCCTCCGCGGCCCGAAGCGCCTCGCGCTGACGGGCCGCTGAGCCCGCGCCGTGGCCTACTTCAACCCGCTCCGTCCGTCCTACATCACAGACCCGTACCCGGCCCTTGCCCGCCTCCGCGCGGAGGCGCCAGTCTTCTACTCGGAGCCGCACGAGGCGTGGATCGTCACGTCGTACGCGGAGTGCCTCGCTGTCCTTCACGATGCGGCCACGTTCGCCTCGGACCCCGCCCGCTCGACCGGACGGGTAGGCGAGCGGATCGCAACGCAGCGCGCGCGGCAAGTGCTTGGGGACACGCCGCGGATCGGGCAGAGCGACGATGCAGCCCACTTGCGGCTACGCGGCACGGTCGCCGCAGCGTTCACGCCTCGATATGTCGAGGGCATGCGGGGGGTTGTCCAGCGTGCGGTCGATGGCATTCTCGATGAGGCGCTACGTCCGGGCGAGCCATTCGACGCCCTGAACGACCTCGGTGCGGCGCTTCCACGCGCCGTGATCGGCGAGCAACTGGGGGCTCCAACGGGCGACCGGGAGCAGGTCATGGGCTGGGCGATGGCATTGATGCAAACCGGCCATGGCGACCTCACGCCGGAACGCCGGGCAGAGGCCGAGGCAGCGCGAGCAGGCCTCGCGGGCTACCTCGGGCGGGTTGCGCGTGGCGAGACCGGCGCCCCGGAGTCCCTGATCGCGCAGATGGCGCGTGCGGAGGTGCATCAGCGGCTGAGCGCAGAGGAACTGCTCGCGCTCACGATCGATGTGGCCCTCGCAGGTAACGACACGACGGCGAACCTGATCGGGAATGGCGCCGTGGCGCTCGCGCGAAATCCGGAGCAGCAGGCGCGCCTGCGTCGTGAGCCGGACTGGCCCGCGGCTGTCGACGAAATGCTTCGATACGACCCGCCGCAGCAGGCGATCGCACGTTTCACGACACAGGCCTCGACGCTGCGCGGGCGACGCATCCCGTCGGGGGCGACGGTGCTGGCGCACGTGGCGGCTGCCAATCGAGACCCGGCGGCGTTCCCGGACCCCGATCGCTTTGACGTCGCACGCCGAGGGGAGCGCCATCTCTCGTTCGGGATGGGTGTGCACTACTGCATCGGTGCCCCGCTCGCGAAGATCGAGGCCGAAGCGGCATTCCGAGCGCTCTTCGCCCGACTCCCCTCGATCCGCCTTGTCCCGGGGACCACGTTCCGGCGAACCGCGGACTGGATGCTGCGGAGCGCCGGGGCGGTGCCACTCCAAACCGAGTGAGTGATACTGCCACGCGGAGGTGGCGGCGATGCGAGTCACGCATGATCCAGTATGGAACTTGGCCTACGTCCGCTTCCAACTTCATGATCTGACGGAGAGCCTCCAGACTCTCGTCTTCACGGACCTGAACGTCGACCTAGCGGCCGACGGATCCGTGTATGGCGTCGAATTCCTGGATGCGGCCAGGCAACTGTCTCTCCTCGATGGTGGCCCGCTCGTGCTCTGGCACGTCGAGAGTGGTGCGTACGTGACCATTCCATTCCGAGGGGACGGGTCCTAGGCCTCCCGCGCCAGCGCCACCACCTGCGATAGTCTGGAGACATGGCAGCAGGCGTCCTGTTCAACCCCTTTGTGCCGTCCTTCCGGGCGAACCCCTACCTCCAACTCGGGCGTCTGCGCGAGGCCGACCCGGTGCATCGCAGCCAGGCCCTGCAGGCCTGGGTCCTCACGCGTTACGAGGACTGCCTCCGCGTCATGCGCGACGCCGAGACGTTCTCCTCGGACGCCCTGAAGGCTCGGGGAGGGCTGGCCGAGGCGCTTGCCGCACAGCGTCGAGAGACCCCGTTGGGGGAGACACGCACGGTCCTGGGCTCCGACCCGCCAGTGCACACACGCCTCCGCGGCATCGTCAACCGCGCGTTCACGCCTCGACGCGCCGCCGCCCTCCGGCCGCACATCGAGGAGGTGGCGGACGACCTCCTCGCCCAGGCGCCGGATGAGGGCGAGTGGGATCTGATGGCGGGACTCGCGCAGCCACTCCCGGTCATCGTCATCGCCGAACTGCTCGGCGTGCCTCCGGGGGACCGCGACCGCTTCCGCATCTGGTCGAACGCGCTCGCGGCGACCACCAATCTCCTGCAGAGCGAGGAGACGCGGCGCGCCGCCCGCAGTGCGGCCGAGGAACTGCGCTTGTACCTCGAATCGGTCGTGGCCGAACGCGTTGCGACCCCGCGCGACGACCTGATCTCGGCGCTGCTCGAGGCGGAGGCCGAGGGCGCCCGTCTCTCCCGCGAGGAGGTCCTCGCGTTCGCGATCTTGTTGCTGGTGGCAGGAAACGAAACCACCACGAACCTCCTCGGCAACGGCATGGTGCTCCTCACGCAGCACCCGGAGTCGATGGCGATACTCCGGGCTCAACCCGACGGCATTCCGGCGGCAGTGGAAGAGATGCTGCGATACGACAGCCCTGTCCAGGGCCTCGTCCGCTTCGTGACCCGCGATACGGAAGTGGGTGGCCAGCCCATCCAGGCGGGCGATGTGGTCATCTGCTCGATCGGTGGCGCGAACCGTGACGGGCGTCAGTTCCCCGAGGCCGACCGCTTCGATATCCGGCGCGTGGAGAACCGGCACCTCTCGTTCGGGCAGGGGATCCACTTCTGTCTCGGTGCTCCGCTCGCGCGCCTGGAAGCGGACGTCGCCTTCCGCGCGCTGCTGGCGCGATGGCCGTCTGCTCGCCTCGCCGAAGGGGGGCTGGATCGTGGCGGGACGTTCCTGCTGCGTGGGCCTTCCCGGCTGACACTCACCGTCGGTCGCTAGGCGGCCGAGCCTGAGGCCGGAGCGGCCGGGCGGCCGTCGCGCGACGCCCGCAGCGCGAGTGCGATCGTGACCACTGCGGCGATCGCGCAGGCAAGGCCCATGGGACCGCTCGGCCCGTACGTCTTGATGAAGCTGCCCAGCACCAGCGCGGCGAACGGCTGAATCCCGCCGGCCATCGAGTAGAGCCCAAGCGCCCGCGCCCGCTGCTCCGGGGCGGCGTTCAACTGGATGAGTGCCTGGTTCAGCGTGCTAAAGATCGAGTGGGCGACACCGGCCACCACCAGACAGACCAGTGCCGGCACGAATAGCGTCATCTGCGCAAACGCGCCGACGAAGACCATGTACGCCGCGCCAGCCCAGAGCATCGAGCGCTCTGCCCCCCGTCCTGCAGCGACGTACCAGAGGCCAACCAGCGATCCGATCCCGACCCCCGAGAACAGCCAACCCTGCTCGATCGCCGTCCCGCCCATGTTTTCGCGGACGAATACCGGCATGAATCCGATGTAGGGATAGACGAGGGCGCCCGTGAGCAGCGTCATGATGAAGGAAATGCGGAGGGCTGCGTTCTCGCGCACATGCCGGACACCCTCGGCCAGTTCCACGAGGACACTGCGTCGGGCCGTCCCCTGGGCCGGCGCGGGCTTCAGCGCCCACACGAGGACGACGGCTACCACGAGCATGAGCGCCTGGATGGCGAAGGCAAGGTCTGCGCCTCGTAGTCCGACGATGACGCCGCCCGCGCTCGGTCCAAGCACACGCATGGTGTTGCCGGTGATGCCGTTCAGGGCGAGGCCGTTGCGCAGCAGGTCCCGTCCCACCGTGTCATAGACCAGGACGTTCCGTACCGTGCCGTTGATCGCCTGACCAATCCCGAACCCCGCCGACACGACGTAGAGCAGGGGCAGGGATGAGCGGTCCACAAAGACCGCGCCCGCGATGCCGACCGCCACGATCGCTTGACCGATCGCGGAGGCCATCAGGAGCCGCCGCGCGCCCACCCGGTCCGCGAGCGGGCCGACGAGGGGTGACACCACCAGCACGAAGATCTCCGCAAGAAAGTTGACTCCGGCGAGTGCCAGCGCGGACTCGGTGACGTCATAGACCACCCAGAGCAGGGCGACGCGCTGGATCCACTGGCCCAGCTGCATCGCCATGCCGGCTCCCATGAGCAGGCGGAATTGTGGCGAGCGCAGCGCCGCGAAGCGCCCGCCCGCTGGCTGCGGCTCCTCGGTCGTGAGGGGATTGGTGCCGGCCATGAGGTCCGTCCCGGCGCCGCATGCAGGGCGTGGCGCCGAGTGGCCATCGTATGGAGCGACACGTTCAGCGTCTCGCTACGATCCCCGCAGGAGGCCACCGGTGCCCATTGATCGACGTTACGACCCGCACAACGTATTCGCCCGCATCCTGCGGGAGGAGATCACGACTCAACTGGTGTACGAGGACGAGGAGTTCGTGGCGTTCCGAGACATCGCCCCGGCGGCCCCCGTGCACCTCGTCCTGATTCCGCGCGGCGTCCCACCGACTTCCGCCGCGTACCTCAGCGAGTCCGACAGCGGCTGGGTTGGCCGGATGATCGTGACCGCCTCGAAGGTCGCTGCGGCGCAGGGCCTTGCAGAGCGCGGTTATCGGCTCGTGGTGAACTGTGGGGACGATGCGGGGCAGACGGTTGGACACTTCCACCTGCACATCCTGGGAGGGCGTCCGCTTGGCCCCGTGGCTTGACGCTTGCGAGGCAAGTCCTGGAGCGGCAAGATGAGCGCGGGCTGCCAGGGGGTGGCAGGTCGCGCGCCGGCGGGACGGGAGTGCGGCCGTGTCCAGCGTTGACCGCTTCCACCCGCAGCTCGGCGTTGATCCATGGCAACTGGTCGACGCCCTCCTCTTTTCCGTCTCCCACGACCTTCGGTCGCCGCTGCTCAGCATCACCCTCTCCGCAGACCTGCTCCAGGACGTCGCCGGTGCGCTGTCCAACGAGCATCCAGGGGGACTCGCCGTACACGGCCTGCGGGAGAGTGCGCGCGACATGGAGCGCATGCTCCAGTCGCTCACGCTTCTCTCGCGCGCCCGACGCCAGCCGTTCGAGCGCGTCCGAGGTCCGCTCGGCCTGATCCTCGGCGGACACACGGTGTCCACGGAAGTGGCTGACCTCGCCAGTCGTGTGGTCGCGATCGACCCGCTCACCGTCCGGGACCTCCTGGACGATGTGGCTGGGGAAGGTCCAATCCAGGTGCAGGCTGCGGTCGAAGGGGCGTACGTATCTCTGTCCACCGTGCTCGCGCTGCCACTGTCGTCGGTGGGCAGTCCGCTTCACACCCTGGCCTCGTCTCTCCAGGCGCACGCGGGCGGCCCGCTGGAGCGGTTGGCTGTCGCGCAGGTGCTCCTTGAGCGGCAGGGAGGTTCGCTCACGGTGAACGGCGGACGGTTGCAGGTGTGGCTGCCGCTGGAGTCTGCCCTGTGAGCGAGGGGATGAGTGTGGTGGTCGTGGACGACGAGGTCACCCTGGCGATGGTGATCCGTACGCTAGTGCTCCAGCAGTGGCCCGACGCCCAGGTGAGCGTCCTCACCGATCTGGAGGACCTACCACGGCACTTGCTGGAGGTGCCGTCTGGATCGGTCGTGCTGATGGACCGGCGGCTTGGCGGTGTCGATTCCTATGGCCTGATCTCATCGCTTCTCGCTTCTCGGCCAGATGTGCGCGTCGCGATGTTGACCGCATCGCTTGGCCCCGAGGAGAGATCACGCGCGAGGTACGCCGGCGCCTTTGCCGCGTTCGAAAAGCCCGCGAGCCTGGCAGAGTGGCGACACCTCCTGGGACAGGTGATCCCGATCCCACCGAGCCGCCCGTCTCAGCCGGGCCCCGCTTTGGCCTAGGCCCCCTGCGGCGGCAGGGTTACGATGGGCGAGCAGGGGCCTGTAGCTCAGCGGCCTAGAGCAGTCGGCTCATAACCGATCGGTCCCAGGTTCGAATCCTGGCAGGCCCACCAGCAGGGTGGACGGGTGAGGGGACGCCGTGCGCGACCGTGTCCGAGAGATCCTCCGCACCCGTCCCGCCCTCGAACTGCCTCTCGATGGCCGGCGCGATGCCGCCGTCATGGTGTTGCTCCATCGTGTGGACGATGTGGAGCACGTCCTGCTGCAACTCCGCACGTCCACCGTCCAACACCACCAGGGAGAGATCTCGTTTCCCGGTGGCCGCCGCGATGCCTCCGACCGGACGCTGCTGGACACGGCTCTGAGGGAGACCCACGAAGAGATCGGTGTCCCCCGCGAGCTGGTGGAATTCCTCGGTCCGCTGGATGACACGGAGACTCGCGTCTCCAATTACCGCGTCCGGCCATTCGTCGGCGCCGTAGCGCTCGGGTTCAGTGAGTTCCGCCAGGCCGAGCGCGAAGTCAGCGCGTTGCTCCAGGTGCCGATCCCTCACCTGCTGGACTCTGCCTCGCACGTCTGGAAGCCCGTTGAGCAAGATGGCACAGTCACCGCGACCCCGGCGTACCAGTTTGGCGAGCACCTGATCTGGGGTGCGACAGCCCGGGTGCTGGCTCAGTTCCTGAGCCTCCTGGACCCAGTGGGTGCCGAAGGTCGAGCCCGATGACGGTGATCCTCGTCCGCCACGGAGAGTCGGAAGGCAATATCCGGCGGCTCATGCAGGGGCAACTCGACCTGCCGCTCACCGAGGTCGGCCGGGAGCAGGCACGCTTGGTCGCAGCCCGCATTGCCTCAATGCCGGTCTCGGCGGTCTACGCCAGTCCGCTGTCCAGGGCGTTTGAGACTGCTGAAGTGATCGCGATGCACCATGCGCTGCCCGTGCAGCCCGTAGAAGCCCTGCAGGAGGGTGGCTGGGGTGAAGCGCAGGGGCTGACCTGGGCCGAGGTGACCGCACGCTGGCGGGTAGACGACGGCCGTTCATTGGCCGAGGTGATCCCTGGTGCCGAGGCCACCGGGGCGCTGCGTGCTCGCGCCGCACGCGCGATTGACGCGCTGCTCGACCGACACGATGACGGCGTGGCCGTCTGTGTCAGTCATGCCGGCACGATCGCCCAAGTCATTGCGCATCTCATTGGCATGCCGGAGGGTCACTTGCCGCGTATGAGTACCGGTAACACGGCAGTCACCGTTGTCGAGGGACGTGCGTCAGAGCCGGTGATCCGGTTGCTCAATGACATGTGCCACCTGGCTGGGCACGTGGACCCGTTTCACATGAGCCAGCCACGTCTACGAGAGTAGCGAGCGGCTCGCCACCCGGATGGAGGCGGCCTCGGCGAAGTGCAGCGCTTCCATCGCCTCTCGGATCAGCCCCTGACCCGTCACCTCGTCGTCCGGGAAGCCGGCGATGCCCGCACGTAACTCACCGCCACCGCCGAGGATGATCTCGCCGACATCCACCATCTTCTCCGCAACGACCTGCGCACCGGCCACGGGCGTCTCCGGCAGCAGGGCCGCGAACGTCGCGCCTTCGATGTGGATCAACGTGTCCACGTTGCGCAGTTTGGTGAGGTACTCGTGGCTGAGCGCGGTCACGGTGCGCTCCGCCTGTCCCTGGCCATTCACGGAGACGAATTCGTCCCACTTGTCCGGGCCGATCATCACCATCGTGAACTGGCGCGAGTACCGGCGGGCACGTTCGACCTCGATGTTGAGCAGGCGATCGGCATGCTGGCGCTTGGTGGCGCCGGTCGTGCTGTCGACCGACTCGACTTCCTCGATGATCTTCTGGCGGGAGACGAGTTCCGCGTCGTAGCGGATGAAGGCCTCTCGGAGCGAGTCGGCGACGATCGCGGTAATCGTGAAGGCAAAGGCGGAGATGGCCGCGGCGGCTACGTAGGGGGCGTTTGGATCGGCGTCGGCGCCCACCTTCCTGAGGGCCTGGATCACCCCGAAGAGGATCGCGAGGGCGCCGGCCAGGATGAAATGGGCGCCACGGATCGGGCGAAGCACACCCGCCCCGGCGACGACCGCGACGGCGAGCGTGGCCGCGAAGGCGAGGTCACGATCCGGGGACACTACGGCGATGGCGCCCACTGAGAGGGACAGCCAGATCGCCATCATGCAGACCCGCACCCAGATCTCGCGGGTGTACTCGGTCACGGCGTCCTCCCTGCAGTGGTCATGGTATCGCCGGCCCCTCCACGCGGTAGACCCGATAATCCCCTGCCTCGAAGGCCAGCATCAGAGAGGGTCGGCCTTCGGCGTAGATGGCGGGAGTCGCGCGCTCGATCCGTCCTTCGCCCGCGCCCGCGAGCGGGCGGCGGGCCAGGATGTAGCCGGCGACCCCGAACGGGTCGAAGAGGGTCGCCTCCTCGCCACGGTCGGCGTCGCTGCGGAAGAGTCGGGGACTCCCGGTGGCGAGGATGACCTCGGCGTGTCGGTTGCTGTCCACGAGGACCTCCCCCGGCTGGGCGTGTTCGCGGATCCACGCCGCCACCGCGGAGACATCGGCGGGGACGGGCGCAGGCTGGCGCGAGTTGACGGCGTCGAACGCCTCGGCGCCGGGGCGCTCGCCCTCAGGGAAGAAGGGGATCACGGCGGCTGTCAGCAGTGAACCGAGCAGGAGGACCAGGGCGGTCGCGGTCTGGGTCCTCCGCGCGGGAGTGGCCTCAGCCTCGGGTGCGACGCCGTCCGTCTGCCGTTGCTCGCGGAAGGCCAGGGCGACGAAGGCAGGCACGACGGCGATCGTCAGGTGCGCCGCGAGCGGCTGGCCACCTCCGATCACGCTGACGATGGCGGGGAGCGGTAGTACGAGCCCTGCCAGCCCCAGGGCGGCCGAGGCGCGGTCGCGGTTTGCGAGGCCCGCCCCCAGCAACGCCACGACTGCGAAGGCAGAGAGCGGCCCGATCGCCGTCGCCCACGCGTAACCCCACCCCAGCGCACCCAACGGGTTGCCTCGGAGGGCCGCCATGCGGTCGAGCAGGGGTTGACTATCCGACCCCAGGGCGGCGAGATCGCGGGCCAGCCCGAGGTACCGCCACGGGTCCCCCGCCGGGAACCAGTCGAGGAGGGTCCACAAGCCCACCATGAACACGATCGGCGTGACGAAGGCGAAGGTCTGGGCGTCGGCTGACTCGGCCTCGTCGAGTCGTTGCCGGTGCTTGCCAACCCAGCGCAGGAGCAGGGCCATAGGCACGGCGAGCAGGACGACGTCATAACGGACCCAGAACGCGAGTCCGAGTGCGACGCCCGCACCGATCACGGCCGCGATGGACTCACGGTGCATCCAGGCGGCGTACTGGCCCAGGCACGCGAGCATCAAAGCCGCGAGCAGGGCCTCGGGCTGCCCCGTCGCGGCTGAGAACAGCAGCAGCGGGTTGAGCGCGAAGGCGGCGACAAAGATCACCGCCGCCGTCCGATGGAGTCCGGCGCGCTTCGCGACGCCCGCCGCTGCCAGCACCCCGGCGCCCGCCGCCAGGGACGCACCGAGCGCCCCAGCGAGACCGTGCTCGCGGAGGGCCGGGAAGGCTGCGAACGGAGCCGCCAGCGCGGTCAGAAGTGGTGGGCGGTCATAGCCGAAAGCGATCAGCGTGTGGTCGAAACCTCCCCACAGTGTCGCTAGGCGGGCTGTGCGGCCGAAGGCTTCCGGCGATCCGAGGTGGAGCACGCCCACGAAGAGGACCGCGAGGCCGCACGCAACGAGCGAGACGGCGATCGCCGCTGCCTCGACCGGCCCGATCGCGACGCGCGTCAGCCGCTGGCGTCGAGAGGCCTGCCGGCCGCCCGTCCGTTCACCCAGTCGAAGGCTCGTCACTTAGTGCGAGGACTCCTGCAGGACGCCCGCGGCCTCCAGGCCGGAGACATTGGTCAGGCCGTGCACCGTCTTCTCCCAGTAGAACGGCCGGTAGAAGAGCTGGAGGAACCCCTTCCACGCCGCGATCGACATCAGCACCCAGTAGACCGGAGAGAGCAACGCCCACTTCACCAGGGAGTAATAGCGCCGGCGCAGGCACCCCGCGACGTTCATGTACGCGAAGGCGAAGTTGCCGACATACAGCGAGGTGGCACCCATGTAATAGATGGGGGCGGGGAAGATCTTCTGGATGACGCCCCATTCAGTGATGAACCACACCCCGGTCAGCCCCCAGAGCAGTGGGTTCAACAAGAAGCCGAAGAATGTCCCGCCGATCACAAGCTGGAAGGAGAAGAATCCGCTCGGGCCGAGCTGCTGCCAGAGCCTGGCGGGATGGCGCATGTGTACCAGGTACGTCTGGATGTAGCCCTTCACCCAGCGCGAACGCTGACGGATCCAGTTGTCCACGACCGAGTTCGCTTCCTCGTAGGTCGTGGAGTCCACGACGACGGTTGCGCCGCCGAGCTTGAAGATGCGCAGGCCCAG
Source organism: uncultured Dehalococcoides sp. (assembly GCA_964628985.1). Lineage (GTDB taxonomy): Bacteria > Chloroflexota > Dehalococcoidia > UBA2979 > UBA2979 > SURF-43. The sequence goes on from CAZVNJ010000015.1 coordinate 39,642, forward strand.
GTCAGCGTCCTCTGTCACGTTGAACGGGTCCCAGCCCCCGCAGAGCTTCAGCGCCTCGGTGCGGAAGTGGTTGGAGGTCCCGCCCAGGGGGATGGGGGCGCCGGAGGCGTCGAGCCCTGGCAGGAAGAGGTCGAACCAGGTCGAATACTCGGTCGTGAACCACTTAGTCAGGGCGTTCTGGTTCCGGTTGAAGTAGTTCAACTTCGCCTGGACGCAGACGACGTGGTCCGCGGATTTGCGGAACGCAACCAGTACCTTCTTCAGCTGGTCGGGTTCGGGGATGTCCTCGGCGTCGAAGATGACAATGTATTGCCCGCGAGCGTGCAGCAGCCCGTAGTTGCACGCCTTCGGCTTACCCTTCGGCTCGCCGTGCGGCACGATCGTGATGTCAAAGAAGGACGGGAGACGGCCGGCGCGCGCGGCGCGGATGGTGTCCACGTCGTCTTCCTCGAGCAGCAGCTTCACGTCGAGCTTCTCGAGCGGGTAGTCGAGACGGGACAGGCCCGCGACGAGCGCCGGGAGGATCTGCGCCTCCTTGTAGAGGGGCACGAGAATCGTATAGATCGGCAGCATCCGGTCTTCGAGCTCGTCTACCTCTTCCTCGCTCACGGGGACCTCAAGTGTGTGAGAAAGGGCCCGGTAGATCAGGTAGAACTTGTAGCCCGAGAACGACAGGTAGAAGCCCGTACTCAGCGCCATCATCACGGTGAGCGTCGGGATCGGAAGGAATGCGAGCAGGAGCACAATCGTCGCGGCGAATCCGATGAAGAAGTACTTCTGTCCCTTGCTCAACACCATGTAGGCCGACTCAGCAGGTGCCCGGTTCCTCAGGTCCGTCGAAGAGTGCTCCAGGTATTGCTCGTGATAGAGCCGCTCAAGGGCGTCCCGGACATCCGTCCGGGTGGTCGCGACGAATGAGACCTTCCCGTCCAGCACCTCCGTGGCCTCACGGAGCGCCTGGCGGTCAGTTGGATCTGCCACGGCCACCGTCACCACGCCGGTCGGGTCCTGGTCGAGCGCGATCAACTCTTTGGTGCGTGCGAGGTGCTCGGGCAGGAGCGCCGCCACCTTCGGGTCGAGTTCCAGCCCGCGTATGGCCACGAACGGCATGCCCTGCTGGAAGGCGATTTGCTCACCGAGTTGCTCCTCGGAGACCAGCCCGAGCGACAGGAGCGCGCCACCCAGCCGGATGCCCGTGCGTTCCGCCAGTTCCAGCGCTCGCTGCAGGTCCTCCCGCGTGATCAGGTCGGCTTCCAGGAGAAGATCGCCGACCGTGGACTTGCCATGCGCCCGCTGGGCTGCCTCGCGGACATCGTTTCGCGTCGCCGGCTGTACGTAGAAGGGCTCACCGAGGGCCTGCTGCAGGCGCTGTACGGCCCGGTGGTCCAGCGGATCGGCCATCCCGAGCACCAGGCGGCCGCCGATGCGCGTCACCGGCACAGCGCCGGTCTCCTGCGAAATCTCCATCGGCAACCTGCGGGCAAGATCGTGGTCGACGGGATCGTCGAGGACGCGCCGCGTCGCGTTCACCCCCTGGATGATCCGCGTCTCGAGGCGTTCCTTCCGCGCGAGATACACGGGGTCGGTATTCAGGTAGCGCGCGAACGCGTCACGCGTGTCTTCCGGCAGCATGATTTCAAGTCGCTGGGCGGCCACGTCCAGCGGCTCTCCGGTCTCTTGCATGCGCCGGAACAGTCCGAGTACGCGGACACGGCGGACGTTGTATTCCTGCTCCAGCATCCGGCCGAAGGCCAGGTACGGCTCTGTGAGGGCAGCGAAGTCAAGCGTCGCCAGGTCGATCCGCGCGGCGTCGATGTCCTCTTCACGCGTGACGGCCAACCGCACCGATTGGTGATAGCGGCCAGCGAGCCGCCGCGCGTTCTCCATCTGGTCAGGGGACGCCAGGGCGACTGTGAGCACATCGTCTTCCTGCAGCAGCGGCAGGATCGGTGGGGCATCCACCCCGGTTGGCCGGACTCGTGCCGCACGCGGGTCCGGCCGTAGCAACAGGTGCTGCACGCGGGGCAGTGCCGCGTCGAGCGCGACCGCCTCCGATCGTTTGCCATTCGCCAGCAGTGTCCAGAGACGAGGCAGGTCGGACGCCTCGGCGTGATCGAGCTCCACATCGACCCGTGAGGCGCCCTCCTGCGTGATGAAGCCGGCGACGGTGAGCAAGCGGATCGTGCGCAGCGGGTCGCCCACACGCAGGACGTCTGGCCGGCGGGTCCCGCCAAATCGCGTGAGGATGTCTCGAAGTTCGAGTTCCGTGACGTATACGAGGCTGAGATCGCGGTCGAGGAGGGCCGCGAGGCCGCGCCGTGTCCGCTGATCCCACGGGTTGCGCATCGCGACCGTTGCGTGCCGGTCATCGATGCCGATGACCGCGATCCCCAGCCTGCGCGAGAGGCGCTCGGACACCATGCGTACGGCGGCGGCCTGGACCTCGGTGTCTTCAAGAGGGCGGGCGCCAGCGGCGCGTGCGAGCGCCGTGCGGATCGCCTCCTCGGTCAGCCCGGCGATGCGGGCGACTGCCCGCTCCAACGGCTCCCCGGTCTGGGCGGCTATCCGTGCTGCCGCTTCAACCTCCGTGCGTGTGGTGACGCCTGCGCGCGTCAGCGCGTCACCGATGTCCCCGGACGAGAGCATCCCGTCTGAAGGCAGCGACTCCAGGCGGCGCGTCAGTTGAGGCGGCTGCACGAGTACCGGACGGATTGCCACGCCGAGCGCCTCGTCCAGCCGTTCCAGCACCTCAAGTGTCGGGGGCTGATCGAAGGCGACAAACACCTCATCACGCACAGACCAGAGAGGGAGCACGCGTAGCCCAGACAACATCTCTGCCGGCAACAGGGCGTCCAGGCCAGACAACGGGCGATGCTCGTCCAGGTTGATGCTGGGGAGGTGAAACGCGAGCCCGACCGCCTCCAGGCGCTCGTCCTCCGAGATCATCTTCGCCTCGACGAGGTTCGAACCCAGGTACGGCTCGTCCTCCGCCCCGAAGGCATAGGTCGCTACCTGCTCCAGCCGGACGACCTGCAGGGCCTGCAGGACGTCTGCGAGCGCGCGGCGCCAGCCGACGCCCGTCGGTCTCCCGGACACGTGGTCCAGGGCGAGGTTGATCTCGCCCCGACCGGAGATGCGCAGGGTGACGGGTTGCCCGAGCCGCTGGCGGAGTTCCCGCAGCATGTCCTGGTCTCGGGTGTGCGTCGTGACGCAGAGGACAGACCCGGACTGTTCCCAGAGCGGCATCACCGTGTGCTCGCGGCAGAAGTCGATGCCGACCCGGTCGACCAGTTCCTTGCGCGGTCGCACGCGGCTCACCGGGACGTAAAGGCCCGCCGTTTGGACACTGTTCGCTTCGAGGATGGAAACGACCATGGCGCCTGTCCGCTACGCGTCGTTGCGTCGCCGGCCACGGAAGCGTGACCACTGTTTGAGCAAGTTGCTCATGCCGACGATGGAGAGGGCGATGAGCACGAACGTGAACGGCAGGATGAAGTAGCCCAGATACGCGGTCGCGAAGATCCCGACGGAGAGTGCCACGATAGCCATGACCCGGGCGAGCGCGACCCCCGTCTGCACCACGGCGATCATGTGCGCGACGACGCTGCGTTCACCCGCCATGCGGGGCCCTACCCGTCACCCTCCGCCGCCATCAACGCCCCGGTGTCCTCCAGGAGCAGTTCGATCTCCTGGCGGCTCTCCGACACCATCTGCCAGCGGAAGCCACGCAGGTCCTGCAGGCGTTCCGCGAGCGGGATGACGTCCTCGTAGTCTACTGCCAGGTGCAGCGTGCCCCGGTAGAACCGGCGGACACGGGTATTGGTGACCCCGCGGAGGGCCCGGATCGCCCCCTGGAACTCATTGAGCGCGACGAACGAATGGAACGGGTACACCACCAGCGTGAGGTGCTCGACGAGCGGCACCGCACCGCCGGGGCGGTCGTCAATGGCGATCATGTCCGGCTGGTGGAAGTCGGCGGGATTCTCAGCCTCGGGCCGTGGCGCCGAGCGGCCCGAAGCGACGGGCGAGGCGGCGGCGGCGGGAGTGCTCGGCACGGACACCGGCGCCACTCGTGCGGGCGCCGGTGGGGCTGCAGCGGCTGGGGCTGCCACTACGGGGGCTGGGCGCTCGACCCAGGCTGGCGCCTGCTCGATCGCAGGGGGCGCATACGCGGCGGGCTGGACGGTGGGCGCCACTGGTAGGACCGGGCGCGTGGGCTCCACGAAACGCGTGGCAGGCTGGGGCACCGGCACGCTGCGCACTGGCATCGGAAGCACCGGCATCGGCGGCGCGGTGTACACCGGTGCGGGCCTTGCCGCCGGCATCGAGGGCTGCTCGTAGATCATGGTCCGGGCAGCCGGGTTCTCGATGACGGGCTGCTCGGCCGCTGCCGAGGACGCCGCGGCAGGGCGGCTGATCGTGAAGCCGGCGCCCAGCGCCTGCTCCGCCCGGCGCGGGCTGAACACCCGGAACCGCGGTCGCAGGGGCAGGACGGGCTCGGCCTCAGCCGTGGTCTCGGTCGGGACACTCTCGACGCGGCCCTCGACGTAGGACTCGCTGGCGTTCGCACTGATCAGCCAGCCCCGCACTTCTTGCAGGGCGGCCACCACTTGCTGGGTAGACGACGCTCGCACAGCGAACCAGGCGTCTGAGGGCTCTGCGCGGGTGAGTGACACCTCGGCCAGCACGCCAACATCCTCGAGCGCAAGCGCAAACTCGAGCAGGTCTCGCTGATCGCGGAACCCGCCGAGACGGAGCACGATCGCACGCGGACCGTTGTCGCGACTGGGGAACGGGATCGGGTCGCGCCCGGGGTCAGGGACGCCGGCACGGTGGATCGGCGCGGACGGGGTCGGCGGCGCGTACGGTGAAGCGGCGATCGGCGCGCTGTAGGCGCCTCCAGCGTAGGTCGGCGCCGTGGGTGCAGCCGCCGCGGAAGGAACTGCGGGTGGGGCGCCGACGGCCTCGACCGGTGTCTGGTAGGTGCAGACGCAGGGGCCACCCGCGATGCATCCCGTACAGCAGTAGACGCCCCCGTCGAAGAAGACGGGCTGCCCGAGGATCGGCTCCTCGCAGTTGGCGCAGAATTCCGCGGTGTTCACCTGTGGAGACTCGCACCTGAACGGGCGCTGAATCAGTCGAGCGCTCGTAGAGGTTCAGTAAACGGGGCGCGGGAATCCCTCACGCGAGCGTCAGAATCGGGAGCCTACAGATTCGAAATGGCCGGGTCCCATCGGTCCCGCATCACCACCGTCTCCACCGGGGGCCGCCGGTTTGGGCCGTAGGCGCGGTCTGGCCACCCTAGGGGGACGATGGCGGCCGCCTCCCATCCGTCTGGGATCCCGAGGATCTCGTGGAATCGATCCCGCTGCAGCCGGAAGAGCGTGGTCATCACTGTCCCGAGGCCCAGCGAGCGGGCCCGGAGCATCAGGTTCTGGACCGCCGGATAGATCGATGCCCCCGTGGCGATGTTCGGACGGCCCTGGACACCGATACAGCAGACGATGAGCACGGGCACCTGGGTCCACGGCTGGCGGCCGTCCGCGCGTGCCGGGGCGCCATCGCCGTACACCTGCAGGAAGCACTCCTCGTACACCTCGGACATCACCGCCTTTTGCGCCGGGTCGCGCACCACAATGAAGCGCCACGGCTGCGCGTTCTGAGATGAGGGCGCATGGGTCGCCGCCTGCAGCACTTCGCGCACCGTTTCGTCGTCGACGGGGCGGTCGGCGAACGCCCGCACTGCCCGCTGGTGCCTGAAGAGCGAGGCGACATCATCAATCGGCTGCATGCTGACTCCTGACCGGGTGACGCCTATGCGCCTTCGAGGTAGGCGATAGTGACACCCTCGCCGCCTTCTGGCTGGGCGGCCGTCTCGAACTTCGTCACGAGCGGGTGCCGCCCGAGGGAATCACGCAGGACGCGACGGAGCGTCCCCGTTCCCTTCCCGTGGATGATCCGGACGCGGCCCCGGCCTGATCGGGCTGCATCGTCCAGGAACTGGTCGACAAGTGGGAGTGCCTCGTCCACGGTCCTCCCGCGCATGTCGATCTCGATGGGCGCTGCTGGGGCGGTGCTTACAGCCATGCGCCCCAGGACGACGCGATGGGACTCGTCGGCGACTTCGGTACGTTCCACCTGTTCCAGCCGGACCCGTGTCCGCAGGGCGCCGAGTTGCACCTCGAACTCCCCGTCTGGCCCCGGGTCAGTCAGCGCCTCACCCGGCTGGCCGATCCCGCGCAGCCACACCGTCGCCCCCGGTTCCACGAGGAAGTCGGCCGGATCCATCACTGGCCGCGGCTCTGGGAGCGCCTCGACGGCCTCGATGGGCGTGGGCTCGACGCGGGCTACGGCCCCCCGGACGCGCTCAAGGTCCGCCTTCGCCTGGTCCAGCCGGGCGGCCTCCACCTCGCGGCGCGTCCGGTCCACGAGGCGCTCCACCTCGCGCAACTGGCGGCGTGCCCGCACACGAGCATCGTCGCGCAGACGGGCCAATTCGTCGCGCGTCTCGCGTACCTGGCGTTCGAGGTCGAGCCGCAGCGTCTCGACCGCCGCGGCGTCCGCCGCAGCCTGCGCGGCGCGGGCGTCGGCCTCGTTCAACTGCGCGCGCAGATCCCCCAGCAGCGACTCCATCTCACGCGTCTCACTGGAAAGCCCGGCGCGGGCGCGTGCGATCACCTCGGAGGGCATCCCGAGGTTGTGGGCGATGGCGAGGGCGTTCGACTGGCCGGGGAGACCGATCGTCAGGCGGTAGGTGGGACGCAGCGTCTGCAGGTCGAACTCGACGGAGGCATTGCGGACACGGGGTGTTTGGTGCGCGTACACCTTCAACTCGGAGTGGTGCGTCGTGGCGATCAGGGAGGCGCCCTGCGAGACGAGCCGCTCCACGATCGCGATGCCGAGCACGGCACCTTCGGTCGGGTCCGTCCCGGCACCCATCTCGTCGAGCAGGACGAGCGAGCCCGGCCCCGCCCGTTCGATGATGTCGATGATCGCCGTGATGTGCCCGGAGAACGTCGAGAGCGACTGCTCAATCGACTGCTCGTCTCCGATGTCCGCGA
>CAZVNJ010000016.1:0-46398 GCA_964628985.1 uncultured Dehalococcoides sp.
GCGCTGCGCACCCACTTCTGCCAGGCGGCGCGGACGGCGAGGGCGTCCGGGTGGGCGTCCTCGATGAAGCCCTGCTGGAAGCGGCGGTCGGCACGTGCGTAGAGCAGGGTGCACTCGGCGTGATCGCCGTCGCGGCCGGCCCGGCCGGCCTCCTGGTAGTACGCCTCCAGGCGTCCAGGCATGTTGAGGTGGATGACGTAGCGGACGTCTTGTTTGTCCACGCCCATGCCGAACGCGTTGGTGGCGACGATCACCGGCAGGTCGCCGAGCATGAAGCGACGCTGGACGGTCGCCCGTCGAGAGCGGTCCAGCCCAGCGTGGTAGGCCTCGGCTTTCACGCCGGCGTTGCGCAGCGCCTCGGCCATCTCCTCCACACCTCGACGGGTGCGGACGTAGATGATCCCGCCGAGGCCGGGACGCTCGCGGACGTAGTCCACGGCCCAGCGCCGGCGGTCGTCCGCGCCCTCGATCGCCTCGACGGCGAAGGTGAGGTTGGGGCGGTCCACGGACGTGACGATCTCGGCGGCTGCGGGGGCGATGCCGAGGCGCTGGGCGACGTCGCGGCGCACCTGCGGGTTGGCGGTGGCGGTGAGGGCGAGTGTGCGCGGGAAGCCGAGGCGCTCGCGCACGACACCAAGTTGGAGGTAGTCCGGCCGGAAGTTGTGGCCCCACTCGGAGATGCAGTGGGCCTCGTCGATGGCGAGGAGGTTGATGCCGGCCGCGCGGATGCCCAGCGTGAAGCGTGGGTTCTGGAAGCGCTCAGGGGCGACGAAGAGCAGCGGCACCTCGCCCCGGATGAACGCTAAGTAGCGGCGGTTCTGCTCGTCGCGGTCGATGTGCGAGTTGATGAAGGTGGCGTTCACGCCGGCGGCCTGGAGCGACTCGACCTGGTCCTGCATCAGCGCGATGAGCGGCGAAACGACGACGGCACGCCCCACGGCGAGCGCTGGCAGCACGTAGCAGAGGCTCTTGCCGGTACCGGTCGGCATGATCGCCAACACGTCGCGGTCGGCGAGGGCACGGAGGACGGCCTCCTGGCCGCCTCGGAAATCCGGGTACCCGAAGACCTCGAGCAGAGCGCGGCGGTAGGCGGCGAGGTCGCTCGGGAACGGGGCGCCGGTCGGTGCGAGTGGCGCCGTCGCGACGTGACCCGCGGCGGGTCGGGCAGTGGGAGCGATGGGCGCGGCGTCCCCGACGGCCGGTCGGATGAGGGCTGCGGCGAGGGGCGGAGCCTCATCCGGACGTGCGCCACAGGCGTCGCACCATGGAGCGCGGGGGTCCAGCGCTTCGCCACATGCAGCACAACGATCCGCCACGTGTCCCCCAGACGGCAGTGGCGCACCTCGATGGGTCGAGGCGCGCAGGCTGGGGGCTCCATCCTATCGCGCGACTTCCGCACGCGGTGTCGGCGTGGCACTGCCGGATGGGGTCGACGGCGAGTGACGGTGGCGCCTCCGCATGCGCTATCGCTCTGTAACGCCCCAAGGGGCGGCTGTTGTCTTCGCACTGGGGATCGAGTGGGAGTCTGGCTGCGCTGTGAGAGGAGAGTGGGGGCGTCGTGACAAACCAGCGGCGCGGCGGCCAGAGCCAGGGCAACGACGCCGGCAGGCCCGGGCCTCACGAGGCACATCGAGATCCCCATGTAGACGAGAACGATGCAGGCACGCAGGGCACCGAGCCGGAGGGTGAGCGCCCGGAGAGTGATGGCGGGCGCTGACCCAACAGCCCGCGTGTGCAGGAGAGCCAAATGTCCCTTGACCCCAAGTCCGCCGCTGCTGAGGTGCCGGAACACCCCGCGACGCCCGAGCAGCGTGATCAGGTGGATCCCGAGGCACGCGCGATGGCTACGCCGCCGTCGGCTCGTATCCGTGAGTGCTCCTCCGTGGCCCCACGACGACCGGGTTTCCTGGCAGGCAGCGCGCCGGATCTCAGAGGCCACATATGACAAACGAGCCGGTACATCCCGTGGAGCATGAGCCGGGTGCCGGTCAGGACCGCCCGCCGCTGCCCGACCAGACGGTCACTGAGGAGAAGCACGAAGGCTGGGCCGGCAGCGGTTCGCCCAAGGGCGAGGACGGGGCCGGCCAGCCGGACGGCTGGGCAGCGAGCGGCACCGACTCACGCTGAGCAGGCCTCAAGCGCATCGTGAGAATCCGCGACCCGATAGGCCGCGTCTTGTTATGTCTCTGACTGCCCTCGCGGGGAACTATCGAGGCAGGCGGTCGGCGAAGGAAGCGATCTCCCTCGCCACGAGGGCGGGATCCTGCATCGGGATGAAGTGGGTGAAGTCCACGAGGTGGAGGTCCTCTCCACGCGGGAAGGCAGAGGCGAGCTCCGGGTCGGTGGGGGAGGTCTCGAAGGGGCGCGTTTCGACGGCGGGGTCCGCCTCCCGCGCGCGGATCACGCGGACGGGGACCGAGACGGTGGGGACGGCCTGCCAGATGTCGATGCCGAGCCCGCGGGCGTTGTACACGGCCGCCTCCACGGCCGGGGGGCAGGCGAGGACGTAGCCCTCGCCGCCGGGGCTGGGAAGCACGCCGTAACGGGCGTAGTCGTCGAGTACCTGGGGCTGCCATAACTCGAAGGGGAAGCGCGGCTGGAAGCGCTCGACCATCTCCTCTGGCGAGGCCCATTCGTTGCGGCGGCGGGCGACGCCCTCGTTGGGTGCGACGGTGCGTGCGCTGACGCCGCGGTCACGACCGATGGTGGGATCGATGAGGAGAAGGCCGGCGACCCTCGATGGCTCGCGCGCGGCGGTATAGACGGCGGAGTGGCCGCCCATCGAGTGGCCCACGAAGAGGACGTTGCGCAGGTCGAGGACGCGGAGGCTGTCCTCGATGTCGGCACCAATGGCGTCCCACAGGTACGGCGGCTCGGGCTTCGCGCTGCGGCCGTGACCTCGCGTATCGATGGAGAGGATGCGCCGGCCCGGAAGGCGCCGGGCGACCTCGTCCCAGATACGGGCGTGAAACCCCGTGGCGTGGATGAGGTAGATCGGGTCGCCCTCACCGGCCCACTCGAAGAAGGCGAGGTCGACGCCGTTGGCGGTGATGTGGAACTCGCGCGGCTGCTCGCCCGCGGGGCGCATGTCGCTCACGTTGCCTCCGGAGATGACGGGTCAGCCCTCGGTGGCTGCCTGCACGCAGGGTAGGCGCTACCAGCGCGCGACGACGAGGCGGTAGCCGAGGTCGAGGGCGTCCTGATCGAGGAGAGCGGCATGGCGGTGTTGCCATGCGCCGCTGCGCAGATCTTCTAGCAGCCGGGTCAGGCCTCGCTCGGTGGTGGCGGCATCGATCTGGTTGAAGGCCGAGATGCCTGCGCGGACGGCAGGGTCGAGGTAGGCCTCGGGGCGTGCCCAGAACGCGCCGAGGAAGCCATCCGTGCAGTCGCGCGGGACTGGAACGGTGCGAACGTCGGCGGTGTGCAGGAGATCGCAGAGGCGGGCGATGGGGACGTCGCGACGGTCGTCAGCCTCGGCGATCTCGGGGAGGTACTCGTCGACGAGCCAGAAGCGACGGAAGACGGCCTGGTCCCAGGTGAAGATCACAGCCTTGCGGGCGACGCGCCGGACCTCGGCGAGGCCGGCCTCGAGGTCCGGCCAGTGGTGGACGGTGAGCGAGCAAAGCGCGGCATCGACGGACTGATCGGGGAGCGGGATGCGCTCGGCGGTGGAGATCGCGGCGGGGGCAAGGCCGGGCGGGCGCTGGGCGACCATCACCATCGAGGGCTCGACGGCGAGCAGGGTCTGCGGCGGCTCGTAGGAGCCAGCGCCCGCACCGACGTTGACGACGGTGCGCGCGCCCTCGAGTGCGGCCCAGATCGCATCGCGGATGCGCGGGTCGGCCTGACGCGTGGTCGCGTAGGTGGTGCCGATCTGGTCGTACACCGCCGGGACGCCGGGGAGGGTGGATCGGACGCCCTCCGGCGATAGGCCGAGGGCTGCACCGATCTGGCGCAGCGAGAGGCCGGCCTCGACAGCGTCGCGGATGGCGGCGTCGCGGAGAGTGCGGGCGCGGCGCTGCTCATCGATGACCCAGGAGACGACGGTGTCGACGGCGCGGAGCCGCTCGAGGTGGCCCTGAAGCACCTCGTCGCGCGCGCGGTCGTGTCGTGTGCGAGCCATGGATGGCTGTATATCGCTGCGGCGAGTCCACTGTCAACCATGAATGACAGTAGACGGACGTACCAGGAGCCCTGGCCTACAGGCGTTCGCCTCGGAAGGCCGTCATCTCGTCCGGAAGTTCGTCGAAGTCCTCGGCGATCCCGAGACGGCGTTCCCAGCCGCCCGGCGTGCGCGGCGAACGCTGGTGGTAGGGCACGAGGCCTGCGACCGCTCGTCCGGCCCGCGCGCTCACGTTCTCTTGCCGCGCTCGACGTGGTCGAGCAGGCGCGACAGACGCGCCTTCACCCCTGGGAGACCGAGTCGGTGTTGCACTGCTTGGCTCCGTACCGAAGAACAATCTTGCGTTCCCCGTTCTCGCAGGCGCTGCATCAGCGCTTCGGCACGAGGGCGGCTTGGAGCGCCCCCTCCACCGTGCGATGGCGGAATTCGAAGCCGGCGGCGAGGAGGCGGGTGGGGTGGACGCGCTGGCCCCAGAGGAGGAGTTCGTCTGCGCCCGGGCCGACGAGGGCGCGCAGGGCGAAGGGCGGGACGGCGAGGAGCGCGGGGCGGTGGAGGGTGCGGCCAAGGCTCTTGGCGAACTCGGCGTTGGTGACGGGATTCGGGGCGGTTGCGTTGAAGACGCCCTCCTGGCTCCCGGTGAGCGCGAGTTCGATGGCGCGCACGAGGTCTTCGATGGCGATCCAGGAGAAGTACTGGCGGCCGTCGCCGAAGCGTGCGCCGAGACCGAGGCGGAACGTGGGGAGCATGCGGCTGAGGATGCCGCCGTCACCAGAGAGGATGTGGCCGAAGCGGTAGACGACCGTGCGCATGCCGGCCTGGGACGCGCTCAGGGACTGCTGCTCCCAGTCACGCACGAGGCCCGCGAGGAAGCCGCCGCCGCGCGGGGAGTCCTCCGTCAGGATCTCTGCGCCGCGGTTGCCGTAGTAGCCGATCGCCGAGGCTGCGACGAAGGTGCGGGGCGGGTGCGGGAGCGCGGCGAGGTGGTCGACGAGCAGTCGTGTGGCGTCGACCCGCGAGGTGCGTAGTCGCTCGCGGCGGGCAGGGGTCCAGCGGGCGGTACGGAGGTTTCGGCCGGCGATCGGCTCACCCGCGAGGTGGACGATGGCGTCCAGGCCGTCGAGCGCGCCGGGGCGCACCCAGCCGACGGACGGGTTCCAGTCGGCGAGTCGATCGTCGGAGGTGGCACGTCGCACGGGCTGGACCTCGTGACCCAGGGCCTCGAGATGCGCCGTGAGTGCCGTGCCGACGAGCCCCGAAGCGCCGGTGATGGCGACGCGCATGCTGGATCCCTTCGAGGGCAGACCGAGAGTCTCGTGATTCGATGGCTATGATCGCACAACTCTTCCGGCTCCCGGCGACCGATCAGCGTGAAGGCGCGTCCATGGCCCATCGCACCCTGCGCCCGATCCTGCCTTCGACCTCGGCGCGATCTCTCATGCGTCGCCTCGCGCTGCTTGGGAGCCTCGCGCTGGTGCTGTCGGCGGGCGGCTGGGGCGGGATCGCAAGCGCGCAGTCGGGGAACGAGCGGATCAGCCGTTACGTCGTCGACATCCTGGTGGAGCGCGACGGCGACCTCGTGATCCGCGAGATGATCGACTACGACTTCGGGGACGAGGAACGACACGGAATCCTGCGAGACATCCCGACGCGGCTGCGCTACGACGACCGGTATGACCGGATCTACCGGCTGCACGATCTCAAGGTGACCACGACGCGCGGGACACCCTCAGACATGGAGACGGAGTCGATTAGCGGCGGGGTGACACGGATTCGGATCGGCGACCCTGACAAGACCATCACGGGGCAGCACGGATACCAGATCGACTACCGGGTCGAAGGCGGGCTGAACGGGTTCGCCGACCACGACGAGCTGTACTGGAACGCGATCGGACAGGACTGGTCAGCGCCGATCGCCTCGGCGAGCGTCCGGGTGAAGTTCGAGTCGGGGCGGCCGGAGCCGCTACGGATTGCATGCTTCGAGGGGCCGCGCGGATCGCAGCTGCCCTGCGCGGCCGCGGTGGATGTTTTCGACGGCGCTACGTTCGAGGGGCGTGGGTTGGACTCGTACGAGGGCTTGACGGTCGTGGTCGGGTTCCCGAAGGGTGTCGTGCCGGAGCCGGAACCCATCCTCTCGGAGCGGTGGTCGTTCCGGCGCGCGTTCACGGTGGACCCGCTGCGGATCGCGCTGGCGTCTGCGCTCCTCGGCCTCTCGCTGGCCGGGGTCGCACGGCTGTACTGGCTGAACGGGCGCGATTGGCGATGGCGTGGATCGGCGACCGGGGCGGTATTCGGCAGCGCCAGCGGGGAGCAGCCGGTGCCGCTGGGCGACGGTCAGGTCTACGCCGCGGAGTACACGCCGTACGAAGGGCTGCGACCCGGCCAGATCGGGACGCTGATCGACGAGACGGCGCATCCCCTCGATGTCTCGGCGACGATCGTGGACCTGGCGACGCGGGGACACCTGGCGATCGAGGAAGTCCCGAAGCAGGGCTGGTTCGGCTCGGTGGACTGGCGATTGACGAAGCAGTCCGAGCCACAGGACCGCCGCACGCTCCTCGAGTACGAGCGCCTGTTGCTCGATGGCTTGTTCGAGGACGGTGACGAGGTGCTGCTGAGCGCACTGAAGACGAAGTTCCACGAGCGGCTGAAGGACGTGCAAGACGCGCTGTATGCGGATGCGGTGGCGCGCGGCTGGTTCCACGGCAAGCCGCCGACGATGCGGGCCCGGTGGTCGGCGATCGGCATCGCCGCGGTCGCGGCATCGATCGCGCTGCTGTTCGGGATCGCGCGATGGACGACGTTCGGGATCGTGGGGATCGCGCCCGTCGTGGCCGCCCTCGTGCTGCTCGCGATGAGCGGGCAGATGCCGCGGCGGACCTCGACAGGCACGGCGGTGCTGCGACGGACGCTGGGGTTCCGGCGGTTCATCGAGGACGCCGAGACGCATCGCGCGGAGTTCGCGGAGCGCGCCGGGCTGTTTTACGAGTACCTGCCTTACGCCATCGTGTTCGGATGCGTGGACCGCTGGGCGAAAGCCTTCGAGGGGCTCGCGATCGAGCCGGCGTCCTGGTACCGCTCGGCAACCCCGTTCAACGCCGCGCTGTTCGCATCGTCGATGTCGAGCTTCTCCACGACGACGACCGGGACCCTCGCATCGACGCCGGGAGGGAGCGGCGGTAGCGGGTTCAGCGGGGGCTCCTCGGGTGGTGGCGGGGGTGGAGGTGGCGGCGGCTCGTGGTGAACGGATCGACTGCTATTGCGGAGTCGTAGCACGTCAGAGGCAGCGCGGGTCGCAATGACGTGACGAGTCGCCAGCCCTCCCCGATGGCCACACGCCATCGAAATCTCCCGTCAGTAGCCTCAACGTGAGGCGCCGTGTCGCGTCCGGGAACCGCTGGCGTCGCTGCGCCGTGCGCGCGGCCAGACAAGGGAGCGGCCGATGGCCCGTCCGCGAGGCCCGGCATCGGGCAATCACCCGCGCCAGGGTTTGGGGGCCATCGCCGGGGCTCTGACGGTCCTGCTGTTGGGCTGCGGCGACTTCTCACCCTCGCGCGATGACCCGCCCGAGGCGCAGATCACGTCGACTCCGTCTCCTGTCCGGCCTGCGCCGCGCGGATCCCGGATGGCGCGGACGGGGCTTCAGTTAGAGCTGTCTCCCATCCCGTGCGAGGGGCCGCCGGCCTATACCGCCTCGTCCTCGGTGCCGAGTTGGCCGCTGTACGAGCGCCTATCGCCCGTGCGCGACCAGGGGCTACAGCGCCTGCTTGAATCGATGGCCCCCCAGGCAAGCGCGAGCGTGGCTGTGGTGGACACCACGGGACAGCGGTTCGCCTCAGTCGGCGCGCGTCGCACGTGGTACGCCGCGAGCCTCTACAAGTTGCCGCTCCTCATCGAGGCGCTGTGGCAAGAGGAGCAAGGGTTGCTCGAGCCCTCCGAGGGCGTCCTGATCACGGACCGCTATGCGGCCGAAGACTTGGGAACGCTGGAGCCCCTGGGGTACCAGCGTTGCTCTGAGGTGACCGTGGGCGACGCCGTGACCCTGATGGGCGTGGCGAGTGATAACGCCATGGCGCACCTGGTGCGCGACCTGGTGGGCGCGGAGAACGTGACACGCCACCTGGGCGCGCTGGGCCTGCAGGACACGACGGTGGACGGAGCAGCGCTGCGGACGACAGCCTTCGACATGGCCCTCCTGTTGTCTGCGCTGACGCGCGGGTACCCCTCTCAGTTTGTGAGCGAGGGTGCGCAGCGGATCCTGCTCGACCAGTGGGTGCGCGATCGCATCCCCTCCGGTATCGACGATCCGACGGCGGAGGTGGCGAACAAGACCGGAGACTGGGAGGGCGCGGCGCATGACGCCGCGATCGTGCGGAGTGCCATCGGCAGCTATTCGCTCGTGGTGCTGACCGACGGTTCGCTCCCGAACGAGTTCTTCGCGGAGGTAGCGCGAGCGGTGCACGAGTATCTCTCGGTCACATCGACGGCGACATCGACGGCGGCACCGGAGGCCGGGCCCGCGGAGTCGCCCTAGACCGGCCTATTCGTGCTGGTCAGCGAGGACGACGGGATCGCGGCGCAGCCCGATTGTGAAGGTCTCGGTCACCGGAGCGGCCTCGTGAGCACCCAGACGAGCGCGGACAGTCGTGCCGTCGGCAAGGCGGAGGTGGAGCACCTGGTCGTGGCCGTAGTACTCGCGGCCCACCAATACCACGGGCACACCGCCGGCCGTGACCTGGACGTCCTCCGGCCGGACCACTACCACGCAGTGCGCGGCGTCAGTGGGCGCCTTGAACCTCCCGAACGGTGTGTCAGCGTGGCCACCCTGGGCGATGACGCGGAGGAGGTTGGCGTCGCCGATGCTCGCTGCGACGTGGACGGTCGCTGGGTGCTGGTAGATCTCGCCCGGCGTCCCAGACTGCTCGACACGGCCCCGCCACATGAAGGTGACACGGTCCGCGATGGAGAGGGCCTCCTCTTGATCGTGTGTGACCAGGAGCGCGGTGGTCCCGCTGCGCTTCACGATCGCGCGGATCTCGCTCCGCATGCGCCCACGCAGCGACGCATCGAGGTTTGAGAACGGCTCGTCGAGGAGGAGGAGGTCCGGGCGCGGGGCGAGGGCCCGGGCGAGGGCGACGCGCTGCTGCTCTCCCCCAGAGATCTCGTGCACCGAGCGAGCCTCGAACCCGGCTAGCCCGACGAAGTCCAGCATCTCGCGCACGCGGGCCGCACGGTCCGCCGCCCGCCCCAGCCCATAGCCGACATTCTCGGCCACGGTCATGTGCGGGAAGAGCGCGTAGTCCTGGAAGACCATGCCGAGGGCGCGGCGCTCGGGTGGGACGAAGGTGGCCGCGTCCACCACGACCCGACCACTGAGGCGCAGCACTCCGCGTGCTGGACGCTCGAACCCTGCGATCAGTCGCAGCGAGGTGGTCTTGCCGGAGCCCGACGGGCCCAGCAGCGCCGCAAACTCCCCGTCCTCCACCCTCAACGTGAGGTCGTGCACTCCGCCCCCACTCGGGAACACGCGGGCGAGGCCATCGGCTTCGACGGCCGGAGTCGACTGAGGAGCGCGATCAGTCATGACGCCTCGACAGTCCAGCAGCGACGACCGGGATGGAGGAGAGGGCAATGAGGAGGAGGGCCGGCACCGCAGCCTGCGCGTAGAGACCCTCGTTGGAGAGACTCCAGACCCTCGTAGCAAGGGTGCGATACCCGGTGGGACTCAGCAACAGCGTCACGGGCAGTTCCTTGAGCGTGCTCAGGAAGACGAGCGCGGCACCGGCAAGGACGCCGCGCCCGGCGATGGGCAGCGTGATGGTGCGCGTGACGGCGAGCGGGACCCGTCCCATCGAACGCGCGGCCTCCTCCATCGAGGGTCGCACCTGCACGAGGCCCACGCGAGCGGCGCCGACTGCCTGCGGCAGGAAGAGCATGACGTAGGCCGCGATGAGGATGCCAAGCGACTGGTAGAGGGCCCCGAACCGCACCGAGGTGAAGACGAGGGCGAGTGCGACGACGAGGCCGGGAAGGGCATAGCCGGTGTAGGAAAGCACCTCGAGCGGTCGGGTGAGCCACCAGCGGGCGTGGCGGACGACGAGGAGCGCGAAGGGGAGCGCGGCGATCGTGGCCGCGACCGAGGCGAGGAGCCCGGCGATGGCGGAGCCCCTGATCGACGCCCCCATCACGTAGAGGAGGTCGGCG
This sequence comes from uncultured Dehalococcoides sp., assembly GCA_964628985.1. Taxonomy (GTDB): domain Bacteria; phylum Chloroflexota; class Dehalococcoidia; order UBA2979; family UBA2979; genus SURF-43. Next base: position 10,325 of record CAZVNJ010000016.1, read on the forward strand.
TCGAGGGCGCGGAGGAGCCAGTACAGCAGCGTGACGATGGGGAGCACGAGGGCGAACCCAAGGACCAGGGCCACGAAGGCGAATGCGGGCCATCGCCAGCGCCCGAGCGCGAGCCGGGTGACGGCGCGACGCTGCCCGTGCGCGCTGTCGTACCTCGCCGCGCCGCGCGACCAGACCTCGAGCGCCACGACCGCGAGGGCGAGGGCGGCGAGGACGAGGGCGAGGCCCGCCGCCTCGCTTCGCTCGAAGGAGGACTGGTAGCGGCTGAAGATCACGCGGGTGAAGGAGTCGAACCGCATGAGGGAGGGCGTGCCGAAATCGGACAGCGCGTAGAGGCCGACAAGGAGGCCGCCGGAGGCGATCGCGGGGCGTAGGAGCGGGAAGATGACGCGCCAGAAGGTGGTCCACGCGCCGTAACCGAAGGTCCGCGAGAGTTCCTCGAGGCGGGGGTCCAGCGCGAGCATCGCGGGCCGAAGTGTGAGCAGGAAGTACGGATAGGTCACGAGGGCTAGCACCACAGAGGCGCCGCCGAAGCCGTAGATCGACGGGAGGGCATCGACTCCCAACGGGGCGAGCCAGCCCTGGAGTTGCCCTCGCGGGCTAAAGGCGGCGATCGCCGCGAGGGCCATCACGTAGGACGGGATCGCGAGGGGAAGCGGGGCAACGAAGGCGACGACAGAGCGGCCCGGCAGGTCGGTACGGGTCGTGAGCCAGGCGAGCGGGATGGCGATCGAGGCCGCAAGGAGTGTGACGGTGGCGGCAAGGGCGATGGACCGGACGAGGAGGAGCAGGGTTTCGCTTGAGAGCAGCACCTCTGCCGTGCCGAAGGGATCCTCGGCGGCCCGCACCACCAGGTAGACGACAGGGACCAACGCCGCTGCCCCGAGGAGCGCAGCGGGGGTCCAGAGCACGGCAGGTGGCTGGGGGACCGAGCGGGCGGGGAGACCCACCTGTTGCTTCCTTTTCCCAGTCGGGAATTGAGCCACCACGATGCATCACAGTGCGCGTATCGGCCAGACCCCAGTAGTCACTTATCTTGGTAAATCGGTCTCGCTAGTGTTGTGTCTTAGCATGACCTTTCCTACGGTTTTTCCTAACACATCGACGCGCAGGTAGCGCACGAACCCCGAGGGGGGATCTTCTGATGACCGTCATCCACCGCACTCGGCACTCCCTTCTGCCGTTCCTCGCCCTCCTGAGCGCAGCACTGCTCGTCGCCTGTGGCGGTGACGCGGAGCCGCCCGCCGCCGCGACGGCGACCGGGACAGGCGCGAGTAGCGCGACTCCTCCCCCGTCAACCCCGTCCGGGTCGATCACCGTCTATTCGGGCCGCAATGAGGCCCTCATCGGGCCGATGATCAAGAAGTTCTCGGAGAAGACCGGGGTGCAGGTGAACGTGCGCTACGGCGACACCACGGCACTCGCCGCCACACTCCTCGAGGAGAAGGAGCGGACGCCGGCGGACGTCTACATCGCACAGGACGGGGGCGCGCTCGGCGTCGTCGAACACGCGGGGCTCTTCGCCCCGATCGACGAAACGGTACTGAGCCGTGTCGGTGCGACCTACAAGTCGGCGGCGAAGCAGTGGGTGGGCCTGTCCGGCCGGGCGCGGGTGATCGTGTACAACCCGAAGCACACGCAGGCGGACACGCTTCCGAAGTCGATCCTCGAACTGACCGACCCGAAGTGGAAGGGCAAGATCGGCTGGGCGCCGAGTAACGCCTCCCTCCAGTCATTCGTGACGGCGCTGAGGGCGCAGCAGGGCGAGGCGAAGGCGAAGGCGTGGCTGGAAGGCGTGAAGGCGAACCACCCGAAGGAGTTCGCGAACAACGGGGCCATCGTCCAGGCAGTCTCGAAGGGCGAGGTCACGATGGGCCTCGTGAACCACTACTACGCCCACCAGCTGGGGAAGCAGGACCCGACGCTGTCCGCGAAGAACCACTACACGGCGCCCGGGGACATCGGCACGCTGGTGAACGTGGCGGGTGCGGGGATCCTCAAGACCTCGAAGAACCCGGTGGCGGCGAAAGCCCTGATCGCCTACCTCGTGAGCGACGAGGCGCAGAAGTATTTCGTGGACCAGACGTTTGAGTACCCGGTGGTCTCGACGGTGGCGGCGAATGCGGACCTGAAGTCGCTGGCCGAGATCAATCCGCCCGCGATCGACCTGAACAAACTGGAGGACCTGCAGGGGACCCTGAAGTTGATGCGCGAGGTGGGAGTGCTGAAGTAGCGGGAGACCCATCAGCCAGACTGGACAGTGGCCGCGCCGCGTCGAGATACTGGCTGACGGCAGGATAGCTCAGCGGTAGAGCAGCGGACTCATAAGCCGTTGGTCGCGGGTTCAAATCCCGCTCCTGCTACCACTGGAGCACGGAGAGGCGCCCTTGCGGGCGCCTCTTTGAGCAGCGGTCTCCCTATCCATTGTCTCTACCAGCCGCGTCGCAACTGACATCCGGCCCTATAGCCAGTAGCGGGACAACGTCGTCGATCGTTACGCCTCGGGATCCCGGACTGTCGCGTGAGGGTGCGGGAGCGCCACCCTCACTCCGTCGGCCCACCGTGTTGGGCCTGGGGCCTACTGAGACGCGCTGCCCGGTCGAGGATCAGATCAGCGTCACCCTGCCCTTTGGGGCCTGCGCGTTGGGCGTTGGGTATCGCCCGGGCCGCAGGCCGACACCCCCGCGCGGCGAGAGGGTGGGTTGGGGGGTGCCAACTGCCGCGCTGCACCGCCCGGCGACCGGTCCACGACGAGCACTCCGCCCGTCCTTCGAAAGGCCAGACGTGTCCTCGATTGAGGCCCATCCCGAAGATATGGATCATGAGCAGCGGTTGCTCCGGGCACAGGGCGGCGATGTGCAGGCCCTCGAGGAACTCTTCGCGCTGTACTGCGGCGACGTGCGGCGGGTGGCCCGACGCATCGTGGGCAATGATGACGAGGCACAGGATGTCGCGCAGGACACGTGGATGCGGGTCATGACCCATGTCGCCTCGCTGCGCGACACGGAACGTTTTGCGCCGTGGCTCCGCCGGGTGACCCGCAACGTCTCGCTCGACCTCGTCAGCCGCCGCAATCGAATGGCTCCGGTGCCGCTCGACGACGATGAGTCCATCGATGACTTCCCGGCGTCCGACGCCGAGTCACCCGAGGCGTCCCTGCTGTCCCACGAGGTCCAGTGGAGGGTCTGGGAAGCCCTCGGGCGGCTGTCGGAAGGCGACCGCGCGATCCTCCAGATGCGGGAGCAGGAAGGCCTGACGTACGCCGAGATCGCGGCCCGCCTGGGCATCACAGACGGCGCGGCCGGCGTACGCGTCTTCCGTGCTCGCGACCGGTTCCGCACGACCTACCAGGCGGTCGACGCAGCCGCCCCAGCCTGCGGCGTGCCGCGCATGTACGCCGGCAGCCTGATCGATGGATCGCTCGGCCAGGAAGCCCGCGACCGCGTGGAGAGCCACCTCTTCGCGTGTGGCGACTGCCGCGAGCGGTTTCGAGCGATGCGCGTCGGACGTGCCATTTGCCGCACCCTACCCATACTCGAGAGATTCTCGGGAGGGGATGCACGACTCGACGGGCGTGTGGCGTAGGCTCCAGCCTCTGCCGAAGCGCCACGGCATCGTGCCGCCGCTGAGGCGGCGCACAGGATCTCCTCGGGCATCGACCGAGCCCTCGTGGGCAGCGGGAGTCCGGCGATCACCCAGGGCCGGTGGCGACATTTCGGACGGCGTACATCGTCCGGGTGATGCCCGGCAACGCCTGGTCGACCTCACGGCGCAGCGCCGAACCCTCGATGTATCGCTGGGCGGCTTCGCGGTCCGTCCAGACGGCCACGACGAGCGTGTCGGCCGGATCGTTTTCCCGTTCGAGTTCGAAGGCGTGAAGCAGGCCGGGGGTCTCGGCGAAGCGCCGGAAGAACTCGTCCGACTGCGCCTGGTCCAACTCGGCGACGGTAGGGCCCTGCAGGATGTAGGCAAACACGGGAGCACTCCCTTCTCGTGATGGCAAGGATTGGATCCTGGCCTCACGTCTCGCGGGGATTGTGCGGTCGGTCGGCCATCAGCGGATCGGTAGGCCTACCCATTCTTCTTGCTTCAGATTTTCCGCCGTTCGTCCATCGCAATGTGACGCCGGTCGTGGGAGGCGCGCTTTCTTGTCAGCGGTGCGCGGCAACCAGGCCATGCTCCAGCGCGAAGAGCGTGGCACCGGGGCGCGTGGAGACGCCGATCTTGGCGTAGAGGTGTTGGACGTGGTGCTCGGCCGTGCGCCGTGAAATCACGAGGCGCTCGGCGATCGCCGGATTCGAGCAGCCTGCCGCGACGAGGCGAAGGACCTCTACCTCTCGTTCCGTGAGCCCGGCGGGGAAGGAACGCGGCTCTGGACCGCGATGATGACCCACCGAGGTCAGGACTGCCTCGACCGCGTCATGATCGAGGGCGCCCGAGCGCACTTCCTGCCCGAAGCGGGCCGCGGCTTCGTCTGGCGTCAATGCGGGGCGCCCAGGGTGGTCCCGCGTCAGTTGGTCGTACGCGTCGGACACGGCAAGCAGGCGCACCGAGATCGACTGATCGCGCGCGCTTGAGCCTCGATGGTACCCGGTGCCATCGAGTCGCTCGTGGTGCATCCCCGCGATCGCTGCCTCAGCCCGGAGCACCGAGGAGCGCGCGAGGATGCGCTCAGTGAAGTACGGATGCAGGCGGACCCGTTCAGCGTCGCCGGCACCGAGCGCTCGCTTCGCCCAGATTCCCGCAGGGACGCTGACCTGGCCGAGGTCATGCAGCAGCGCCGCGCGCCGAAGCGTGACTCGCTCGCCCATCGAGAGTCCCAGTTGTGCTGCGGCCTGCTCGGCAACCGCGGCGACGTTGCCCGAGTGGCCGATCGACCAGGGGGAGAGCAGGTCGACCATGTCGCCAAAGGCGCGGGCCAGGTCATCAAGGTGCTGGCGCGGCACCGTCAGGTGCGGGTTCGGCTCGGCCTCCAGCGCGGCAGGCAAGGCGTCCGCAGCATCGAGTGTGGCGAGCCACTGGTCGGCAGAGTCGACAAAGGCATGCGCCACCTGTGGGTCGAGCCAGGCGCCGCTGCTCGCGCGCACGCCCTCGATGGCGGCTGCGGGGCCTCCCATCCCGTGGAGGGCGACGGCGCGGGAGGCCACCTGGGCGAACCGGGCCGGGAGTGCGATCGCATCGCCGGCCAGGCGTCGCGGCCCGCCTTTCCCGTCCCAGCGTTCGAAGATCTGGCCGAGCGCCTGCTGGACCTCGGGCGGCATGGAGAGCCGGACGGCGAGCCGTGCGGCCACCTCGCAGATCGCCGCCTGGACGGGCGGCCCCCAGCGGCCGCCGCCCATGAGTCCGAGCACCATGCGTACGCGTTCCAGCGGCGGACGTCCTCGGCCGATGCGTTTCAGGACGTCCAACATCTCCGATGGGCGAGCCTCGTCGGCGCTGCTGACCAGGCGGCGCATGGAGACCTGGTCGCCGGCAAGGTGGCTGGCCTCCTCGCTGGCGGTGGCGGTGCAGCCGAGGTGCTCAAGGAGCGTGGTGTAGTAGACGTGCGAGACGGCCTGCTCGGAGAGACCGCAAGCGCGTGCGAGGGCCGTCGCGAGCAGGCATGACCGCATGGCCTGCTCATCCGGGAGGCCCATGCCAAGGTCGGTGACGAGGGACAGCGGAACCAGGACCTCCGCGAGGCGGAGCGTTGCGGTGCTCGTGCTCGCAGCGTCCTGATTCGCCATCGGCTGGACGATAGCACTCCAAGATCGGCGGGATGGGCAACCCTACCGATGCCACGGCCAGCGACGGGCATGACCATCTGCGCAGGAGGTCCCCATGACAACACCATCCACTGGCCCCGCGTCTCGGCCGGCGAGAGCCCTCGAATGGGTGCATACCCCCGCAACCCACGACGGGCCTGACCGACCGTACCTGGTCGTACCTCGTGTCATCGCTGGGCTGCCGCTGCTCGCCATCGGGCTCATGCATCTCATGGACCCTGCGCTGGGCATGCGGCCCCTGGTCGAGGGTGCTGGAATTCCGTTCGCTGGGGTCGTTGCACCGGTCGCGGTCGCCGCGGAGATCGTGGCCGGAATCTCGCTCCTGCTCGGGCTCTGGGCCCGACTCGGCGCGTTGCTCGGGGTCGCGACGATGATCGCGGCGGTGTACTCGCACCTGGTGATCGACGTGTGGCCGAACGGCGCGGAAAACGAACCGCCGCTGGCCCTGCCGATCGTGGTCGGCGTGGCGGCCGCACTCGTGGCGTGGCGCGGCGCTGGCCGCTGGAGTTTCGACGGGCGTCGCCGATCGGGCTAGGCTCCGTGCCGGGTCCGCGCAGCCATCGGGTGCGTGGCGGACCCGGGGGAGCGGTTCCGGTGGACCAGAAGTTCGAAATTCGCTCCACGCTGCTGCCTCAGTATGGGGACGTGTATTCCCCGGCGGCGCTCGCGGTGCTGGACGCACTGGCCCCGCTGGACGGCGCTCGCAAGGCGCTCATGGCAGCACGACTGGCGCGACGAGCGCGGCGCGCGAACGAGCGGGAGCCGATCGAGTTCCTGCCGGCGGGGTCGTTGATCGAGGGGACATCGATCCGGGTGGCGGACGCGCGCGCCGGGCGATTCGTCGGATCGGAGATCCCGGCTGATCTGCAGCGACAGTGGGTGCAGGGGACCGGGCCGGCGGCCCGTCCAGACGCACCGACGCAGCGGAGCCTGCGCAATGTCGCCTACGCGCTGCTGTCCGGGGCGGACGGGTGGATGTTCGACGGCGAGGACGCGCTCGGCCAGGTGTCATCGATGTCGCTGGAGAACCAGCGGAACCTGCGGCTGGCGCTGCATGGCGATGCGCAGTTCATGTCCGTCGCCCAGCAGGTCGCGGGCGAGATGAATGCGTGGGCGCTCGGGTTCCTTGGCCACGAGACGATCGCAGACTGGACCGAACAACTTCAGTTCACGACTCGGATCTTCCGGGCGCGCGGATTGCACCTCGACGACCGCCATCTGCGTCATGCGGACGGCTCCGGCTTCTCGGCCTCGATGGTTGACGTGTCGCTCTACGTGGCCGCGAACCACGAGCGGCTCCTGGATGAGGGGCGATCTGTCGTCCTCTACCTGCCGAAGATCCAGACGGCCGCCGAGGCGGCGTTCTGGGGGGGCCTCCTCGATGTGGTGGAGGAGAGGCTGGGGCTGACTCCGGGGACCGTGAAGGCATACGTGCTGGTGGAGCAACTGGAGGCGACGTTCCAGTTGATGGAGATCCGCGCGGCCCTCGGCCGGCACTTCGTGGGGTTCAACACGGGACGCTGGGACTACATCAACAGCGTTTCCGACGCGATGGCGTGGGACCCCTCGTTCTTGAACCCAAACATCGACCTCATCACCATGACCTACCCCTACATGGCTGCGTATGAGGACCGGGTGAGGCGCGCGGTGAACACGCCGGACCTCGAGGGCCGCTACACGCTCTGGCAGGGCGGGATGGAGCCGAACATCCCGGTCGGCTCGGAAGCCGGCGTCCAGGCGGGAATGGAGCGGGCGGTCGCCGGCGCGCGACGCGAGCAGGCGGCAGGCGCAAGCGGGAAATGGGTGGCGCACTGGAAGATGGTGCACATCGTGCGGCCGGTGTGGGAGGCCGCTGGCCAGATCAACCAGTTGGGCCGCGCGTTCCCACCCCTCACCTATACGCATGAGGACTCGGCTGCGCTCCTCAGGCGGGGGGTTGAGCAGCGGACGGTGCGCGGAGCACGCGACCTGTTGAGTGTGGGCCTGCAGTACGGCAACGCGTTTGGGCAGGGGCTGCAGGCGGCGGCACTGAAACCCGCTGACTCATTTGGCGACGAGAACGTGCTGTACCTGATGGAAGACATGGCGACGGGGGAGATCCGGCTCAGCATCCTCTGGGAGTGGTTGCATAAGGCTGCCACCCTGACCTCGGACGACGCTGAGACAGGTGTCCGCGCCGGTGACCGATTCGACGCCACCCTCTTCCGGCGGTTGCTGGACGAGGAATACGCGAAATTGCTGCGGGCGGACGACCGAGACGTGTTCGAGGTGTCCAAGACCACGACTCTGCCAGTGGCACGCGAGATCGTGCGGGCGTACGTGCTCGAGGACGTCAAGTTGCCGTGGTACATCGACCTGCTGAACGCAAACCTGGAGAACCATGACGTGGAGCGAGCGATCGCGCGGATCGGGCAGCTGCGCGAGGCGTTCCTGCGTGACGGGAGACGGCTGACGGAGAACCTGGACTTCGCATAGCCGGTGCCCAGCACGACCCGGGAGCGCGCGGCCCCAGGGATCGCGCCAGGCGATTCGCCATGAAGAGAGGGGACGATCGCCCCTCAGCCTCGAAGGTGACGCGGGTGATACTCAGGGACGGCTTGTCCGAGGCCGGCAGGAGTCCCGTGCGCCGGAGACTGCGAGCGCGCGGCGGGTGACGGGATGGGGCGCCGCGATGACTGTTCCATCTCCGGCGCCGCTTGAACGACCGCGCGGGGCCCCTGCGGACGTGCATGTGCGGTTCCTGAGGGCGGCACTCGCATTCGGGACGCTCGGAGGGTTTGCACTGGCGGTCTCCCTGCCCGTGCTGGCGGCACTCGGGCGGATGAACCTCTCCTGGGTGGCACACGCGCAGGTGCACGGGCACCTGCAGGTGGCCGGATTCGCCGGGCTGACGATCGTGGGGCTGACGTATCACCTCGCGCCGCGCTTCGGAGACGGCCGGCCGCCCCTCCGGTGGGCCGTCTCGGCGACATGGTGGTGCCTCGTGTGTGCCCTCTTGCTGCGTGCCCTCGGGCAACCGCTCGCCAGCCAGCCGTCGTTCGCGGTGATGCTTGCCGGGGGCGCCCTGATCGAACTGGCCGGCACGGCGATCTTCGGGTGCGTGACCGTGTGGGCCCTGCGTCCCGCGATCCGGTCGGGCGCCCCTCACGCGCTGATGATGGCGAGCGGCGCGACCTGGTTTGCGGTGCAGGCCCTGCTGGGAGCCTGGTGGCTCACCGACCTTGCGAGGGAAGGGCGGACGGTCCTGGACAGCAGCCGGAATGGGACGCTGGTGCTGCTCCAGACCTACGGGTTCATCCTGTGTGTCTTCCTCGGGGTGGGGTACCGCTCCTTCCCTTCCTTCTTCGCGATGCCACAGCCTTCGCGCCCGATCGCGATCGCGGCGTTCCTGATGCTCCAGGCCGGGCTCGCGGGTTCCGCGATCGCCCGGGCACTGTCCGAGGATGCCCGCGGCGCGGCCGCTGCGCAGATCCTGACCGGAGTGGGAGTGCTCCTCGCGGTGTCAGCGTTCGGCTGGTGGCGCCGGGAGACTCGGTTCGCGGTGGCGTCGCAACCAATCGCCGTGGCCCTGCGCGCCACACTGATGTGGCTCTCGATCACGGGCGCACTCCTGGTGTGGACCGGAGTCCGTGGCCTCTGGTCGGGTGCGGTGCCGATCGCACAGATCGACGGCATCCGGCACATCTTCCTCATCGGGGTCGTCACCCTGGGGATCACCAGCATGGCGCAGTTGATCCTGCCTGAGTTTGCGAGCGCCAGGCTACTCCGTCCGCCTTCGCGCTTCCGTGCTGCGTCGTTTGCGACAGCACTCTCGACCGCCGCGTTCCTGCGAGGGGTGATCCCTCTCGCCGCTGTCCCGGACGGGATCCGGTTCTGGTCGATGGCGGCCGCCGGCCTGCTTGGCCTCGGCACGGTGATCGCCTTCAGCGTGATCGTGGTGCGCGCTCAGCGGGCCCACCGGACCTACCTCGACCGGATCGCACGATTTGGGAGGAACGCGTTGCCGGTGGTCGGGCTGGACCGCTAGCAGGCAGGAGCCACCGTGCCCTACCGCCAGGGCGCCCGCGCAAGGAACTCGGGAAGATCGCGCGGGACCATCGGCGGCGAGATGTAATAGCCCTGCACAAGGTCGCAGCCCATGTTGCGCAGGATGTGCCACTGCTCAAGCGTCTCGACGCCTTCAGCGACGACCACGCGGTCCAGCGAGTGGCCGAGTTGGATCATGGCACCCACGACACGTTGCCCGTGCTCACCCTCCGCCACCTGGGACACGAACGAGCGGTCAATCTTGATCTGTGCACACGGGAGTTGGTGCAGGCTGCCAATGTTGGAGAACCCGGTACCGAAGTCGTCGATGGCGATCTCCAGCCCCCGGTCGACGAGTGTGGTGAGTTGCTGCAGCGCTGTCCCGGTGAGGAGCCCAAGGTCGGTGCGCTCGGTGACCTCGACCGTAAACGTGCTCAGAGGAAGACCCGTCTGCCGGAGCGCTGAATCGAGGCGTGCCGCGAACTCTGGGTGGCGGAGGTCCTCGGGAGCCACGTTCACCGCGATCCGCGGGGCAACGCCTACCTTGTCCCACAGGCCGGCCTGCCGCGCCGCCTGATCCAGGACGAATTGCGTGACCTCTCCGATCATCCCGCTGCGCTCCGCAATGGGAATGAACTCGTCCGGTGCGATCCGCCCCATCAGCGGGTGGTCCCAGCGCACGAGCGCCTCGACCGAGTCCACCTCGAGTGACCGCAGATCGATCAGCGGTTGGTACTCAAGGCGCAGGGACTGCTCGCCCAGCGCGGCCCGCAACTCCGAAAGCAGGGCGAAGTTGCGGCGTGGATGGACATTGGAGGCCACGTGGACACCATGCCCCTCACCCCGTCCACCGGCAGCCCGGGCAGCGCGCTCCGCGTTCTGGATCAGCATCTCCGCGTGCTCCCCGTGCTCGGGATACACGGCCGCTCCGATGACGGGACGGATCAAGATCCGGTCACTCTCCGCCGCCACGGGATGCTGGAATGCGGCCTCGACGTCGGCGATCAAGTCAGGCAGGCCGCTGGCACCGATGCCGGCGAACACGACGAACTTGCCCAGTTCGAGCGAACCGATCTCCACGCCGGGCGCATCAATTGCGTAGAGCCGCTGGGCGACCTCGCGGAGGGTCGCAGACGCGTTGGCGAACCCAAACGACTCGAGGACCTGGTCGAAGCGATCGATCAGGATCACGATGGTGCAGACCGCGCCTCGGGCCGAGGCGGCCATCTCGATGGTGGCATCGAGGTCGGCCGTCATCGCGGAGCGGTTGCGCAACCCGGTGATCGGGCTGCGGGAGAGTTCGCCGCGCAGTTCCGCCATCCTGCGCTCGCGTCCCGTCACATCGATGAGGATTCCGGAGGCACGGGCGCCTGGTGAGGTCGACCGTTGGACGGCGAGTTCGACTTTCAGCGGCCCCAGCGGGATGACCTTGGGGCCAGCCGCGCCGTGAAACATGTCATGGACGGCTGCCACGACATCGGCCCGCCGAAAGAACGTGTCCGCGCCGACGGCGTGTGCCAAGAGGCCCTGGAATGCGAGCGGATGCCCATCTTCATCGAGGGCGAAGGCGGCGATGCGAGACTCGCGGACGGCGCGAGCGAGCAGCGCGTCCGTGCCCTCGGGTGGCGGCGTGCCCGGCGATGCATCGGAGGTTTCCATGTCTGTCTCCCGTTCGCCGGAGCGCCGGCCTTCAATTAGGTCTTCGCCGGGCCCTGCAAGCCCCATTCCCGGACTGCGGCCCTGAGGTCGACCGGTGAGATCGGCTTGGTGAGGTACGCGTTGAACCCGGCGCTCATCCCTGAGTGGACCTGCCCGGGCAGGGCGCTCGCGCTGAGCGCAACCACGGGCCGATCGATGCCGGCCTCCCTGATCTGCTGACAGATGAGGTTTCCGGGCATACCGGGAAGTTGCATGTCCAGGATGACAAGGTCGTAGACCTCAGCAAGGGCGCGGTCACGCCCGGCGATGCCGTCCCGCTCCACGGTCACCGTGTGACCGTCGCGCTGGAGGACCTCCATGAAGAACTCGACATTGAGCGGATCGTCCTCAACCAGAAGCAGATTCAACGGGGTCTCCCTTCGCCTGTATCAGTCGCAGCCACGCCTGCAGGCGGGCGTGATCCACCGGCTTCGTGATGTGGTCATCAGCACCGAGGCGACGGCTCGCCCCCGTGTCGTCCTCGACGCTGATCACGACGACGGGGACGTCCAGCCCATCTGCCTGTGACTTCAGGACCTCCAGCACTCGTTCGCCTCGCATGTCCGGCAGACTGAGGTCCAGCACCATCGCCCGCGGTCGCGCACGGGTGATGGACGCGATGGCGCGGGCACCCGTCGAGGCGACCTCGCAGGTGATGCCGAGATCCTTTGCGAGCGCAATGACGAGCTCTGCGCTGCCACGTTCGTCTTCGACCACGAGGAGCCGCGACTGGTCCAGGCTGCCGCCGACGACACCCGGCAGCTCGACGTGGAACGTGGTCCCCTCGCCCTCGACGCTCTCGAACCAGATCGAGCCGTGCTGGAGCTCGACCAGGTTGCGCGTGATGGCCAGGCCGAGGCCGGTACCGGCGATCTTGTGCTCATGGAGATCGTGGAGACGCTCGAAGAGTCCGAACACGCGGTCGCGCTTGGACTCGGGGATGCCCATGCCGGTGTCGGCCACATCCACACGTAGTGTGGATCCTTCGGCGGCGAGCGTCAGTGTGACCCTGCCCCCTTCCGGAGTGAACTTCACCGCGTTCGAGAGCAGGTTGTGAAGGATCTGGCGGAAGCGCCCCACGTCCAACGTGACGGTGCACTCAGCCCAGTTGGTCATGAACTCGACCTGCCGGGCAGTCGCGGCAATCCATGTTGCCTCAAGCGCGGGGTCGATCACGGTGGAGAGATCCGCGGTCTCCAGGTTGAGTTCCGTCTTGCCCGCCTCGACTCTCGCGATATCCAGCACATCGTTGATCAGCCCGAGGAGGTGGTGTCCCGCATCCGAAATGTTCTGGATGTAGCGGTGCTCCCGGTCAGGGAGATCCTTCCCCTCCGCAAGGAGGCTCGAGAAGCCGATGACAGCGTTGAGCGGCGTACGGAGCTCATGGCTCATGTTCGACAAGAACTCGGACTTGGCCTCGCTGGCACGTTCCGCGACCAGCCTGGCTTCAAGCAGGTCCGCGTTGGTCGCCTCCAGCGCGGCGGTGCGCTCGATGACTCGGGACTCAAGCGTTTGGTTGAGTGCCTGGATCTCAGTGTTCCTGCGCTGGACAGCGGCGGCCATGTTGTCGAAGGCGCGCCCGAGTTGGCCCAGTTCGTTCCGCGGATACGGCGGACCGGTACGGATATCGAAGTTGCCGTCGGTGATCGCCCGCGCAGCACTGGCATAGCGCCAGACGTGCCGGAGCAAGATCTCCCCGCCCGCCCACGCCGCAAGACCGGCAAGGAGAGCCACGAGGGCGAGCGCCCGGAGGTCATCCCCGAGCTGCTGTTCGACACGGGAGTATGCGGCGCTGCGAGGGATGGTCACCGCGACGAACGCGGGCGCGGTCGTGCCGTCCGGACTCGCGCCCTGACTCGTGAACGGACCAAGCCCCACGCCTGCCACGAGGGCGCCGCCGCCCGGCCCATCGACATCGAAGGAGAACCCGTCGGGGTGCCCCGTCATGTTGACGTAGTCGAGTGTCGAGGCGAGACGCTCACCCACCTCGCTGGTGGGGGACGGCGGGAACTGAGCGAGCACTTCGCCGAAGCCGCTCACGACCGTCACTGAGGAGCCAGGTGGGAGGTCGGTCTCAGCCAGTGCAGAACCCAGCGTCTGCAAGTCGTGAGAGACATAGAGGATCCCAATGGTGCCGCCGTCGGAGCCGGCGATCGGAAGCCCGGCGTGGATCGTGGGATCCTTGCCCGGCTGCTTCTGCGGGACCCCCACGACGAACGAGCGTGTCTCCGCGATCCGTGCCACGAAATCTGGATGCGGCTCGCTCGCCGTCGTCGCCGGCGCGCTCGAGCAGATGACTTCGCCAGTGGGCCGGGCCATCCGGAGGGAGGTGAGTCGAGGATCATCATCGATCATGGCCGCGACAAAGCGGCGGCAGTCCAGGCCCTCCGCCGTCTCGGACGGCGGGCCTCTCTGGGCGGAGCCCGGTGTGGACGCAGTGCGCAAGATCGCTACCTCGGGGGCCCGGACGACCTGGAACTGGGTGTAGCGATGGGAGAAGATCTCAGCGAGCGGGAGAAGAAAGAGCCGAGTCGACTCGATGGAGAGTTCATATTGACGTGCGGCGAAGTAGGCGACCTCTTGTGCGTCCATCCGGGCTCGGTTGAGGTCCTGCATGCGACGATCTTGCGCTGACTGGAATATGAGGAAGCCTGCCGGAAGCAGTGCGATCAGCACGAGCAGGACCAGCCGGACGCGTAGGCTCGCGAGGATGCGCCCGATCTGGGCCATCGTGACCTCACTTCGCCGCATGACCGTGGGAACTGATCAACAGTACTGCCGACCTCGCCGCAGGCCTGACAGGTTTCTGACTAAGAGGCCGTGCGTCGTCAGACAACATCGGGAGAACGAAGGTCAGTCCACAGAATCGGTCATAGAGATCGATTACCGCGCGAGCCGGGATCACCAAGAGTCGACAGGTCGAAGGCACAATCACCGAGACCACATCCCTCCGTCACAAATCAGCGACCGGTTCGATGAGGCGGTGGGAGAGCAGTAGGTCGGCAGCCTGTCGAATGACGGTGAATGGCATGCCGCTGCGTTCCGCGATCGCGAGGAGGTCGAGCGTGCCATCTGCGCAGGCGAGGAGCCAGAGCATGGCCATCTGGGCAGAGCCCGGATCTCCTGTGGCGCCGACCGCGGCATAGAGCCCTCGACGGCCCAGTTGGGGTTCGCCGCGTGGGTTGAGGCTGCGATAGCGGCCATTGCCCTCGACGACATCGATGATCTGGAGCAAGACCTCCCGCGACTCGGCGAGGTGCGCGGGCCTCACGAAGTCCAGATTGTCTGCGGACGTGTGGTACTCGGGGAACGATCCGTGGCGGCGGCGCATGAGCGAGCCCACCGGGAGCCGAAAGCCCGGCGAGTTGTACTGGCGTTCGTCATACCCGAACGGGAAGTAGTCAATGATCTGGCTGCCATCCGCGCGCGCGGCCACGACGTGCGCGGCGGCGCGGTCGATGTCGCGGTCGCCGGCATAGGTGCGCTTGTACGTGAAGGGCGCGGCGTCCCCGAGGCAGGTGAGCGTCAGGCCGTGCTTGATATGCGCCGTCCGGTCAGCGTTGCGCTCGAGCCAGGTGATCGCCCCGATGGTGCCCGGCGCGAACACGAGGCGGTAGGTGTAATACCGCTCCGAGCGCTCGGCGAGCGCCCTCGCAACAGACACGGCCACGGCCATCCCTGAAAGGTTGTCGTCCGCGAGGGATGGATGGCAGGTGTGCGCGGAGAGCAGCACCTCCTCTGTGGAAATGCCGGGAAGGACGTATTCGGCGTAGGACAGGTGCCCCGGCGCAAGGGTGGCGTCGATATAGACCTCGTACTCACCCTCGGGCAGCGCCCGTCGGACGCGATCGGCGAGGCAGAAACCCCAGTCCTCGGTGTAGAGCGAGGTCCGCCACGGCACGACGTCCGGCTGGCCTGGGAGCGAATGCAGGTGGGCCTGCAGGTCCTGCAGCGGCATCCGCGCGTGGAAAGGGACGCTGTAGCCGACGAGGTGGAGGTTCAGGTCTGCAAAGTCGGCCACCGTGCGCCCATCAGGGCCTTTGATCCACGCCTCGCGCACGTTCCATTCATGGGGGACATGCCAGTCGAGGACTGGAGTCCCGCTGGGGACCTCGTGCCTCGTGAGCGGCAGGAGTTCACCCAGCACGTCCAGCGTTGCCCGTACGCCATCGCCCGTGATGCTGCGCGGGAATGGGTAGAGGCGCTCGACCAGCGCATACATCTCCGACGCAGGAGAGACGCCAGGGGTCATGGGCGTCGGTCCACAGGGTTGATGGACGACACGAACGGTGGGAATGAGCGATCTCGTTCGGACAGGCCCTCAGGGGGCAGCGGCCACTCGATGCCGAACGCCGGATCGTCCCAGCGGGCTCCTCGGTCCTGCGCTGGCGCGTACATCGCACCCATCTGGTAGAGGATCTCGGTGTCATCCTCGAGCGTCTGGTAGCCGTGGCCGCAGCCCGCAGGGATGCTCACCATCTCGCGATTCGCGCGGGAGAGTTCCACGCCTGCCCACGTGAGGAACGTGGGGGACTCCGGACGGAGGTCGACGATCACGTCATAGAGGCTGCCCGCGATGCACCGCACGAGCTTCGGCTCGTCGCCATCGGCACGGTAGTGGATGCCCCGCAGGGTGCCGCGCCGGAGATTGAGCGAGATGTTCGTCTGCGGATAGTCGGTGTGGATGCCGTGCTCCGCGAATTCCGGACGCGAGTATGCGCGCGCGAAGAACCCTCGGGCGTCGCGGTGAGGCTGAAGTTCGATACGAAAGGCGCCCGCCACCTGAAGCTCGTGGAATAGCAAGGTGTCTCTCCAGCCGCCAACGACGGGACGGTCGCGCGCAGCACGGCCACCCAGCGTCGAGACCTTGGTGAAGACGGTATCTGCGTCACGGGGCAGGCGACGTGACGAAAGGGCGTCGGGGCGTCGCAAAAACATCGCGTCGCAAGGCGTGCCACGGGGAACTCCCGGTTAGGGGCAGAGGCCCGGTGATGTCACGCCGTCTCTACGTGCCGGGGGCCGGCTTGAGCCGGCCGCAATCGTGTAGCAGCGATGCTCCTCCACCAGACAGGAGGTGCCACTGTGGGCATCATTGCGTGGATCTTGCTCGGTCTCGCCGCGGGCGCCCTTGCCAAGGCGCTTATGCCGGGGGACGACCCCGGAGGGATCCTGGTGACGATCTTGCTCGGCATCGCTGGTGCCTTTATCGGGGGGTTCCTCTGGAACCTGCTGACGGGTGCCGAGGGTTACGGCGACCTAGACATCGGCGGCATTCTGGTAGCGATGTTTGGCGCGATCCTGCTGTTGCTTGGGTACCGGCGCTTCGCGCACGGAGCCGGTTGACGCCTCGACGGGTGATCGCCAACGGAAGCCCGCCCTCAGGCGGGCTTCCCTTCGTCTCCGGGTGGGTTTCCATCGCCGCAAGCCTCTAACATTTGGGCTCCCGGAGGCGGCCATGACGAGCGACTCGGGCCAGGACGACGAGGTCGAGGACTCGTTCCCCGCGAGCGATCCGCCCTCGCATTCTGCGGTGTCCGGGGTGGGTGGGCCGCTCGCGGCGCCGCCGATGCTGGATGACATGGCTCGCATGCGCGCACAGCCGGCGGCCCGGGTGCCACGAGTGGTCGTGGTTGGCGGCGGGTTCGGGGGTCTCGCGACGGTGCGAGCGCTCGCGGATGCTGCGGTGGACGTGACCCTCGTCGACCGGAGTAACCATCACCTGTTCCAGCCGCTTCTGTACCAGGTTGCCACTGGCGCGCTCTCGCCCGCGAACATCGCCGTGCCGTTGCGTTCGATCCTTCGTCACCAGGCAAACGCGCGGGTCCTGCTCGCGGAGGTCGAGAGCGTCGACCTGAAGGCTCGCGAGGTCATCCTGGACGGCCAGGCCGTCCCGTACGACTACCTGGTGGTGGCAGCCGGGTCGTCCAGCCATTGGTTCGGGCACGACGGGTGGCGTGAGCATGCGCCGGCCCTGAAGAGCCTCGCGGAGGCGACGGCGCATCGCGCGACGATTCTGCGTGCGTTCGAGGACGCCGAACTGGCGGCAAGGAGCGGCAGCGGGCAGGCCTCGCTGCGCTTCGTCGTGATCGGCGGCGGCCCGACCGGGGTGGAGATGGCGGGGGCGATCGCGGAGTTGGCGCGGGACACCCTCCGCCGCGACTTCCGATCAATCGACACGCGGTCGGCGGAGATCGTGCTCATCGAGGCCGCGGCGCAGATCCTGCCGTCCTACCCGGCCAGCCTGGCGCGCCGTGCGCAAGGCGCACTGGAGCGCCTCGGCGTGCGGGTGCTCACCGGCGCCGTGGTGAGCGAGATCGATGCCGCTGGTGTCACGTATTCCCGGGCCGGCGAAGAGGTGCGGATCGAGACGCCGACGGTGATCTGGGCCGCCGGGGTGCGCGCGGCTTCTCTGGCCTCGGTGGTCTGCGAGGCGGCGGGCATCTCCCCGGACCGCGGAGGCCGCGTGCCAGTGCAGCCGGACCTGACGCTGGCGGGGCATCCAGAGGTCAGCGTCATCGGCGACATGGCGAACGTGGCCGGGCCGGACGGCGCACCGCTTCCCGGGCTGGCGCCGGTCGCGATCCAGCAGGGGAAGTATGTAGCCCGCCGGCTGCTGGCGCAGATTGAGGGACGAGCCCTCGGGCCATTCGTGTACCGGGACCGCGGGACGATGGCGACGGTCGGTCGCGGCGCCGCGGTGATGGCTCGAGGGCGGATCCGGCTGTGGGGGTTCCTCGGGTGGCTGGCGTGGCTGTTCGTCCACCTCTTACAGGTGACGGAGTTCGAGAACCGGCTGCTGGTGGTGACGCAGTGGGCGTGGTCATACGTGACGCGGAACCGCTCGGCCCGGCTCATCGTCGGGACACGCGGAGACCGCTCTCGACCGTGAAGGGGACGAGCCTGGAGGCCCGTCCCCTTCACGACGTCTTCGAGTCTCGGCGGCCGACCGTCAGCGAGCCGGTGCGATGTTCTGGTTGAACGAGAACACGTTCTCCGGGTCGTACAACGCCTTCACCTCGCGCAGGCGGCGGAACGTCTGTCCGATGTACGCCTCTCGCTTCCGAGTGTCACCGTCGTCCTGCAGGAAGTTCACGTAGGCGCCACGCGCAGCGGGGGCGATCTCCGCCCACAGGTCGGCGGCCCACTTGCGGTGCGCGACGCCATCGTCCTCCGGGTCGTACCAGAGCCCGATGATCGTCACCATGAGGGGCGTGTCGCGATGCACGAAGGCGGTGGCCTCCGCTGGCACGCGGCTGATCGCACCACCCATGCCTCGGAACTGGACCATGGTGAAGGGCGATGTGGCGTGCGCCATGTAATCGAGGATGGCGTCGATCTGCTCGTCGGAGACCTGGTCGGCGAACATCGTCCGGACAGCGGCGCCGTGGCGCTTCGTCGCCTCCTCCGTGTACGCAAAGATGCCCGGGTACGGCATGGTGGCCATCGTGTCCACGACGGGGGTGGCGAGCGCCCGGATCGGGTGGAGGGCCGCCTCGGCGTCCGCGTCCGCACCGGTGAAGACAGCCCCGACGAGCAGCACCAGTTGGCCGACAGCCTCCTCCGGGATGAAGGGCGCAGGAGGAGCAGCCATCAGGAAGGCGATGGTGGTGAGGTCCTCGGGCGCATTGGGCGCGTAGTCGAGGTAGCCGCGCAACACCTCGCGCGTCGCCGGGAGGACCACCGCGCCGCCGTAGACGACGCCGTCTGGCCAGAGGCGCAGGATCAGTTCGGTGACGATGCCGAAGTTGCCTCCTCCGCCCCGGATCGCCCAGAAGAGGTCTGGGTGCTCGGTGGGCGAGGCATGCACCACCTCGCCGCGGGCCGTGACGACGGTGGCGGCCAGGAGGTTGTCAATCGTGAGGCCGTGCTTGCGGGCCATCCACCCGATGCCGCCACCCACCGCCAGGCCGCCGATCCCGACAGTGGCCGTATCTCCCGTGGAGACGGCGAGACCGTAGGCGGTCGCGGCGCCGCAGAGGTCCTCGCTGGTGGCGCCGGCCTGGACCACGGCCGTGCTCTCGACCGGGTCGATGGCCACACTGCGCATCGCACCGAGGTCGATGAGGAGGGCGCCGTCGATGCTGCTGTGTCCGGCGATGCTATGACCGCCGCTGCGCACGGCAAAGGCGAGCCCCTGCGCGCGGGCGAAGCGGACGGCGAGGGCGACGTCGTCCGTGCCGGCGGCGCGGATGACCGCGCTCGGCCGGCGGTCGAAGGCGATACTGAGGATCCGACGGGCCTCGTCGTAGCCGGCGTCCGCCGGGGTGATGATGGCGCCGCGGAGGCGCGTGCGGAGGGCCTCGATGGAGGCGGGGATGCCCTCGCCGGCGGAGCCCGCAGCCTGGTCCGAGATGGTCAACGTGGTCACGGTGAGTGTCCTTTCATGCCGCCACCGGGGGCGGTTGCAGTGGTTGTGTCCAGAGCATTCCGTGTCCACGTCTTGCGCGTTCCTAAGGGCCTGCTAGCGGTTCCTAAGTTTTCGCTCACCTGATCCGATAAGATTCCTAACCGGCCCTCCGCCTTGCCCTTCCGTGTTCCAACCCTGCCCAGGGGACGCTGATGTTCGTCATCTCCGCACCGCTGAAGGAATTCATCGAGTCCGGCGTGGCCGTCCTGATCGGGACGGTGGCCCCTGACGGCAGCCCGCGCCTCGCGTACGCGTGGGGTCCCAGGGTGCATCCGGACGGTCAGCGCTTGACCGTCTACGTGGACGAGCCGCGGGCGGGATCGTTGCTGGAAGGTCGGGCATCCAATCCCCAGGTGGCGGCCACGTTCACGGATCCGGTGAGCGTGCGCTCGGTCCAGGTGAAGGGGCGGATTCTCGATATCGGCGTGCCGACCGAGGCGGAGCGCGCCTGGGTCACCCGGCATCGCGAGGCTTTCACGGCCAGCACGTCCCTGATCGGTGACCCGCCGAATGTGATCCGGAACCTCTGGATGGAGCACACGGTACGGGTGGAGTTGACGGCAGAACGGGCCTTCGACCAGACGCCCGGCCCGAACGCCGGAGTGGCGCTGTGACCGGCCTCGAGGTGCCGCTGGAATTGATCCCGGCCTGCTTCGAAGGGGTCATCCCCTCCGCCATCTGCACGGTGGGCGAGGACGGTTCACCGAACGTGACGTATCTGTCCATCGTGCATCGGATTGATGAGCGACATGTGGCCCTATCCCGTCAGTTCTTCAAGAAGACGGACGAGAACACGCAACGGATCCCTACTGCTCGGGTGGGGCTTGTCGACCCGCAGACAGGCCGTCAGTTCCTTCTAGACCTGCGTTACGAGCGGACGGAGACGGAAGGTCCGCTCTTCGAGCGGATGCGGACGCATCTGGACGCCGTCGCCGCGGAGAACGGCCTCGCGAACATCTTCCGGCTGCGCGGCGTCGATATCTGCGAGGTCACCGCGTGCAGCATGGCCCCATGCGACTTTCCCGAGGCGACTCCGCAACACGCGGTCTCGCTTGAGCACATCGAGGCAGTCTCCCATCGCGTGGCGATGGCGGAGGACCTCGACGAGTTAATCCAGACCGCGCTGGACGCCTGCCGGGACCTCGTCCGTTGCGAGCACGCCTTCGTGATGCTGGCAGACGAGACGGGTGGACGGCTCTACACGGTGGCGAGTACCGGCTATGGGGATTCAGGGGCCGGGTCGGAGGTGCAGGTCGGCGAGGGGTTGGTAGGCCTCGCTGCCGCACGGCGCCAGTCCGTCCGTGTCACGCACATGACCCGCGACCTGAATTACGCGCAGGCGAGCCAGTCTTCCGGCACCGCCGGTGTCGAAAGCGAGGAGATACCGCTCCCTCGACTGGCTGGTGTGCAGAGCCAGTTGGTGACGCCGATGCTCGCGCACCGGCAATTGGTGGGTGCGATGGTGCTCCAGAGCCGGGCACCCGGGGCATTCCAGGCGGCGGACGAATGCCTGGTGGCGATCACGGCGAATCAGGTGGCCGTGGCAATGACTCTGCTGGCGCAGCGTCCTCAGGCGGCGCCCCCAGCGACGGAGGAGATCACGTCGACGTCCTCGGCGCCGGTGTCGGTGAAGTACTACGCCGACGACGAGAGCGTGTTCCTGGACAACGAGTACCTGATCAAAGGCGTCGCCGGCGGGATCCTCTGGCGCCTGCTCCAGCAATACGTGGAGGAGGGCCGGCACGAGTTCAGCAACCGGGAACTCCGGCTAGACGCGACCCTTGCGTTGCCGGACATCAAGGACAACCTGGAGGCGCGCCTGATCCTGCTGCGGAAGCGGCTGGAGGAGCGGTGCGACTACCTGCGCATCGAGAAGGTGGCGCGCGGGCGGTTCCGGCTCGTCGTGACACGCCCCCTGAGCCTGGTGGCGGTCGACCGGCCCGCAGGCGCGGGCGGGTAGGAGCGACTGGTGGAGGCGCCGGAGCCCGTGCGAGACCGCCCCGCCGCAGCAGGCGCTTCTGTCTGAGCCACCCCGGCGCGTAGGATGCGCGCCATGCTCGCTCGCCGGTCCCTTCTCCCTCTCGCGACGATGCTCGCCGTCGTCCTGGCTCTCGTGGTGTTCGCACGCGAGTCCGCGCCCGCTTCCGCTGAGCGGACTCAGTCGGAGGAGCTCGCCGCGCCCTCGGACACGCAGCTGGGGCCACGCCTCCGCGTAGGCATCAAGCCCCTCGATCCGTTCGTCGTGCGAACAGGGTCGCACTACTCCGGGTTCAGCATCGAGTTGTGGGACGAGATCGCGCGACGGAACGGATGGACGACGGAGTACGTCTGGCAGGACACCCTCCCACCGCTCCTGGACGACGTCAGCACCTCCCGGTTGGACGTGGCGATCGCGGGAATCTCGATCACACGGGAGCGGGAAGCCCGTCTGGACTTCAGCCACCCGATGTTCAACGCCGGTCTGCAGGTGATCGCGCCAGCGCGGACAGACCAATCCTGGTTTACGCGACTGCGCGGACTCGCCTCGGCCTCGCTGGTGCTCTACCTGCTTGGGCTGGTGGTCGTGATCGTGATTGCCGGAAACGTGGTGTGGTTCTTCGAGCGCAAGCACCAGTACGCGCGAGGCGTGGGATACGGCATGTTCCGCGCGGCCGCAGTGGGGCTCGTCGGCGAACTGGGAGAGCCAGGCCGCCCGGTCAGCGACGTCGCCCGAGTGGTATGGGCGATCATCGGCATCTGCTTCGTCTCGGCCTTCACGGCTTCGCTCACCACTGAACTCACGGTCCAGCAGATCACGGGCGGCATCCGCGGCGTGAACGACCTGGGTGACAAACGCGTGGTCACTGTGGCCGGCTCCACCGCGGCGCAGTATCTGCTGGACCGCCGGATCGCTTTCGAAGGTGTGGACACGGTTGAGGACGCGTTCTCGCGTGTGGAGGGCGGCCAGGCCGACGCCATGGTGTTCGACGCGCCGGTCCTCCACCACCACATGCAGGTCACGGGCACGGACCAGTTGACCCTGGTCGGGAGCGTGTTCCAGCGGGAGGACTACGGGATCGCGCTGCCCACGGCGAGCCCGCTGCGGGAGGCGATCAATGCGACATTGCTGGAGATGAGGGCAGACGGCACATACGACCGGATCTACGAGCACTACTTCGGCCGGACACGTTAGCCCTGACCACGTCCGCCAGCGCACCGCTTGGGCCGAACGCGTAGAATCGCCCGGCAGTCTGCCGTGATGGAGGCAAGCATGGTCACGATCCTCACGAGTGAGTCCGAGACGCAGCCCACGAGCGCCCGCACCGAGGGCAACCGGCTGTGGATCCGCAACGACGAGTTGCTGACCTCCACTGGCTGGGAGCTGAAGCCCGAGGGGATGTGCCGGCACGAGATCTGCGTGCCGCTCCCCGCCGACCGCGCCGCGACACTCGTGGCCGAGCGCGACGGCGCGACCTTCGTGGACGCGGCCGGGTTCGCGGCGTACGTGAAGCAGACGCACGCGCACGATGCCGCCACGGACACCTGGTACTTCGGGCCGGGGCCGGACGAGCAGCGCGGACGGTTCGACTTCCTCGACGCCCCCGATTTCGAACTGCCGGACCTCGCTGGGAAGATGCACCGTCTCTCCGATTACCGCGGGAAGAAGGTCTTGCTGGCCCTCTGGGCGTCATGGTGAGGATGCCGCTTTGACCTGCCGGTCTGGCAGGCCCTGCGCACGGAACTGAACGACCCCAACTTCGAGATCATCGCCGTCGGCTGCGACGCCAAGGGCGCAGAGGTCGAGCGCCCGATCATCGAGGCGGCGCAACCGGACTACCCCGCGCTGCTGGACACGCGGTTCATCGTCGCCGAGCTCTACAACACTCGGAACGTCCCCGCGCTCTTCTGGATCGACGAGGGCGGCCGCATCGTCCGCGGGAACGACCCCGCCTACCTCACGCGCCGCGACCCGGAGACCGGTGAGCGGACGCCGAACGAGCGGTACCTGGGCGTGGTCCGAGACTGGGTGCGAAACGGTGCGAAGAGCATCTACGTCACCTCCCGCGAGGAGACGCAGAGCCGCATCGGCTCGTCCGACGAGTCCAACCAGCAGGCGATGGCGCACTTCCGATTGGGCGTATACCTCAACGAGCACGGGCACCACGAGCAGGCGGTCGAGCAGTTCAAGCAGGCGCTCGCCCTGAAGCCGGACAACTGGAACTACCGCCGCCAGGCCTACAACCTCGGCAGCGCCGACGAATACGGGATCACCATGCAGGAAGCGATGCAGACAGTGGGGCCGATGTACGCGGTGCCGCTACAGTTGCCGGACCCGCCTGCTTCGTAACCAGCGACAACACAAGCAGAGGCGCCCGACGGGCGCCTCTGCTGATTCTCGTGCCTTCAGCGCAGCGAGGCGCGGAGCTCCGCGGCGACCCGCCGGCCAGCGGCCGCCTGCTCGTCCGCGAGTTCGCGGCACTGGCCGATGTGGTTGAGCGGGTCCAGCAGCCGGTCGATCTCGTCGGGTGTGAGGTGAGAGATCACTTCCTCGCGCGCGGCGAGGAGGTCGCGGAAGGGGCGGTCGCTGGTGGCGGCCTCCTGCGCGACTTCGTAAATCACGTCGTGAGCACGCTGGCGGCCCATGCTGCGGCCGAGTTCGAGCATCAGCGTCTCGGACATGATGAGGCCGCCCGAGAGATCGAGGTTGCGGCGCATGCGCTCCGGGAAGACCTGAAGCCCCTCGGCCAGCATCGCGAGACGCTCCAGCATGTCGCCCGTGAGGACGCAGGCCTCCTCGAGGGCGCGGCCGGCGATATTGGTGATTGCGCGGTCGGCCTCGTGCTCTGCCTGCATTGACTCGAGGGCGAGCGGTGCCTGAGCGCGCACTTGCGCGGTGAGGGTAAGGATGTCCTGGCTCAACTTCGGGTTGCGCTTCTGCGGCATCGTGCTGCTGCCGACGGTGCCGGGTGAGACCGGCTCCTCGACCTCGGCGAACTCCTCCTTCATCAGGGTGTAGATCTCGCGGGCGATGCGCGCGCCGGTGGCCGAGAGCATGGCGAGGACGAGGACGTATTCCGCCTCGTGGTCGAGGATGACGCGGGACGGTACCGGCATCGAGCGGAGGTCGAGACGCTCCGCGAGGCGGTCCTGGACGGTCTTGCCGTAGGCGCCGAACGAAGCGAGGGTGCCGGCGCCCCCGCCGAGCATCGCGACGAAGAGGCGCGGCTCACACGCGCGCATTCGCTCGACGTGCCGTGTGAGTTCGTCGATCCAGGCCGCCACCTTGAAGCCAAAGGTGGCGGGGACCGCGTGTTGGCCGTGCGTGCGACCCGCCATCACGAAGTCGCGCGTGCGCTCGGCGAGGGAGGCGAGGCCTTCGAGCACCCTCGCGAGTTGCCCGAGCAGGATGTAGTGCGTCTTGCGCAGGAGGAGGATCTGGCCGGTCTGCGTGATGTTCTGCGTGGTGGCACCCCAGTGAGCATGGCCGCCAGCGTCACCCTCGCAGAGCCGGTCGAGTTCCCAGATCAGCGGCACGAGCGGGTGACCGGTCACGCGCAGGCCTTCCTCGACACGGGCGATGTCGAAGAGTTTGAGGTCGCACTTCCGCGCGATCTCCTCGGCCGCCGCCTGCGGGATCATGCCAAGCCCGGCTTCTGCAGCGGCAAGCGCCGCCTCGACGTCCAGCCATGATTGCCAGCGAGCGTTGCGCGTGAAGAGCGCCCTGATGCCCGGGTCGGCGACGCGAAGTTCGGTGGCGAGGTCCTGCACGGTGTCCTCCTTGGACGCCCGCGCAGCCTACCTGATGGGCCAACCGCGTGGAGCAGGGCGACGAGGCGCCCATCCCGTGAGTTGCATCGAGGTGCGGTCAAGCAATCCGGGCGAGGAGCGGCTGTCGTGGTTTGCGGTCTCGAACGACCGCGCGGTACAGGAGGCTGGTGTCCCGCCCGACGGCGGGCCATGCCATCTCGCTCCCGTAGAGGCCGGCGTTCCGCTCAAGCCTGAGGCGCAGGTCGTCGCTGTCGAGGATGCTATTAACGGCCTCGGCAAGTGCATCGGCACTGCGGAAGTCCACCATCAATCCTCGCTCTGCCGCCAGTGCCTCGACGGCATGGGCGTAGGGGGTCGAGACGATCGCCTTGCCGGCGCCGATGGCGTAGGAGAGGGTGCCGCTGGTGATCTGGTTCGGGTCGAGATACGGCGTGACGTAGACATCGCTCGCCACCAGGTAATCCATGATGTCCGCCTGGCTCAGATATTCGTCCACGAACGAGACGTGCTGTTCGAGGCCATGGGCATGGACCAGTCGGACGAGGCCCGTCCGATACTGCTCTCCACTGCGGCGCACGAGTTCCGGATGGGTCCTCCCGAGGATGACGTACAACGCATCTGGATGACGGCGCGCCACTTCCACCATGGCCTCGATCATGTATTCGAGGCCTTTCCGGGGGTCGAGCAGGCCAAACGTGGAGATGACGCGACGTCCGCTGAGACCCCGCTGCGTCTTCACCGCCTCGCGATCGACGAGGTCGATATTGGGCACGCCGTGCGGGATCACGTAGATCTTCTCCGGATCGAGTCCGTACTGATCTTCGAGAATCGTACGGGCGCGCGCGGCCATTGCCATGACCGCATCACTTCGAGCGCCAATCCTCCGGACGGCGGCGCGTACAGATGGCGACGGATTGGGGAGGACGGTGTGGAAGGTGGTGACGAGCGGCTTCTCGATCGTTTCCAGGAACGGTCGGAAGTGGTCCTCGAACGGGTCTCCCCAGATCCCGAACAGGCCAAATTCATGTTGCACGCAGACGACGTCCACATCCGACGCGTTCAGAGCCTCCGCAGCGCGCCCGTACGTCTCGATGCGCTTCTGGCGTATGCGCCAGCCGACCTCCGGGCCGTACGAGTGGGCCGAGTCCTCATCGTCGATTGCTACCCAGGAGACCCGGATCCCCGGATCCGCATCCTCGACGGCCGCCGCGAGGTCAGCAGTGAAGGTCGCGATGCCGCACTGGCGTGGGGCATGCGTCGAGACCATCGCGACCCGGAGGGGCGTGCGGTCAAATGGGGCATCCGCCAGATGCCCCCGCGAGACTGTTTCACCCCACTGCACCGGGGCGTGTCCTCGATCGGAAGCCGGGGGACGAACGTGGGCAGGCAGGGGCGTGAGCGACGACTGCTCCATCGGGGGTGTCCTCCAGCGGGTCAGGGTCTCGGACGGCCCATGCTCGCCGGGATAGGCTCATCGTCACATCAGTGCGGGGCAGTCTCTGTATCAGAACCGTTGCACTCAGCCTGACGGGCGTTCCAGCGTTCGGGCGGCCTCGATTTCCGCCCACGACAACGAGTCAACGAGCGCTAGCCCGCCCTCAATATTTGACTCAGCGCCGGAATTCTCGCTCAAGATGCCACCATCGATACCGTCTCTGACGAAACCTCGCGCGCGGTCGTAGACGGGCCGGCCGGCGGCATTGCGGCCGTCGAACCAGGCGCGTGCGGAATCCGCGAGCGAGGCATAGCGCTCGTCTCCGGTCGCAGCGGCCACGGCGTCGAGACCCGCGACGGTGCTACTCACGTCGAACGCGAGGGTGCGCGAGGCAGCGAACGCCCGCAAGACGGCCGGGACGAGGACCGCCTCCGCACTCTGCGCGGCCGCCTGCACGAGGTCGGGACGCCTCGCCGCGGCGCCCACACGGGCCAGCGCGGCCTCCTGCAGATGGCCCCAGAGGTGCACCTCGGGAATCTCTGCGCGGTCCGGCAGCACATCGCCCACTCGGGCCGCCTCGATGGATTCTGCCCACACGACGGCCTGACGCGCGGCTTCCGTCGATCCAGTCGCTTCCGAATACTCGAGCATGACGATCGCGCTCAATGCGGTGATGTCGAGGTAGGGAGTTGGCGCGAGGAGCGCAGGGATCCCGGCCTCGAACACACGAGCCCACGGCTCGGGGCCGAATACCCTGGTGGCCCGCGCGAGGGCGTGCATCGCCCGAGCCTGCCACGGGCCGCCCCCCGGCCTCGACGTTGGGCTGGCCAGCTGGCGGTGGCCGGCCCAATCCGCAATGAAGTTGACGAACGCGCCGTCCTCTAGCTGCATCGCGCAGGTGAAGCGAAGCAGACCCTCCGCAGTCTCGCGTGCCCATGGATAGCCTCGGCGGCGCCACACTTCGGTGTAGAGGAGAGCCGCGCGCGCGGCATCGTCGACGCAGGCGACCCCCTCATAGCCAGACTCGGCAGCGGGAGGGAGTCGAAACCCGTCCCCCTCCGGATGGGCGTAGATCGCGAGCGCGAGGACATCCTCCCCGAGGGCGGGCACCGTGCGGAGGAGACGATCCAGTTGGCGGATCACCGGCCGGGCCCGGGGAGGCTCACGCTGGACATTCGCGCGGCGTTCGGGCGGGCAGCGGGCACGCGCCTTCCGGCTACAGTGGTAGCAGGCCAGTCCCAACATGGCAGCCCCGTCATCGTGACTCGCGGAGGCAACACTGTGACCACAACTCCCGCGTCCTCGGACTCTTTCGTCAGCCGCATCGGGGTGGACGAACTCTTCAAGCGGCTTCCCAGCAATCCGATCCTGGAACCAGGCCGCTGGCCGTACCCGGCCAACAGCGTCTTCAATCCTGGCGCGGTGCGTCTTTCCAATGGCGAGACGCTCCTGCTGGTGCGGGTGGAGGACCGGCGCGGCGCTTCACACTTCACGGTTGCCACGAGCACCGACGGCATCTCCGGCTGGAGGGTCGGAGACCAGCCCGCGCTCACCCCGCTCCCTCAAGAGTATCCCGAAGAGTTGTGGGGGATTGAGGATCCTCGGATCGTCTGGCTGGACGAACTGCAACGGTATGCGGTGACGTATACCGCGTACTCGCGCAACGGCCCCCTGGTCGCGCTTGCCCTGACCGAGGACTTCAAGACATTCGAGCGCCGTGGCCCGATCACCCCTCCTGAGGACAAGGACGCGGCGCTCTTCCCTCGGCGGATCGCGGGCAGGTGGGCTCTGATCCACCGCCCCGTCGCCACAACCGGCAACTCGAAGGCCAACATCTGGCTCTCGTTCTCCCCTGACCTGAAGCACTGGGGCGATCACATGATGCTGATGGAGGCGCGAGAAGGTTCCTTCTGGGATGCCGGGAAGATCGGCCTATCGCCGCCACCGATCGAGACCGCGGAGGGCTGGCTGATCATCTACCACGGTGTACGGCACACGGCATCCGGCGCGCTCTACCGCATGGGACTCGCCTTGCTCGACCTCGACGACCCCACGATCGTGATCCGGCGCGCCAACGACTGGGTGTTCGGCCCGTCGGCCGGTTTCGAGTTCGTGGGTGATGTGCCCAACGTCGTGTTCTCATGCGGCACGGTCACCGACGAGGCGACCGGGGAGATGCTGATGTACTACGGCGCGGCAGATACCTCGATCGGGGTTGCGACAGCGAAGGTGTCCGACCTACTCGACTGGCTGCGTGCCAACGGGTAGCGGCACAGCGTCTTACCCGGCACCGCCCGCTTCTCGGTTGGCTCGGGCGCGCTCGACGCTGACATAGAGGCGCCGCTTCGAGGGGTCGTCCTGCTGCTGGGTGATCGCGACGTCGGTGTTGGCGGCGCGCACCATACGGTCCGCGAAAGAGGAGTGGATGTGGGCTGTGAAGCCCTGGACCTCCTGCATCTGGTGGATCGAGTGCTTCATCATCCGCAACTGGAACGGGTCGTTCTTCGCGACTCGGCGGGCATAGGCGAGCGCCTCGTCCTCGAGCCGGTCGAGGGGATGGACCTCCTGGACCAGGCCGACTTCCCTGGCGGTGGCGGCATCGATGAAGCGGTTGTCGTACATCAGGTACTTTGCCTGCCGGGCGCCGATGTCCCACGGGACGGTGAAGACGGAGAAGTTGGTCGCGAGGAACTGGGCGTCGGCCGCGGCGAAGATGACGTCCATCGACGCGGCGAGCATCCAGGCGGCGTAGATACAGGCGCCTTGCACGATCGCGATTGTGGGCTTCGGGATGTTCCGGAAGCGCATGAGTGGTTCGAGGTCCATTTCCCGGCTGCGCGCGACGCGCTGCGAGAAGGACGCCCCCGCCATCTCCGCGCGCATCTCCTCGGCATCCGGCGAGCCGAGGTCGTGGCCGCCTGAGAAGGTGGGGCCGTCGCCGCGCAGGATGATCACGCGGACGGCGTCATCGTCCGCGGCGCGGGCGAACGCCTCGTCGAGGGCGCGCATCATCTGGACGCTGAGCGGGTTGCGGTAGCGCGCGCGGTTCATGGTGATGACGGCGATGGAGCCCGCGTCACGGGTCTCGTAGAGGACGCGCGGGGATTCGTTCGTCATCGTCCCTCCGTCTGGCCGGCCAGGAACGGTCGCAGGACGGCGAGCGTTGCTTCGGGCTGGTCATGATGCAGCCAGTGGCCGGCATCCTCGATGAACACCGTCCGGGCATCCTTGAAATGCTTCTCCGCATCGTGCACCTGGTTCGCCTGCCCGTGCCGCGCGAAGACGTGGAGCACAGGACACGTCACCGCGGCCCAGAATCGAGGCAGTTCCTCGCGACGGATCTCCATCGAGGTCCGGCTGTTCACCCACCAGTCGTACTTCCAGACGTAGCCACCTTCGACCGGCTTCGCGGCATACGAGGTGAGGTGGGGGACGAAGTCCGCAGGCAGGCGCGGGTTGGCCTCCCGGATGCGCTCCGCCGCCGCCTCGAGGGTCGGGTACACGCGCGGCGTCGACTCCTCGAAGCCGCGGATGCGGTCACCCCACGTGCGGAGCCACTTCGGCCCCATCTCGTTGTCGTCGCGCGGGTTGAGCGAGTGAGTCCCCTCGAGGACCGCGAGCCGGCTGAAGTGGTCGGGGTAGGTGCCGGCCGCGACCAGGCTGACGGAGCCGCCGTAGGAGTGCGCGAGGACGCGCGCGGGTGCTCCCACCGTCTCGATCACTCGGACCAGGTCGATCGCGTTGTCAGGGAGGCCGTAGGTGCCTCCGGGTGACCAGCCTGAGTCACCGTGGCCCCGCAGGTCGAGGGCAACGACGTGGTAGTCCGGCTGGAAGGCCGCCGCGATGCGATCCCACTGCCGCGCGTGATCCTTGCCGCCGTGGACGAGGACGAGGGGCGGCGCGTCCTCGTTACCCCAGTCCCAGAAGGAGATGGGGATGCGCTGAGAGGTCACGAACTTCTGGACGGGCTGGACGGACATCGATGGTCTTTCGGCGCTGCGGGTGTGTCCCGGACGGGATGGTAGCGCTACGGGCGAGGGCCATCGGCCTCGGTCCAGCACGCCCTCAGCCCGCAGAGCGTGCAGAGCAACTCGTCGACTGGGGCGGGGCGGCCTTCCGCGGGCGTTGGCTTCGCAGGGATCGAGGTGGCGGGTGGAGTCGTTGTTGGAGGGGTCATGCGGTCACTCCGTCCGTGTGCTCCTTCAGGAAGGCGCGGATCACCTCGATCGTGTGGGGGACTGCTTCTGGAAGTTTCCAATCCTCCAGGGTCTCCTGGTTCGGCAGGAGCCTCGCGACTTCGAGTCCGACCTCGGTCGGATGGGCGGCGTCGTAGCCAGGGAGGACGAGGAGCGGTGTGTCGATGGTCGTCAGGAAGTCCTTTGGCACGCTGAAGACGAAGTCCCCGTCCCACATCGCGTGACCGAAGGCGAGCATGCCGTCCGTGGTGAGGTCGGCGCGTTCGGAGACAAGTGCCTCTCCCCAGGGCCGCCAGATGCGGTCCTGCCAGATCTCGACGTTGGAGTCGACCCGGCCGATGGGCTGCATGAGGACGCCCGCGGCCATCCGTCCGGGCTGCCGCTCTAGTTGCTTGACGATGTAGGAACAGCCGATGCAGGAGCCCAGGCAGGTGTAGCGGTCGATGCCAAGGTGGTCGAGCAGTCCAAGTTGGTCATCGACGTATGAACCCCACGGGTCCGCGACGTCGAACGGGCCGGTGGACTGCCCGCAGTTGCGCTGGTCCATCGCAATGATCCGGAAGTCGTCCTTGAACGCCTCGATTGGGTTGATTGGCATGCGCGCCCAGAAGGCGATGGCAGAGTTCATGCCGCCGGGCGAGATGAGGAGGAGCGGGAAGCCGTCGGGGCGGCCGGACTCCTCGTAGTAGATGCGCGCGTCACCGCGCTGGAAGAAGGGCATGGGTGCACCTCTCGTCGGTGCCGCGCGAGACGCGCGGCGTGCCGGCGCATCGTAACGCCGAGCGTCGCACCCGCCTCTATGGGCGGCGCGGCCCGATGGAGGTGAGCGCGAGGTTGGCGCCGTGGCGCAGAGTGCGGGTGGCCACCACCTTTGGCCAGGCGAAGCGGCGCAGGAATCCGCCCTCGCCCGGTTGGGGCCCATCGAGGGGTGAGAGGAGCGCCTTCATGCCTCGCTGCCCCGGGCGCGCGGGCGCCAGCGCGGCTGCGAGGGAGGAGAAGGGGCCGCCATCGCAGGCCACGAAGGCAACGGCGGGGTCAGCCGCGAGGCGCACGAGCCGCGCAGCACCGCCTGGCGCGCGACGAAGGACGTGCTGCGGGACACCGGCGGCCCACAGCGCCTCGACGGCCGCGTCGAGGTCCGGCGAGTCGATGACGACGACGGTGTTGCCCGCGGCGAGCGGAGCGGCGAGCCAGGCGACGGCATCGACGCCCTGCGCGCGGACCAGGCCGAGGCCCCGGGGCGTGTCGTACCACTGCCGCGTGTCCTGCCCGGCGACGGGCGTGGAGGGCGCGGGCTGCCCGAGTTCCACCTCGGCCCGTCGGGCGACCTCGATGAGTGCCTGCGAAGCACGGCCGTCGGTGGTAGCGAGCGACTCGGCTGCATGGCGGAGGCAAGCGAGGCGGGCGTCGAGCGGCGCGCCCCACAGCCCGTGCTCAAGCGCGGGCAGCGACGAGCCCTCGGGGTCGACGGGGCCGTCGTCGGGCGGGGCGTCCGTCCGTTCGAGGAAGGCCCAGAGGTAGTCCTCGCCGCCTGCCTTCGGTCCGGTGCCAGAGAAGCGCTTCCCGCCGAACGGCTCTACGCCGGGGCGCGCGCCGGTGGAGGTGCGGTTCACGTACACGTGACCGGCCTCGATCGCCGCACTCGCCCGCGCGATGCGCCCGGGGCTGCGTGAGAAGACAGCGGAGGTAAGGCCGTATGCCGTGCCGTTCGCGATGCGATACGCCTCGTCCTCCTCGTCGAACGGGATGAGAGCGAGGATCGGCCCGAACAACTCCTCGGTGGCGGTGCGTGCCGTCAGGGCCGCCGCCGGGTCGAGTTCGACGATCAGGGGGCCGTGGACGAGCGTGCCCTCAGGCGGGTCGAAGCGGTCGAGGAGCACGCGGCCCTCGCTGCGCGCGACGGCTGCGGCCTCGCGCAGTCGGTCGGAAGCACGTCGGTCGATCACTGGGTTCACCTGCGTCGCGGGGTCCTCGGCGTGGCCGCAGACCAGGGAACCAGCGGCATCGACGAGCCGCGCGCGGAAGCGGTCCACCACGGGGCGTTCTACCAGCACACGTGAGACCGCTGAGCACTTCTGGTTCGCATGGCCGAAGGCCGAGGCGAGTACGCCGGTCACTGCCTCGTCGAGATCGGCGTCGTCGAAGACCAGCGCGGGGTTCTTGCCGCCCATCTCCGCAATCATGCCGCGGACGCGGCCGCCCTCGGTGGTGGTCCGGCCGACCGCCTCGCTGAGCGCAGTGCCCACGGCGCGCGAGCCGGTGAAGGCGACGAGGGCGACACGACGGTCGTCCACGAGTGCCTGCCCGGTCTTGCTGCCCTCGCCGGGGAGGCACTGCACGACATCGGCAGGCACGCCGGCCTCGTGCAGCAGGGCGACGAACCGGAAGGCGGCGAGCGGGGTCTGGCTGGCCGGCTTCAAGACGGCGGCGTTGCCGGCGGCCAGCGCCGCGGCTGTCATCCCGCACGGGATGGCGAGCGAGAAGTTCCACGGCGGGATTACCGCAACCACGCCGCGTGGACGCAGCCGCCGCCCGAACCCCTCTTCGAGGCGCTCGGCTTCTGCGGCGTAGAACCGCAGGAAGTCCACTGCCTCCTCGACCTCCGCCCAGGCACCGGCACGGTCCCGGCCGCCCTCTCGCACGATCGTGGCCGCGAAGGCGTGCCCCCGCGCGAGCAGCAGGTCCGCCGCGCGGCGCAGCAGGGCAGCGCGCACGCGGGCGCCAAGTGCGCCCCACGCGGGTTGTGCCACCTCAGCCCTGCCCACGGCGACTCGCGCCCCCTCGGGCCCCGCGATCTCGACAAGGGCGATCGGCGGCCCGTCCGGATCGGAGGGGCTGTGCTGCTCGTCGACACGCTCCGCCTCGATGCCCGGCGGGAGGTTGACGCGCGACGGCGGCGCCGAGCCTACGGCGGCCAGCGCGGCATCGAAGGCAGCGCGGAACTGCCGGTCAAACCAGCGTGCGGCAGGAGCGCGCTCGAAGCTGGCGCCGTCCGGGGCGACCGCCGGTGGGTCGGATGCGGTCGAGGGTGGCGCGAGGAGTTCCTCGGCAGGGACGTCCTGGCGGCTGCGCATCAGAAAGCCCGCCTGCGAGGAATTCTCAAGAATGCGCCGCACGAGATACGCCATGCCCGGGAGCAGTTCGCCGACCGGCACGTAGTCACGCACCGGCCATCCCTGCGCAGCGAGCGCGCGGCTCATCGCCTCGGAGGTGCGGTGGAGCGTCTGGTGCTCGATCGCGCCGAGCGGGAGGCCGCGCGCATCGGCCTGCGCTCGGGCGAAGGCGTGGGCCCGCGGGTTGTGGCTTGCGACGGCGAGGCGGACGAGGCCTGACGCCTCGAGGAGGCGGGCCACGCAAGCCTCGAAGGAGCGGTCGGTAGCGTCCTTCTGCTGGAAGACGGGCGGTGTCCAACGGTTCGCAGCCGCAACCGCGGTCTCGTAGTCCCAATAGGCGCCCTTCACGAGGCGGACCTGGAAGGGATGGCCGCGCTCCCGGGCGAAGTCCACCACTTCCTCGATGTGCGCTTCGGCGTCGCGGAGGTAGGCCTGGACGACGATGCCGGCGTCCTTCCAGTTCTCGAGCGCCGTGCCGGGGCCGAAGGCGGCGCGGAAGGCGTCCCACACGACGTCGCGCGTCTCGTACTGCTCGGCGTCGACGGCGAGGCCAACGCCGGCGTCGCGGGCCGCCGATGCCACGCGCACGAGACGAGGAAGCACACGCCCGACGGAGCCGTGCGGGTCGACGGCGCTCATGTGGTGTGTCAGCGAGGAGAGTTTGATCGAGACCTGCAGGGCCGGTTGACCGCCCGCCGTGCGCTGATGCGCAGCCGGCTCGCGCGCAAGGTCGCGGATCAGCGCGAGGTAGCGCGCCTCGTAGCCCTCGGCCTCTGTCTCGCTGAGCACCGCTTCCCCGAGGAGGTCGAACGAGGGCGTGCGAGAGGCCTCGGCGAGGGAGGCGACGAGGGACGAGACGACCGCGTCCTGCGGCACCGTGATAAAGCGCTGCGCAAACACCTCCGCGGCGCGGCGCGAGGCGCGGGCGACGACGGCAGCGGGCACCTGTTCGTTGCGGGCCAGGCGGACGAGCCAGCGGAGCGGACGCGGGATGCCGGGGAAATCGTCCGCGAAGTACTCGTGGAACAGGTCTTGTATCTCGTCGGAGGTACCGGAGGCGTCGAAGGCGGCGAGCACATCGAGGAAGCGCAGGAGGCGGGTACGGAAACGCTCGTCCGCCACGGCATGCGTCAGGAGCCAGTCCTCGACCTGCTCGTCGAGACGCGGACGGTGGCGTCCCATCTCATCGAGGAGCGTGCGACCGATCGCCTGCGTGCGGGCCTCGACGTCGCCTGCCGCGATGTTCGACGACGCCACGGCATACCTCCACGCGCGACCCCGGAACACGAGGGCGCTGCCTTCAGATTAGCCGCTCGCATCCCGCGCTGCCCTGCGACAATGGAGGCCGGAGGCCCTCATGCAGATGCAGTTCGGCGTGTTCACGGTGGGTGATGTGACGACGGACCCGACGACGGGCCGGACGCCCACCGAGGCCGAGCGCATCCAGGCGATGGTGGCGATCGCGCTGAAAGCGGAGGAGGTGGGCCTCGACGTCTTCGCGACGGGTGAGCACCACAACCCGCCGTTTGTGCCCTCGTCGCCGACCACACTGCTGGGCTACATCGCCGCGCGGACGGAGCGGATCATCCTCTCCACGTCCACGACGCTCATCACGACGAACGACCCGGTCAAGATCGCCGAGGACTACGCGATGCTGCAGCACCTCGCCGGGGGACGCGTCGACCT
>CAZVNJ010000017.1:0-46199 GCA_964628985.1 uncultured Dehalococcoides sp.
TCAGCAGGTCGCGCGCCATCACGACACGCTGAATCTCAGACGGCCCCTCGCCGATGCGGCGGATGCGTACCTCGCGGTACCAGCGCTCGAGTGGCATGTCCTTGGCCATGCCCAGGCCGCCGAATATCTGCATACAGCGGTCGATCACGCGGCCGGCCGCCTCTGTGCAGAGGAGCTTGGCCATAGACGACTCGAAACGAAACGACTCGCCCCGCTGCGCCTTCGCTGCGGCATCGAGCGCTACCCACCGGCTCGTCCGCATGTCGATCTCATTGTCGACCAACATCCACTGGATCGACTGGCGGTTCGCGAGCGGCTCACCGAAGGTGACACGCTGTTTGGCCCAGTCAATCGCCAATTCCTGCGCGTACTGCGCGATGCCGAGGCAGGCCGTAGCGTACGGGATACGGTTGTGGGCCAGGGTGTCGTTCGCCAGCGCAAACCCGCCGCCTTCTTCACCCAGGATCTTCGAATGGGGGACACGCATGTCCGTGAACGAGAGCTCCGTGGTGTAGTGCGAGCGGAGTACCTGGACGAGACGCTGCACACGAAAGCCCGGCGTGTCCGTGTCAATCAGGAACGCCGTGATGCCCTGGCGTCCCTTCGTCGGATCCGTGCGCACATAGACGATGCCAAAGTCGGCCGTATCAGCACCGGAGTTCCAGAGCTTGCTCCCATTGATCACCCAGTGGTCGCCGTCACGGACGCCTCGGGTGCGGATCGCCCGCGCCGGGTCGGAACCACCGCTCGGCTCGGACAATCCGAAGAAGGCGTGCTTTTCACCCCGGATGACCGGGTAGAGGTATTCCTCCTTCTGCTCCGGCGTCGCGTTGAACAGGTGCTCCGGCGGCGAGGAGCCGAACACGCCATAGGCCGGCGCGTATAGGCCTGCGCGGTGCTGCGAAAGCTCCTCAGCGATCATTGTGCGCGTGACGATGTCGATGCCCGGACCGCCGTACTCGACGGGAAGCCCCATCTGGTACATGCCCATGTCCTTCACCTTTTGGCGAAGGCGCTTGTCGTCCTCGGGCTTCAGTTCAAACGCGTCCGGGTCAAGGTCTGCCTCAAGCGGGCGGATCTCCTCACGGATGAACCTCCGGACGGTGTCGATGATGAGCTGCTGCTGTTCGGTACGTTGCATGTCCATGGGTTAGATCTGCTCGCTCTTCCAGTGGTATCGACCTAGATGTGGTGGCTGCTCTGCGCCGGGCTCGCGATTGAACACCGGGAGTTCTTCGTGGTCCTCGCGGTATCGCGTGAGGTCTTCGATCCAGCGGCTGTAATACTGGTGGTTGACCTCATACCGGTAGTAACGCGCGCGCTTCTTCATGTCGCCGGACACGCCCTCGGGATGCGGGTGCGACCAGTTCCAGGTGTCAGAACCAGTGGGCATGCCAAAAATCCGGTATAGTTCACCGCGAAGGCCATACGGCGAGGCGCCGCCAGCATAGCCAATGAAGACACAGTTCCTCTGCTCGTCTGCGATCTCATAGATCCCCATGGCTCCGGGAATGCTTTTAAAGTTCGCGTTCGAGTCCCATGCCGACCATTCCTTGCGAATGCGCACGACTTACACCCTCTCGAAGAACAGTGCTACTCGGTCCCCCACCGGGCGCACGGTAGCCTTGACGTCCATGCCCACCTGGACCTCGTGCGGGTCGATGTCAATGAGGTTCGCGATGAGTCGTGGCCCTTCCGCGAGCTCCACAACCGAGACGTTGTAGGGAACCAGTTCGTAGAACGCGGGGTGATACTTCTGGTGCACGGTGATGAAGGAGAACACCTGGCCGCGCCCGGTAGCGTCTTTCCATGCGATGTCATCCGACCCGCACTTGTAACAGAACGTCTCCGGCGGGGCCTGATAACTCTTGCATGCTCCGCACTGCTGTACCCGGAGCTTGCCCTCCGAGAGTCCGTCCCAATACGCGCGATCCAAATCAGTCGGCTCCGCGAGGAGCTCGGCCCTAACGTCAGTTGCCATCGTTTGAGCTCCCTACCCCTGGTTCGAGAGGATCATCGCTCCGTGGGTCGTGAGGACACCACCCTGCTGCGTAATCAACCCACGCTCCGCGCCCTCGACTTGTCGTGGGGTACCTACGTACTCGCCCCGCAACTGCCGAACGCCCTCAAGAATGAGGTGGGGTCCTGGCATACCGGTCTCGGAGAGCAGACCGCCAGAAGTATTGATCGGTAATTCTCCACCGATCCAAGTTCGCTTGTCTTCGAAGAAGGCGGCCCCCTCACCCTTCTTCACGAACCCGTAGTCTTCGAGCGTCATGATTGGGACGATCGTGAAGCAGTCGTAGAACTCGCAGAAGTCGATGTCCTTCGGGCCCATGCCAGCCGTCCGAAAGACACTCTCAGATGCCACCTGAGCGCCGCTCACCGTCGGGTCATCGCGGCGGTAGAACTCCCAGCTTGGGTGTCCCTGACCGAGCCCCTCAACGTAGATCGGCTTTTGCTTGAGCGCTTTTGCCCTCTCCTCTGTGGTGACGATCCAAGCCGCGCCGCTGTCAGAAACCGGGCAGCAGTCGAGCAGACGGAATGGCTCGGCCAACCAGCGTGAGTTCTCGTAGTCTTCCATAGTGATCGGATCTTGGAACTGGGCGTTCGGGTTCATGCTGGCGTGGTGCCGGTGTGCCACGGCCACGTTGCCCAACTGCTCGTGTGTCGTCCCGTACTTCTCCATGTGCCGCCGCGCCACCATCGCGTAGGCAAGTGGGGCACCAAAGAGTCCGGCGAATGCATCACCGCCGCGAGGGCGCCGGTAGTTTTCGCGGGAACCGGTCGCGGGATTGTCGCCGTAGGAGCAAGCGACAACTGAGGCCTGGCCGAGTTCGATCGCTGTGATCGCATACTGGATCAGCGAAATATTGCTCGCGCCAGCCTGATCGATGGTGCCAACAACCTTTGGAACTATCTGCAGGGCTTCAGCGACACGCGGCGCCCAGAGCATGGGGAAGGTCGACGAGGGTGCTTTCGTCAGGAGGCCATCAATCTCCCCCATTGCCAGGCCAGCGTCGTCGGCCGCCGCGCGAATGGCCTTCACGTTGTGCCCCAGCTGGGACAGACCGGGGTTACGCCCATAATGGGTGTTACCGACACCAACAATGCAGTACCGGTTCTTAAACGGCTCCACGATATGCCCCCGTGTTCCGATGCTTGCTAATAGATTCGCCGGATGACGCGTCCGTGCGGACTGGTACTCCCTTCGGCGATCGTTCCGTGTTGTTTTACGCAGGGGCATTTGGCCGCGCAATCAAACGGATAATCTGTGGCCGCAGTACTCCGCTCGATGGAAGAATTGACCGGGCAACATGGTCGGGCCGCGAGGTCTCCTAGGCGGGTTGGCTCAAACCCCGCTCCCCCTCTCGGAGCTTGAATACGCTTGAGTGGGACACGACTGCGATCAGGCGACCATGCGTGCTGAGCTCAGCATTCAAATGCACGATGTGGTTCCCGCTTCGCTCCTCGAACCCGGTGATCTGACCCCGCTTGTAAAGGATTTCACCTTCTCGTAGCGGCGACCGGTGCCAGATCTTGCTGCTGAGGTGGATGGTCATCGGGCACTCGAAGTACGAGTGGAGGAGATCCACAGGATTCGTCCACAGGCCGGGGGGCACGAGCCGGGAAATATCTGCGAGGGGGAATCCCGATGCTCGTGCCGCAGCCTCTACGCGGTCCGGCGGGAATTCAACCACCGATTCCATGAGTGCACCGATCTGAGCGGGATCCCCTAACCGTTTACCGCTCTGCGGTGTCAGTTGGCCCGCTGGGACGGAGGGTGGTTCATCATGAAGCCGGAGGGCGCCATAGGCACGAGGCCGCGTCGATCCCTCGGCGGTGATGCGCCACTCCTGGGTCTTGGCGTCGATCGTGAAGGTGACTTCTTCAGCGTCGTATACCGGTCGTCTGAAGTGCAGCTCTGCTCGGCCTTGCGAGAGCCAGCCAGGATCCTGCTCAAGTAGCTTTACGACAAGGTTCTCGTAGAGGGTGACACCCGGGACAAAGCCACCGCGGAAACCGAGCGCTTGGGCCGACTCGTCGCTATGGATCCCCTCGCTCGACGCGTTCTTAGGCCGCACGTTCCACGCATGAGATGTGAACTCGCTCGCCATTATTCGCTCCTCCGCCATCGCTCACGTCAAACAACCCCTGAGTGCTGAGCGCAAAGCAGGGATGCTCAACGGGTGGATGATATCCAGTCGGAAAGGTCTGACCGAGATTGCATCCGCAGCGCATGCAAGATGTTGGAGATGTGTGTGGTCACGGTGCGGTACCGGATTCCGAGGATGGCTGCTATCTCCCGGTCGGACTTCCCGCCCGCGGCGTGGATGGCAATCTGCCACTGTCGTGCCGTCAGTTCGCCAGGTCTTATCTGGTCACGAGGGATGCGTCGCCCGAGTAGATGGAACGAACGACGGATGGCGTCCAATCGAGGTGTTGCGCCCATGTCACGGAATGCGATGAACGCCTCCGTGAGGTAGCGGTGAGCGAGTTCGGTTTCGCCGATTTCTCGATACGCGTTGCCTGTCAGTTGAAGAGCCGCCGCCGCACGGCGACGGTACCCGAGTTGCTCGAAGGCGCTGGCCGCCTGAAGAGACGCAGGTGGGACGAGCGCCCACTCGCCGCGGACCGCGTGCGACATCGCCTTCGTCAGCCAGGACTCTGGCAGTACGAGACCGTGCTCGTGCCCGACCTCCCGTAGCAACATGCCCAGGCGAGACTCGGCTGACGCCAATGTGTCCGCGTCTCGGAGTTCGAACGCGATCATGGCCTGTGCCGGCAACGCGTAGGTGATCAGTTGTCTTCGGTTCCCCGGCTGGGCTTCGAGTGCGTGGACCATCTCCGTAGCTCTGGCCAGGGCCCGGGAGGCATGGTCGGTCAGGAGCCAGCGCTCGCACATCGCCTGAAAAACAATCACCTCAGCCCGGCCGGTCGCATGGGCGAGATCCAGATTGTCTGCAGGAGGCAGGAGCTCGGAGGGGTAACCGCGAAGGGCCTGCAACCAGTGCTGAAGCGCGGCAGACAATCGCAGCGACCGCGAGCGATGAAGCACATCGTCGATATAGGCTACGTTTGAGGTCAGCTGCTCGGCGACAGTCCAGTCGCCACGTTCAATGCAGTTCACAGCGAGGAGTTGCGTCGTCCAGGACAAGGTAGCGAAGTCCTCGGCGGTCTCAGCGCGTTCTCGCGCTCGCTGCAACCACTTGAATGCGCGGAGGAGTCCCACCGAATCCGTCAAGGCATTGCCGATCGCGGAGAGCGTCCGCGCTTGCAGCCCCTTGTCGGAATGGCGATGTGCCAGTATCAGGCTCTTCCGGCCGTGGTCGAGTGCGCGATGCGGCAACGCGTCGTAGAGGAACCGGACATGTGAGGTGATCTGGGCCTCGACAGCGGCGGGGACCTCGCCGAGCGCTATCGCCTCGGCGTAAGCGGCCGCTGAGAGCTGCTCCCCTTCGTCAAGGCGTCCCTGCCCGACCATGAGGCGCCCTAGATCAACCATCACATGTAGACGTTCGATCGGCTCCAGGTTTTCGGAGGCAAGCTCGGCTTCCAGCAACTGGATGGCAATGGCATCCTGACTATTTGCCACATGGTCCCGCGCCCGCCTGATGACGGAGTCAGCAGAAGGGCGCTCCGCCGGGTCGTTGCTCACGAGAATGCGCGCTGCCTCGTCGGGTTCGCCGCTTCGGGAGAGCGTCTCGGCCAGGAGGGCGCGGGCCTCCTCTGGTAGTTCATCATGGAGGCGCGTTTCGTGAAGTTGGGCCAGTGCCTCGCGGAGGATCCGCTGCGCCCGGGTGTACCGGCTACGCCGCGTGAGCATCTGAGCCGCCTGCGTCACGAGCGCCAGCCGGTCCCGAGTGAGGTCAACATGCCCGACCAGATAGTGGTGGGCCATGGCCACCGCATTGCTGGGCCAGCCCGAGTCTTCCTTAATCGCGGCCACACGCGCGTGTAGATGGCGTCGAATGAGTTCGGGGGTGTCCCGCACGACTTCCATCCGGGCCAGCGGGATCGTGAATCTGAAGCTAATCTCGCCGCCTTCGCTCTTTGGAGTGACGAACCGGCGATCCTGTGCCGCGGCCAGATGACGCTCGATCACCTTGGGGTCGAGTTCGAGAAGTGTCGCAAGATGGCGGATCGGCGCGGGGCCCATCCAGGCTGCTAGGCCGCGCGCCACAATGAGGGCGATGGGGTCGCTCCCCTCATCGAACGTGCCGCCGAGTACGCGGCGAAACGGCGGACCCGAGACGAGCGCGTGCTCTATGAACTCGCTTCCACTCAGTACCAGTTGCCGTTCCGACTCTCCGAGACTCGCGACCCGATCCAGGATCGTTTCCACGTGGCTCATCAGTCCTGCAGACAGGTACACCGCACTCTCGGCGAACCTCGAAGCTGTGGTCCCAATTCCAAATCTGGATTCCGCAAGGCCGACGACCTCGTCTGCGGTCATCAAGTTGAGAGCGACTTCCATACACCGCGCGCGTGCACGGTAGCCGGCACTCGGGGTAGGCCAGCTTCCGAATCCCGAGAACGGGCCAGCCCTCCCTGCCGCCTCGGGAACTGCGATCGCCACCATCAAATTGCCACACGGCGGGTTCAGCACCAGGTCGACTAGCGCCGAGCGATCCGGTGGTAGCAGCTCGCTTGCGTTGTCTACCAGGATCACCACGCCTGGCCGGCCTGCGGCCGCTCGCTGGCACGCCGAGCGGAGCAGGTGTACGCGCTCAATGTCTGAGGGGAGGTTGTCTGTCCGTGAGCCGAGCTCTCGAGTCAAGCGATCTACCGCAAGGAGCGGAATAGCAGCGTTACGGGCATCCACTGGGGCGACCCCGAGCCCACGCGCACGGGCGAATTCCGATATCTCAGCCAGAAACTGGGTCTTCCCTGATCCCGGAGGCCCGGTTGCTACCAAGAAGCAGGGACTCGCGGACTCGACGAGGAGCAAGGCTTGCCGGACGGTGCTCCAAGCCCCACGTCGACCGCCCCGAGTCGTCCCCTGATCACTCATAGCTCAGTCGCGTTCGCGATTACGTACGTCTCCGTACACGATTGGCCCGTCGCTACGTATACCACGTAGTCCGGTGGACAAGAGGCCCCCTTAACATCCGCACCGCGATGGGAGGTCCAAGATGATTGTTTCTCGAAGACGAGTGCT
The DNA here is from genome assembly GCA_964628985.1 of uncultured Dehalococcoides sp. Lineage (GTDB taxonomy): Bacteria > Chloroflexota > Dehalococcoidia > UBA2979 > UBA2979 > SURF-43. The sequence goes on from CAZVNJ010000017.1 coordinate 7,163, forward strand.
GTCCGGCGAGTTGCGAGTGACGCTTGGGCAAAGGCTACGGGAACTGCGGGTCAGACATCGGGAATCCCAAGAGGCAGTCGCCTGGGCGGCCGACGTCACACAAGGCTCCATCTCAAACTACGAGGCGGGTCGGAACGAAGTACCACTCTCGGTCCTGATGTCTATCTGTGAATACTTTCACACTCCTCTGTCCGAGATCTTTCCGAGGGCGGCCGGGCTTCTAGAGATGACGGGCACACGGGACACCGATCGTTGCCTCGATGACTGCCACGAGGAGGAGGGAGCGGGGTGAACGCTTGAGCTGGCAGGGAGGCAACTCGCGCGGCGGCTTAGCCCGGAGGCTGCCAGCCGAGGGGCTGTCTGGCCACGATGTTCATCTGCAGCAGCCGCTCAACCTCAGGCGCGGTCATTCCTAACAGTTCGCGGAGGACGTATTCGTTCGCCTCTCCAAACAAGGGAGCGGGGGCCGCGACACCGCTGTTCCCCAACTGGCTTTTCCATGCCGTACGCGTGTGGGGGAATCCTCCCATCTCCGGGTGGTCCACCCACGCGAACGAACCGCGATGGCCGACCTGGGGGTCCGTAAACAGTTCGTCGATCCGCAAGGCATTCCCCGCCGCGATCCCGGCGGCTTGTAACTGCTCCTGCACGTCCGCTGCAGTCCGCCCGGATGTCCACGCGCTGATGGCTGCGTCGGTCGCATCCTGGTTTGCGTAGCGGTCAGCCCGCTTCACAAACCGCGGATCCGTTGCGAGTTCTGGGCGGCCGATGACGTCAGTGAGCCGCGTCCATTGCTCGTCTGAAGTCACTGCAACGGCGACCCACTGGTCGTCGCCGGCACATGCGTATACACCGTGTGGAGCGAAGGATACGTGCCGGTTACCGATCCGCGTCTGGTCCACGCCTAGCGTCATGGCTGCCATGATCGCTGGCGCAACGGACTGCACCTCTCCCTCCAACATGGACATCTCGACGTACTGGCCCTCACCAGTGCGCCGGCGATGCCGGAGCGCAGCGATGATACAGAACGCGGCATGCAGCCCGGCATTCTGGTCGCAGAAGAAGTTCGCAGGTTTCCCGGGGCCTCGGTCTGGATAGCCGGTCAAGTGCGAGACCCCGCTCATAGCGTCGATGCCGGGCCCGTATGACCCGCGGCCCTGGTACGGCCCTGACTTCCCAAAGGCGGGCATGGAGACCATGATGATGGAGGGGTTCACCTTCTTGAGGTCCTCATAATCGATGCCAAGGTTTCCCATGACACGAGGTGAAAAGTTTTCAACGACCACATCGGAGACGGCTGCAATCCTCAGGAAGATGTCACGCCCCTCGGGACTCGAGACATCGACGGCGATGTGCCGTTTGCTTCGATTCAGCTCGGCCCAGTTTGGGACGCGGTTAAACGGGTGATCCGGTGATCCCGTACGCGGGCGCGGCAGCATCCGAGGAGTGTGGGCACGGGCGTTCGGTTCCTCGACCTTAATCACCTCCGCGCCCATGTCTCCCAGGACGTGGCACGCCACCGGGCCGGCGACGGCGACGGTCATCTCGAGAACCCGTATGGACGACAGCGCTCGCTTATTTCCCGACATGACTCGACCTTTCGCCCTGCCTCGCGACAGCCACTGAGCGCGATGACATCACCCATGTGGTCACACTGCCAACAACTACTGTGAGGCGGCATCTTCCGATCCTAAGACCTCCCCCTGGTGTTCTCCTAGGAGAGGTGCCCGACGTGTCACCCATGGCGTCTTCGTCATCATGCCGGGAGCGCCCGGCTGCCGGATGACGCCAGCTCTCGGATGCTCAACCTCCTGGAAAAAGCCGCGCGCTTCCAGGTGGCTGTCTTTGATCAACTCCAGCGGAGTAAACACCTCGGTGAACGGGAGCCGCATCGCCTGGGCCATCTCGACTACTTCGAATTTGTCATGCTGTGAGAGCCAGCGGTCCATGAGCTTGTCGATCTCGTCGGCATGCCCCATCGGCGTGGCCAGGATCTCCGGGTCGTTCAACTCGGGCACCTCCATCAGCGTGCCCATGAGATCCGGGTGCCTCGTGTTGGTGTGCACATGGACGTAGCCGCCCTTGCAGGGCCGGATGCATGATGGGTAAAACACCTCTGGCGACATCCCGAGCAGGCGCGTGCCGTTACGCTTGGCAACCATGCCGGTCCCGATATACAACTGGGCGGGGCCGCCAAGCAGGAACATGGCCGCTTCAAAGACTGCAAGGTCGAGGTAATCCCCCTCACCCGTCAGTTCGCGCTGAGTGACGGCTGTCATGATCGCCACAGCGGCCTGAAGTGCCGACTGCTGCTCAGCCAGATTGTCGTAGGACTTGACCGGTTCGCGGTCGGGGTCTCCCGTCAGTCGCAAGTAGCCGCTGAGAGCCTCCGCGACGATTTCGGCACCGACGTAATGGGCGTACGGACCCTCCTGCCCAAAAAAGGAGATAGATGCATAAATGAGATCGCTTCGGACCTGAGCGAGCGCTTCATATCCAAGCCCGCGAGCCGCCATATACCCCGGGGGGTAGCTTTCGATCAAGATATCGTAGTCCGTGAGCAACCCGATCAAGCGCCGCTGGTCGGCGGGGGCATCCAGGTCGAGTACAACGCTGCGCTTCCCGGTGTTCATGTGGAGGTGACGACCGGATAACTCCAGGTCTTCCTCGCCAGTAACGAATGGCGGCTGGTATCGGATCGGATCGCCGCCCGGCGGTTCTATCTTCACAACGTCCGCGCCGAAGCCAGCGAGCAACTTGCCCGCATAATTGAACGTCCCACTAGTCAGGTCCAACACCTTCAGGCCGTCAAGGGCTGCTGCTGGCATCGCATCTCTCCCTAACCGGACCGACTCGCGTCGGTGACGCTCGGCCGACCGGGACTATAGCAGCCGCCCCGGTGGCACTTGGACGGACATGGACAGACCGGCCGGCAACGGCTGCGCGTATCCAGCAGCTACTCGTATTAATGGCACGCTTGCGGTGGCCATCCTCGCTCGCGCTCCGCGCCTCCGGCCGTCCTGGATCACCATGCACCATACGAACAAGGACTGCCCCGGTTGCGGCCAGCCTCTGAACGGATCGACGTTCACCTCATTGACGACGCGAATTCTGGCCCGACCACCACCGGTGCTCCTGTCATCGCTCTCACTTCCTCAACGTCCCATCCCGGAAGCAACTGCAACAGATCAAAGCCGTTGCCATTCGGCCTCAGGATGGCGATGTCGGTGACGATCAAGGTCACAGTCCCAGCGGGGCCCGTCAGTGGCAGCGCGCACTCGTTAAGGAGCCGGGGACTGCCATCGGTTGTGGTGTGCTGCATGACGAGGAAGACGTTCTTGGCGCTGGCGACGAGATCCATCGCCCCGCCGATCCCGCCCAGATTCGACCATTCGTCGCTGGACGTCTTCCAGTTTGCAAACGAACCGTCCATGGCCACTTCATAGGCTCCCAGGACAGTGCAATCCACGTGACCACTACGAATGAAAGCGAATGAGTCAGCGTGGTGGACGACCGCCGCCCCCGCCTGCAACGTCACATATTGGACACTGGCGTTCACGACGTCGATGTCCTCCATGCCCTCGGGCGCCAATACGCCGTAGCCGAGGAGGCCGTTCTCGGAGGTCAGCAGGATGTCGTCGTCCGGGGAGATGTAAGTGGACGCCAGTGTTGGGATTCCCACGCCGAGGTTGACGATCCACCGCGGCTGTAGCAGACCTGCAGCCACCGCCGCCATTTGCTCGCGATCCAAACGAGGTTTGCTGGAATGGTTCATGCCCGCTTGCCCTGTTCTGCTCGGGCGGCAGCCGCCCGCATCGCCAGCATGTTCACGCCGCGAACTCCGTCTGCGGGAATCTCCACGATCGCTTCCACGTATACGCCAGGCAGATGGATCTCGTCGGGTGAGAGGCTCCCCGCCGGGCCGATGGGTTCTTCGACTTCGACGATCGCGTGGCGGGCGGCCATTGCCATGATCGGATTGAAGTTTCGAGCAGTGAGCCGGAATACCAGATTGCCTAACTCGTCCGCGCGATACGCACGGACGAATGTGTAGTCCGCGTCCAGGGCCTCCTCCATCAGGTAGGGTCGGCCTCGGAAGGTCCGCTGCTCTTTGCCGTCGGCGATGCGAGTCCCGACTCCCGCCGGCGTGTAGAACGCAGGGATCCCTGCCCCAGCCGCGCGGATGCGCTCGGCCAGCGTGCCCTGGGGCACGATCTCCGCGGTGATCGCACCGGAGCGCACCGCCTTTTCGCACTCGCTGACCTCTGACGGATGCGTGGCAGCAGTGAACGACGAAATCACGTGCCTCACGCGACCGTGGCGCACAAAGTCCGAGGCATGGAACAGGCCGGGGATCCCCCCGATGCCGACCGCATTCGAGATAAACGTAAAATCGTCCTTGTCCGTCTCGTAGAGTGCTCGGAGGAGGTTCCACGGCGTACCAGGGCCGAATCCGGGGATCATGATCGACGCGCCACTCGGAATGGCGGCGACTGCGTCTGCCATCGAGTGGTACCGCTTGGGCCCTCTCATCGATTCACCTCGCTAGATGACACCTCGCTCAATGGGAGCAGAATGCCTCACGGGCCCCTCCGGGCGGACTGGATCTGGCCCGCTGCGGGAACGCTACGCGATGCAGCGCCGTATCTGATTGACCCAGAACGCAGCCAACACCGACGCAGGCCTCTTGTACCCAGAGGCTCAAGGACACGCAATCAAAAGGGTAATCGCGGTTGCAACCCGGCCAACCCGTCCACTCCGCCAAGGTGCCCATGCTGGCTCCTCCGTCCTAGAGTGCTGGCAACGCAATGGGCCGAGGGGGTTGTGATGCAGAACGTCGCTGATTCAGCGTCTCCGCTCGCGGGAGTCCGGGTCGTCGAAATCGGAAACTTCCTCGCCGTACCGATCGCAGCCGCCCTAATGGCTGATATGGGCGCTGACGTGATCAAGGTCGAGCCTCCTGGCGGGGACACCACCCGAAACATGCGGACGCGTGGCGTCCGTCCGCCCGTCCCCGACCACAGTTTCCAAGCCTTAAACCGTGGCAAGCGCTCGATCGCTGTCGACCTTGCGAAGCCCGGCGCGTCTGAAGTGGTGCTCCGCCTCATCGAGAACGCCGATGTGTTCGTGACGAACTTGATGACGGGGCGGTTGGAGAGGTACGGACTCACCTACGAGGCCATCCGGACGAGGGCAAAAGCGATTGTGTTTGCCCAGTTGACCGGGTGGGGCAGTCAGGGTGCCGCTTCCGCCCGGCCGGGCTTTGACTCCACGTCCTACTGGGCCGGGTCGGGACTGATGGGCCTAATGGGAGAAGTTGGTACCCCGGCGGTAGTAAGCCGGGGCGGGCAGGGCGACTATCCGGCGGGGCTGGCGCTCTTGACCGCAATCCTGGCCGCTTTACGGGTCCGCGATCAGACAGGGGCTTCGCAATTCGTCGACACGACCCTCCAACGGTCGGGCCTCTGGTCGTTGGCCAGCGAGGCGCAACAGGTCATGAACAACCCCGGCTACCGCCCGGAACGCTTCGACCGCACGAAGGCTGACCTCGCGACCCGTAACTCCTACGAAACCGCCGATGGCCGCTGGTTGATGCTCACCATGCACAATGTGGCGTACTGGAAGGCGTTCTGCCATGCCATCGGACGGGCGGACTGGGCCGATGATCCTCGATACGTCAGCCCAGACCTCATGCCGCAGAACCAAACACACCTGATCCCAGAGATCGATACCATCTTTAAGTCCCATGACTATGCACACTGGGCGAGTCGCCTCGACGAATACGGTTGCGTTTGGGCAGTCGCCGCAACGATGGACGAGGTCACTTCCGACGCCAACCTCCGCGAACAGGGAACGTTCCACCAGATTCCTGTCGACGAAGAGGGGCGCTTCGTAGAGGTCGTGACGATCCCGTTCTCGATCTCAGGCGCTCGGATACATCCTCGGTTGCGTGCTCCAAAACTGGCTGAGCATTCACATGAAGTGCTCGTTGACGCCGGATTCAACGAGGAGGAAATCAGCCGGATTGCCTCTCAGGACTTCCTCGGTTGAGTCTGTGACTTCTCCTATCCCGCCCCGACCGGACCGGCCCCGCATGAGGAGCGGAGTCCCCGATGAGCAATCTGTGCCAGACATCCGTGCCAAGCTGCCGCGTCGGGATTGCATGTCGGTCTAGCGATCACGGGGCCCCATTGGCCTTGAGGTTTATATGCGGCGGATTGAGCGGTCGCTACTTTTTGCCCCGCAGGAAGACTGGCGCGTCGGCATCGCTCTGGGGACGGACCGCTCCTCTCATCGCATTTCGGTTCGTCCGTATCGAGACCATGATCTACTGCGCGAGCAGTGCTCGCGTTGGAGCTACGGTCTGCGGTCCGAGGCATTTGCATGTAACATCGGACACTCTGACCTGATGACTCTTAGTGCACTTGCTCTGCCAATCCCCCGCAGTCAACCAGATCCGAATCCCGCCCCCCTGCTAGACCGTAACGTGTGTATTGCTACATGAACTGCGCCCCACTGCTACATCGGCTTCTACTACGGCCGCACGAGCAGTACCACCGCACCAGTGACGTGACTCAGTACGTAGTCGGCCACTGAGCCGACCAACACTCTCCGGATGCCGGTCCGTCCATGCGTCGCCATCACGATGATGTCGCAAGCCAGATCATGCGCAAGCTCGACTATCTTTTGACCGGGTTTGCCTTGAAGGACGAGCTGAAGCGTCGGCCCATTCCACCCGCGTTCCGCCAGTTCGTCAGCCGCCGCGCGGAGGTGCCGCCGCAGATCGCGAGTCTCCGCAGTTAAGACCTGCTCCGCTACTTCCGGCGGTACGTCCGAGACGACACCCGTCTGGCGGGCAAGTGCAGAGCTGACGGACTCGATCGCCGCGAAGAGCACGACCTCCCGCGGCGCCAGTCGGATCACATGCTGTAGGGCCTGACGTGAGAACTCTGAACCGTCGATAGGCACGAGCGCCTTCTCGTACATTCCACCCTCCCGGAACGAGCACCGTCGGCAGCCGCGTTCTTACCGTTCGACGTTCTGGTTGATGGCCCGCACCACTTCGTGGCTACCCTCGATCTGGACGCTCGGCAATAGCCGGTCGAGCCATCGCGGGAACCACCAATTGACATCGCCGAGCAATTCCATCACAGCTGGAACCAAGATCAGCCGCACAACTGTTGCGTCCAAGAAGATCGCGACTCCCAGCCCGATCCCGAACTCCTTGATGATTCGTCCCTCGCTCAGCGCGAAGCTCAGAAACACGGCGACCATGATCGCCGCCGCAGCAGTGATGACGCGCGCTGTTTGAGTCACGCCGTGGGTGATTGACAGGGAGTTCCCCATGCCGTGCACGTAATTCTCACGAATGCGAGACAGGAGGAACACCTCATAGTCCATCGAAAGACCGAACAGCACCGCAAACAGCATCATCGGGAGGAATGACTCGATCGGCCCCTCGCCGCCGGTGCCCAGGAACCCCGACAGCCACCCCCATTGGAAGATCGCGACTAGTACGCCGTAGGCCGCGCCAATCGATAACAGGTTCATCGCCGCGGCCTTAATGGGGACCGCGACCGAGCGGAACACCGCCATCAACAGGAAGAAGTTCAGCCCGATCACGATGGCGAAGAAGACGGGGAGCCGCGATGCAATCCGGTCACCAATGTCATCGAATGCTGCCGTGAGGCCACCGATGTAGGCGTGGAGTTCCGTCCCGGCGGTGGCCTGAGGGATCACGTCGTTGCGAAGACGCTTCAGCAACTGACCAGTGGACTCGTCTTGGGGGGACCCGACTGGGATAACCGAGATCACTGCGGCATCGCCGTTTGGACTAAGTCGGGCCGGGGATGCGAAGACGACTCCTGCTGTGCTTCCCAGTGCCGCGCCCAGGGCAGAGAGTGTGGCGGTCGAGTCACCAGCAGGCAGGTCGACCGCAACGACAAAGGGTCCGTTGAAGCCTGGGCCGAAACCTGCTGCAAGCAGGTCGTATGCGCGCCGACTGTGTAGGGTCTTGGGGTTGTTCCCTGCGTCCGAGGAACCAACCCGCATGTCCAACGCCGGAGCAGCCAGCGTTAGAAGGATGACGAGCGCCACGAGGCACGAGAGGATCGCGTGTCGCTGCACGACCCCAGCGAACCGGTGCCAGATGCTCGATCCATCGCCGGTTTCGACCGAATGAAACGCGGGGATACTGAGCCGGTCGATGCGTGTACCTGCCAGCCCGAGCAAGGCTGGGAGCAACGTCACAGCCACCAGCACCGCAGCGGCAACCACAGTGGCCCCCGCGATGCCCATCGCGGCGACGAACTCGATCCCGACGACCGTGAGTGCCAGCAATGCGATCACGACTGCGCCGCCGGCGAAGATCACTGCGCGCCCCGCGGTGTCAACGGCAATCGCGACCGCCTCGGTCACAGGCTCCCCCTGCTGGAGTTCTTCGCGATAGCGCGTCACGACAAGAAGTGCGTAATCAATGCCGACGCCAATACCGATCATGGCCGCAAATGCTGGCGTAAACGTACTCATGCTTAGCAGCCGAGCGAGGAGCAAGATCGACACGATCCCAGTCCCAAGACCAAAGAGCGCGGTCACCATAGGCAGTCCCATGGCGACCACGGAACCAAAAGCGACCAGCAGGATGACGGCCCCCGCAGCGATACCAATCGCCTCCGAGCGCCCAGGCGGAACCACTTCACCAGACTGAACTACGGCACCGCCAACTTCGAGGTGGACGTCAGGCGTGGACCGACTGTCCACCAAGTCGAGCAGCGCGATGATGCTGGATTCGGTCACCTCGATGCCCCTGCCCGCGTATTGCACCGTCGCGAACGCGACCATGCGGTCACGCGAGATCGCTGCATTCCCGGGTTCGTACGGCGAAGTCACCGCTACCACTTCGGGCAGTGTCGCGAATTCTCTTATCAGTTCATCGACACGGGAGTGCACGGCTGGATCGTCAAACCCCTTCGGAGCCTGCATCACAAGGAGCGCCGGATCTCCTGCCTGCTGCGGGAATCGCTCCTCGAGCAGATCCCGGGCTGCCTGGGATTCGGTGCCCGGGAGCTTGAGGTCGTCCACAAACCGCCCGCGTGCATTGAATCCGAGGACTCCCAGCGTGAGGACGAAAATCAACCACGCGAGCAGCACGCGTCGCCAATGGCTTGCCGCGTACCGGCCCCACGCGGCCAGCGGTCCGCTCTCCCGTCCGGTCGGCCGAATCGATGGGCCTTGGATCATCCGCGCACCTTGGTTTCAGTAATCACGCGCTTACCGTCCTTGCCTCTGAGCGCTCAGCCGCGATGCTGGCTGCCAAGACGAAGGCACCAAGCAGGTCGGCTAGACGGATCGTGTCTGCGTGCCCGAGTGCTTCGAAGGCCGCACCGAGGTAGGCGCGACCTTCCGACCTGATCTCATCGAGCACGCGGTGCCCTTGGTCCGTCAACCTGAGACGCACGATGCGCCGGTCGAACTCATCACCAGCGCGCCGGACAAGCCCCGCCCGTTCCAGCCGGTCTGCCAAGCCTGTGACCGTGGCGGGCCGCGAACGTAACCGCTTGGCTACTTCGCCGATTGGCTGCCCGTCCTGCTCGTGCAGTAAGAAGAGCATTCCGATCTGTGCGATCGTCAGACCTCGGTCGCGCCACACCTTGACTCGAAGCGGCTCCACAAGGTTGACCGCCTCACCGAACGCGCGCAGCGCGCGATCAACAAGGTCTGTATCCATCGTGACCCCCTGGTATCCGGCTGCGAAGCGGCCTTCGCTGTTCGATGAGGACTCCCAGGGGGCGTGATATGGGTATTTCTTTCTGTGAGGCGAGTATTTTCTGTAGTGCTAATGATACTGTCAACTAGGAAGAGGGGATGGAACCGCGGCCAAGGCTGGTGTCGTGAGCAGCGTCAGCAGGGATGTCATTCGCCGGATCAGTAGATCACCCTGGCATATGTCGCTACGTCTCCCAGACGGTGCGAGCGACGACCCAACGCGCTGAGTAGTGCCAGACACGCGCGCCATCGGTGCCAGTCAGTGTGCAGCGGTACAGGGTCGGCAACGGACAGCATCGGAGAAAGCACGGACGGATCCGGAAGAACTCACGGGCGACGCTCACGCGTCATCCCGCGTGCGAATTGCCACATGCGTCTCCCCCGCGTCCATGCGCCGGTTGGCGAAACCAGGCTGCGGCGTTGGAGACCGGCGAGCGCAGTCAACTGTCCCCGGAGATCGCCCGACACGACCGCGCCGTGTCCGGGGCATCCGGTTTTTGGTGCTCGGCTTGCGAACATCAAGAGTGTCTGGAGGTATTGCTCATCGTCATGATTGGCCGCCTTCATCGGTCGTACCAGCCCGGTCGGGTGGCTGATTACGAGGTCACCCAAGATGGCAAGGTCGCGATCCGGGAGCAGGTAGCAGTATGACCCCGGCGTGTGACCCGGCGTGGGAATTGCGAGGACGCCCGCGATCTCGACTTCTCCCGAAAGCGATCGATCGACGACGACCTCTGTCGCGGGTCGGCCATTCGCGAGGAAGTGGCGAAGGACCCGTCGCCGGTGCGAGGTGCCGATGTGCTCACGGAGTAGAAGCCTACCGCGGTCATCCGGGCGACAATCCGCGGCGCCAACGACTACGAGTGCTCCGTAGTGCCCTCGGAGTGCCGCTGCAGCTCCCGTGTGGTCAGCATGATGATGAGTCAAAAACAGGTGAGTGATGCGGGCACCCGGACGCAGCGCACTCACTTCTTCCAGGATGCCAGGGAGGCTCGATGAAAACCCGGTGTCAAATAAGATCAGCCCGCGACTGGCGGTCTCGGCGAGAAACACGTTGCAGCCGCGGGTCCGATGCAGCCACCAGACTCCGGGCGCAATAGGTTCAGCCAAGTCGACCTCCATTTCCATGGCTATGAGTCACCGACTGGACTGCGGTTGCCTTGATTCGTTAGGCTGATCGAAAATACCATGGATGGAGGCGACGTTCCGTGGTCAACCAAATACTGACTGACCGCGCTATTCGAGCATACGCACGGGCGCTGAACGTTGCCGACCCGATCCGGCTCCAGTTCTGGGATTCCCGCGGTCTCACGATGCCGCAGCTGCGGGTGATGTTCTTGCTTCTCGACCGGGATGGTCAGGCCGCGGGTGAACTCGCGGGGACGATGCGAGTGAAGCCCGCGACGATGACTGGGTTGACCGACCGGCTCGTCCGTCACCGCTTGATCGAGCGACGGCCTGACCCGAACGACGGGCGCGTGGTGCGCGTATTCCTCGCCGAAGAAGGCCGCACGGTGGTGAGGGCGATCGAGGTGGCGAGCCGTGCCTATCTCGATCGCATCTTCCAGCAGATGGGCGAAGCGAGTGTGACTCGTTTAGTCGCTGCTCTGCGCGAATTCGCCCACGCCGCTGAGGATCTTCAGGACAGCGGAGAGTTTCATCCCTGAGGTGACGCCATGCCAGACGACGTGACCGGCCCTACCCCGGCTTTTCGAACCGTCACGGTCAGCCCGGGGGTAAACATCGCGTTCGAGGAGTGGCCAACCGCCGGCCCGCGCATCCTCTTCTTGCACGCGACCGGCTTCTCACGAGGATGCTGGCGTCCACATGCCACACGACTCGCGTCTCGCGCGACCCCCACTCTGCTCGATCTCCGGGGCCACGGTTCGTCATCGAAGCCCCCGGAGCCGTATCGCTGGTCCCACTTCGTTGATGATGTTGTCGCGCTCGTCCTGATGGAGGGCTGGGATCGGTTGATCCTCTGCGGTCATTCGGTGGGAGGCGCAACGGCTATCCAAGTCGCTGCTCGCCTTCCCGAACAGGTGTCCGCACTCGTCCTTATCGAGCCCGTCGTCCCACAGCCGGCTGGCAGATCCGATGCCGCCGTGGCGCCTTCACCACTCATCGAGCGGACGCTGCGGCGGCGAATGCGATGGGACTCCAGGGACAAGGCCGCCGAGTACCTGCGCGCTCGCGCGCCCTACGACTCCTGGGACTCCGCGGTCTTCACAGCATGGGTCGAGACCGGCCTCACCGCCTCAGCGGACGGCTGCTCTGAATTGAGTTGCCCGCCTTGGGTCGAGGCTTCGGTGTTCGAGGAGACACGCGGATCAGGCGCGACCGCCGACCTCGCTCAAATCCGCGTCCCCACATGGATCGCACGCGCTACCGGCGACCGTGGCATGCGATCCACCTGTGGTCCGGAGGTGGCGCATGCGATCGCCGGTGCCCATGAGGTCATCGTCGAAGGAAGCGGCCATTTTCTTCCCATGGAGGACATCCCGTTGGTCGTGCGTCTGATCGACGAGGCGTGTACGGCTACCGGCGGCTAAACCGAACACGGTCGACAGACCGTATCTTGTGAAAGGAGATCCGGCATCGCAACCATCACCCCCCCAGGATTCCCCGTAGAGCGCGGGAAAATCCACGAGTTCGCGAATAGTGTGCTCGACGACCATCCGCTCTACCACGACGAGATAGCGGCGCGTGCGCAGGGCTTCCCGTCAGTGATTGCGCCTCCCACGTTCTCGTCCGCGGCTTCATTCTTCGCCAACGGGGCGGGCCTCCGTCTGCCTACTGGGCTCGACCTCAGGTATGTGCTGCACGGCGGGCAGGAGTTCGTCTTCGAGCGCCCGCTGTTCGCTGGCGACTTGCTGACCCCGGAGCCGGGCGATCTGACGAATTATGAGAAGCCAGGCCGACGCGGGGGGACGATGAAGTTCATCGACACCGAGACGGTGTACCGCGATCAGCGGGGCGAGATCGTGTTGCGTGTGAAGAGCACGATCATTCAGACGAGCGGGGTAGTCGAACAATGATCGAGCCACAGGCCATCGAAACCGCCGCGGTCGGGGACACGCGCGAGTTTGCCGTACCGGACATCACGCGTACGCACTTCGTGCGCTACGCCGGTGCGGGCGGAGACTTCAACCCGATCCACCACGATCAGACGTTTGCTGAGCGGGCCGGCCTGCCCACCGTCTTCGGAATGGGCATGTTCACGGCTGGCGTCCTGGCCCAGGTTCCGGGCCAATGGTTCGGGCCCCAACACTTGCAACGGTACGCCGTTCGTTTCACCTCCCGCCTCTGGCCGGGCGACACTCTTCGATGCCGTGGGGTCGTCGCCGGGATCCGCAACGTCAACGGCGTGGCCCATCTGGACATTGATTTGCAGGCTTTGAACCAGCGCGACGAAGTCGTGATCCAGGCAGACGCTACAGTCCGGACCTGGGAGCCTGCCTGAGCCATCCCACGTTACGAGGCGGGCGGGCGGACGGAAATCCGCCTGCCCGCCTCGTCAAGCGCTTGTCCGCTAGCCGCGAGGCAGGCCAAGGCCGCGTGTCGCGATGATATTCCGCTGGATCTCCGAGGTGCCGCCTGCGATCGTCATCGGGATCGACCAGATGTAGCCGTGTGTAAACGTCGCGCGCAACGGCGCGTGATCATCGTTCTCGTCCCAGAGGTTGGAGTACAGGCCAAAGGCTCGCGTACCCAGGCGCTGCAATCGCTGGAGGGATTCCGAGCCGAACATCTTGACCATGGACGATTCGTAGTTCGGGATCTGACCGGCCGCCTGGATCGAGACGATCCGGAGCGACATCGCCTCTTCGACCTCAATCTCGATGTGGCGATCCGCGGCCTCGAGCCGGAGTACCGGGTTGCGCGCGAACTGCGACTTCGAGCGTCCCTCGGCGGTCTGGGCATAAACGATGAGCGACTTCAGCTGCCGCCGAGCCATGACCGACGTTCCGATGCCAGACCGTTCAAAGTCGAGCAGGGTCATACCGACGTACCAGCCGCGATTCTCCTCACCCACGCGGTTTTTCGCTGGCACACGGACGTCCTCGAAGAACGTCTCGTTGAACGGCTGGTTCCAGCCCATGTCGGTCAGTGCACGGATGGAGATACCCGGTGTCTTGCGGTCGATCACCAGGAACGAAATCCCGCGGTGCTTCGGTGCGTCCGGATCGGTGCGCACCAGAGCAAAGAGCCAGTCTGCGTACTGCGCTCCGGAGGTCCAGATCTTCTGCCCGTTGATGACATACTCGTCGCCTTCACGTACGGCACGGGTCTGGAGTGAGGCGAGGTCGGAGCCGGCTCCTGGCTCGGAGTAACCCTCCGCCCAAGCGACCTCGCCCGAGAGGATCTTCGGCAGATGTTCGGCTTTCTGCTCCGGGGTGCCATGGACGATCAATGTCGGCCCGAGCATCGAGACGCCCATACCTCCGACGGATGGCGCACCGGCTTTCGCCATCTCGTGGTTGAAGATGAATTGCTCGACGACGGTCAGTCCGGCTCCACCGAACTGCTTCGGCCAGTGCGGGGCGATCCATCCCCGCTCGGCAAGCGCGGCAGCCCACGTCTGCGCTGCGGACTGCGCGTCAGGGTCGGGCGACTTGCGGTCGCTCTGCCAGCCGCCCTCGAACAGGCCAGTGCCCCGATTGGGGTCACGATACCGCTCGGGCAACCGCTTCTGAATGAACGAACTCACGTCTTCCCGGAATGACCGCTGCTCCGGGGAATCGCTCCAGTCCATTGAGGCCTCCTCTATTCGGGGTTTTGAACTGGCAGCCAAGGCACGACCCCTGGCGCATAGCCCATGCCCACTTGACCGCTAGCCTGAGCCTTCCGGTACTCCTCCTCGGAGTAGCCCAAGACTTCTCGGTAGACGTACTCGTTGTCCTGGCCGAGTTTTGGAGCGGACCGCCGGAGATGGTTCGGCGTGTTCGCCATGCTAAAAATCAGACCAGGTGTACGTCGGACCCCGTAATCGGGATCCGACAGTTCCTCGAAGAAGCCCCGCGCGTTGAGCTGCGGGCAGGCGAACGCATCGCCGTCCGTCTGAGCCGGTCCGGCGATTACACCGGCGGCTTGCAGCGATCGGAAGAGAGCGGCATCCGAGTGCGGGCGCGTGTAGTGAGCGACCTCGCGGTCGAGCAGGACTCGGTGCCTGAAACGGCTCGATTCCGACTTGAAGCGCTCATCGGCCGCGAGCGCCGACGCGCCTAGGACGCGGCAGAGCGCCTGCCACGCCTCATCGGAATCGCAGTCGATGCCGATCCAGCGATCGTCGCCCTCGCACGGATAGAAGCCGTGAGGTGCGTGGGCACGGTCCTGGTTCCCTTGCGGGCCGGCGTCACGGTGATTGACGGACCATTCGAGGATGAAGTCGCCCAAAATCGGGAGGAAGTTCTCCGCCTGCGAGAGTTCGATCATCTGGCCGCGGCCGGTGCGCCTGCGGACGCGCAACGCCATGGCCACACTGAACGCCCCCATCACGCCGGCCACGGCGTCGCCGGTGTAGACATCGCCTGCAGCCTCCGGCGTCTCATCCGGATAGGAACGGAGATAGTGGTGGCCAATCATGCCCTCGATGTGGGTGCCGAGCGCGCGGTAGTTCTTATAGGGACCGGAGAGCCCGAACGCCGGCATCCGCAGCATGATCAGGTTAGGGTTGCGTTCCTTCAGGACGTCGTACGTTAAGTTCGCCTTCTCGATGGTTTCCGGAACGTTGTTCTCTACCAGGACATCGCACTTCTCGATCAGCCGGAGGAAGGTCTCTCTCCCTTCCGGCGTGGTGATGTCCGCGGTCATCGATCGTTTGTTGCGCGCGTGTGAGTTGAAGCCCGCACTTCGATTCCAGGGATCGTCCCCGGGGTCGAAGTCCGGGTACGAGAAGAGGGTCATGCCCATCCTGGCCAATTGGCGAAGAGCAGCCTCTGGGGGAGGCTGCATGTCCGCCCCCCTCGTCAGGGGCTGGATCCGCGTGCGTGGCTCCACGCGGATGACCTCGGCACCCCATTCGGCCAGCAACTGGGTCACGTACGGTCCCGCCCAGACCACGGTCACATCCGCGATCCGGATGCCTTCAAGTGGTAGTGAGGCCATGCGAACTCTCCGCCTCTCCTAGATAACGCCCTGGGCCCGAAGCTGAGGCAGCTCCGCCGCCGCGACCCCAAGTTCGCCGAGTAGTGCCTCATTGTGCTCGCCCAGGAGGGGCGCACGTTGCGGTGCCGGACGTGGCGTGTCTGACATGATGAACGGTCGCCCGGGATACTCGAACGTGCCCACGACCGGGTGTTCGATGGAGTCCCATACACCGCGCTCGCGATAATGCGGATCGGTGACCAGGTCGGCAGGCGTGTTCACGACTCCCGCCAGCAGACCGCGACGCTGACCTTCCGCAACTGCCTCACGCTTGTTCTGCTGGAGGAGCCAGACGAGGTAGGAAGCGGACACTTCCTCCACGAACGCTGGGTCGAGCGTGGTCGGCTGCTGGACGAGACGCGGGTCTCCAACCAGATCCTCCCGACCGATCATCTCGACGAATTGATCCATCCGGGCTCGACCAGTGGCGAGCAGGTTGATGTACCCGTCGGCAGTAGGTTTGACGCCGCCGGCCAGCGAGATACCAGCGCCTTGCGTTCGCTTCGCCGAAACCCCGGTATAGCCGTACGCCGTCAAGCTGATTGTCCGGCGGTCCCGCGTACCGGCTTGCGTCTGATAGATGGAGATATCGACGTGGTCACCCTCCCCGCCCCCTTCGACGCGGAACAGCGTCATTACGGCGGAGTAGGCGGCAACGGCACCAGCCTGCATCTGCGCCAGCTGGCCGGCGAGTTTGAGCGGTTCGCGAGCGGCGGATCCAGTCTGGAGAACGGGCCCGCCCATCCCCTGGTAGACGATTTCGGAGGCGCGGAGGTTTGCATCTGCGTACGGCCCCGTCTGACCCCACGGCGTAATCGAGACGTACACGAGGTCGGGGTGGCCTGCGGACAGCGACGCGTAGTCCAGTCCGGGCTGAGCGAGGCTGCCAGGCCTGCTGTCTTCCACGATGATCTGCGCGGTTGACGCCAGACGACGGAGTAGGTCGCTGCCCATTCCCGTCGCGGGGTTCAATGTCACGGATCGCTTGTTGGTGTTGAGATGCAGGAACAGCAGGGAGCGTTCTGGCCCCGGCTTGTCACCGGCGAATGGCGGACGGGCGCGGGTAGAATCCCCGCCGGACGGCTCAACTTTGATGACGTCAGCGCCGAAGTCCGCGAGAAGCTTCGTACAATTTGGCCCAGCGACACCCGTCGTCAGGTCGAGTACGCGAATACCTTCGAGTGCGTTCATGCGAGAGCCCCCTCCGCTCGCCGAGCCGCCTCTCGTGTCGGCGGCGAAGAGGGTTATAGCAGATTGTTAGCCACTCGCGAAGCACCAGCCCTCGGTCTACTCTGGCAACCGCCAGGGGGGATGCTCCGGCGGCTCATCCGTGAGCGCGAACGCCGGGAGCGCGAGCCCGTCACCGAGGGAGCTGAACAGGATGCGCACGCGCAGGCCGATCGCCACGCGTTCCGCGTCCTCCGGGTTGCCGTCATCCCGCACGAGGCCGGCGATGACCCGCAGCGCATCGTGTGGCCCCGGGAAGGCGCGTTGCTCGTCCAACTCGACCAGCACTAGGGGATACGGCGTCCGGCGCAGGAACGCCGGATGGATCGCCTGCGTCACGACCTCGTAGGAATGGATGGTCCCCCGCCCGGACACCGCTGACCATCCCCAGCCGAGCGACGTGCAGAAGGGACACGCGTTACCGATGGGATAGCGGAGGGCCTGGCATTCGGAGCAGCGTTGGAGAACGAATTCACCCCGGCCAGCGGCCTCCAGAAACGCCAGGTGCTCCGGGTCGTTCGGGGCG
The DNA here is from genome assembly GCA_964628985.1 of uncultured Dehalococcoides sp. Taxonomy (GTDB): domain Bacteria; phylum Chloroflexota; class Dehalococcoidia; order UBA2979; family UBA2979; genus SURF-43. Next base: position 24,828 of record CAZVNJ010000017.1, read on the forward strand.
ATTTCGACGGGGACTCCCAGGTATTCAGCCACGGTTATGCCCTTCTCAGGATGAGCGCGGATCCGGTGGCAGGCGACGCCCAACCCAAGTTCATAGTGATTTCGGCATCTTTCACCTGGCGGCAGCCGCGTTCGCGGTAGTCGTAGGTGTGGGCCCCGGCCGCCCAGTCCGGGCAGTAGTCATCGGCCTGGCCTCGTAGCTGGCGGACGTTCTCCGCCACCAGCGCGATGCCGTGGGTATAGCCCTCGCTCAAGTGGCCGCCGCTGGTGTTGTTTGGCCGCGCCCCACCGATTTCGATGATGCCACTGGAGACGTAGTCACCGCCCTCGCCCTCCCCGCAGAAGCCGTACGCCTCCAACTGCAGGATGGTGGTGAAGGTGAAGGCGTCGTACGAGCCGGTGATGTCAACGTCCTGGGGGCCAATGCCCGCCTGTCCGAAGACCATGGGGGCGGCGTGGTACCCGGCGACCTGCGAAATCGGGCCGTACGGCCAGTGATAACTCGCCCCCCGCTTGCTGACGCGTCCGGCCACGCCCATGATCAACACGCGCGGCTGGCGTAAGTCGCGCGCGCGCTCCGCGCTGGTGACGATGATGGCGCTCCCGTTGTCGGTCTCCACGCAGCAATCGAGCAGGTGCAGCGGCCTAGTAATCCAGCGGGAGTTCACCACGTCTTCCACCGTCAGGCGCGCGGGGTAGTAGGCCTTGGGGTTGTTGGACGCGTGCTTGCTGTGGGCGACCTTCACGTGCGCGACCTGCTCGCTCGTGACGCCGTGTTCGTACATATACCGCATGAAGCTGGGGGCGAACGACTGCGCGGCCGAGTTCATCCCGTGGATCGCCTGGTCCAGCGACGCTCCGCGGAAGACCGGCGTCTGGCGCCCCGTCCCACCGATCCGGGCTTCGGTGTAGCCGTTCATCCCACGGAAGATCACGACCGTCCGGCACATGCCGACTTCGATGGCGCCCATCGCGAGGCCGATCAGGGCCTCGACGCTCGACCCGCCGCCTGAGACGTCCATGTAGAAATCGAGGCGGATCCCTAGGTCGCCCGCGACGGTCGGCGACGTGGTGGAGTCGCTCATAGAATACGACATCATGCCGTCGATTCCGTCCGCCGCGAGGCCGGCATCCACCATGGCCATCCGCACGGCCTCGACGGCCAGCGCCCTGGTCGTCCGGCCGGAGTTCTTGGAAAACTCCGTCTGGCCGATCCCCACGATCGCGTACTTGTCCCGTAATCCTGGCATCGGCCGCTCCTTCGCTCTCCCCCAAAAACCCGTCCGCAGTTGAACATGGACGGCCCAATCTGGTAGATATCCTTTGCTTGTGGCAAAACATTGTCAATCGCACGCGTGGTCTGCGCCCCCGGGGGCACAGCCGGGTTAGAGGGCAGGAGCTAGAACATGGCGGGGCGACTCGAAGGCAAAGTGGCGATCGTGACCGGTGCAGGGCGTGGGATCGGCCGCGGTGAAGCGCTGGCGCTGGCCGCCGAGGGTGCCGCCGTGATTGTGAATGACCTCGGCAACACTCGCTCCGGGGAAGGTTCGGACGATACCCCCGCCCAGAGCGTCGTAGGGGAGATCGAGGCGGCGGGCGGACGTGCGGCGGCAAACTACTCGGATGTCAGCAACTACGAGGCTTCTGCTGACATCGTCAGGCAGGCACTCGACACTTTCGGTCGACTCGACATCGTCGTGAACAATGCCGGAATCCTCCGCGACCGCATGATATTCAACATGGCAGAGGACGAGTGGGACGCGGTCATCGCGGTCCACTTAAAAGGCACCTTCAACCTGTGCCGGCATGCGTCTGTTCTGTTCCGTCAGCAGCGCGGCGGACGCTTCATTAACACGAGTTCTGAGGCCGGGTTGGGAAGTCCGGGCCAACCAAACTATGGCGCGGCGAAAGAAGGGATTATCGGCCTGACGCGATCTCTCGCTGCATCCATGGGACGCTACGGCTGCACGGCGAACGCGGTACGGCCCCGGGCGGCGACTCGTATGACGATGTCGGGCGAGATGGAGGCGGCTCGCCAGGCGCGCGAAGCACGAGGTGAAGAGTCGTCGCTCGGCGGTCTCGCCATCGAAAGCTTGGACCCCTCAGTTGTGGGTTCGCTCGTCACTTATCTGGCTTCGGACGAGGCGGCGTCGGTGAACGGACGCGACTTCTTAGTCGGCGGCGACCAGATCGGAGTCTTCACGATCCCGTCCGTCGAAGCGCGCGTGTTCTCGCGGTCGGGAAAGTGGACCACCGACGAGGTGTTCGAGCGTTTCGGTAGCACACTCGGCACGGTCGTGATGACTAGTTCGTAACAGATCGCATGAGTCAGGTTCATTCGCGCGCCCGCGGCGGCGGCTCATTGCGATCACGTTCACTGCTGGTCTGTCTCGCCTCAGCGATCGTGGTGGCGATCGTCACGATCGCGGTTGCAGGTCGAGTTAACGGTGCGCGAATTGTCGCGCTGACGGCATGGGCAGGCTCCGCCCACAGAGATCTCACCGGGGTGCTCAACCTAGGATCATCTACAGGTAGGGCATGGCTATCCCCTAGGCACTGATTCCCTTGAAGCTAAAGGTGCTGCCGTCCCCTCCGATAGCCAGTGTCATCGCTGCTCCTCAGCACCATACGGTTTTGTCGGTCGGTCGGTGCAGGAGATCCTTCGCTCTCTTGAAGGCGTGAGATTCCCCCATGCTTCCACGCCGGGAGCCACGCCGGGAGCCACGTCGGGAGCCCAGAAGAGACAACTATCTACGCCAGTGGATAGTTGTAAACCGTCATCACGCGTGCTGAGACCATCCTGTACAGCCGCAGACGGTCATCACCGAACTTAAACCCCGCGGCCGCAAGGCGTGTGGGTTCGAGTCCCACCCCCGGCACCAGCACACCCAGTCAGGTTCGGGCGGACGCATCCCAGAGAGGGGAGACACGGGCGATGCCACAAGAGCGAGCCGCAAGGTCGGCCTCAACGCAGAAGCCCGCCGCGCGAACGCCCGCGGCGAAGAAGACTGCGGCCAGGCCCGCCACCAAGCCTGCTGCGAAGAAAGTCTCCGCCTCGGAACCCTCATCGAGTAAGGGCCCGGTGCTCCTCTCAGGCGGCAACCCGCAGATCGCCAAGGCAGACGGCGACGCGCCCGTCCAAGCGTACATCGCGGCCATGCCGGAATGGAAGAGCGCGGTGGGTCGCCAGATCGATGCGCTGATCGAGCGGGCCGTGCCAAACGTGAAGAAGGCGGTCCGATGGAACTCGCCCTTCTACGGAGTCGAAGGCCAGGGCTGGTTCCTCGGGCTCCACTGCTACACGAAGTACGTGCAGGTCACGTTCCTGAACGGCACGTCCCTAGACCCGATGCCGCCGAAGGGGTCGAAGCACCCCAACGTGCGCTACCTCGACATCCGCGAGGATGACCCGCTCGACACAAAGCAGTTCACCGCGTGGGTGAAGCAGGCGAGCAAGGTGCCGGGGGACCCGCTCTTCTAGCTCTCCATCTGTCGGCTGGCGCACGAGGCAGCTCCCGACGCGGGGACAGACAGTCCGCGCGGTCCTCGCATACAGTTGTCTAAACTACGTCCCTGTCCGGTAGCATCTGGATTCGAGTGTCCAGTCGTTGCCTGCCGATCGGAGCCAGTCCCGCCGTCATGTTCGAGTCCCTCCGACCCTGGGCCAACCTCGCAGGACGGGTCGCGCCCCGGCGCAGGCAGCAACGGCCCGCGAGGGAGGAGGCGCTGCGTCTCCAGGCTGTGTATGCCGGACGCGACGCCCGGCCCCGGCAGGCCACATGGGACGCCGGGACACTCTTCGTGCAGCAGAGCCTCGAACGGTCGCGCCTGGACGCGCTCCGTCGCTCTGGCCTAACGAGCCTTCGAGGGCTCCGAGTCCTCGACGTCGGATGCGGGCGAGGACGCTGGCTCGAACGGCTCATCGACTTCGGTGCAGAACGGGAGCGGCTCACGGGCGTCGACCTCCTCGCGTCCCGGATCGCCGAGGCCCGGGCTATCAGCCCCTCGATCGCCTTCGAAGTAGCAAGCGCGACGGCCCTGCCCTTCCCGGACGGGACGTTCGAACTCGTGATGCAGAGCACCATGCTGAGCAGCGTGCTCGACCCAGCCATGCGGACCGCCATTGCGACGGAGATGGCGCGCGTGACCCGTCCCGGGGGTCGGATCCTCTGGACGGACCTTGGTGTGCCGAACCCGCGAAACCCGGACGTCAGACGCGTCTCCCGGCGGGAGATCGAGGCGCTCTTTCCAGGATGGGCCACCGACTTGCGCTGGGCGACCCTCCCGCCACTGCTCGCCCGCCGAGTCGTGGGCCGATCGTGGACCGCGGCAACGCTCATCGAGCGGTTCCCGTTGCCACCGTGTCGGATGCACCTCGTCGGCGTACTGAGAAGCCCCGAGGCATCTGAATGATCGTGGAGTTCCTCGGCCCGACGTCGAGTGGCAAGTCAACGCTGGTCAGAGCGCTCCAGTCACGGCTACGCGCCGGCGGGCTCGATGCAGCCACCGCGGAGGAGGTCTCAGTGGGAGGCCTCGAACGCCTGTGTGCGGGCCGGCGGGTCACCCGTGCGGTCGCGGTGCAGGTACTCACCCTGCCGTGGCTCGCTGCGGGCATCGCCAGGTGGCCCGCAACATCTGGGATGCTCCTGCGTCTCATCGCTCAGCACGGGGAGACCCTGCCCTACCGCCTGCACTGCCTGCGCAATGCCCTGCTGCACATCGCTCTCGAGTCGCGCGTGCGATCGGCGTCGCGCCGGGATCGCGTGCTGTTGCTGGACGAGGGCCTGGTCTCGTTCGTGGATCTGCTCGCCGGATCCCCGCGCTCCCCGGACCCCGCGGCCGTCCGGGCCTACGCACAGGCAATCCCCCTTCCTGATCTCGTCGTCCACGTCACCACGAGGCCGGAGGTGCGGGTGCCACGCATGGTCCAGCGCGGGCATCGGCGCCTCCGTTCGCGCGACCACAGCGTCATCGAGGCATACGCGAGGCACGGCGATGAGGCTGCCCGCCTGCTGGCGGCGGTCCCCCGCGTGGCGGCCCGCCTGATGGCGGTCGATGCCGGCGACGACTCCGATTCGCTTTCCGCCGCCGTTGAGGCCGTGCGGGATGCCATCCTCGCTCAGCACGGGCGAGGGGAGGACCACCGTGCTCGCGGTCACGTGTGACCTCGTCCACGCCCTGGACGCTCGCGGAGTGCGCTACTGCCACTGGAAGAGCAATGCCCGCCTCCCGGCCGCACTCGCGGGCGAGACAGACCTCGACTTCCTCGTCGACCCTGCGTGGCGAGCGACGTTCGATGAGGTGCTGGCGCGCCTCGGCTTTGTCGCGCTCGCCGAACGAGCGCCGGACGGGCGCATCCGCCACTACTTCGGCTTCGACGAAGCCACGGGGACCCTCCTCCATCTCGATGTGCTGTCGGAGATCGTCACCGGCGGCACGCTGGTGAAGTCGCATCAGCTGCCCGTGGAAGCGATGGTCTGGGAGGGACTCCGCCAGATCGAGGGCATACCGGTGCCCTCGGCTGCCGCGGAACTCGCGCTGCTCCTCGTGCGCAAGGGGCTCGAATGCGGATCGATGCTTGAGCACCCGTTGATGCGTCGCGAGGACGCCGCGCTGCGAGAAGAGGTCGCCTGGCTCACGGCCGACCCCACAACGCTCCCGGCGGCACTGGACCTCCTCGGCCAGTGGCTCCCCTCCATCCCCGCCGACCTTCGCTCTGCGCTCCTCCCCGCGATCCAGGCGGGCGACTGGCGCGCGCAGCGGCCAACTGGCCTCCGGCTGGTGCGAGCTCTGCGCCGGTACCAGCGCGGCCACGTCTTCACGCTTACGATGCGGCGCGCATGGGCATTTGGCGCAGCCCTTGTGCGTCGCTTCATCCATCGCCGTCCCGCCCTCAGCCTCGCGCACCCGGGTCCGCTGATCGCGTTTGTGGGGCCCAAGGCCTCGGGCAAGTCCACGCTGATCGAAGAGACGCGCAGATGGTTGGGACGTGACTTCGCGGTGCGCGCCATCCACACGGGCCGCCCGCCGTCGACGCCGCTCTCCTGGCTCCCGAACACCATGCTCCCACTCGCACGTCGGCTGTTGCCGGGCTACCGTCCCAGCCTGGTGCCACCGGACGAGCGTCGCGAAATGCCGGCGAGGCGAACACCGGGAAGCGCCGCCTTCGTCGCGCGCAGCCTCCTACTCGCCGTTGACAAGCGGGCCCTCCTCGCGCGCGCCACTCGCTGGCGTCGCGCGGGGGTCATCGTCCTGTGCGATCGCTATCCGCTCCCCGGCCCAGATGGCCCGCTGCTCGACGCGGGCGACCTCGAGGCGCGTGGGCTCGCACCAGAGGCGCGGGCCGCCCGCGCGGAGGCGTGGCTGCTGGCTTCGGCCCCGCGTCCTGACGTCCTCGTCTCCCTCCACACGAGCCTCGATGCGACGATCGAACGCAATGAGGGACGGCGGGGCATCAAGCCGGATGCCGACCCCGAGGAGGTGATCCGTCTCCGGCACGGAGAGCGTTCGGAGACCTCCGGGGCGCGGGCCGTGGTCGACCTCGACAGCAGCGGCGACCTCCCCTCGACCGTCCTGGCGCTCCGTCGCGCCCTCTGGGATGCGCTCGTGCGCTCCGGTAGCGACCATCACACGGACGCTTCCGCGCCCGTAGTCCTGTCATATAATGACAGTGTTCCGTAGGCGGACTAGCAATCCTGAGGCGCCACGATGTCCTGCTCCTCCCTCCTCCCCGCCCCCGTACCACCGAGGTGCGGTTGAGGTGTCGACGCTGCGCGAGGACCCCGCCGCCTTCCAGCGACGCGCTGACTTCCTCCCCTTTCACCGGCCTGACATCGGCCCGGAGGAGATCGAGGCAGTCACTGCCGTCATGCAGTCCGGCTGGCTGACGACGGGCCCTCGTTCGTTCGAGTTCGAGGGGGCCTTCGCGCGCCGGGTGGGCGCCCAGCATGCGGTCGCGGTGAACTCAGGGACCGCCGCGCTGCACCTGGCCCTCGCGGCGGTCGGCGTCGGCCCAGGCGACGAGGTGATTGTCCCGACTAACACGTTCACCGCGAGCGCGGAGGTCGTCACCTACCTCGGTGCCCGTCCGGTACTCGTGGACATCGATGCGACGCTGAACATGGACCCGGCCTGCTTCGAAGCCGCCGTCACACACCGCACCCGCGCGGTGATTCCCGTCCACATCGCCGGCCAGCCATGCGACATGTCCGCCATCCTCGACATCGCGCGAGCGCGCGCCATTGCTGTCGTAGAGGACGCCGCCCATGCCTTCCCGGCTTACGACGCCGGCCGCACCATCGGCTCAATCGGCGACATCACCGCGTTCAGTTTCTATGCGACCAAGACGATCACCACCGGTGAGGGCGGCATGGCCACGACCGATCACGCCGAGTACGCCGACCGCATGCGACGCCTCCGCCTCCATGGCATCGGCAAGGACGCGTGGAACCGTTACACAGCCCATGGCTCATGGGCGTACGACGTCCTGGAGGCGGGCTTCAAGTACAACCTGACGGACATGGCCGCAGCCATTGGCCTGGCCCAACTCGCGAAGGCAGACCGCTTCGCCCGCCAGCGCGCCGCCATCGCCGCCCGCTACATCGAAGCGTTCGCAGACGTCGATGCCCTCGCGATGCCGGAGGTCCGGGCAGGCGTCGACCACGCCTGGCACCTCTTCGTGTTACTCCTCAACCTCGACCGCCTGAACATCGACCGCGCGCAGTTCATCGAGGGCCTGCGCGCGCGGAACATCGGCGCGAGCGTGCACTTCATCCCGCTCCATCTGCACCCCTACTACCGCGAGACCTTTGGCTACCGTCCCGGAGACTTCCCGGTCGCTGAGGCGCTGTTCGAGCGGTCGCTCTCGCTCCCCATCTTCCCCGGGATGGGCAAGGGCGATGTGGACGACGTCATCGCCGCCGTGCGGGACATCGTCTCGCATCACCGTCTATGAACCTGCGGTGACCCGTCGAGCCATCGACATCATCGTGGCGCTGATTGCGCTGCTGCTCGCGAGTCCCGTCCTGCTCGCGGCGGGGCTTGCCGTCGTCGTCGGGTCGCGGGGACGACCGTTCTACCGATCGCCGCGTGTCGGGCGTGACGGCCGGCCCTTCTTGCTCTGGAAGCTCCGCACGATGCGGCCTGCGGCCGCCTCGTACGCCCCGCAGGTCACCGCCGCCGCCGACCCTCGCATCACTCGCATCGGGCGCGTCCTGCGGCGGACGAAGGTCGACGAACTGCCAGGCTTCCTCAACCTGCTCGCCGGCGACATCACGCTCGTCGGCCCGCGTCCCGAGTCTCCCGTATTCGTGGCGCGCTATTCGCCTGCCCAGCGTGAGGTGCTCCGCGTGCGCCCGGGGCTCACCGGCCCGAACCAACTACACCTCGCGGACGAGGAGGCGCTGATTCCGGCTGGCGTGGACGCCTCGGAGTTCTACGTCGAGCACATCCTGCCAGCAAAGGTCGAGGCCGACCTGGCCTACCTGAGGACACGGACGCCTGTGACAGACGCGTACATCGTCCTGCGCACCACAAGGCTGGTGATCGGCCGGTTGGTCGGTCTCGTCGTGCGCCGCCGCTAGAGGTCACCCTCGGGTAGCGCGCTGCCCGTAAACCGCGGCGTCACACCGGACTCGCCGTAGAACTCCCACAGCAGCCGCTGGCGCAGCGTCTGGATCCCGAGCCCGAGCGTGGCACTCGTGAACACCACCTCGCCCTCGATCGGCAGGGCATGCTCGCGCGAGAGTGCCACCAGGTGCTCCTCTGTTGTCACGGGCGTGCCGTCGAGGAGTGTCAGGCCGTCCGCCTTGTTCACCACGGTCAGCATTGGCGTCTCGGAGAGCCCGAGATCGGCCACCGTCTGTACGACCGTGGCCATCTGCGCCTCCAGGGTGCGCGCGGTCCCGTCCACCACGTGCAGCAACAGGTCCGCGTTGTCCAGTTCCTCGAGCGTCGCGCGGAACGCGGAGATCAACTGCGTCGGCAGCTTCTGCATGAAGCCCACCGTGTCGGTGAGCAGGAACCACTCCCCGCTCTGCGAGCCGACGCGCCGTGTCACCGGGTCGAGTGTCGCGAACACCGCGTCCATCGCCAGCACGTCCGCCCCCGCGATGGCGCGCATCAGCGAGGACTTCCCCGCATTCGTGTACCCGACGAGGGCGACGACCGGGATCCCCGTGGCGCGACGGCGGCTGCGCTGGAGTTCGCGCTGCTGTCGCACCTGCTGGATCTGCTTCTTGAGCCGTGAGATCCGCTGTCCGATGAGCCGGCGGTCCGTCTCCAACTGTGTCTCACCGGGCCCCCGGGACCCGATGGCACCTTCCATCCGCTCGAGGTGTTGCCACTGCCCGCGCAGGCGCGGCAGCAGGTACTCATGCTGCGCCAGTTCCACCTGCAGCGAGGCCTCCCGCGTCTTCGCACGGGACGCGAAGATGTCCAGGATCAACGCGGAGCGGTCCAGCACCTTCACCCCGAGCGTCTGCTCCAGGTTGAGTTGCTGAGACGGCGACAGCGGGTCGTCGAAGACGACCATCGAGTAGTCGTCCTCCGCCTTACGGCTCGTGATCTCCTCGAGCTTGCCGGCACCGATGTAGTGGCCAGGGTCGGGGTGCGGGCGCCGCTGGAGCGTCGCGCCAACGACGCGTCCACCTGCCGTGTTCACCAACTGCCCGAGTTCGCGCATCGACTCTGTCGCGCTGAAGCCAGCCGTGCGCCGGCCCGAGTCCAGCCCGACGAGGTATGCCCGCTCCTCGCGCGGCGTCGTCGAGTGCGTCAGCCGAGGGGCGCGGCGTGCCGGGGGCTCTGGCTCAAAATCGAGGTCAATGAACTCGACGCCCTGCTCCTGTGGCTCGTCGTCGTGCGCGGGGGACAGGCGGGCGAGCCCGTTGGTGGCGGTGTCGAGGTGAGGGCGGCGTCGGGGAATACTGCTGCTCCTGGTGCGGTCCGGATCCAGTGTACCGGTCGCCCGTTGCCTCGACCTCTGCTATTTCGTCTGCTGCTGCGCGAACGTCGCCAGGCGCTTCAGAGCCTCGTCCAAGCGGTCGTCCAGTGTCGTCAGGGAAATGCGGATGTAGCCCTCCCCCGCTGGCCCGTAGGACGCCCCCGGCGTGACTACCACGCCCGTCGCGTCGATCAGCCGGGCGGCGAACTCACCGGACGATCGCTCCCCCTCGGGAAGCCGCGCCCAGATGTACAGTGATGCCTTGGGCGGCTCCACCCGCAGCCCGAGTTGCCGGAGCACCGCGATCGCCCGATCCCGCCGCTTTGAGTAGATCTCATTATGTCTAGCGATCGTGTCCCGGGGATCGTCGAGGGCGGCGATCGCCATCTGCTGGATCGCCTGCGGAATCCCGGAGTCCATGTTGGTCTTCACCCGCGTGAGGGCGTTCACGAGCGTCGCGTTGCCGACCGCCATGCCGAGGCGCCACCCGGTCATGTTGAACGATTTGGAGAGCGAGTTGAACTCGATCGCCACGTCCTTTGCCCCGTCCACCTCCAGGATGCTCATCGGCACGTACCCGTCGTACGCCACGTCTGCGTAGGCGAGGTCGTGGGCGATGACGACGTCGTACTGCTTCGCCCAGGCGACCGCACGCTCGTAGAAGGCGCGGCCCGCGATCGCCCCGGTGGGGTTATTTGGGTAGTTGAGCCAGATGACCTTCGCGGCCCGCGCCGTCTCCGCCGGGATTTCGTCGAGGCGCGGGAGCCAGCCGTCCTCCTCGCGCAGCGGCACCTTCACTGTGACGCCACCCGCAAACATCGTGGCAACCTCGTAGACGGGATAACCCGGATCAGTGATCAGCGAGGTGTCCCCCGGGTCGATCAGGCACAGTGGGAGATGGGCGATCCCTTCCTTCGACCCGATTAGCGGCACCACTTCCTTGTCCGGGTCAAGACTCACCCCGTGCCGCGTCTGATACCACCGCGCGATCGCCTGCCGGAACTGGGGCAGCCCGTCCGACTCGGGATATCGGTGGTTCGCCGGGTCAGCCGTCGCCGCGCGCAGCACATCCAGCAGGTACTCGGGCGTCGGCACGTCCGGGTCGCCGATCCCGAGCGAGATGACGTCCACCCCCTCGGACCGCTTCTGCGCGATCAGTTGCGAGATGCGGGCGAAGAGGTACGGGGGCAACTGCTCCACGCGCTGCGCGAGCCTCATGCGAGGGCCTTTCTCTGCTCAGTCGAAGTTCGAGACCGGGTCGAGGTCGTCTAGCGCCAGCCGCCGAAGCGGGCCTTGACGCCAATGAAGCGGCGCTCTTCGCGCGCCTGCTGGATGGCCTCTTCGTCCACGGAACGGCGGTACTCCAGGCCCGCCCGGTGGAACCGGAAGCCCTCGTCCGCGCACGTCTTGAGCGCCGGCTTGATGTCCGGGCGCACCTTGATCCGGGCGCGCACCGCGCCTTGCGAAGCGTGGCGGTACGCCGCAGCCGCGAGCAGCAGCCGGCCGTAACCGTTGCCCCACGCCTCTGGGGCGACGCAGACCGCGAGGATCTCGCCCTCCGAGGCTTCGACCGCGCCATTCATCGCGAACCCGACGACCTCACCGTCCTCCTCGAGCGCGCCCGCCCAGGTGACTTCCTCCACCATTGCCTCGAAGGCCCGTTCTCCGTCGTTTAGTTCTCCGTAGGCGTCGGACCAGATCTCGGAGAAGGTGTCCAGGTCGTCATCCGTAGCGCGCCGCATCTTCAGCCCATCCGGGAACTCCGGCACGCGCTTCGGGTCCAGGTCCGGGTGGACCATCTCCATCCACTCCGCGAACTTGAAAAAGTCCGCGCTGTTCAGCATGGGGTCGAACCAGTCGCGGTTGAGCAGCCCGATGAGGTCCAGCTGCACATGGTCAGCCTGCTCAGGGTCAATCTGCTTCCGGATCTGCTCCCACATCGCGGGGAAGAGGATCCGCATGGTCTCTACGTCGTGGTACGCCCAGTGCAGGTGGTACTGGCCGCGTGCTCGCACCAGGATCATCTCCCCTTTGTCGTTCGAAAGGTGCACGGACCCGGGGGTCGCAAGGATCCGCTCGCGCTCGCGCGCGTTCAGCGGTGCATTCCGCAGGAGAAACGGCTCGGGCTCGGCGATTCGCTGCCGCTGGTTCATCGCGTCCACTCCGCTTCGAATACCTGCACGGCCGGTCCGGTGAGGATCACCGGGCCTTCGCCGCCCCACTGGATGCGCAGCGTCCCGCCAGGAAGGCGCACCTGCACGTCGTCGCCTGCCTCGCCGCGAGCGCGCGCTGCCACCATCACTGCGCACGCCCCCGATCCGCACGCCTGCGTCTCACCCACGCCGCGCTCCCACACCCGCATCTCGATGGTCGAGCGGTCGAGGACGTGCACCACCTCGAAGTTCGTCCGGTGCGTGAACACCGGGTGGTGTTCCATCTGCGGCCCGATCCGCTCAAGCGGATAGTCTTTCGGGTGACCATCGATGAATTGCACGGCGTGCGGGTTCCCCATCGACACCAGTGCCACGCGCTGCACACTGCTCCCGGCTGCATCCGTGGTGGTCACTTCGAAGTCAAGGACAGGCGCCGGGCGGTCAATCATCACGCCAGAGGCGCGCGGGTCCATGTCCGGCACGGCCGCCTCGACGCGCACGTGGGTGACCAGGCCGTCAGGCCCCCGCGTGGCCGTCGTCGGGATCAAGCCTGGGCCCGTCTCCACCAGAACGCGTCCGTCCGGTGCGGTCACCAGGCCCCGGTCCAGGCAGAACTTCGTGAAGCAGCGGATCCCGTTCACGCACATCTCGCCGTCGGAACCGTCCGCATTGAAGATCCGCATCTTCCGGTCAGCCACGGTCGAGGGCTGCACGAGGATCAGGCCGTCCGCACCCACACCCTGGTGGCGGTCGCAGAGCTCGACCGCGAACGCCCCCCACGCTTCGTCGGGGATGTCGAGACGATCCGTCTCGGCGACGACAAAGTCGTTGCCGGCACCGTGCATCTTCCAGAACGGGAACGGCCGCCCCGTGGGGTTCGGCATCACAGCCCTCCGGTTAGACGTGGGCAATCATGGTACGGGCGCGCGTCCTGCCCGCTCAATAGCGGCGCATGCTGATTCCAGATCTGCCCCGTCCACCCATTCGATGCGAGGGTCGTCCAGCCGGAACCACGTCGCCTGCATGCGGATCAGCCGGTGCGTCGCAATCTGTGTCTGGCGGATCGCCTCGGCGGCGCCCATCGTCCCGCCGATCACCCCAAGGGCCTCCCGGTAGCCGATCGAGGACATCGCAGGGAAGTCGCGTCCGTACCGCTCGACAAGAGCGCGCGCCTCGTCGACGAGGCCGTCCTCGAACATCGCCTCCACCCGTCGGTCCGCCCGCTCGTGCAGCGTTGCACGCTCCCAGCGCAGGCCGACTGCCCGCCAAGTGAACCCGGGGTCGCCCGCCTCTCGTGGCGGCACCGGCGCACCGGTGAGCGTCACCACCTCCAGCGCGCGCACGACACGCCTCACGTTGCGCGCGTCGATCCGCGCCGCCGACGCCGGGTCGAGCACTCCCAGTCGTGCATGGAGCGCCTCGGCGCCGCGCTCTCCCGCAAACGCCTCGAGCTCAGCCCGCAGCCCGAGGTCCGGCTCCACCGCCGGCATTGACCACCCCTCCAGGAGGGCCCACACGTACTGTCCCGTACCCCCAACAACAAACGGGAGGCCACCCCGTCCCCAGATTCCCTCCAGCGCCGCTCGTGCCTCCGCCAGCCAGTCGACCACCGCGTACGGTGCGTCCGGGGCTACCGTCTCCAGCACGTGGTGCGGGACCGTGGTCCGTTCCGCCTCGGATGGCACAGCCGTGCCGATGCGCATCTCGCGCCGTACCTGCCGAGAGTCCGCAGAAACGATCTCCACGCTACAGCCAAGGCGACGCGCGGCCTCGACGGCTACGGAGGTCTTCCCAGACGCCGTGGGCCCGACGATGGCGACCAGGTGGCGCGGCGGGATCATGCGGTCGCGCCGAGGGCTATGCGGACGCGACGGCACGGCAGATGGCGGCGAACGCCCCGGCGTCCAGCGAAGCGCCCCCAACGAGCGCGCCATCGATGTCCGGCCGCCGCGCGTATCCGCTGATGTTCTCGGCGTTGACCGACCCTCCGTACAGGATCCGGCAGCCGTCCGCAGATGCCGCATCGAACCGCTCGGCCAGCATGGTGCGGATCAATGCGCAGCGATCCTGCGCGTCCTCCGGCGTCGCCGCGAGCCCGGTGCCAATCGCCCACACCGGCTCATAGGCGATCACGACCCTCGTATCGAGGCGGTCGACGCCGCGGAAGCCCGCGGTCAGCTGCGCGTGGAGGACATCCGTGGCACGGCCAGCCTCTTCCTGCCGCTCCCCGAGTGCGAGGATCGGGCGGAGGCCGGCGGCAAGGACCGCGCGCAACTTTGCATTCGTTTCCTCGGCCGTCTCGCCGAAGACGTGGCGGCGCTCCGAATGCCCGACGATCACCCACGAGGCGACGCCTGCGATCATCGGCGCACTCACCGCGCCGGTGAACGCCCCCCTGGACTCCCAGTGCACATCCTGCGCTCCCACCTCGATGCTTGAGCCGGCGAGCGCGTCGGCCGCGTCCCCGAGCCACGGCGCGGGCGGACACACGACCACCTGGACCCCCACGAGGCCGTCCAGGTGCGCGCGCACCGACGTCAGCAGCGCGCGTGCCTCTCCACGGTCTGTGTTCATCTTCCAGTTCCCACCGACGACCGGCAGGCGCGCCATCGTTATGCGCCGTACTTCGCCAGGCGGCCCGCATGCCCAAAGGCGATCGGCAGCAGTTCCTTAGCGGGGAACGTGCCCAGTTCGCCCTCGCGCGCGGAGACCTCGTTGAAGTGGTGGAGGTGGTCGCGCCGCACATCCTTGCCCCAGATCAACACCGGCACGGGGTGGAACGAGTGCGCCGCCATCATCGCCGGCGTCGAGTGATCCCCGGCCACCACGAGCACGTCCGGGTGCAGGGCCACTAGTTCGGGCAATGCCAGGTCAAAGGCCTCGATCGCGTCGCACTTGCGACGGAAGTCGCCGTCCTCGCCCGCAGAGTCGGTGTATTTGTAATGCAGGAAGAAGAAGTCGTACTCGTCCCAGTGGGTCTGGATCGCGGCGATCTGCTCCTTGATGTTGTGGCCGCCATCGAGCGCGTCCATACCGACCAGCCGGGCCACGCCTCGGTACATCGGATACACAGTGACGGCCGCGGCCCGCAGTTTCCAGAGGTCCGGGAAGGGCGGCACGGCTGGCCGGCCGGACCATCCCCTCAGCAATACCCCGTTCGCCTGTGGTTGCCCACGCAGCATTGCGGTCGCGCGCTCCACCCACTGCCGGACGAGCGCCGCCGTGCGGTCCCCCTCGGGCGAAGTTGCGGCACAGACGATGGGCGGGACGCCTTCGCGCTGCGGGTCCGTCTCCGCGATCTGGTCGGAAAGCCCAGGAGCGCGGAGCACCAGGATGAACCGCTGGTCTTGCACCGGCTCCACGAACGTCTCCACGCCAGGGAGGGTGATCGTGCGCAACTCCTCGCAGATCGCGCGCGTCTGCTCCGTCGGCAGCCTCCCGGCGCGGCGGTCCGTGATGTTGCCCGCGCCGTCCAGTGTGCAGAGGTTGCCGCGTGCCGTGATGTCGTCTGGACCGATCTCGAAGCCAATCCCCGTGGATTCGAGCGCCCCCCGCCCGATCTCATACACGAGCGGGTCATAGCCGAAGAGCGCCATATGGCCCGGCCCGGACCCCGGCGTGATCCCATATCCCACCGGGAGCGTCCGGCCGATGCAGCCATCGCTCACCAGCCGGTCGAGGTTCGTCGTGCGCGCCTCTTCGAGCTCGGTGCGGCCCCGTGGCCCCGGCATGCCACCGAGGCCGTCTAGCACGCAAAGGATCACCTTCGTGTCAGCTGGTTGAGAGAGCCGTCGGATCAGGTCGAGTTCCATCGCCCGATCCTATCCGCGCGACGGGCTGACCGCCCGCACCTATTTCATACGGTCGCGCAGGACCGCCACACCCGGTAACACGCGGCCTTCGAGCAGTTCGAGTGATGCCCCGCCGCCCGTCGAGACGTGGGAAATACGGTCGCTCACGCCGGCGCGCGCGACGGCCGCCGCGGTCTCGCCACCGCCCACCACCGTCGTCGCGCCCACCAGGTCCGCCAGGATGCGGGCGACGTCCAGAGACCCCTTGTCGAACGGTGGCCGCTCGAAGAAGCCGATCGGGCCGTTCCACACGACGGTCTTCATTGAGGACAGCGCCTCGCGCATGTCGTCCAGGGTCTGCCGGCCGAGGTCCAGAATCCGCCACTCCGGCGGAACCCGGTTCACGGACACCGTGTTGATCCGCTCGCCGGCGGCGTTCGCGATCACCACGTCCGTCGGCATGAGCAGCCGAAGGTCGTCACGCCGCGCGGCCATCCGCATGACCTCCAGGGCGTCCTCGATCCGATCGTCCTCCACGAGGGAGGCGCCTACGTCGATCCCCTGGGCCTTGAGGAAGGTGTTGGCGATGCCCCCACCGATACAGATGAGGTCAGCGTGGTCGCAGAGGTTCTTGAGGATCGCCAGCTTCTCGGAGACCTTCGCCCCGCCGAGGATGATCGCGAACGGCCGCTCCGGATTCACAGCGACTTTCCCGAGGTACTCGAGTTCGCGCTCCATCAGCAGGCCTGCGACCGCCGGCAGGTGATGCGCGATCCCCACCACCGACGCGTGCGCCCGGTGGGCAGTACCGAACGCGTCGGAGACGAAGACATCAGCCAGCGCGGCGAGGCGGCGTGAGAACTCGGGGTCGTTCGCCTCTTCTTCGGCGTAGAACCGCACGTTCTCCAGCAGGAGCACGTCCCCGGCGCGCATCTCCGCCACGGCCGCCTCCACCTCGGGGCCGACGCAGTCGCGCACGGACGCCACCGGCGCGCCCAGGAGCGTCGAGAGGTGGCGAGCGACCGGCTCGTTTCGCAGTTCCTCCACCACCTTGCCACCAGGTCGACCGCGGTGGGAGCAGATCACCACACGAGCGCCGTGTTCCTGCAGAAGCCGGATGGTCGGGATCGACTCCTGCAGGCGGTAGTCGTCGAGGATCTCGCCGTCGTCAAACTGCACGTTGTAGTCGACCCGAAGGAAGACACGCTTCTCGAAGACATCGATATCGCGGATGGTCTGCTTCAGCACAGCGTTCCCTCGGGCACTCGCGCGGGGTGCAGGCAGCGACCCCGATGATCGTGAGTGAGATTTGGTGGCCCGCGTTGGACGGACGTTGAGCAGTGGTTGATACGGCCTCGGGGCCGTCGGCTAGGTTACTCGCACCACCGCCGCGCGCGCGAACTCCGCGCAGAGTGCGATCACCTCAGGGGACACGCCGCCCGCGCGTAATGCGTCTAGTGCTTCGCGCTCCTGGCGCTCAGCCATGATCTGAGTCAGTTCGCGGGCTCCTGTTTCCGCTACGAGGGCTGCCAGCCGGGCAACGTCCTCTCCGGGCTTCACGGGCTGCTCGTAGGCCCGCCGGAACAGCCGCGAAGCGTCGCCACCCGCATCGAGCGCCGCAATGACGGGGCAGGTCATCTTGCGTGACGACAGGTCATCGCCCACCGGCTTGCCCGTCACCGCGGAGTCGCCCCAGATCCCCAGGATGTCGTCCACCGCCTGGAACGCCAGCCCGATGTGATGCCCGAACTTACGGAACGCCCCCACCGTTTGGCTTCCGGCACCGGCGATCGCCGCTCCCATGGCGAATGGCGCCGCAAACATCGCCGCAGTCTTCCCCGCGGCCATCTGCCAGTACTCGTCCTGCGTCACATCGATCCGGCTCTCAAAGGAAATGTCGAGGTACTGCCCCTCGACCAACCGGAGGCACGCCTCGTCGAGTTCGCGCATCGCGGCCACCGCCCGCTCCGGCGTGACCCCAGCCTCGAGCAGCCGGTAGAGGGCCAGCCGGGCCACGGTGAACATCCCGTCCCCGGTATTGATTGCCTGCGCGACGCCGGCGAACGTCCACAGATTCGCACGGCCTCGCCGGAAGTCACTTCGGTCCTCCACGTCGTCATGGAGCAGCGAGAAGTTGTGGACCAGTTCCACGGCCGCAGCGGCCGCCACTGCTTGCTCCGCGGGCGTCCCGCAGACCTCCGCTGCAGTCAACACGGCAATCGGACGCATGAGCTTTCCGCCGGAGGCTTCTTCCGGGTGGCCCTCGATGTCCTCCCAGCCAAGGTGGTAGCGCATCCAGGCGTACAGGCCGTCCGGGGAGCCCCCCACGACCTCGCGCATCTCTCGCTGCACCAGGGCGCGATACCGCCCAGCGCGCTGCTCCAGGCCCTCGCCGAGCGGTCCCGTGGTCATGGCAACCCCACACTGCGCGCTGGCGCGCTGGACAGGACGAGTCGGTGCTCCGCGGCCGCCTCGATCGCGGCGCGAGTGTAGAGGAGCGGCCGGTAGCGGCCTGCCAGGTAGTCCGCGATACAGTCGTCGTAGCGATCGTGCCCGGGGATCCCGCTGTTTCCGGTCGGCAGCATGAACCGTGCGCGGTCCCAGTCCGCCAGGTCTAGGACCTGCCGGTAGCCGGGCGCCACCAGCGTCTCCCCGTCATCGCGCCACACCGCCTCGGCGCTCTGCGAAACCGTGTTCACATCGCCACCGGACGGGAACGGCCCACGCGACAGCCACTTCCCCAGGCCGGGCACCGCCCTGAGGGGGTGCGTGAACTCGATGTGGTGCAGGGCCCCCCAGCGCCACCGCCCGGGGTCCGCGCCGAGGTCTCGCCGTAACCGCTCGACGGCGCGCGCTGCCGCCCCCGCCAGTTGGCGGTCGCGGTCGGCTTCCCCGTCGAACCACGGGGCGCTCGCCCGCTCCGCGGCTGCCACCACCTCTCCCTGCAGGCGGAAGTGAAAGGAGCCCAGGCTGCTCACCCCGGAGAGTCCTCGCCCCAGGACGATCTCAGCGGCCGGGCCCGCGGCACGCAGCGCCATCGAGCGTGCGAGCGCGCGGTAAATCGACTGGATCACGGCCGCCCCGGCGCTCCCGGGGTCCAGCCGCCCGTCCCACCGCTCCAGCAGCGGCCCCTCGGGCTCTGCCAGCGAGCCGCGCGCGTGCAGTAAGTCCCGCAGTCGCACCAGGTTCGCGTTGTAGCGGTCCGTCTGGATCGCCTGGAAGGATGCAGTGTCGTGCAGTGGCCGCGCCTCAATCAGCGAGGCGACACGGTCAGCGCGCAGCGGCTCGCACCACTCCTCCCCCAGTTCCGCCGCCCCACCAGGCGCCTGGTTCGAGCTCACAACGTACCCGGATGCCGGCGACGCCACGCGCGGCAGGGCGTCCGGCGGGATCGCCTCGGGCGGGCCGACGGACCGCTCCCCTGATCCCGGCAGCAATCCGTCCCCTGGAGCGCGACGCGGGACGCGGCCGGCGAAGCGATACCCCGTCCGGCCGTCCCGATCCGCAAAGACGAAGTTGAACGTCGTCCCTGGCCAATGGTCGAGGGCGGCCGTGAACTCCTCGACGCGATGCGCCCTCAGGATCCCAAAAAACGACTCGATCAAGTCCCCGGGCTCCAACGCGGTGGACCGGAGCGCGATCGCGCGGGACTCTCCGTGCAGCGCCGGACCAACCACCGGGCCATGCCTCGTAATGAGCACACGCTCGTCCACCGAGGCGGCGCCGCGGACATGGATCCGCTCGACGACCTCCTCAGCCTCCAGCCAACCCTCCGGTGTGCGGTACTGACGGGGCGCCTCGGGGTCGAACGACTCCACGTAGCAGTCTGCCACGTCGGCCATCCCGGCGGTGATCCCCCAGCCGATCTCTGCGGTGTGCCCGATCGCGATCCCAGGCACCCCCGGAATGTCTGCTCCGATGGCGTTCAACGTCCCCCCGCGCAGGTGAGAGACGTGGAACATCCCCGGCATCCGCACCTCGAGGTGTGGGTCGGCGGCCAGCAACGGCGCCCCGGACATCGATCGTGTCGCGTCTACCGCCCAAGCGTTGGAGGCCCCACCCTGCGGCAGCCCGTGCGCGACCGCGTCCCGATAGGCCCGCGCGAGGCGCTCGATCGCCGCCCCGTCCATGTGCGGGACGCCGGTGACGGTGTGCCCCTCCGGATAGGCGGAATCCACCTGTACGGCGCGCTCCGGCCCCAGCGCATGCAGCAGCCGCTCTCGCAGCAACTCGCTGTCCCAGTTTCCCGCGAACCCGAACAGCACCAGGCGTCCCACCAGCATCGTGTCCTGCGGCGTCCACGGCGCCCAGGACCCGATCACAGAGAACTCCGGCGGCGGCTCTGGCAGCGTCCGCGCGCCCTCGTTCACCCCGGCGCAGTACGCGGCCAGGAGCCCCCGATACTCCGCCCCCATCGAAGCCGCATCGCGCGCCGCCGAGCGTTGCAGCCCCACGCGCCGCATGAACCGGTCGCTGCCGAGCGCGGACGGCCCAAGCACCTCCGCCAACCGCCCGGAGGCAAGACGTCGGGCGCCCGCCATCTGGAACAGCCGGTCCTGCGCGTGGACGAATCCCTGGCCGAAGAACGCGTCCGCCTCGCTCGCCGCGAAGATATGCGGTACGCCGTGCTGGTCGCGCACGATCTGCACGTCCGCGGAGAGCCCGCGGACGGCCATGCGCCCATCGACTCTCGGAAACCCTCGTTTCGCCGCGGCGCGCACCGCCGTCTGTGCCACGTTGCGCAGCACGTCCAGCGTCCCCAGTGTGCGGGACGTCCGCTCACGGACGCGGCTCATGAGGCGTCCGGCAGGATGGCTAGGCCCCGGCGCGCCGGCCGGCGCGCGTCTGGTCGTCGATCTCCCGCACCTTCGCCAGCCGGCGCTCGTGGCGCCCGCCGGCGAACCGTGCCTCGCGGAACGCACGCACCACCTCGGAGGCCGCCCCCCGGCCGATTGCCCAGGCGCCCAGGCACAGGACATTTACGTCCGTGTGCTCACGGGCGCGTTTCGCCGAGAAGACATCGTGGCAGACCGCAGCGCGCACGCCGTGCACCTTGTTTGCCACGATCGAGGGCCCCACCCCGTTCGAGCAGATCAGGATGCCGAAGTCGTGCTCACCGGCCGCCACCGCCTCCGCCAGCGGCAGCGCGATGTCCGGGTAGTCGCACGACTCAGTCGAGTGCGTCCCGAAGTCGGCGACGTCATCGCCGAGGCCGCGCAGTTCCTCCACCAGCAGCGCTTTGAGGTCGAAGCCGGCGTGGTCGCTGCCGATCGCGATCCGCATCGTGCTGCCCCTCCGCCGCTCGTCCTAGTGGACTCGAATCGTACCGCCAGCGCGCGTTGGTCGCTCCCGCCGCTACGGCTGCAGCACCTGCGTGGCCCACCCGTCGGCGGTGCGCACGTACTCGAGCCGGCGATGGAAGCGGTCGTCGTCATGCACCCAGAACTCGAAGCGTTCGGGGATGACGAGGTAGCCACCCCACCGCGAGG
>CAZVNJ010000018.1:0-41409 GCA_964628985.1 uncultured Dehalococcoides sp.
GCCTTCTGCTCCGGCGTGCCGTGCACCATGATCGTCGAACCGACGTCCGGGACGCCAACGCGCGGTGCACTGCGCTCCGCGATCGTCTCGTTGAGGATGAACTGCTCCATCGGCGACAGGTTGGCCCCGCCGTATTCCTTTGGCCAGGCTGGAGCGATCCAGCCCTTCTCGACCAGCGCGGCACGCCACTGCTTCAGTGCTTCCGCCTTGTCGACGGCCGGGGCTCCCTCGGCGAACGGGTCGTCGTCGGCGCTCACCGCGAGGGCGGCAGGGAAGTTCTTCGCGAAGAAGTCCTCCACCTCTGAGCGAAAGACCGCCTGATCCGGGCTATCTGCGAAGTCCATTTCCGTTTCCGTCCCCTCAATGCGTACTCGGCTCTCGTACGGGTGAAATCGTATGCCCTTCCGGCGTCACTTTCTATCTCACGTCAGAGTCTGCCAGGCCAAGACCCTGGTCGGCTCCGATTGTGCCTAGGGGAACAATGCTGTTATGGTCGATCCAGATTCACCGAGGGGGACAAGCCCCGAGGCGACTCCTCAGACTCCCCTCTTCTCTCACTGACCGGTCTCACTGCTACGTGTGACGTGTGAATCGGAAGAGCGCCCGAGCCCCGCGGACGCGGGACTACCTCGGGTGGCCGTTTCTGAGCCGTCCACGAGCAGATGCGCCAGCCGGCTGCTGGGCGCCTCTTCTCCCCTGCGACCCCCGAGGTCCCCGGGAGCACCCACGCTCTTTGCCGCAGCCATGGCCCGAACCGGAGAACATCCCTCTTGTCGATTGCTACCCCTTCACGTCCCATCGTCGATTTCGAGCCCGATCCCGACATCGAAACCCTCTCCATCGAGGAGGGGGCGACGTCGTTCGCCGACCTCGGCATCTCAAAGGACCTGCTTGCGGTCCTCGCGAAGCGAGGGCTCACCTCGCCGTTCCCCATCCAGACCATGACCATCCCGGACGCGCTGGCTGGGCGCGACGTGTCCGGCAAGGCGCAGACCGGGTCGGGCAAGACGCTCGCATTCGGCCTGCCCCTGATCGAACGCACAAAGACCGCCAAGCCGCGCCGGCCGCACGCGATCGTGCTTGTGCCGACACGCGAACTCGCGAACCAGGTGGCCGAGGAGTTGACGCCGTTCGCCGCCGCTCGCGGGCTGTGGCTCTGCGCGATCTACGGCGGCACTTCCATGCTGCGACAGATCCAGGCGCTGCGGCAGGGCGTGGACATCGTGATCGCCACGCCGGGCCGGCTCAACGACCTGCTCGAACGCGGTGAGATGTCCGTCTCCGCCGTGAAGAACGTCGTCCTCGACGAGGCCGACCAGATGGCTGACATGGGGTTCCTGCCCCAGGTCGAGCGCATCCTGGGCCAGATCGACGGGGAGACGCAGACCCTGCTCTTCTCCGCGACGCTGGACGGCGCGATCCGGACGCTGGTCCAGCGCTACCAGAAGGACCCGGTCCGGCACGAGGTCATCTCGACGAACGCCACGGTGGACACGCTCTCGCAGCGCTTCGTCGGCGTGACGCAGGAGACGAAGGTCGAGATCGCCTCGCGCATCTGCGCGGGGGCGAAGCGGGTCATCGTCTTCGTGCGCACCACGCACGGCGCGGACCGGCTCGCGGAGCAACTGGCCCGCACGGGGCTGCGCACTGCCGCGATCCACGGCCGCCTCTCGCAGAATAAGCGCGAGCGCACGCTGGCGGACTTCGCCCGCGGCGCCGTGCCCGTCCTCATCGCGACCAACGTCGCGGCGCGCGGCCTGCACGTCAGCGGGATCGACGTGGTCATCCACTACGACCCGCCCGAGGACCACAAAGTCTACCTCCACCGGTCCGGACGGACGGCCCGAGCGGGCGAGGAGGGCATGGTCGTCACGCTCGTGCTTCCGATCGAGGAGCGTGAGGTCACGGCCATCGAGCGCGCTGCCGGCATCGATGTCGGCATCGTGCGCATGGCCGCGGACGACGAGCGGCTGCTGGACCTCGGTTCATGGGAGCCGCCGCGGGGCCTGCCGGAAGTCGCCTCGTACTCGCGCGGGCGCACTTCCACGGCGCCCTCGCGTAACCGCCCCGGGGGCCCGCCACGGCGCGGGGGCTACGGCGCAAACCGCGGTGGGTACACTCGAGGCGGCCGCTAACCAGCCATCACCGGGAAGAAACAGGAGGGACGGCGGCTGCCGTCCCTCCTCTGTTTCGGACGGGGCCTGACACTTCCACGCCCACGACCTCGCTACGCCCCGCTCTGCGCAGGCACAGGGCGATACTCCAAGTGCTTCGCCGTCAGGAAGAGGCAACCGTGCAGGGCGTGGGTGGCGCGATCGTGGCGTTCGTAATGGCGATCTCGATGACCGCCAGTGTCATCGAGCGGAACGCCAGCGGCGCGCACGTCTTTGACCTCGGCCCCGTCCCCAGGGTCGCGCCCGGGCAGGTCCTCGCGGTCCAGTTGCAGGCTCCCAACGGCGTCCGGACCGCCCGCTTCTTCCCGAAGTTCACGGCCGTCTATGTGACTCGTCTGCCCGGTGACCGCATCGCTGTCTTCCCCAACACCACTCCGATCGCCGGGTGCCTGCTGCTGTGGGAACCACCTAGGACACGCAGCGGGCCGGCCTTTACCGATCCGTGCGAGGGAGGACAGTGGGACGCCGAGGGGCGTTACCTCTCTGGCCGCGAGCAGCAGGATCTGCTCCGTCTCCCGGTGACTGTGACCGACGCAGGGCGGCTCACCGTGGACACCCTCAACGTCGCCAAGCGGGACGCCATCGAGGTCCTGTCACCCGCTGGCGCGGACTCGGAGCGCCGAACAGTCCCTGCCGGGCCTGCCGCCGAGCCCGCTCCCGCACAGATCGAGTGGGTGCTTGTCCCCATCGTCGCGGAACCCGCGCGATCGCCTCAGTCCGGCCTGGCTGGCCCGTTTGCCGCCATGGGTCGCCAGTGGGGACTGAGCGCGGGCGACGTCGCGCTACTTGCCATTGCGATCCTGCTCGCCCTCGGCGCCTGCGGGCTCCTCGTCTACCGCTGGATCGAGCGGCGTCCGCGGCCCTCGCACGGCCCGCCCTCGGTGTACCTGGAGTGGCGCACCGGCCGGCGGTGGTCACCTCAGCCGAGCGATCTGACGCTGCGGCCGCGGCAGGAGCGGCATGCCACGGTGCGCCTCGCGAACTACGGGCACTCCTCGGCGGCCGGTGCGTCGGTCACGTTCGAGGTGGAAGAGCCGCTGTCAATCGACATCAAGTCACGTTTCGGTGTGACTTCGCACGTCGTGCTGCCCCACCAGGTGCTGCTCCGCTGGGAATTTCGCCGGCGCCTCCCTGCGGGATCCCGCAGCCCCGTGGCGAGACTGCGTCTGAGTCGATCAGACGAAGACGCGATCGCCACGCTCAGCCGCGAGGTCGTGGTGCGCTGCGTGCCGGCCGACGGCGGGCAGGAGACGCGCAGTTCGATCCCGGTCAGGCTCATGTAGACCTCTCTTCGTTGCGACGGCCGCACGCGGATGTGTACCGTCCCGCGGATATGCCGGGCCGCAGCGAGGAGGATCCATGCGACGCGTGAGCGAGCACGTCTATGCCGAGATCTACTACTGGGGCTGCAACCCAGGCTTCCTCGTCACCTCCGATGGTGTGCTCATGGTGGATACCCCGCAGCAACCCATCAACGCCGTGCAGTGGCGCGAGAAGATGTCCGAGCACGGCCGTCCGCGTCACCTCGTGAACACGGAACCGCATGGCGACCACATCCTGGGGAACTCCTACTTTCCTGGCGTCGAGGTGATCGGCCAGCGACTCATGCTCCAGCGCTACATGGACACCATCCCGCGCATGCAGGGCGAGGAACGCCTGGAAACGATGAAGGAGACGGACCCGGACAGCGTGTGGCTGCTCAACCACCCGAACTATCCACCCAACCCGCCGACTCGCCTGTTCGACGATCGCCTCACCTTGAAACTCGGTGACCACACCATCGAGTGCATCCACATGCCGGGCCACACGCCTCCGCAGACCTCGGTGTACTTCCCTCAGGAGGGCGTCGTCTTCACGGGTGACAACGTCTTTCACCGTTGCAAGACGTTCCTGCAGGAGGCGAACCCCTGGGAGTGGCTGGAATCGCTGAAGCAGATCGAGGCGCTGGACGTCGAGGTGATCGTCCCGGGGCACGGGGAGCCGTGCGACAAGTCTTACCTGCGCGAACAGGCGGAGATTGTCGAGGCGTGGACAGACGCGGTCGGCCGCTTCGTGAAGGCCGGAATGACCGAGGAGGAAGCTCTCGCCCAGCCGCGGCCCGAGGTCGACCCGTACCCGATCGGTCAGCGCCTGTTCGCCGCGCACGACCGCGTCAACACCTCGAACGTCACCAACCTGTACCGTCAGATCGTCGCGCGCATGGCGAGCTAGCCGCGACGTCATCGACGAGCGAGGGGCGTGTGCAGGTCCACATCGACTCTGACATCGGTGGCGACACGGATGACCTCTGCGCACTGGCGATGGTGCTCGCATGGCCGGACGCCGAGATCCGTGCGGTGACGACCGTCGGAGACACCGCAGGACGGCGTGCGGGTTACGCGCGGTACGCACTCGACATGGCGGGGCGTCGAGACACCCCCGTGTACGCGGGTGCTGACACCGCCCGCGGCTACTTCGCGTACGAACTCACCCTTCCGTCTGAGCGGCGCTACTGGCCAGAGCCGATCACCCGCCTCCCGGGGCCGCAAGACGCAGCCCTAGATGCCCTCGCGGACAGCATCAGGGCGGGGGCAACGATCATTGCGATCGGTCCGCTCACCAACCTCGCCCTGCTCGAGCGCCGTGAGCCGGGGACCCTCGAGCAGGCCCGACTCGTGATCATGGGTGGCTATCTCCACCCGATCCGGCCCGGCTTCCCCGAGTGGGAGAACGAGTACGACTTCAACCTCCAGGTGGACGCGGCGTCTGCGCTCACGGTCCTCCAGGCGTCCCACCCAACGCTCGTGCCACTGACGGTCACCGTAGAGACAGCGCTGCGCTGGGCAGACCTCCCCGCCCTGCGAGCGGCTGGCCCCCTCGCGCGGCTGCTCGCCCGGCAGGCCGAGGAGTTCGCGGCGGACGAAGGCCTGGGCGAACGTTTCGGTCGGCCGTATGCCGGGCTCCCCGACGACCTCATCAACTTCCAGCACGACGCGCTCGCCTGCGCCGTTGCCCTCGGCTGGGATGGCGTCGACTTCGAGGATGTCCATGTCGCCGTGGACATCGAAGGCGGCGAACTGCGAGAACGCCTCGACCGATCGGGGCGCGCCATGCGCGTCGTGACGTCGGTCGACGCGGGCCGCTTTGCGGAGGATTGGCTGCGGACGGTGACTGCGGCGGCAGGCTGAGCGTCCGTCCTGGCTGCCCGTATACTCCCGGCGCGCGTGGTGGCCTGACCTCCACGGGCACTACCTGACGGATGGGAACCTCATGCCGGACGCCGAGATCTCGCCCCTGACCTTCCGTTCCGTCGGCCTCGGCGTGAGCGACCTCGCGAAGTCCGTCGACTTCTATACCCGCGTCTGCGGAATGACCGAACTCCAGACGTATCACCTTTCTTACATGGACGAGACGATCGTCGGGTTCGTGGTGGACGGGGTCACGCGTGGGGCTCGGCTGGTGCTCATGCACTGGACCGACGGGTCGCCGCGCAACTACCAGGACAACCCGGTCAAGATCGTCTTCCAGGTACCCGACGCGAAGGCCTTCGCGGACCGCATCCGGGCTGAGGGCTATGCGATCCCACGGGAGCCAGGGAAATCGTCGGTGTCGAACAACGTGGTCGGGTTTGCGAGCGACCCAGACGGCTACCAGATCGAGATCCTGCAGGTCACCACGTAGCCATCGGCAGCCGAGGGCGACCCGAGAGCGCTTGTCACAAGGAGGATGACATGACCACTACCGCCAGCGGTGTGACCTGGATGGGCGAGGCCCGGCGCGTGGAGGGGGTCCTCGAGCGGGACTTCACCGTGCAGGGGGAGCGCGACGTGATCACCGGCGTGATGTGGGCGCCGGACGAGATCCCCGCCGGCTCGCCGCTCGTTCTGATCGGACACGGCGGCGGTGGCCACAAGCGGGCGCCCAGCGTGGTCCCCACGGCACGTGGCTTCGTGCTGGAGCACGGTCTGCCCGCCGTGATCATCGATGCACCCGGGCACGGCGACCGCGGCGGCGCCCAGTCGCGCACACCCGAGTACTACGCGCTGTGGTCGGACGCGAAGCGGATGACCGACAACGCCATCTCTGACTGGAAGCGTGTGCTCACCGCCTTCCTGGCGACAGGCATGTTCGACCCGGCACGCATCGGCTGGTCCGGCATGTCGATGGGGTCACTCATCGGAGTCCCCTATGTGGCCGCCGAGCCCCGCCTGAAGGCCGCGGCCCTCGGCCTCTGTGGCTTCACGGGGGTGACGCCCAACCAGGGCGGTGGTGGGGCAGTCCTGGAGGCTGCCGCCCCCAACGTGAAGGTGCCGCTCATCTTCATGCTCCAGTGGGACGACGAGCGCTTCGACCGGTTGGGCTCGATGGCGATGTTTGGCGCCTTCGGCGCGACTGACAAGCGCCTCGTCTGGCACGTCGGTGCCCACGCCGAGATGCCGGAGGAAGGGCGCCGTCACGCGCGGGCCTTCTTGGCCGAACGCCTGAAGGCATAAGCCCGCCTTCTCTGGCGAACCCGCCGCTCCCTCGCATCGCGGGGTATGCTCTCGCGCGGCCCACGCCGACCCGCGTCACCTTCAGCAGGAGGAACCTCGTGCCGTATCGCACTGACCAGCAGGAAGGCATCGCCGCCGACACCGTGATGGTGAAGGGCGCGCATGGCGACTCGATCCGGGCGTTCTACGCCCGCCCCACCGCCCCCGGCCCAGTGCCGGGCGTCGTCCTCATCCACCACGCCCCCGGCTGGGACGATTGGTACAAGGAGGCGACGTTCCGGTTCGCGCGGCGGGGCTACGCCGCCATCTGCCCCAACCTCTACGAACGTCTCGGGCACGGGACCATCGAAGATGTGATGGTCTCCGTACGCGCCGCCGGCGGGGTGCCGGACGCCCAGGTCGTCGCGGATGTTGTCGCGTCGGCGCAGTACTTGAAGGCGCAGGGCAATTCGAACGGCAAGGTCGGTGTGATCGGCTCCTGCTCCGGCGGGCGCCATGCGTACCTGACCGCCTGCCAGAGCAACGACTTCGCCGCCGTCGTGGACCTCTGGGGCGGGGGCGTCGTGGCAAAGCCAGAGGATCTCAACGACAAGCGTCCGGTCGCGCCGATCGACCTGACGCCCGGGCTCAACATCCCCTTGCTCGGCATCTTCGGCAACGAGGACCGATCGCCTTCGCCCGATCAGGTCAACCAGCACGAAGAGACGCTGAAGGCCCAGGGAAAGCAATACGAGTTCCACCGCTACGACGGCGCGGGACACGGCTTCTTCTACTACGACCGCCCCGCATACAGGCAAGAACAGGCGGTCGACGGCTGGAGCAAGGTCTGGGCGTTCTTTGAGCAGCACCTCGCCTGAGCGGGCGCGAGAGGAGTCACACCATGTGCACGAACATCGTTGAACCCGCCACCGTCCGAGGCGCCGGCAAGGGTGAGCGCGGCTGGTTCAGGGTCAACACCGCACTCGTGTCCTACGACCACCCGATCCAGATGCCGGACGAGCATGCGCTCAACATCGACTTCCTCAGTGACGTCGCGGGTGAGCGCGTGGCCGTCGAGATGGACGCGGCCTCGGCACGTGCCCTCGCAGCAGCCATCACCGAGGCGCTCCGCAAGGCCGAGGCAGCCGACGCCCTCGTCTAATAGCGCTACGACCCCTCGTCCAGCCGCTTCCGGCCCTGCCCGCTAGAATCGAGGCTGGTTCGGATCGCGGGAGGAGCGGCCGTGACCCCGGACGGATTCCCGGTCGTCGGCATCGTCGGCGCAGGGCAACTCGCGCGGATGACGTATCAGGCCGCCATTGCCCTCGGCGTGGGCGTCCGCGTCCTCGCGGAGCGGCCGGACGAGTCGGCCGCACGTGTCTGCCCGCTCGTCGACCTTGGCTCACCCAATTCCCGCGCCGACCTCGAGGCGTTCGCTGCCCGCTGTGACGTCGTGACGCTCGACCACGAACTTGTCGATGACGACGCCCTCGAGGCCATCGAGGCGGCGGGCGGGGTCGTCCGTCCGGGCGCTGGGGCCCTGCGCTTCGCCAAGGACAAGCTCCATCAGCGCACCGAGTTCGCGCGAGCAGGCCTCCCCGTCCCGCCGTTCGCAGACGTGCGCACCGTGCCTGACATCGAGGCCTTCGCGGCAGCGCACGGCTGGCCGGTCGTCGTGAAGGCGCAGCGCGGCGGCTACGACGGGCGCGGCGTCTGGATCATCGACGGCGCCGCCGGTGCCAGAGACCTCATCGCCGAGGCGGCTGCCCAGGGCACCTCGTTGATGGTGGAGGCGTTCGTGCCGATCGAACGCGAACTCGCAGTGGTGGTCGCACGCCGCCCGGGCGGGGAATGCGCCGTATATCCAGTGGTCGAGACGGTTCAGCGCGATGGCATCTGCCACGAAGTGATCGCCCCGGCATCGATCGCCCCCTCCGTCGCGGAGGAGGCTCGGGAGATCGGGTTGCGGATCGCGGCACTGACGGGCGTCGTCGGCATCTGTGCGACCGAGCTCTTCCTGACGGACGGCCGCCTGCTCGTCAACGAAATCGCGACGCGACCGCACAACTCAGGGCACTTCAGCATGGACGCCTGTGCCACTTCGCAATTCGAGAACCACCTGCGCGCCGTCCTCGACTGGCCGCTGGGCGCAACGGACCTGCTCGCCCCGCATGTGGTGATGGTCAACCTCCTGGGAGAGGACAGCGAGAGCATGGCGCCACGCATGCCGGCCGCCATCGCCCAGTCGGGGGGGATCCACCCGCACCTGTACGGCAAGGAGTTGCGGCGCGGCCGCAAGGTCGGACACGTCAACGCCTGGGGTGCGGACGTCGAGGAGACGCGAGCCCGTGCGATCCGCGCGGCGGCACTGCTCACCGGACGCGCTCAGCCGGCCTCTGCCGGACCAACCACCGCAGGGAGGCCGTCATGACCCCAGCCGCACCGCCGCTCGTCGGGATCATCATGGGCAGCGACTCGGACCTGCCCACGATGCATGCTGCCGTCGACGCTCTCACCGAATTCGGTGTCCCCCACGAGGTGCGTGTGATCTCGGCGCACCGCACGCCGCTGGCGATGGTCGAGTACGCGCAAGGCGCCGCCGCACGCGGACTGAAAGTGATCATCGCGGGAGCGGGAGGCGCCGCCCACCTGCCCGGGATGACCGCTTCGCTCACGACGCTGCCGGTGATCGGGGTGCCAGTGCCGCTGTCCACGCTCGACGGTCTCGACTCTCTCCTCTCGATCGTCCAGATGCCGGCGGGCATCCCCGTGGCGACCGTGGCGATCGGGAACGCCCGGAACGCCGGGCTGCTCGCCGTGCGCATGCTGGCCGCGCACGACACGACGCTGGCCTCAAAGGTTGCCGCCGCGCAGGCGGCGCTGGCCGCGACCGTCGCTGAGAAGGACGCAAAGGTGCGCGCAGAGTTCGCGCAGGACTAGGGTTCCCCCAGGACCGATCGAGGAGGCCCATGGTGACCACACCCACGAACGCTGAGCGGAACAAACTCTGCATCATCATCGTGCCAGACGGCGACGGTGACCGGCTCGTCCTGGCCCTGTCGAAGATGGGCGTTGGAGCCACACGCGTGGGATCGTCGGGCGGGTTCCTCCGCCGGGGCTCGGCCACCGTCTTCAGCGCGATTCCGGAGTCGGGCGTCCCCGAGTTGACCTCGCTCCTGCATCGAGAGTTCCCGGAGGTCGTCGAGCCGATGTCGCTCGCTAGCCTTCCGTTCACGGACGAACTTGAGATGCCCAACGCTGCCACAGTCGACGTCCGCGTGGGCGGGGCAGTGCTGTTCGTGGTGGCGATGGAGCGGATGGAGCGCGTCTAGCCGGTCGCCCCGCCCGATGCGATTACCACTGGTAGTTTTGGAACGCCCAGTCGAGCAGCGCGACCGCGCTCTCCTCCCGGTTGGGGTCATTCAGCAGCACCACGAATACACGGTTCCCACCGCGCACGGCGGAGACCACGATTGTCCGTCCGGCCTCGTCCGTGAATCCAGTCTTCACACCGTCTGTACCGGGGTATCGACTGAGCAGCGAGTTGGTGTTGTACAGCGAGAGCGTCCGCGTGCCGCTGGTGGTCCGGATGGGCGTCCCAACCACCTCGCGGAACAGAGGCAGCGTCATGCCGTAGCGCGCCATCATGGCAAGGTCGTATGCGGTGCTTCGGTGTTGTGGTGACCCCAGGCCATGCGGGTCCGTAAACGTCGTGCCGGAGAGGCCAAGGCGCCTCACCAGCGTATTCATCTGCTTCACGAAGGCGGCCTCGGAGCCGGCCTCGTACTTGGCGATAGCGATCGCGGCGTCATTCCCCGAGGGCAGCATGAGCCCGTACAGCAGGTCGCGCATGCTATAGCAGTCGCCGGGCCGCAAGCCCATGATCGAACTCTGGTCAGTCGCGGCCATCCGGGGACCGTCCACGTCCACGGTGACTCCGGAGGACATCTCCGTGCCCTCGACGGCGAGGATCGCCGTCGCGATCTTCGTCAGGCTGGCAGGCGCCCGAGGCGTCATCCCGTTCTTCTCGTACAACACCGCCCCGGAGGTGCCGTCCAGCACCACGGCCGCGGCCGCGCCGATCTGAGGGGCCGGCTTCAGGCCGATCTTCCTCGGCGGGTTCGCCTGCGTGATCGCGGGGGCGATCACCGTGACCTGTGAGCCGGTCGCGGCGCAGATCAGCATCATCGCTGTCCCTGGCGGGATCCGGCCGCCGGAGAAGACGCTGGCCCACTCCTCGTTCACAAAGTCTGGCGCACCTACCAGGTAGGAGACCAAGCCGCCCCCGGCGCGGTTCGCGTAGACGGCCGTGATCCGGCAACCCTGAGACTCGCTCGCCGTGCTGAGCGCGTTCATCGTGCCACCGCCCCAGAGGACCAGGTTCACGCCCACCGGCGCGAGTGTGGTGTTCAGACCGGGACGGACGGGCAGGGCCGTGTTCACACAGGCCGCGGTGCCGGCTGCGCTGCTCGACCCCGAGGGCGTCACGGGCGTGGGGGCAGCGCCGCTGTACGGACCGAGGTACACGTCCGCCACCCAGCCCGTGTACCCGCTGGCCGTCACGAGTTGCCATCGATAGCCGTCTGCGTCCTGGGTTGCCGGGAGGACCGTCGCCACACTCCCGCTGGGGACACACGCCAGCGGGGTGCCGGACAGCGAGGCGCTGGGACGCACACGCAGGCAATCCCCCTCGGCCTGCACAATCGCGAGCGATCCCGGTGGGAGGGGGTCACGGGAGGCAGTGACCAGGCCTGCGACAGCACTGCTATCCGGGCCTGCCGCGGAGGCGGGGACGAATGGAAGCAGCAACCCAGCGATGAGCGCGAGCAGGGAGATCAGCGCTGCGTGTGGATGGGTGGCCATGCGCGCGTGCGACGCCGACCGGCGCCGCGACGATGGCGTCGCGATGAGGTTCACGTCGGACTCCGCCCCCACCGCCTGCGCGAAGAATAACTCGGGAGTCCGAGGGAGTGAAGATGGCCGCGCGTACAAATCTATTCCGCAGTGCTCGTGGCACAGGGATAGCGGCTCGATGGTGGTCGCTCGATGGGCGATCGGCTCGAATCGATGCGCGCAGCGGCGAGACGACGAGACGACGAGAGGCCCGCCAAGTGGCGGGCCTCTCTGATCAAGCGCCGGGGTTGCGGGAGGCCGCCTAGCGGCGCGGCCCCTCAAAGACGCACGTGAAGGTCACCCCCCGGTCGGTGGCCACACGGTGGTGCACTCCGCCCGGGATCACGTAGCGCGCCCCGGGGATCAGCGGGTGCCCCCCATCGTGATCGAGGTACAGCGTGCCTTCCCCCGCGTTGCAGAGGTAGACCTCGGGCCAGGGGTGAGCGTGCCCCTTCGTGCTCTGCGCCGGGTGGAGCACTGTCTCGGAGATGGTGGTATCGCCCAGCGTCATATCGCGAATGAGGTAGCGGTGGTCGTCCGCCATCGTGCGCCATTCAAGTTGGGTCAGTGTGGTCACGGGCGGGCCTCCAGGGCAACGGGCTCCGCGGCCATCCGCGGGGTGAGGACGGGACGATGTGGTTCGGCAGCGTGGGCTGCCTCGGCGGCATTCGCCAGCATCTGGCGAGTGCCCTTCTCGGCGACCTTGTAGATGAGCCCTCGGCCGGCCGCGAGCCGGATCTGGGCGTGAAGGGCCGGCATGCTCGCCCAGAAGAAGGTGATGAACCCCATGGCTGGCCACATGGCGTACTGGCGGACGAGGCCCCATCCGCTGACCCAGTGCGGCCGCGGCGGGCGAGTGCGCGTCTCAAAGACAATGAGGGCAATCAGCGGGACCAGGCAGATCGCGATAAGCAGGCCGTTGAAGTTCAGCCACATGCTCGGCTCAACCAGCCCGGTCTTGTCGAACGCAAGCCACTTCTCGACGTGGAACGCGTTCTCTGGGTGCCAGCCCGGGCCGGGAATGTTGAACGCCTTGTGCGTCCACCAGAGGGGCATCGAGGCGCCAAACGTGCCTGACATTTTCGCAGGCACGAGGATGCCGAGCGTCACGATGTACCACTGGCCGACCCAGAAGACGTGCGTCTTCGTGAGCGCTAGCGCCAGAAGCAGCCGGCGCGTGATCGAGAGTGGCCCGCGGCGGTAGACGGCGTTCCACGCGTACGTGATGTCGCTCGCCCCCCAGGCATGGCGCTTCGCCTGCTCGTAGTGCGCCTTCAGGGTGGCCTTCGTGCCCCCGGGTGCGAGGACGCAGTCATTCCCCAGCGGAATGTACACCGGCTCCACGTGCACGCGGTCGCCAAGGCTGAAGCACGCCTTGAGGTAAACGTGCCAGTCCTCTGGGATCACTTCCTCGTCCCAGTAGTCAATCTCGTGGAGCATCGACCACGAGAGCGAGTAGCAGGAGGTGGGGAATTTCACCGAGAAGGGGAGCACCAAGTTCGCGGTCCGGTTAATCCCGGACAGGCCATCCGGGATCCGCAGCGGCGCGGGGATGTCCCAGATGTTGTTGGAGTTGAAGATGGTCGGCTGCCAGAACGTCCGGTATCGGTCCCGGGCGGTCAGGAACATGTAGTTGAGGGCCACAAAATGGCGGGGGTGGAACACAGCGTCCGCGTCACACGAGGTGATCGTGTAGCGGCTGATGTCCTCACCGTCCTGCTCAATCAGGCGCTTGTGCGCCTCGCGGGCAGCCCATGCCTCGTTGGAACCCTTCCCCGCTAGCTCGCCGGGAATCCCCGCTGGGTGGAACGTGGCGAACATGCCTGCGAACGCGCCCTGGAACTGTGCGGTCAGCCGCGCAGCCTTTCCGGGTGCCTCTGCCTCGCGCGCCTCCATCGCCAGGATGACGACCACCTGGCCGGCATTGGCCTGCATGGCGAGCGACCGAAGCGTGCGGGCCAGTCCTTCCTCGTGCTCCTTGTAGTTGGGGACGATGACGATGTGACGCGGCCAGTCCCAGGCAGCGGCTTCGGGGCGGGAGCGCGCCCACGCCGCGTACTTACCGTGCCAGTCAGTTGCGGTCCACTCGCGAATCCGGCGCAGCCCGACGAAGACGGCGACACCGACCGAGTACGAGCGGATCACCCAGTAGATAAAGAAGACGGTCAAGGCCACGGCCAAGATCGCCGCTGTCGTCTCACCCCAGGGCGCCCAGAAGACGGACGACGCCATTGAGACGGAGAGGATCAGGGGGATGGCATCGCCGACTCGCCACCAGAAGCGGGAATCGGGCCCCAGCGGGGGCACCGTCGTTGTCCGGGCTTGACCACCTAGGACGCGCGGTCGCGTCCCCAGTGCCGAGAGACTAATCAATGGCGGAACCCTCTCCGGGGTTCCTCCTTACGCCGACGAGGTGAGCTGACGGGCTACGGGTGGAGGTCCCGCACTGCCGTCCCCGGTTGCCCGGCTTCGACCGTTACGCCCCAGAAGTTGGTTCCCCCGTATCCGGACACCCATGCGTCCGAATTTTGGCGTCTGCTTCAAACACTGTGAGGATCGTGCCCGCTTCGGAGCCGCAGCGCAACTGCAACGTTCACAGAATAGAACATACGGTCTGTTTGCCACAGGCGAGAGAGGCACTTTCGAATCTGAGCCACTTGCACCACGCGATGAGTTTGTTAGCGGATCCCACTGTCGAGGGCGATGTCGACCGTCGTCCACGTCGAGGCATGCACGTCGAATTTCCGGGTGCCGGCATGCGGGAGTCGAGCCGGTGACGGGGAATACGGCCCGATTTCGTAGCGCCCGGGTGGGAGCGGGACCATGTATGCGCCGGCCTCGGTGGACTCGGCCCGCGCGAACACGAGTCCTGAGGAATCCCAGACCACCAGCGCGGCCCGGTAGGGCTGGTCCGGACAAGGCTGGTCTGCCCGGACGACAGGGCACATGGGGCCAAGGGTGACCTGCCCCCTCACCCCGGACAGCGCGGCCGGCGCCGCGGACGAGACCACAACCCTCAGGTGAACGGCATAGTCCGAGGGCAGCGGCGTGCCGGCATAGCGAGGCGGGTCGATCCCCTGGGCATCGATCGACAGGTCACCAAGGAGCCCTGAGCCTCGGTCGCCGGGGCCCAGCGCGAGGGTCAGCGCCGCCACTCGGCCGTCCGTGTGCTCCCCCAGAAGGCGCACCGTCACCTGGCCAGCCCAGATGCACTGGGCGTCCACCGGACAGCGGCTGTCCTCCAGCACCTGCGCGAACTGGATGCTCCAGCCGGTGTCCGCAATCGCCGCACGCTCGCCAAGCCCGATGGTCACCACCACTCCGGGCTGGATCACGGAATCCACACCGCGTCCCGGTGTCGGCGTGATCGCCGGTACCGCGGGAGCCTCGCGCAGAGGGACGCTCCCCGCCGGAGTGGGCGACGGCTCGCTGACCTCGGTGGTGGTGGTCGGCAGCACCAGCGGCGAGGCAGTCGATGCCGGATCGGGAGCCGGCGGAGCGGGCGGTTGGGTGTTAACGCAGCCGGCCGCCAGCAACACAGCTGCAGCGAGGCCGAGCATCGGGAACATCGCCGTGCGGGAGGGGCGCGCGCGTCTCATGTACTGAGAACGTCGGCCTGCCTCCAGCCGTTCCTTCGACGCACGAGGCAGGGGCAAGACGGCACGGATCGGGTGCATGGTGCGCCGGGAGGGATTCGAACCCCCGACCGATAGTTCCGAAGACTATTGCTCTATCCCCTGAGCTACCGGCGCATGGCGCCAGTTTAGCCGTCCCGGCCCTTGCGTATCATCGAAGCATGCCCGTCACACCCGACTTCCCGCCGGAAGCCCGCGCTGCCTTCCGTGCGGCGATGGACCTCCACGCCGCCGGCGAGATCGACGCGGCGATCGCCAGCGCCGAGGGCCTGCTGGAACGCTGGCCGGACTTCGGCGAGGCGCTCTCCTACCTCGGCCAGACGCTGGTGACACGCAAGCGTCGGTTTGCGGACGGACTCGGCGTGCTCGATCGAGCGATCAAGGCCTCTCCGGAGGACCCGTACGTGCTCTACTCGGCGGGCTGGTGCACGGAGTTCGTCGCCGAGGAACTCCGCCGGCCGAAGCGGGCACACCAGCCCGTCCCGGGTGATGCCGCGCGATACTACGCGGACGCGAAGACGCTCTTCCTCCGCGCCCTGGCGCTCGACCCGGATGAGAAACTGAGGGGCGACGTTGAGGACATGCTGAGCGCGATCAGCAATGCGACCGGCGAGCCATGGGACGAGGGGTTGATCGAACGTGCCGCACCTCGACCTCGCTGACGGCTTCCGCTTCTATTACGAGGCCCACGGCCCCGCGCCGTCCGAGACCTCCCGCACCCCCATCCTGTTCGCCCACGGCGCCGGCGGAAATGCCATGTCCTGGTGGCAGCAGGTCCCAGCGTTCGCAGACCAGTACCCCGTCATCACGTTTGACCACCGGGCATTCGGCCGATCTCCGGACCTCGAGGACGGGCCAGGGCGCATCGCCTTCGGTCCTGACATCCGTGCCCTGCTGGACCACCTCGGCGTGCCTCGGGTCCACTTCGTGGCGCATTCCATGGGGGGGCGCAGCGCGTTCGGACTGCTGGCGCGCGAGCCGGACCGGTTCGTCTCGCTGGTGTTCTCCGGGACGAACGCGGGCTGTGTGGACGACCGCTATCGGGAGTTGAAGGCCCAGTTCGAGGCGGACGGGACGCTCGAAGGTTCGCTCCTCCGCCGTGCGCTCAAAGATGGCTTCGCTGCCGAGGATCCCGCCATGGCCTACCTCTATGCGCGCGTCCGCGCACTCAACCCTAGGCGCGAGCCGGACTTCCTCGCGCCGACCGGCCGCATGGTGAACTACCGGGGCTCGACCGCCACGCGACTGGTCGATAGCGGTCTGCCGATCCTGTGGATCGTGGGCGACCGTGACCGTGTCATCCCACCAGACCTGATCCGTATTTCCCATGACCTCACTCCCGGCTCACGCTTTCACCTCGTGAGGGACGCGGGGCACTCCACCTACTTCGAACGTCCCGACGATTGGAACGGGGCCGTCCGCTCCTTCCTGGACGAAGTTGAGTCCCGGCGGCAGTAGCCGCCGACATTTTTCCCAGCCTCGGTTCCCTATCGATCGATTCTGTGCGAACGGTCGGAGTGACGCCCCGTTCTATCAGCCGAACGGGTGGCGGCCCGAAGGGAGTCGGGCAGAATGAGTCCACAGGCAGCCTGGCAACGGGCTCGATACGCGCGGTTGCAGACACTGGGGCTGTTTGCAGCGATCGGCATCCTTGCCGGCGCGATTGCGATCCCAGCGATGGCCCAGCAGGTCACCAACCAGGTACCAGTTGCCGGGGCGGACACGGTCACCACGGCGGAAGACACAGCCACCACCGTCGCGGTCCTCGCGAATGACACAGACGCCGACGGACACACGTTGACGGTCTCCGGCACCACCAACCCGGCCCACGGCACTGTCGCCGTGAACGCCGGTAGCACCATCACGTACACGCCGACCGCGAACTATCACGGGGCGGACACCTTCACCTATACGGTGAGCGACGGGAACGGTGGCACGGCCACGGGCGTGGTGAGTGTCACCGTCACTCCGGTGAACGATGCCCCCGTCGCGGTCGCCGACACGGCGACCGCCGCCGCCGGTACGTCCACGGTGACCGTCCTCGCCAACGACACTGATGCCGACGGCGACACGCTCGCGATCACCGCGGTCACACAGGGTGCCCACGGCGCAGTGGCGGCTTCCGCGGCAGGCGTCATCGTCTACACGCCAGCCGTGGGCTTCAGCGGCACTGACGCGTTCACCTACACGATCAGTGACGGGCACGGCGGCAGCGCCACCGGAACTGTGGTCATGACCGTGACGGCCGCCAACCGGGGGCCGGTAGCGACGAACGACTCGCTCACCCTGAAGCAGGGCACCAGTAAGACGGTCGTCGTGCTGCTGAACGACACGGACCCGGATGGCGACTCGCTTCTGGTGACGGCCGTGACGCAGCCAGCGCACGGCACAGTTGTCCTGAACGCCAGCAGCAGCATCACTTACACGCCGGCCGCCGGCTACGTGGGACCGGACGCCTTTGCCTACACGGCGATGGACCCGTCCGGCGCGACGGCAGTCGGCACGGTCTCCGTCACCGTCACGGCGAAGACCAACGCCAATGACGATGATGATGACGACGAGGACGGTGACAGCCGAGCGCACAAGGAACTCTGCAAGGACGGCCTCTGGCGGCTACTGGGCTTCAAGAACCAGGGCCAGTGCGTCTCCACCAGCGTCCGCTTCGCGAACAATGTGAACTTCGACGGCAATATCGCCCTCGTGCTCTCGATGCTTGCTGACCGGCGGATCTCCTTGCAGGACATCCTGGAGAGGGGCAACACAATCACCCTGGATCCGATCGTCCTGATTCAGCCGGTGATTGTGCAGCCGGTCGTGACGGTCAAGCAGCCGGTGATCAGTAGCGGCGGCAACGGCAACGGCAATGACAGCCAGGCCGTCATCTCCTTCGCAGAGAAGGAGCGCCCGACTATCGAGAAGAAGCGGAGCCGACGGGACTAACCCGCCCCACCCATCGCGGGGGCACTGCCGCCCCTGTCACATACGTGGCAGGGGCGGTGGTCTTGTCTACCCGTGCAGCCGCGCGTTGATCTGCGCCGCCAGGGCCGTGTCCATCGAAGTCACCCCACCAGCGTCGTGGGTCGAGAGGGTGATCCCCACCCGGTTGTAGACATTCGTCAGTTCCGGATGATGGTCCGCGCGCTCCGCGAGCGCCCCCACCTGCACAATGAAGCCGAGGGCTGCGACGAAGTCCGGGAACTCGAAGTCACGTCGGATCGCCCCACCCTCTCGTCGCCAGCCCTCGAGCCCCGCGACCGCCGCGTCGACCTGATCGTCGGTCAAGCGATCCCGCTTGCCTGCCATGAGAGCCTCCTCTGCCGCGATCTGAGGGTATCCGTGCCGCCGGAGGCTTGCCTCGACGGGTACGGGACGGCGACACTGATCACCCCACACGGGGGCGGCGGCGGGCCGGTACCGGAGGGCGCGAGCCATGTCCTCGATCCTCGAGACGTATGAGGCGATGCACCGTGGTTCTCGTCTGCTTGCCGCCCAGGCGGCTCAGACGTTCCCCTCCGGCGTGACACATGACGCGCGCGCGTTCCAGCCCTTCCCGATCTATGTGCAGCGGGCCGCCGGCCCGCGCAAGTGGGACGTCGATGGCAACGAGTACGTCGACTACATCGGCGGACACGGAGCCTTGCTACTCGGCCACAACCGCCCGGAGGTGGTGGCCGCGATCCATGACGCCCTCGCGCGCGGCACGCACTTCGGTTCCTCCCACGACCTCGAAGTCGCATGGGGCCGCCAGGTCATCGACATGGTGCCGTGCGCAGAGCGAGTCCGCTTCACCGCGAGCGGCACTGAGGCGACGATGATGGCGCTTCGCCTCGCCCGCGCATTCACCGGGCGGGACCGGGTCGTCAAGTTGGAAGAGCACTTCCACGGATGGAACGACCTCGTGGTCGGGCGCCTCGTCGGCGAGGACCCGCATCCGCATTCCGTCGGCGTGCCGGATGGGTTCTACGACGCCCTGACCGTCATCCCGTCAGGCGACGTGCGCGCGCTGGAGGATGCACTCCGAGCGCGGGATGTCGCCGCGGTCATCCTGGAGCCGACTGGTGCGCACTGGGGAACGCATCCGCTCTCGGAGGCCTACTTGCACGAGGCTCGTCGACTCACGCGCGAGACGGGGACGCTCTTCATCATGGACGAGGTGATCACCGGGTTCCGTATGGCGCCTGGCGGAGCGCAAGAGCGGTACGGCATCATGCCGGACCTCTCCTCGGTGGCAAAGATCGTTGCGGGCGGGCTTCCCGGAGGCGCCGTCGTGGGCCGCGCGGACATCCTCGAGTACCTCGAACTCCGCGAAGGCGACCTGGATTGGAACGGGAAGCAGCGCATCAGCCACCAGGGGACGTTCAACGCCAACCCTGTGTGCGCTGCCGCGGGACTCACCGCCCTGCGGCTGATCGCTGCTGGCGGCGAGTGCGAGCGCGCCGATGTGACCGCCGAGCAACTCGTGCGCGGCCTGAACGATCTGTTCCGTCGCAAGTCGGTCCCGGGGTCAGCCTGGGCCGTCTCCTCCATGTGGCACGTCAACCTCGGTGCCCCTGCCCCCTTTCCCACCGAGGTGGAATGGGACGCCTCTGAGGAGCCGCGTGGCATCGAGGCAGCCCTCGTCCGGCCGCTGCGTCAGGCGCTGTACAACCACGGCGTGGACCTCATGGGGAACGGCGGAATGGTCTCCAGCACCCATGGCGAGCGAGAAGTCGAAGACACCGTCCGCGCCTTCGACGCTGCCATCGCAGACCTCCGCGCCGAGGGACTACTGGGTTAGCCCGCCCCGGCCGCGTCATCCATCTCGGTGCCCGTCACCGCGCGTACGGCATCTTCCGCGCGTGCGAAGACGCCGTCCGGACCGACGAGTTCGAAGATCCCAAAGCGCCGGAGTGTCGCCGTCACCTCCGGCTGAATATCGCTCAGTATCAGGCGGCCTCCGGCGTGGCGACGTTGCTCCGCGATCCCGCGGAGCATGATCAGCCCGGATGAGTCGATGTAGTGGAGGTCGCGCAGCCGGAGGACGAGTGGACGGTCGTCGTGCCCGATCAGGGCACGCTCAAACTCTGCGGCCGAATGGAACGACAGCACGCCCTGCACGTTGAAGAACGCCACCTCCGGGTGCGCATGGAGCAGCGTCACGAGCTCTGGGGGAATCCAGCCGTCCCCACCTGCCTCTGCGACGACCGCGGCAACTGAAGGCACGCGCGTCAGCCTCCGCAATAACAGCATGATCGACGCGATGATCCCCAGGGCAATCGCGTAGGTCAGGTCCAGGAACAGGGTGGCCAGCGCGGTCCCCACCAGGGCCACGAGGTCCTCGCGCGGTGCCCCCCGGAGGAGTCGCACCACTTCAGGGACGTCGGCGATGTTCCATGCCACCACGATCAGGATTCCGGCCAAGGCGGCAAGGGGGATGTGCGCCCCCAGCCCGCCGAGGGCGACCGTGGCCGCGAGGACCGTTGCTGAGTGGGTGACGCCAGTCAGCCGCGAGGTCGCGCCATTACGGATGCCCGTGGCAGTCCGGGCAATGGCCGCCGTCGCCGGGATCCCGCCCATGATCGGCGAGATCATGTTCGCCAGCCCCTGTCCCAGCAGCTCTCGGTCGGCATCATGTCTCGTCGCCGCAGGGATCATGTTGTCCGCGACCACAGCCGAGAGGAGGGACTCGACCCCTGAGAGGACAGCGATCGCCGCTGCGAGCGGCATCAGTTCGAGCACCAGTGCCGGGCGCGCTGCAATGAGGAAGTCGAGGTCCGGCGCGGGCAGGCCTGCGGAGAGACTTCCGTAGCGGCTCCCCAGCGTCGGCGTGTCGAGGTCGAAGAGCGCGACAGCAGCCGCCGCGCCAATGACGACAATCAGTGGCCCAGGAACTCGGTGCGGAACGCGCTGCCAGGCGATGAGGAAGGCGATGCAGCTGAGCCCGAGCGCAGGGGTCGTCGCCCGTACCGAGCCGATGTGAATGACAGTGTCCGCGAGCTTCTCGTGGAAGTGCTCCAGTGCCGGGTCCGTGCCAGACACCGCCAGCAGCGTATTGACCTGGCTGAATGCGATCGCGAGCGCGATCCCTGCCGTGAATCCAACGACGACGAGGCCGGGCATGAACCGGACCAGCCGGCCGAGGCGCAGGCGCCACATGACGATCAAAATCGCGCCACTCAGGAAGCCGAGCAGCGGCAGCGCCTGTGCGCCGTAGCGGATCACAGCATGGGCCAGCAGCGGCACCAGAGCCGCGGTGGGTCCGGTGATATTGAATCGGGAACCGCCGAAGAGGGAGGCGGTAGCACCAGCAAAGACTGCCGTGTAGAGCCCGGCAACCGGTGACACTCCGACCGCGACAGCAAGGGCAATGGAGAGCGGGATCGCGACGACACCCACGATGACGCCCGCGACCAGGTTCGCGAACACCTCTTGACGCGGCATCGACAGGCTCAGTGCGCCCACGGCGTCTCCGGCACCCTGGTCGAGCATCCACCTCGGCCGAAACACACGGAAGGGGACCTAAGTCATGCCTTCAAAGAGGCTCTTCGGGGGCGTATAGGCGGTCGCGCAGATTCAGACCGGCTTCCCTGTGGATGAAGTGTGGATAATTGGGGAAAGTCCGACCGTCTGGACGCGGATTCGGCTGACATACTTCCAAGCGATGGCGGGGAAGATTCGCGGGTCACTTGGCCGCGCGCTGCGGCGCGTGCTGGTGCGCGCAGCGTGGGCTGCCGGCGCAGGCTTCGCGTGCGCGGTCGCAATCGGCATTGCGGCATTCGCCCTCGGTGTGAGTCCGCCGGAGTCGATTGGCGGTGCCACGAGTGCGGCCGCCTCGATGTTACCGCAGGGCGCTGGCGAACTGCGCTCGATGTTCGTCCGCACCGAGCGCGTCGAGCCCACTCCTGCTGTCATCCCCGCAAACGCCCAGGCGTTCGAGGCCTCACGGGCCGAAGCGGCTTCCACGCAGGTCGCTCGAGTTCCCGCGCCGCCGCTGCGTGCTGGCGACCGGATCAGCGTCTCTCTCTCGTTCTACTACTGCGAGCCGGGCACCAATCCCGCCGTCATCGGCGATGGGGGCGGCTTCTGCGGCCACATGCGAGACGGCACCGTGGTCCGGCCGGGCGCGGCCGCTTGTGACTACGCCTACCTCGGCCAGCGCTTCCGCATCGAGGGCGACCCGGAACAGCGCGAGTATGTCTGCAACGACACGGGGAACATGGTGCACGGCCTCCACCGCGACATCTGGTTCAACGTCGCGGACGAGGGGGCGGACTGGGTGTTGAAGGTCGGACGCTCCGCCGTCATCGAAATTCTCCCCTAAGCCGGCCCAGTCGCCGAGCGCTCGAATCTGAGCGACCCCGGGAAAACGTCCCTCAGAAGCCTTATTCTGCCGCGGGGCCTTGCATTGGGGAGGCGCGGGGCCCATCATTTGTGCCGTCAGGCACAAATTGAGACATCGGTTTCCCAGTCAGAGGCGACGCCCGCCCAGGCCGTGAGGACAGAGCCATGATGATGGATGACAACACCCGTTCGGCCCTGCGCACTGATGTCGGCGTAAAGATCCGGGAGTGGCGTCTGCGCCGCGAACTGTCGCAGGCAGAAGTGGCCCGCGGCGCGGGCATCACCCAGGCCTCGCTTTCCAACTACGAGAACGGCAAGCGCGACATGCCGCTGTCAACGCTCGTGGGGGTGGCCTCGGCCCTCAACGTGTCGCTCGGGGACCTGCTCGAACTGCCCGAGGTGATCGTGATCCGTGACTCCCTGCTCGGGCGTGCAGTCGAGCAACTCCGTGATCGCCTCCCCGCCGGGCATCTCGCGGAGGCCGCTCTGTAGCCAAACTCAGACTCGGCACGACACCAGAAGCCCTCGCTGATGCGAGGGCTTCTTTGTGTTTCGAGCGATGCGGCCAGGCAGGTGTGACGACGGATTACGTGTCATGGTTGATCACACCGAAGGGCCGCTCGACTGGCGGCTATACTGGCCATCTGCGGACCGGCGGAGGGATACGACTTTGGCGAACGAGCGACCAGCCACTCTCGGAGCATTGAAGTCGGCGGGCGTTCGCGTCTTGCCGGTGCGCGAAGAGATGCGCAAGAACCTGATTGCCCGCATCCGGAGCAACGAGGACCGTTTCCCTGGCATCGTGGGATACGAGGAGACCGTCCTCCCCCAGCTCGAAAACGCCATCCTCAGCGGCCAGGACATCATCCTGCTGGGCGAACGAGGCCAGGCAAAGTCGCGGATCATTCGCGCGCTCACGTCGCTACTCGACGAGTGGACGCCGGTCATCGATGGCGTCGAGATCCCGGAGGACCCGTTCCACCCGATCTCGCCTGCCGCGCAGGCGCTCGTGGCTGAGAAGGGCGACGAGACGCCGGTCCGCTGGATGCACCGCTCCGAACGCTACGGTGAAAAACTCGCCACACCAGACATCACGATCGCC
Organism: uncultured Dehalococcoides sp.; assembly: GCA_964628985.1. Taxonomy (GTDB): domain Bacteria; phylum Chloroflexota; class Dehalococcoidia; order UBA2979; family UBA2979; genus SURF-43. Next base: position 23,576 of record CAZVNJ010000018.1, read on the forward strand.
GACCTGATCGGCGAGATCGACCCGATCAAGGTCGCCGAGGGCCGGTACCTCTCGGACGAACTGACGATCCACTACGGCCTGATCCCACACACCAACCGAGGCATCTTCGCGATCAACGAGTTGCCCGACCTCCAGGAGCGCATCCAGGTCGGCCTGCTCAACGTGATGGAAGAGCGGGACGTGCAGATCCGAGGCCACAAGGTGCGCCTGCCGCTCGACGTGCTCGTGGTGGCAACGGCGAACCCGGAGGACTACACCAACCGAGGCCGGATCATCACCCCACTGAAGGACCGCTACGGCTCACAGATCCGCACTCACTATCCGCGCAACATCGAGCACGAGATCGCGATCATGGAGGCGGAGACCACCGGCCTCGTGAACGGCGACTTCCCCGTCGTAGTGCCCGAGTTCATGAAGGAAGTGATCGCCGAGATCTCGCGCCTCGCGCGGCGTTCACCGGACATCAGCCAGCGCTCGGGCGTCTCCGTGCGCGCGTCGGTCGCCAACTACGAGGCACTCATCGCGAACGCGATGCGGCGCGCCATCCGCCTCGGCGACAGCGTCGTAGTCCCGCGCATCTCTGACCTCCCGTTCATCATCCCCGCCCTCCAGGGCAAGGTGGAGTTCGAGACCGTCGAGGAGGGCAAGGACGAGCAGATCCTGGACCGCCTCATCCAGGGCGCCGTGGTGTCCACCTTCAACCGCGTCCTCGGCGACGCTGACACCGAGACCGTGGTCGAGGCGTTCCGCTCCGGCCGCCACGTCGAGGTCGGCGAGGCGATGCGGGCCGCCGAGTACCAGCGGCTGCTCAAGGAGATCGAAGGCCTCGCCCCGCTGGTGGGCGAGGTGACCAGCGACGAACGCCCGGAGGTCCAGGCCTCGGCGATCGAGTTCGTCCTCGAAGGGCTGCACCTGAACAAGCGGCTCAACAAGGACAAGTCCACCGGGCAGGCGCTCTACCGCGGATAGCCGCGGCGCGCGGGAAGCGAGTCGGCTCATGCCGGTGGCCTACCGATACAGCGAATGGGACGGCACTCAGTCGATCCCAGGCCTCGACGCCGACAAGGTCCTCGAGGCCCTGTCCGACGACATCATGAACTTCGGCGACCTGCAGCACGCCCTGCGCAACCTCATGCAGCGGGGCATGCGTAACCAGCAGGGCGACCGGATGCAGGGGTTGCGCGACCTGCTCCAGAAACTCCGCCAGCAGCGCCGGCAGCGCCTCGACCAGTTCGACCTCGGTGGCGTGATGGAGGACATCAAGCGCCAACTGGAGGAGATCCTCCAGATGGAGCGCGACACGCTGCAGGACCGTCTGGGCCGGCAGGACCAGGCCCGGCAGGACGGATCGCCGGACGGCAACGACCAGCAGTCCGGGCCGCGCGGCGAGCAGCAGCAAGGCCAGCAGCAGGGCCAGCAGGGCCCGCGTGGTGAGCGCGGCCAGCAGCAGGCGGGCGCCGACGCCGCGGATGGCGACGACGCGAGCGACGACGGTCAGCCCGGCGGACAGAGTGGGCGCCCCTCCCCGATGGGACAGCGAGGCCAGGGGGGACAACGAGGGCAGCGCTCGCAGGGCAGCCAGGGCCAGGACGGACAGCCCGGTGATGCCGACGCCTCCCCGCAGGGCGGTGGAGAGCCCTCGGAGGGCGGCGACCCGGAGCAGCAGTTCCGCGACATGCTCCAGCGCATCGCAGAGCGAAAGCAGCAGTTCCTCGACAACCTGCCGGAGAACGCCCCGGGCCAGATGAAGGCGCTCCAGGATTACGAGTTCCTCAACCCGGAGGCGCAGCACAAGTTCCAGGAGCTGGTGGATCAACTCCGCCAGGCGATGGCCGGCCAGTTCTTCAAAGACGTCCAAAAGATGGTCGAGGAGATGTCGGACGGCGACAAGCAGCGCATGAAGGACATGGTCCGTGCGCTGAACGACATGCTGGCCCAGAAGATGCGCGGCCAGGAACCAGACTTCGATTCCTTCATGGAGCAGTTCGGGGACATGTTCGGGGACAATCCGCCGCAGTCCCTCGAAGAGCTGATGGAGCAGATGCAGGCGCAGATGCAGGCGATGCAGTCGCTCATGGCCAGCATGCCCGGTGACCAGCGCCAGCAGCTACAGGACATGCTCGCGCAGCACCTCGGTGACCCGGAACTCGAGGATGAGATCTCGCAGCTCGCCCAGAACCTCGACTTCCTGAACCCCAACCGGGACGACCCGTCTTCCTATCCCTTCCGCGGCGACGAGGAAGTGGGGCTCGAACAGGCGATGCGCCTGATGTCCGAGATGAACCAGATGGACGACCTCGAGAGCGACCTCGAGCGTGCCCAGTACAACGGTGACCTCGACACCGTGGACATCGACCAACTGCGCGAATTGCTGGGCGACGACTCAGCGGAGCAGTTTGAGGAGTTGAAGAAGCTGCTCGAGGTCCTGGAGCAGGCCGGCTACGTCCGCAAGGAAGGTGACGAGTGGCAACTGACGCCACGCGGCACGCGCATGATCGGCAGCGCGGCCCTCGGCGAGATCTACAAGCAGCTGAAGAAGCAGGGCCTCGGCAACCACCCGGCGCCCGAGTCCGGCCGCTACGGTGAGCGCCTCGACGAGTCGAAGCCGTATGAGTTCGGCGACCCATTCCACCTCGACCTCCGCAAGACGCTGATGAATGCCATCGAGCGCGGGGGCGGCGGTACGCCGGTCAAGATGAGCCCGGACGACTTCGAGATTTCCCGCAGCGAGCTCGTCACCACTACGACGACTGTGCTGATGGTCGACCTCTCCTGGTCCATGGCGCTGCGCGGGTCGTTCCAGGCTGCGAAGAAGGTTGCTCTGGCGCTGCAGAACCTGATCAAGGCGCAATACCCGAAGGACTCGCTCTACGTCATCGGCTTCTCCGCGTACGCCCGGGAGTTGAAGGCACACGAGCTGCCCTACGTGCGCTGGGACGAGAGTGTGCTGGGCACGAACATGCACCACGCACTGATGCTGGCCGAGCGCATGCTCGCCAAGCATCGGGTGGGTACGAAGCAGATCCTGATGATCTCGGATGGCGAGCCGACGGCACACCTCGAGCGAGGGCGCTCACAGTTCGCCTACCCGCCCAGCCCGATCACGATCCGCGAAACCCTCAAGGCCGTGAAGCGCGTGACGCAGCAGGACATCACGATCAACACGTTCATGCTGGACCGCAACTACTACCTCAAGGAGTTCGTGAACCAGCTCGCCAAGATCAACGGTGGCCGCGTCTTTTACACGACGCCCGAGAAGCTCGGCGAGTACATCCTCGTCGACTACGTCTCCCACAAGAAGAAGCACCTCACGGGCCGGTAGCGACGGCCCTTGCTCGGTGGCGCAACGCGACGCATCCTTGTGGTACCCACCGGCGAGAGGCCTGTCTATGTCCCGCGACCGTCGACGACCGCGAGGCATCCTCACGGCTGCCCTGGCCCTCGCCTGTGCCGTCCTCCTCGGCGCCTGCGCAGACGGCGACGCTGCATGGGACGCACGCACCCTGCAGCAGACGGTCGCGGACGCGCCCTTCCAGCCGATCATCGTGAACTCGAACCTTGGGATGGGGCAGAACCGCTTCGCCCTCGCCCTGTTCGACTCCAACCAGGAGTTTGTGAACGCTGCCGAGGTGAAGGCGACCTTCTATCACCTGGACAAGGAGCCGGAGGGCGAGCCAACCAATCCGCGTCTGTTCGCCGAGCGAGTGCTCACGGCCCGCACCCTGAAGGCCGTCGGCGCAGCGCGCCCGGACACCGGCTTCGTCTCACGACAACCGAGCGTCGTACCCGCCTCCGCTGTCGACGCTCACGTTGGGCACGACAGCACCGTGTTCACTACGGCCATCGAGTTCGACCGGGCGGGGTTTTGGGGTGTCGCACTTGACGTGAAGACAGCCACTCAGGAACACCGTGGCATGCGCCTGGTCTTCGCCGTCCAGGACCGGACGCTGGAACCGCTCGTGGGAGAGGCTGCGCCGCGCACGAAACAGTTGACGCTCTCAGACGTGAAGAGCATCGAGGAGATCGACACGTCGCCCACACCGAACCCCGAACTTCATCGACTCACCATCGAACAGGCTGTGACGAGCGGTCGCCCGAGCGTGATCGCCTTCGTCACGCCGGCCTTCTGCCAGACGCGATTCTGCGGACCAACGCTGGATCAGGTGGTGGTGCCGGCGTGGACGGAGTTCAGGGACCGGGTGAACGTCCTGCATGTAGAGCCGTTCGACATCGGCAAGGCACGCGCGGGGACGCTCGAACTCGTCCCGGCGGTGAAGGAGTGGAAGATCCTTGCCGAGCCGATGATCTTCGTCGTCGCGAGCGACGGGACCGTGGCGGCCAAGTTCGAGGGCATCGCCGAGTACGCCGAGTTGCGCGACGCGATCCTTGCAACACTGTCGAGGAAGTGACCGGCGGAGACCGCCACTACGGTTGCAACCCGAACGAGGAGCGCCAGAACGCGAGCACGCGCGTGGCGTAGGCTGGCGAGACTGACGATCCTGTGTCCCCATGTTCGAATTTCGGAGACGTCCACAGCTCCTTCGGTTCTCCCGCGGCGCGCAGGATCCGTTCCGCGCCGCCCGGCTCCACAGGTGCTTCCGCGGCGCGGTCGATCACCAGGAGCGGGCGCGGCGTCAGCCGCCCCGCGGCCTCCACGGGGGACACCTCGGAGAGCGGTGCATGCAGACGGCGCTCCACCAGCCATAGCGTGATGTCGCGGAAGAGGAATGCCGGCAGGCTCAGCCGGTCGCGATAGGCCGTCCACACGGCATCCCGCAACGAGGACACCGGCTCCTCGGCGATGACGCCGCGCACGCGGAGGTCCTGAGCGGCGGCGATCATGCCGGCCGCTGCGCCCATGGACACTCCCTGCACTCCAATCCGCTGCGTGTCCACGTCCGGACGGGTCATCAGGTAGTCCACGGCGCCCAGGACATCATTGGTGTCGAGGGTCCCCAGCGCGGCCACTTCACCAGCGGAGGTGCCATGACCTCGAAAGTCCACGATCAGGGCGTTGAAGCCTGCGTTCACGATCAGTTCCGCCTGCGGGAGCAGCGCGTCCCGGGTCTCGCCGTAGCCATGGAGCAGCACGACCGTGGGGCGGCGTACCTGCTCTACGTCGGCTCCCGCTGGTGGCACCGTCGGCACCCAGAGGGCACCAATGCGCACCCCGTCCCGGGCCGGGAACTCCACTGCCTGTGCCGCGAACGCCTGGTCAGCCAGGAACGGCAGGTCCCGTGGAGGAGACGGGTTCAGGATGGCATCCGCGGAGATGTACGCGATCGTGAACCACATCAACGCGGTCATCGTGATGACGACGACCGCGGTGCCGATCCCGACCTTCCACCCTCTGCTCACATCGCCTCCATGCAGCCTGCCCAGTGCTCAGCCTATCCGAGGGCCCGGGTACGGTCGTCAGTGCCCCAGCCCTCTCGGGCTGCATCATTTGTCCTGCACGCGGTTGCGCGTGATGCTTCGCCTGGGAGGCCCGGCAATGCACAAGGTGATGTTCCGCCAGGTGGATGTGTTCACGCAGGTCCCTTTCCAGGGGAATCCCGTGGCTGTTGTCATGGACGCTTCCGGACTGGCGACAGAGGAGATGCAGCGCATCGCGCGATGGACGAACCTGTCGGAGACCACATTCGTATTGCCGTCCGAGGTGGCCGACTATCGCCTGCGGATCTTCACCCCGCGGAACGAACTCCCCTTCGCGGGGCACCCCACCGTCGGCTCGGCCCACGCCCTGATCGAGGCTGGCGCCGTCACCCCTCGTAATGGAGCATTGACGCAGGAATGCCTGGCGGGAGTGATCGCGCTCCGCGTGGACGAAGCCGGGCGGGTCTTCGCGCGCGCGCCCCGCCCCTCGCTGCGCCCGACGACCATCGACCCGGCACGCCTCGCCGCAGCGATTGGCGCACCCGTTGAACGCACTCCAGCACCGGCGCTCGTCGACGTCGGCCCCGTCTGGCTGATTGCCCAGACAAGCGACGAGCATCTCGCGGCCGCCCGTCCGGACCTCAGCGCGGTCGACTCGGTGAGCCGAGGGCTGGGAGCAATTGGGATCTCGGCGTTTGCGATCGTCCCCGGCCGGACGGCACCGGAGCGGGTCCGCATCCGGACGTGGGCCCCGGGCGCGGGGGTTCCGGAGGATCCTGCTTGCGGATCATGCAATGCGGCGCTTGGCGCGTTCCTCGGCGCGACCGGACTGCTTGCACGCACCGGCCGCTCCTACGTCGCGTCCCAGGGCCGGGAGATCGGCCGTGATGCCCGGGTCAGCGTCTTCGTCGGAGGCCCGGACGAGGTCGAGATTGGTGGCCATGCCGTGACGGTGATCGAGGGATCGGTTCGTATCGACTAGCGCACGCTGCATCCGACGCCCGCCTTCCTACTCAGGCGGGCGTCGGACCTTCGCAGCGCCTAGATCCGCTCACGGGTGCGGCGCTGTCGCGCGTGGGCACCGGCCCCGATCACAGCGCCCGCGGCTAGCACTACCAGCACCAGCTGGCCGACGGATCGGGATTCAGCGCTCGACGCGCCGGTGCCTGTGTTGGCGGGCCGGGGTGCCACAGGCGTCCCGGCAGCCTGCTGGCCGGGCCCGCGTGGGACCGCCGTGGCGACGACGATGGCCCACAGGGAGAAGCCGGCCGTGCTGCAGTCCAGCCCGCTCGCGCCGGCTGTGCAGGCTACTTGCGTCCATGCGCGCGTCGTCTCGTTGAAGCGGAACACCTGCACATTGGCCAGGTTCCCGCCCGCCAAGGAGAGGGTGCCGGGCGGAACGACAATCGCGAGGGTGACCGGGGCGTTGAACGTACTCACGGCTTGCCCGTTGACCGTGTTCGTGGCGTCCAGCGAGAAGAGCGACTGAATCACTCCGCCGCCGGACCCGACAACCGGCGGGGGTGGCACGTTCTGAGCAGCAAGGGCGGTGATGGCCGCCTGGTTCGTCTCCAGCGCCTGCTGCACCGTCAGCACGCTTGTCGGCGGAGGAGGCACAAGCGGTGTGAAGTCCACCCGGGTGCTCGCGGGGAGAGCTCCATTGCCGAAGTTCAGCGTCAGGCCGGCATTCGGGACCGCGACCGTGCCTCCACTCGCTGGGATGGTGGTTGATGTGGCGGTGGGGGTCGCCGTGGACGTCGCAGTGGATGTGGCCGTCGACGTGGCGGTCGACGTTCCCGTGGCAGTGGCCACGGGCGTGCTCACCGGTCCGGCCGTCTGCGCCAGAGCCGGTGTCCACGAAGCCGGAAGGAGCGCGAGAAGCGCGACCAGCGCCAGCCCCAGGAGGGCTCCCGCCCGAGATGCCCGCCTCACCGATCGAGTCATGCGCGTTCCTCCCACGCCGCCGCGAACGACGCGGCCACGCCTCCCACCTAACATCACTGGATTCTACAGGTTCTTAGTGAATTCCGACTGTAGAACGACCACACGCGATACTACACGAAATCGAGATTATCCATATACCTCATGTCGTTCAGGGAAGTCTGACGATCCTTCTCGCGCCTGAATCTAGAATGACGGAATCCACCGATGATGGGACACTTGCGCAATGGAACTGGCGCACTTGGTCCGCCTGGGCCGCCGCTGGTGGTGGCTGCTCACCGCCGCCGCCGTGCTCGGAGGCCTGGTGGCCGCGTTCGTCTCCGCCCGGCTCACCCCGACCTACGAGGCCCGGACGGTCCTCCTCGTCGTGCAGCGGCAGGGAGAGGGCGTCGTCCAGCTCAATGACCTGCAGACCGCCGAGCGGCTTGCGAACACCTTCTCCCGCCTCGTGAGCCTGCGCCCGGTCCTCGAGCGCTCGATCCAGGAGGGCAGCCTCCCCTTCGACGCAGACGGCCTGGAGGAGCGGCTCCGGGTGGCGAACCCACGCGGTACGCAACTGCTGGAGGTGACCGCCCACGCCTCGAGCGCGGAACTCGCGGCGCGCATGGCGAACACCGTGGCGCGGGCATTCATCTCGTCGAACGAGGCATCGCTGACCAGCCGCCCCGGACAGGTCTCGGTCGTGGAGGAAGCACTCCCGCCAGCCCGCCCGGTCTCGCCTCGGCCATGGCTCAACACGGTGCTCGGTGTCACCCTCTTTGCCCTGTCGGCCGCGACCGTGGTCCTGGTCATCGAGTACCTCGACGACACCGTGAAGTCTGGCGCGGACGCCGCGGAACAGACCGGTCTACCGGTGCTCGCGCGCATCGAGCAGTTCGGGCGCCTGCAGAATCCGCGCGAGCAGCTGCAGGCGGCCAACCGGCCTCGTTCCACCATCGCGGAGGCGTACCGGGCCGCGCGGACGAATCTCTCTTATGCCATGGACCTCGGACGCGACCGGCGTCTCATCCTCGTCACCTCTCCGGGGCCCGGTGAAGGGAAGACAACGACGACCGCCAACCTGGCCGTCGTGTTCGGGCTCGCGGGCCATCGCGTCTGCGTGATGGACACGGATTTACGCCGTCCTACGATTCACCGAGTCTTCGGCACCGACAACAGCCGAGGCTTGACGACCCTCCTGCTGGCACGCGAGCCTGACCTCGAACGGTCCCTCGTGCGCTCGCCCTACATGAACGTCACGATCTTGCCGTCCGGCCCGCTGCCTCCGAACCCGTCTGAGTTGCTCGGGTCGGCGCGAATGCAGGAGATCCTGGACTCGCTGCGCGAACGGTTCGACGTGGTGCTCATGGACTCACCGCCGGCGCTCGTTGTCACGGATGCTTCCGTACTCGGGATGCTGGCGGACGGGCTGCTGTTAGTGGCGCGCGCCGGAAAGACTCGCATGGGCGAACTCCGGGCCACGGTGACTGAACTGGCGCAGACCGGCCGTCCGATCGCTGGGGTGATGCTGAATCGGGTGCGCGCACGGGACACCGGGTACTACTACCACCAGTACGGCCGAGGCTACGACGCGACCGACCATGTGGTGAGTCCTCCGCGCGTGCGCCTCCAGGACTTCGCCAGGGAGGCCCGTGAACCAGCGGCCTCTGCCGCTCCCGTGGAGGGCGCGCGCCCCACCGGCACAGGCGACTAGCACGGCGCGAGCACGATGACGGCGATCGGCGCGATCCTCAGGTTCGTCCGGCGTCCCCCCGCCCTCCCGGTCGACCGCGTAGCCCCGTGGCTCCTCATTGGCCCTGCGCTCGATGAGGGTGGGTATCGTCGCCTCACGGAACTTGGCGTGACCCATGTCGCGGACCTACGTGAGGAGGCGGCCGACAATGAGGGCGTAATGGGCGCGCTCGGCCTGCGCTGGATGCGACTCCCCATCCCTGACCGCGCAGCGCCCTCCATCGATGATGTCGAACGCCTGATTGCCTGGTGGGAGGGCGAGCGCTCGGAGGAACGCGCGCTGTACCTCCATTGCCGTGCCGGGTTCGGACGCACACCGACGGTCGCGATCGCGCTGCTCGTACACAAGGGGATGCCCCTGATGGACGCGCACCGGCACGTGCGCGCGGCACGGCCAGCCGCCCAGCCGACGGAGGCGCAGATGGCATTCCTCGAGAGCTTCGCGGACCGCTTCGGAAAGCGCGACTCTCAATAGCCGCTACGGTCTCGGGCCGACCGGGGGCGCAACGAGCCGGATGTCCACGATCGTCACGTCTGGTCGCTCGCGTAAGACTGTCGTGACGTACCAGAGGGGGAACGTCTCGTCGTCACGCTCGGTCTGGATGCGGCCGAACTCGGGCACGTCCACGAGCCGTTCGCGTGCCGTATCGAGCAGCGAGGTGTCCCCGCGCAGGGACACCCGGTCGCCCACCCAGACGGCCCAGACCGCAAAGAGCCCGGCGACGGTCACGCTGAAGGCCAGCCTGGTCGCCTGCTCCGGCAAGCGTGCCACCACCCAATCGACTACAGCGACCAGACCTCCGGCGCTCACGAACGCCAGCGCCATCGTCGTCCCCTGCAGATAGTCGTCGCGCCCCGTCACGCGGTAGCCAGAGATGAACAGGGCCAGGAGACCGGCCCAGGCGGCGAGCACGAGCGCGAACCTGGCTTGCGCCCGGACGAGGACGATGGCACCGGGGACGAGGAGGGGCCAGGCGAACGGGGGCAGTTGGCGTAGCGCACGCCGGACCGTTTCCGGCACGTTCGAGAGCACCACTCCCGGCGACAGGTCGAGCGCCTGCCGGTACGCCGCACCGCCCAGGTGATCCCGGAGGCCCCGGAACGTGCCCGTGTCTCCCCACGCGATCGGTGCGTCAGCCCGCAGCCAGAGGTAGGCGGCGCTGTAGGCGAGCGGCAGGAGGAAGAGGCCCGCGCACCATCCGGCCTCCCGGCCTCGCGGCGGGCGGACGCCGAAGAGCGCTGCCACGATCAGCGGCACCGCGAGCGCCAGCCCGGTGAGGTGACTCGCGACCAGGAGGCCGAGGGCGAGCGCAAACCACCGCCAGGCCCGGCCCTCCACGGCGGCGGAACCCAGGACGAGTGCGAGCGCGGCGAACGCCGCCTGCATCGCATACACCTCGGTCACGATCGCCTGAGCCCACACGACGGGGGCGAGCCCGAAGAGCAGGCCCGCCGCGGCCGCCCCCCACCACGGTGTCCCCGGGCGCCACTCGCGGGCCGCGACCGCGACAAGCGCGGCTGCCAGCATCATCAACATGAGCGAGAGGAGGTTTGTCCGGAGCGCCGGTTCGTCGGCCGGCACGACCTCGAGGGCGATCCGCCCAAGCGTGAGCCACAGCGCCTCACCGGTCGGATGGGCGACGCCCAGGACGGCCGCGACGGAGACGAGTTCGGCGCTGTCCACGGTCCCGTGCAGGGACGCGATGGACGGGGCGATGGTCCATGCGTAGAGCGCGCCGAGCACCACGGCCACCAGCGCCGCGGACAGTAGGGTGCCGCGTCCATCCATCGGCGCAGCGTAGCGTCGGACCCGCCAGCCTCACAGGCACATGCGCGTCACCACGTCGTACATCAGCTCGCAGCCGAGGTTCAGGTTCTCGACCGTGAGGAACTCGTCGTTGCCGTGGAACGTGCGTGCCTCTTCCTGGCTGAAGAGGGCCGGGATGAAGCCATAGGCGATGACGCCTCGGGCGCGCAAGAACCGGCTGTCAGTCGCGCCCATCGTCATCGTCGGCGTGACCACCGCATCCTCGATCGAGGCGTGCACGCTCTCCTCGATCGCGTGGAACAGTTCGGTGTCCCATGGGACTGGAGGGTTTTCCAGCGGCTCGCGGTTGAACTCCACCGTCACCCCAAACTCCCCGACGATCGCTTCGACGGCGGCCTTCCAGGCATGAGGGGACTGGCCGGGGAGCAACCGGCAATCGAGGACGGCGCTGCTCTTCGCGGGCAGTACGTTCGCGCGCACCCCCGCGTTCACGACGGTAACGTTCATCGTGTTCATGAACAGCGGGACCATCCCGCGACGATCCGCAAGGAACGCCTCCAGGCCACCGGCGTCCACGTCCGGGAGCAGGCCCACCGCCGCCAGCCGGCCGAGATAGGCCATCGGGTCCGGGGTGGGGATGAGGTCGCGCTTCCACTCGTCGAGGCGCACGATCGCCTTCGCCAGGCGCACCATCGAGTTGTCTTCATGGACCAGCGAGCCATGCCCCGGCGTCCCGATCGCGGTGAGGTTCAGGCGGGACGCGAACTTCTCGTTGGTCGCCACGCTGAAGACCGGGCGCCCCTCCATGACCCGCCCGGCGGCGCCCTCGTTCAGGGCGAACTCGACGTCGACGAGGTCGGGACGGTTCTCGCACAGCCATTGCATCCCGAACTGCGAGCCGTTCTCCTCGTCGGGGACGGCGCAGAAGACGAGATCTCGCCGGAGGTTCCGACCGGCCTCGACCACCTCGCGCTGGATGAGGAGCATCGCGATGAGCTGCATGATGGCGCAGCCCTTCATATCCACTGCGCCTCGCCCATAGATCTTTCCATCTTCGACGACGCCCTCGAATGGCGGCTTCGTCCAGAACTCCGCCTCCACCGGGACGACGTCGGTGTGGTTGCCCAGCATCAGGCCGCGCTTCGAGCCATCGCCGGGGATGCGCGCGATGAGCGCCTCTCGCCCCGGCAGGATTTCGACGTACTCCGTCGCGATCCCGGCGGCCTCTAGCAGACCGCCGAGGTAGCGCGCGGCGGGCGTCTCGTCTCCGGGCGGGTTGCGCGTGTCGATCCGTAGGTAGGTGCGCAGGACCTCGAGCGCCTCCGAGTGCACAGCCGGCCAGTCGATGGGCATGGTCCCGCCTCCTCACGCCCTCGGGGGCGGCGGGAGGGTAACACCGAGGGAGGGCGGGAGCGGAGGTTAGTCGTCCTGGCCGTAGTCGTGGTCGGGGTAGTTGACCACCCCGGCCTTCCAGTAGCCGCGCGTGTGCATCGAGGCCAGCGCAAGCCCGCGCGCCTGGAGGAGGTGCTGGCGGATCCGGCGCATCGTCCCGGACTCGCAGGCGAGGAAGACCTGCCCGGCTCCCTGCGGAAGTTCGATCGAGCGCACGGCCGTCTCGAGGGCCTCTCCGGGCACCTCGCCGGCGCGCACCCACCATGTCTGCACCTGGGCGGGGCTCGGGAGCGGGCGCTCTTCGGCGACGTCGTCCACCTCGGCGATCACAATGGCCCGCGTCGAGGGCGGGAGCGCCTCCAGCACCATTCCCATCGCCGGGACGGCGCAGGCGTCCCCGGCCAGCAGGTGCCATGCGGCGCTCGGATCGACCGTGTGCCCCCGACCCCCTGGACCGCGTAGTTCGATCGGATCGCCGGGCTTCGCCCCGACCGCCCAGCGCGAGCCGGGACTATCGCCATGGAGGATGACTTCGATCTCGATCTCGCGCCGCGCCGAGTCGAACCGCTTCGGCGTGTATGCCCGCACTTGGTCCGTGCCCGGCAGCATCACCTTGATATGCCCTCCGAGCAGCGGTGTGCCAAACCCTTCGAGGGCATCCCCGCCGAGGGTGATGCGTACCGTCTTCGGCGTAACACGCTCGACCCGTCGCACATCCACGCTGCGGAAGCGCTTATTCGCGGGCTCAGCGGTTGTGTCAGGCATCAGTTACCTCGGTTGGCTACTGCTCGAAGACCCAGCCATCGGTGGCGCGCTTCCAGTCGAGGACTGGGAAGCCACGGAACCAGATCTCGACCTCGCGGGCAGCGTCGTCGAGGTTGGCGGAGCCATGGACGAGGTTACGCCCAATCTCGAGGCCGAAATCGTGGCGGATGGTGCCCGGGTTTGCCTCCACCGGCTTCGTCGAACCCATCGTCTGCCGGCAAGCCGCGACTGCCCCGGTACCCTCGAAGACTGCGGCGATGATCGGGCAGGCGGTGATGTACTCGATGAGGCCGTTGTAGAACGGCTTGCCGACGTGCTCCGCGTAGTGCTCGGCGGCGATGGCCTGGTCGGCCTGCACCAGGCGGAGTGCGACGATCTTCAGGCCACGCTGCTCGAACCGCTTCAGGATCTCGAAGGCCAGGCCGCGCTGCATCGCGTCCGGCTTGATCAGGACAAGGGTGCGTTCCATGGTGCTGCTCTCTCCGCGCTCGTCGCTTCGCTATCGCTGCCTGGGTGGCGTGATCGAAGGCGGACGGAGGTAGACCGCGTCCACCACCCCCGCGTCCCCGAACAGGCCCCGTGCCCGTGCGATCCGCACGAGGTACGCCGCACGGGGCATCGCCCGCGCATCAGTGTCGCCGCCGCGCGCCGCAATGTCTCGCACCTCCCGCAGAGCCTCGGTCAGTTCCCCCACCCAGATCGAGGGCTGCGGGGCATCTCGCGTGACATCGGCGGGACGGCCGATGTGCGGCTCGGCGTACACCGTTGGCAGGTCGCCGTGCACGAGGCCCGGCGCATAGCCGGCCCAGGCAATCGCCTCCGGCCCGGCGTCGTGCACGGCGACCACCACCGGGCCGCCGGGCCGCAGGTGTGGCCACGCGTCCGCCTCCAGCCTTCCGACGCCGGCGAGCGGGACCCCAAGGCCCATCGCGAGGCCCTGTGCCGTGGCGATCCCCGTGCGAAGGCCACCGTACTGCCCGGGCCCCACGCACACGGCGATCCGCGCGATCTCCTGGCGTGCTACATGGGCGCCGCCAAGCAGCGCGTCAATCGCACCCAGCAATTCCTGTGACATGGTCGACTCGACCTGCCACTGGTGCTCGGCGACCACGCGGTCACCATCCAGGAGCGCGACGGAGGCACGATCGGCAGCCGTGTCGATGCCCAGGTCGTAGCGTCGAGCCAACTCAACCACGCGCGCCCAGCCCGTCTAACACTCGGTCGTACCGCGCACTCTGTGAGGCGATGGTGATGCGTCTCTGCTTCGGTTCGCCGTCGATGGCTTCGATGACGACCAACAGATGGGCCGACGGGAGCACGCCCATTCCGCGCTCCGGCCACTCCACGAGCAGCACCCCATCGTGCGCCTCCTCCGCCAGATGAAGGTCCACCACTTCGGCGGGATCGGTGAGGCGGTAGAGGTCGGCGTGGTAGAGACGGCGCGGCCCCTCGTGGCGCGCGAGGAGCACGAAGGTGGGGCTCGTGACGGGCGTCTCCACTTTCAGCCCCTGGCCGACGCCCTGCGCGAAGGCCGTCTTGCCAGCGCCCAGCGTTCCCTGCAGGAACACGATGTCGCCCTCGCGCAGCATCTTGGCCACGCGGCGGCCGAGCGCGCGCGTCTGGGCAACGCCGGTCGTGACGATCGTGGTGCGGTTCGCCGTGCTCACGGATCGAGGTTAGGAGCGCCGCTCGCCAGAGTCGCGTGTCTGGTCCCAACCGCGGCGTGGCGGCTCGTACGGCTCGCCATCCGGCCCCCACACCACCACTTCACCCGGGTGTTCCGTGACTACGCGGCCGACGAGCGTAACCGGCACCTCGGGCGTGTCGAGACCGACGAGCAGATCCCGGCGCCCTATGAGGATCAATTCGAAGTCCTCGCCACCACCGAGGGCAAGGTCGAGGGCAGCCTGCGCCCCCAGTGCCTCGAGCGCAGCAGGGTGAAGCGGCAACGAGGCCGCGGCCACCTCGATCCCCACCCCCGAGGCGACGGCGATGTGGCCGAGGTCCTGGACGAGCCCGTCCGAGATGTCCATGCCGCAGCGGAGGCCACGTGCCGCCGCCGTACGCCCGAGTTCGACCCGCGCCTCAGGCCGGCGGTGCGCCAGTAGCAGCATCTCGATCCCCACCTCGGCGGCGCGCCCCGCCTCGATGAGCTCCAGGCCGGCCGCCGAGGCCCCCGGCATCCCGGACACCGCCACGAAGTCGCCGGCGCGGGCGCGCGAGCGACGGAGCAGCGGGGCATCGCCCGGGCCCCCCTCCACGCGGCCGTACGCCGCGATGCTGAGCGAGGTCACGGGGCCCCGGACGATGTCACCGCCCGCGACCCGCACGCCGTGGACACGGCAGGACTCCGCGATCCCGTCCACGAGGCCATCGAGGTCGTCGACGGTGAGCGCCGGGCCCAGCGTGATGGCGATGAGGAGGTACGAGGGGTCGGCCCCCATCGCCGCGAGGTCGCTGACATTCGCAGTGACGGCACGCCAGCCGACATCCCCCCACGCCATCGTGTCCGCGCGCCAGTGCGTGCCTTCCACCAGGGCGTCGATCGTCCCCACGGCCAGGGCGTCGTGGGTTCGCCAGACTGCGGCATCGTCACCGGGCGGCACGACGAGGTCGCGGGCCGCTGCCTCACCCAGCCGCTCGACGATCCGGTCGATGAGGACGAACTCGCCCGCGCCATGCGTTGAAGGGTTGTGTGGGAAGGGCATGACGCTCAGTTGCCCTTGAATTCGGGGCGGCGCTTCTCGCGGAAAGCGGCAGCGCCCTCGGCGGAGTCCTGCGCGCCGCGCGAAAGCAGAGCGGCGAAGGAGTTGAGCGCGAAAGCCGTGTCCACGGATTGGTTCATGCCGTGGTGCAACTGGTACTTCTGGAACCCCAGCACCTTGGTCGGCCCGTTCAGGAAGCGCCCTGACCACCGAGCCGCGGCGACATCGAGGTCGACCGCGGGTACCGCCTCGGTCACCAGTCCGATGTGCTCCGCCTCCTCGCCGGTGACTGGGTCGCCGGTCAAGAGCAGTTCATGGGCCTTGCCGAAGCCGACGTACCGAGCGACGAGCGCGGTCCCTCCGGTGATACCTCGCTGGACGAAGGGGAATCCGATACGGGCGTCGCTCGCAGCAACGCGAATGTCGGCGGCCAGCGCAATCATGGCCCCCGCGCCCACGGCGTGTCCGTGCAGGACCGCAACCACAGGCTTGCGGATGTCGTAGATCGCGTTGAAGAGGCGCTCATACCCCTGCTCACGACGGAGCGTGAAGTCCATCGCCGCACGCGCCTCGGGGTCCCCCATTCCACCGAGGTCATCGCCCGCACAGAAGGCGCGCCCCCGTCCGCGCAGCAACACCACGCGGACGGTGGGATCTGCCTCCCACGCGCCGAGCTGGCGGCAGGCGACCTCGATCAGTTCGGTATTCAGGGCATTGAGCCGGTCCGGCCGGTTGAGCCAGAGCGTGGCCTCACCACCCGCGCGCACGGCCTGGACCACTGGCTCCACCACAGCACACCCCCGCCTCGACTACCGGCCTTGCCGGAGTGTACGCAGGCGTCGAGTGCTACGCGCCCGCTGGGGCCGGAGCATCCGCGGCACCATCGTCCGCCGCCGCCTCTTCGCCCGGCTCGACAGCGCCCTCCGCGAGGTCGACGCGGGCGACCGACGCTACGCGGTCATCGTCGGAGGCGGGCCGCATCACCTGCACACCCTGCGTCGCCCGCCCCTGCTGACTGATCGAGCCGGCGGAGGTGCGCAGGACGATGCCCTGTTCGGAGACCAGCACCAACTCCTGATCGGCGCTCACCATGCGCGCCACGGACAGCGGACCTGTCTTGGGAGTCACTCGGAACGTCTGCACGCCCTGGCCGCCACGGCCCTTGCGCGGATACTCATCGATCGGCGTGCGCTTACCGGCGCCCCTCTCGGAGACCACGAGGAGGTCTTCGCCGTCCTCGTCGACGGCCATCGCGATCACCACAGCGTCGCCGCGCAACGTCATACCTCGCACCCCACCCGAGGTGCGCGAGGCCACACGCAGGCTGCCGACCGTGAAGCGGATGGCTTGCCCGTCGCTCGACACGAGGATCGCGTCCGACGTCTCGCGCGCCGGACGCGCCTCCACCAGCCGGTCGCCCTCTTCCAGGCGCATTGCGATTAACCCATTGCGGCGGACCGACTCGAACTCGGCAAGCTGCGTGCGCTTCACCTCGCCGCGTTCCGTCGCCAGCACCATCGAGTCGCGCGAGAAGTCACCGACGGCGACTACGGCGGTCACGCGGTCGTCCGGCCCGATGTCCACGACGTTCGCGACCGGGATCCCTCGAGCCTCGCGGGAGGCCTCCGGCACCTCGTAGGACTTGAGGGCATAGACCTTGCCGCCAGCCGTGAACATCAGGAGTTGGTCATGTGTGTCGCAGACCAGCAGGTGCCGGATGAAGTCCTCTTCACGCACCGTCTGACCGCGCTTGCCGCGCCCGCCGCGCGCCTGGCGACGGTAGACGTCGAGGGGGACGCGCTTCGTGTACCCGCGTTCTGAGACCGTGACGACGATCTGCTGGTGCCCGACGAGGTCCTCGTCCGCGATGTCGTCGACGGCGCCGTGGAAGACTTGCGTCCGTCGGGCATCTCCGTATTTCGTCTTGAGGTCCGCACAGTCTTCCTTGATCAGGGCGTCGATCTTCTCGGGGTGCGCAAGCAGGTCCACGAGGTAGGCGATGAACGTCATCAGTTCGCCATACTCCTCGAGGATGCGCGAGGACTCCAACTGCGCGAGGCGGCGCAACTGCATGTCCAGCACGGCCTGCGCCTGGCGGTCAGTGAGGCCGGGTGTGGCGCCCTCGGCGGCCAAGGGGTGGGCCTCGATGAGACGCG
>CAZVNJ010000019.1:0-2865 GCA_964628985.1 uncultured Dehalococcoides sp.
TCAGCGTCGGGGAATGCGCGCGGCGGATCAACTGGGAGGCCCGCCCGGTTCCGGGGTCGCGCGGTTACGCAGAGGATCCGCGGCGGGCGGACGGCCTCACCCCCAGGCGCTCTTGCCTCAAAGGGGCAAGGAGGATGAGGCGAAGAGCCGGCTAGACGTCGAGGGTGGCTTCGAGGGCGTGCGTGGTGATGAACTTCTTGCGCGGCGCGACCTCGTCACCCATGAGCATGATGAAGAGTTCGTCCGCGGCGGCGGCGTCCTGCACCTCGACGCGCAGCAGCGAGCGGTTCGCGGGGTTCATCGTGGTCTCCCACAGTTGTTCTGCGTTCATCTCCCCGAGGCCCTTGTAGCGCTGGATGGAGATGCCGCGATCACTGTGGTCCTTGAAGTAGGCGTCCTTCGCGGCGTCGTCGTACAGCCACGTCACGGAGCGCCCTCGGGTGACCGAGTAGAGCGGCGGCTGCGCGATGTAGAGGTAGCCGTCGTCGATGATCTGGGGCATGAAGCGGTAGAAGAACGTGAGCAGTAGGGTGCGGATGTGCGCGCCGTCCACGTCCGCGTCGGTCATGATGACGACCTTGTGGTAGCGCAGTTTCGCCGCGTTGAACTCTTCGCCGAAGCCGGTGCCGAGCGCGGTGATGATGTTCCGGATCTGCTCGTTTTCGAGCATCTTGTCCAGGCGGGCCTTTTCGACGTTCAGGATCTTGCCTCGCAGCGGCAGGATGGCCTGGGTGCGGCGGTCCCGCCCGCCCTTGGCCGAGCCACCGGCCGAGTCGCCCTCGACGATGTAGAGCTCGCAGCGCGACGGGTCGCTCTCCGAGCAGTCGGCGAGTTTCCCGGGTAGGTTGGAGCCTTCGAGGACACCCTTGCGCTGGACGAGGTCGCGCGCCTTGCGGGCTGCCTCGCGGGCGCGGGCAGCGGTGAGGCACTTTTCCAGGATGCGGCGTGCCATCCCGGGGTTCTCCTCGAGTTCTTGCTGGAGGCGGGTGCCGACCGCGGACTCGACGAGGCCCTTGATCTCGGGGTTGCCGAGGCGGGTCTTGGTCTGGCCCTCGAACTGCGGTTCGCTCAACTTCACGGAGATGACGCAGGCGAGGCCCTCGCGCACGTCGTCGCCGGTAAGGTTGGGGTCGTTCTCCTTGAGGATTTTGGACTTTCGCGCGTAGTCGTTCAGGACGCGGGTGAGCGCCGTGCGGAAGCCGGTGACGTGTGATCCACCGTCGATGGTCTTAATCGCGTTGGCGAAGGAGTAGAGCACTTCGCCGTAGGACCCGTTGTATTGGAGCGCCACTTCCACCTGGGCGTTCTCGGTCTCGTTGAACACGACGATCGGGTCATGGAGCGGGTTCCGACTGCGACCGATCTGGCGCACGAACGCCTCGATGCCGCTGTCGAAGTAGTAGGAGCGCTCGTCGCCCAGCCCACGCTCGTCGCGGAAGTGGATGAAGAGCCCCTTGGTGAGGTACGCCATCTCGCGGAAGCGCTGGGCCAGGATCTCGAAGTCGTAGTCGAGGGTTTCGAAGACCTGCGCGTCGGGGAGGAATCGCGTGCGCGTGCCCGTGCGCGCCTCCTGGCCCTTCGGTAGCTTTTCCTTCTTCAGCGGCCCCTGCGGCACACCTCGCTGGTACGCCTGGGTGTGCGAGGAGCCACCGAGGTCGACGCGGACCTCGACCTCGGAGGAGAGGGCGTTCACCACGGACGCGCCAACACCGTGCAGGCCGCCGGAGACCTTGTACCCGCCGCCGCCGAACTTGCCTCCGGCGTGGAGGACGGTCATCACCGTTTCCAGCGCGGAGAGCCCCGTCTTGGAGTGCTTGTCGACGGGGATGCCGCGGCCGTTGTCCTGGACGGTGACGTGCCCGTCCTCCTCGATCACGATCTCAATGCGGTCGCAGTAGCCTGCCATCGCCTCGTCGACCGAGTTGTCGACGATCTCGTAGATCAAGTGATGAAGGCCGCGCTGGTCCGTGGAGCCGATGTACATGCCGGGCCGTCTGCGGACCGCCTCGAGGCCTTCCAGCACCTGAATGCTCTCGGCGTTATAGGCCGGTGCCTTGGGGGCGCGGGGGGCGGTCGTGGTCATCTTGCCTCGATCAACCGGCGAGCCCGGAAGGCTGCGCGGAGATGCTCGATCCTGATCGTGCGGCCGGTGCGGGCGATGGAAGGGGAGGCCCACCGACGACGTATCACGCCACCCCTGGAAGGTCGTCGTAACACTCGTGAAGTATAGCACGATCGAGGGCTTCCCGGCCGCCCGATCGACGTCGATCGGGCACCCTTAGAATGGCCCGAATGTCCAACGATTCCGCCTCGATCACGCTTCGGCCGATCGGTGTCGTGCGCAACGGTGAGACCGATGCCGGGCGCCTCGATTGGTCGCGTGTGCGCTCTCGGATCGTGCTCGCCACTGGCCTCGCGGACGCGCTGCTCGGCCTCGCTGATTACTCCCACGTGATCGTGGTCGGTTGGCTCCATGAACTACCCGAGGCCATGCGCGAGCGGCGCCAGGCCTACCCCAGTGGCGACGACCGCTACCCCCTGCAAGGCGCCCTCGCGCTGCGCGGCGCGCGGCCCAACCCGCTCACCGTTACCGTCTGCCGCCTCCTCCGCGTGGACGACGCCACGGTCGAGGTCGAGGGACTCGACCTGATCGACGGCACGCCCGTCCTCGACGTGAAGCCGTACATCGCGGCGTATGACGCGGTGCCGAAGGCCTCGATCCCACGCTGGGCACGCGGCTGATGGCGGCCGCCAGTCGCGCTCCGAGGAGTGCCAGTCGAGGACTGCAGGCTGGTCGCACCGGTCTCGAAGATGTGCGCGAGCCTGGGCTCGCCCGCCGGCCGTACAGCAAGCGCGACCTCGACG
>CAZVNJ010000019.1:2965-41039 GCA_964628985.1 uncultured Dehalococcoides sp.
GATGTGCGCGAGCCTGGGCTCGCCCGCCGGCCGTACAGCAAGCGCGACCTCGACGTGATCTATCGCGGGCTGCTCGAGGCGTACGGGCCGCAGCAGTGGTGGCCAACGGCCGCCGAGGACGGTCCGGAGCAGCGCTTCGAGATCTGCCTCGGCGCCATCCTCGTGCAGAACACCGCGTGGCGCGGGGCAGCCGCGGCACTCGCCAACCTGCAGCGTGCCGGCGCGACGACACCCGAGGCGATCCTGGACCTGCCCGAGCCGGTGCTGGGCGACCTGCTGAGGCCGAGTGGCTACTTCAATGCGAAGGCGCGGAAGGTGCGCGCCTTCTGCGCGGCCGTCATCGAGGCGGGCGGGATCGACGCACTCCTCGAAGGTGATGCGGATGAGGTGCGGAGCCGCCTGCTTGGTCTCTGGGGAGTCGGTCCGGAGACCGCCGACGCGATGACCCTCTACGCCTCGCGCAAGCCGACGTTCGTCGTGGACGCCTACGCCTACCGGCTCTTCGAACGACTCGGCCGCCCGCCGGGAAAGCGTGACTACGACACGTACCGCGCCTACTTCCTCGGCAAACTGGGCGCGGACGTCTGGACGCTCAACCAGTGGCACGCGCTGATCGTGCGCCACGGCCAGCAGATCTGCCGCCGCACGACGCCGCTTTGCGGGGCTTGCATCCTGGAGCCTCGCTGTGAGTTCGCGCGCGGGAGCCACGCCGTCGTGGCAGAGGAGGAGTAGCGATGGACACACCGATGCTGGCGAAGCGCTCCGCCCGCACTGCTGCCTGGTCCTTGCTCATGGGCCTCGTTGCGGCCCGCTTCATCAACGAGGTGGCACCGGTCGCTGTGCAAGCGGTGATCGGCGTGGGTGCCGCGGTGGCGACGGACTACCTCCTGCGCTGGCGCGAGGCCCGACGGGATGCGCGCATCGCCCGCCTGGCCGCGCGCGGTGACCTGGACCGGGACGAGCGGTTGGAGCGCGACCGGTAAAGCGTGCCGCTTGCCGCCTCGCCCGGCCGAGGACAGACTGGCGGGCGAGGGGTAGCGCATGGAACTCGGGATCATCGGCAAGTCGCGGAGCGGGAAGACCTCGCTGTTCAACGCGGTGACGCGCGGGACGGCGCAGGTGGGCGCTTACTCCGCCGGCACTGAGCCGAACGTCGGCGTCGTGAAGGTGCCGGACCCGAGGCTGGACGCGCTAGCCGAGGTGTACAAACCGAAGAAACTTACCCACGCCGAGATCCGTTGGGTGGACTTTCCGGCCGGGTCGTTCGGGAAGGACGCGCCTGGGGCACAATTCCTCGCCCAGATCGCGAAGGCGGACGCCCTCGTCCACGTGGTGCGCGCCTTCGAGGACGAGTCCGTGCCGCACCCGGATGGCGGCGCGATTGACCCGCATGGTGACATCGAGGCACTCGACCTCGAACTCGCCTTCTCCGACCTCGCGCTGATCGAGCGGCGTGTCCACCGCATCGATGTGGAGATGCGCGCGATGAAGCCGGCGGACCGGCCGGCGATGGAGGCGCACCAGGAGTTGCTGCGGCGGATGCAGTCACACCTGGAGACGGGGGCGGGCCTGCGTTCGATGACCTTCTCTGACGTGGAGGAGAAGGAGTTGCGCGCTTACCAGTTCGTTACACGCCTGCCGGTGCTCCTCATCGTCAACATTGGCGAAGATGATGTCGCGCGCGCCTCCGAGATCGAGGCGGAGTTTGCGTCGCGATACGCGGGCCCAAGCGTCGCGGTCGCCGCGCTGTGCGCGAAGATCGAGGCGGAACTGTCGCAGATGGAGCCGGAAGACGCCGCCGTGTTCCGCGCCGACCTCGGCCTGCCGGCAGAGTCTCCGCTGGACCGCGCGATCGTGAACGCGTACAGCCTCCTTGGCCTGCAGTCCTTCCTCACGGCAGGCGAGGACGAGGTCCGCGCCTGGACGGTCCGCAAGGGTGCGAGCGCTCCCGAGGCTGCGGGCAAGATCCATTCCGACCTCGAGCGGGGCTTCATTCGTGCCGAGGTCGCGGGGTGGCAGGACTACGTGGCTGCGAAGGGCTCAAACGCGGAACTGAAGAAGGCCGGGAAACTCCGCACCGAGGGGAAGCAGTACATCGTGCAGGACGGTGATGTGCTGAACATCCTCTTCAACGTCTGAGCATGCTCGCCGCCGGATCGTTCTGGTGGTGGGCCCTCATCCTCGTTGTGGCGTTCGCCGCCCTCACGGTGGTCGTCGGCGCACTTGTCTGGTGGCGCGTCCGGCGGCTGCGTCGGGCGCTGCGCGTGCTGAAGGCGCTCGGATGGCGTCGAGGGCTGCGTGGGGCCGTCGGGCTGGCGCGCGACCCGCGGACGCCGTGGTCGGTGCGAATGCTCCCGATCCCGCTTCTCCTCTACCTCGCCATGCCATTCGACCTGGTGCCGGACTTCATCCCGGTGCTGGGGCAGATGGACGACGTGCTCCTCGTCGCCGGCATCGCATGGCTGGTGCTGCGACTGACGCCCCCCGAGGTGCTGCGAGACCACTTCGGGGATGACTTCCGCCGGGAGATCTGAGACTCGCGATCGGGGAGGGCGCGCGTATGATCCGCCCGTGCAAGACGCTCCCTCTCCCCGTGTCGCGGCTGTCGCGCTCGTCCAGGCCATTGAAGAGGCCCTGGCGGGAGGTGCGCCGGTCGCCGTCGTAACGGTCGTGGACGGTGGTGCCGCCGGCCTCGCTGCGGGCGGGAAGCGGCTGGTGCAAGCGGACGGCCGGACGATCGGTTCGCTCGGCGAGGCCGAGGCGGATCGCCTGATGACCGAGGTGGCCGTCGCCGCCTTCACGACGATGCCCCGGATCGTCACGGCCACGTGGTACCTCGCGGACGGAGTCGCGACGGACCGGCCGTCCCAGGCTCCAGTGGGCGCCGCCGAGGTGATGGTGCAGTTGTTCGAGGCGCCGGCGCGGCTCGTCATCGTGGGCGGGGGACACGTCGGGCTGGCGCTGGCGACTATCGCGGAGCTCCTGGGCTACGAGACGACGGTGATCGACGACCGCGCGGAGTTCGCGAATCGCGAGCGCTTCCCGATGGCGCACCGGTTGATCGTGGACGATGTGGGCGTGGCCCTTGATTCGCTCACCCTCGATGCCTCCACGGCGGTGGTGCTGGTCTCGCGCGGGCACCGTGTGGATGAGGAGGCGCTCCGCCACGCCGTCGGGCGCGGGGCGGGCTACGTGGGCATGATCGGGAGCCGTCGACGGACTCGGACGGTGCTGGACCACCTGGCGGCAGAGGGGTGCGCCCCGGCTGCCCTCGATGCGGTCTCGACGCCGGTGGGCCTGGACATCGGCGCAGAGACGCCGGAGGAGATTGCCGTCTCGATCCTGGCGGAGATCACGATGCTTCGGCGGGGAGGGACGGGGCGGCGGATGAGCCACCGAGACTGATTCGGCGGCGGATCCAAGTGGGCCCCATTCGCCGGGCAATGAGTCAGACAGGAACCGGAACGAGACCGACATAACGCGATCTCGCTGTGGTATTGTCAGCACGCAGCGGTTGAACCTGCGCTCCGTGCGAAGCCGAGGCCGCCGCTCCCAAATGCCAGTTCCCTCTGGGGCATCAGGGCCGAGCAATCGGCCCTGATGCTTTACGGAATCCGGCGGCGGATTCCCGAGCGGTCTGGGCCGGGCTGGGGCGCTCGCTCCGGGGAGCAGGCGGCCTCTGATGACGATACGCCGGCCCCGCACAGCCGGATCTCCCCACCCCGCCGTATGATCGTGGGGAGTCCACTCGGAGGCCTCGATGTCCCTGGACCTCTACCGCGAACTGCGTGATTCCCTGGCGAGTGGCCAGCCGCGGGTGCTGGCCACTGTTGCCGATACGCGCGGCTCCACGCCTCGGAAGGCGGGAGCGCAGATGCTGCTGCGCCCGGACGGTTCCTTCGCCGGCACGATCGGCGGTGGCTGTGGCGAGGCTGAGGTGTGGCAGGAAGCGATGGAGACGATGGCGGACGGGAAGCCCCGGACGGTCATCGTCGACCTCACTGAGCCCGTGGACGGCGACGACAAGATTTGTGGCGGCGTGATGCGCGTCTTCGTTGAGCGGATCGGGTAAGCATCCCGGGCCGGTTGCAGCGCGTATCATCAACGAACCGGTCCCCGAGCGGCGGGGGCGCTCCGCGGAACCTCGATGTACATTCGCGAGGACCTGCGGGCGCGGGCGGGAAAGGTATCGACCATGCTGGGAAGCCTCGGCTGGCAAGAATTGCTGATCATCGTGGTCATCCTTGCGCTGCTCTTTGGCGCGCAGCGGGTCGCTGGCCTCGGCGGAGCCCTGGGCAAGGGCATCCGCGAGTTCCGCGAGGAGGCCAAGGGTTCCGACAAGGACAAGCCTCCCGCGCTTGAGCGCCCGGCGGGCATGTCCGACGCAGAGTGGGCTGAGTACCAGGACTTCAAGAAGCAGCAGGCGAAGTCCTAGCGGCCAGCGCTGAGAACGATCGCGGGCGCCGGAAGGCGCCCGCTTCATTTTGCCCCGCCAGCATCGAGGCTGCCGTGTCCGAGCGTCCTGCCCTGACCCCCGAACTCTACGTCAGCGATCTGCCGCGGAGCCGTCACTTCTACGTGGGGGTCCTCGGTTGCACCGTCGCGTACGAGCGACCGGAGGAGCGATTCGTCCTGCTCAAGTGGGGCCACGCGCGCCTCATGCTCCAGGAGCCCGTGGGCCGCGTCTTCCTCGCCGGGCCGCGGGAACACCCTTATGGCCGAGGTGTCCACCTGCAAGTCGAGGTTGAGGACGTGACGTCCCTCGTCGAGCGCGTGCAGGCCGCAGGGCTGGCGCTTTTCCTCGACCTTGAGGAGCGCTGGTACCGCCGGGACGCCGTCGAGGTGGGCAACCGGCAGTTCGTCGTCGCTGACCCGGACGGCTACCTCCTGCGGCCTTTCCAGGACCTCGGAGAGCGGCCGGCGACGCTGCCGCTCTGAGGGCGCGGTGCGATGATGGCTGTATGCCACCTCGCATCCGCGCCGTCGTCTTCGACTTGTGGGGGACGCTGATGTCCGAGCGGCGGGACACGTTCCCGCTACGCGCCCGCCTTCGGTATGAGCGGTGTGCGCCGATCCTCGCGAAGTACGGGATCGAGACGACGCAGGACGAGTTCACGAAGCACCACCAGCGCTCGAACAGCACGCTCGCGCGCCTGCAGGAGTACGGGCGCGATGTCAGCTGCGAGGACCGCGCACGGCACGTCTTCTACCAGTACCACCCGGGTATCGCCGACCACATCGACGAGGCCGATGCGACGGCGTTCGCCGAGGCCTATGGCGGGGTGATCGTGCATACGCCTCCGGACCTCCTGCCCGGCGCCCGTGAGGCCCTCGATGAGGCGCGTGCACGCGGCCTGCGCGTCGGCCTGATCTCGAACACCGGCGTGGCGGGCGGGCGACATCTCCGGCGGGTGTTTGAGCACCACAATGTCCTGGGCTACTTCGATGCGCTCATGTTCAGCGACGAACTGCGCCAGTCCAAGCCGCACCCAGCGCTCTTTCAGGCGACACTCGACGCGTTGGGTGCGACTGCGGAAGAGACGGTCTTCGTAGGGGATACACCTCGTTACGACGTGGGGCCGCCGAGGCGGTATGGCTGGTGGGTGGTGCAGGTAGGCGAGCGGGCGGACGGCGATCCACCGGCGCACATCCGGTTGGCAAACGTCGGTGAGTTGTTCGACGGCCTTGAAGGCCTCGCACTGGTGACGCCGGAGGCGGCCGGATAAGGATCTGTGCCCGCTCGACGCGTCAGTAGTCCTCAGGGGCCGCTTTGCTATGCTCGCGCCGCCCGAACAGCGAGAGCCCCAGACGCCCGGAAGCCAGCGTGCACCCGGAGCGAGAGGACGCGCCCCGATGGAGATCGTGCCCGGTCTGCACCAGTTGAAGACGCCCATGGCGGGCCCCGCCCTGCCGTACATGATGCCGTACGCGTTTACCGGGGGTGATGGCGTCTCCCTCTTCGATGCCGGCTTCGGCACACCCGAGGCGATCGAGGCCATGACCAAGGAACTTGCCATCCTCGGCTACGAGCCGAAGGACATTCGGCGGCTCTTTATCTCGCACGCGCACCCAGACCACATCGGCATGGCTGGTTGGATCAAGGAGCAGGCGCCGGAGTGCCAGGTGATCATGCTGGAGCGCGAGTGGCAGTGGATCCAGTCGCGCTGGCTGGACGGTGACGCGTGGACGCGCCTCTCCGACGCGTGGCTGGTGAAGCACGGGATCCCGCAGGAGGACATCGATGCGGCACACGAGGCCGGTGCACTGTCACCGACGGCGCCCGCGGTGAAGCCGGGGCAGGTAGCCGAGAAGCCGGCCACCGGGCGCGGCAATGCCGGCGGTCCGGGCGGGCAGAACGGCGGAATGCGCTGGGTTGAACCGGACATCAAGCTGCAGGACGGCGAGGTCGTCGAGTTCGACGGCTTCAAATTGCGCGCGGTCTGGACCCCGGGACACACGCCCGGTCACATGTGCATGTACGAGCCGAACCATCGCCTCATGTTCACGGGCGACCACGTCCTGCCATACATCAGTCCCAACGTGTCGCTCCATGCGGACCAGGAGGGGAGCAGCCCGCTCTCCGACTTCCGCGCATCGCTAAAGAAGGTTGCCTCGTTCGACACGCGGTGCGCGCTTCCGGCGCACGAGTTCACTATCGCCGACCTCAAGTCGCGTTGCGACATCCTGCTCCATCACCACGACGACCGGTTGAACGAGGTGCGGGAGGCGATCGGCCCGGGCGAAGCGTCGGGGCGCGTCATCAGTCAGAACGTGCACTGGAACACCGGGCCGTTCGACGACTTCAACATTTTCATGAAGCGGTCCGCGCTTGGTGAGACGCTTGCCCATCTCCGCCTGCTGGAGGACGAGGGCCGCGTCGAGCGCCTCGAGGTGGACGGCCGGCTGCTCTGGCGCAAGAAGTAGAGATTTCGGCCGGAAGCGCCAGGAACCACGGCGCGCGACCGTGCGACACTGATCCGCATGGTTGCTGCTTCGGGTGGGCCCACGGTCCGTGAGCGCGCGGCCCTGATCCTCGGCCGGGCCGCGGGTACCGCCGCGCGCCGCCTCGGGCGTGGCGGCGGCACAGCGCTTCCCGGCCTCGTCGCCGGGGCGATTGCGCCGAGCCTGCTTGAGCGGTTGGCGCAGCAGGCTGGCCAGGGCGTGGTGACAGTCACCGGCACCAATGGCAAGACGACGACCACCCACTTGATCGCCTCGATCATGCGCGCGCATGGCGGCCAGCCCCTCACCAACCCTTCCGGCTCGAATCTCGAGCGCGGACTCGTCGTGGCCTATGTCGAGGCCGCCGAGGCTGGCGGCCGGATCGCGGACGCCGCGTCGCGGGTGGGCGTCTTCGAGGTGGACGAGGCGGTGCTCGCGCGACTCTTCCCCCGCCTCTCGCCTCGGGTGGCGGTCTTCCTCAACCTCTTCCGCGATCAACTCGACCGGTACGGCGAGGTCGATTCCGTCAACGAGGGCTGGGGCGGCATGCTTTCGACGGTGGGTCCAGCGACGACACTCGTCCTCAACGCCGATGACCCCTCGATCGCGCAACTGGCAGCAGACACGGGCGCGCAGGTGATCACCTTTGGCATCGATGACCGCAGCGTCGGTCTCGTGCGCGCGGATCACGCCTCGGATGCGCGCTTCTGCCGCTGCGGCGGCCGCTTTGCTTACGAGACCATCTACATGGGCCATGTCGGCATCTGGGCATGTACCTCCTGCGGCGAACGCCGTCCCGCGGTGCGTGTCTCGGCCCGTCGTGTCGAACTCAACGACGAAGGCTCGCGCGTACAGGTCGACATTGACGGCACCCCAATCGCCCTCGAGATTCCGATGGCCGGGCTCTACTCCGTGTACAACGCGCTGGCCGCCACGGCCGCTGCGCACGCGCTCGGCGTGCCGGGCGAGACGATCGGGCGAGCGCTGGCCGAGGCGGGCCCCGCGTTCGGCCGGCAGGAGCGCTTCGAGGTCGAAGGGCGCACGGTGCGCGTCCTCCTCGCCAAGAATCCGGCGGGAATGAACGAACTCCTCCGCGCGCTCATCGCGGGCTCGAGCGGCGGCGAGCCCGTCCACCTGCTGGCCATGCTCAACGATGGTGTGCAGGACGGGCAGGATGTCTCCTGGATCTACGACGCGGACATGGAGGTCCTCGCGGGCCGCGCCGTGACCGTCACCTGTTCCGGCGACCGTGCGGACGACTTCGCGCTGCGCTGGCACCTCGCCGGCATCGATCCGGCCGCTGTGATCCCGGACACCGAGGCAGCACTCGATGCCGCGCTGGGACGGACTCCGCGAGGCGCACGGCTTGATGTCGTCGCTACCTACACGGCGATGATCGACGTGCGTGAGGCACTGGCCCGCCGGGCAGGTGTGGGGGCGTACTGGGAGCGGGTGGCGCGATGACCGAGGACCGATCGATCCGGGCGGTCTCGCTCTATGACGATGTGATGAACGTGTACGCGGACCGCGGGAACCTGATCGCCGTCCGCGCGCGTGCCGCGGAGCACGGCGTGGGGGTTGAAGAGATCTCGGTCAGCCTCGGCGACCCACTGCCGCCCGAGGCTGACCTTGTCCTGATCGGTGGCGGACAGGATCGAGAACAGCGTCGTGTGGCCGACGAGCTCGCCAGCCGGGGGCCGACGCTACGGGCATGGGCCGAAGACGGTACGGCGATGCTGGCAGTCTGTGGCGGCTACCAGTTGTTCGGCCGCTGGTATCGCGACGCGTCGGGCGTCGAGTTGCAGGGGGCGGGCGTCTTCGACGTCACCACGCTCGCCCCGGGCCCGGGGGCCGCGCGATGCATCGGGGACATCCTTGCAGCCTCGGAGGTCGAGGGCGTCCGCGAAATCGTCGGGTTCGAGAACCATGGCGGGCGGACGTACCTGGGACCGTCTGCGCGACCGTTCGCCCGGGTCGAGTATGGGTTCGGCAACAACGGCGAGGACGGGACGGAGGGGGCGGTCTCGTGGAACGCGATCGGCACCTACCTCCACGGCTCGCTGCTGCCGAAGAACCCGGCACTCCTGGACTGGTTGATCGCTGCTGCGCTCCGGCATCGCTACGGCGCCGGGTCTCGAGAGGCGCAGATCGAAGCGCTCCCCGCCCCGTACGCGGAGCGTGCGCACGCCGCTTCGGCCGCTGTGGCTCGGCGCCGCTCGCCGAAGTTCGAACCGGTCGTGAAGTGACGAGCCGGGATCGGACGAGGTCCATCTCGCGTCGGAGGTTTCTCGCGCGGGGCGCATCCGCCGCCGGCGGCCTGATCCTCATCGCCTGCGGCGGTGACGGGCCGGTGCCGAGCCCCACACCGACGGCCACAACCTTGCGGACGGAGACTCCGCCACCGCCAGTGTCTCCCACGCCGATCGCGAGCCCGACCGTCGCGCCGGCCACCGCCACGGTGCCTCCGCTCACCGGCCCGACCGGCTTCGTCTTTCCCATCGCCGGTGCCTGCTTGCCGGCAGGGGACCAGTTGATGCCGAACGCGCCACGCGCGTACCGAAATGGGTTCCACGAAGGGCTCGACTTCTACCCCGGGCTCGCCTGCGCTCCGATCCAGCGCGGGACCCCCATCCTCGCTGCGAAAGACGGCACGGTAATCCGGGCGGACTTGAAGTACGTGGACCTGACGCTGGCGCAGATCCGGGAACTCGACGCGAAGACGAAGGCCCAGGGGTTTTCCGATCCGGTCACGCTGGACATCTATCGAGGTCGCCAGGTCTGGATCGACCATGGGGACGGCATCGTGACTCGGTACTGTCACATGGAGAGCATCGACCCGGCGATCACGACGGGCCTCGCCGTGAAGGCAGGGACTCGGCTCGGCGGCGTCGGGGAGTCCGGCACGCCGGAGTCCATCACCGATCCGAACACCGAGTTGCACCTCCACTGGGAGCTGCGCGTCGGTGACTCGTTCCTCGGCAGCGGGTTGCCCGCCGCGACCGTCCGCGCGCTCTACCAACGGGTCTTCAGCCGGTAGCGTCAGCGCCATCCCTGCCCGGGGCGCTACCGTAGGCAGACACCACGTATCGAGGAGTGCCCGTGCCCGGCCTCGTGATGCTTGCCATCGAGATCCCGTTCGACCCTCGCATCATCACGATCGGCGGGGTCATCCTGACGTGGCACGGGCTGTTCACGGCGGTCGGGATCCTTGCGGGGGTCCAGATTGCGCTGTGGTTCGCCCGAACCTATGGCTACGACGAAGACGACGCCTACACCCTGGCGTTGATCGGCATCCCCAGCGGCATCCTGGGCGCGCGCCTGCTGTTCGTATTCGAGCACTGGTCGTTCTACCAGGACTCGCCGCTGCAGATCCTCGCGCTCACTGAGGGCGGGATCTCCGTCTGGGGGGCGGTGATCGGTGGCGTGGCGGGACCGCTTCTGTTTGCGTGGTGGCGGCACTACGAGATCCCGCTGGGCCTCGACATGGGCGGGCTTGGACTGATCCTTGGCATGGGGATCGGCCGCATCGGCGACCTCATCAACGGCGAGCACCTGGCGAAGGCGACGGGGCTGCCGTGGGGTGTCGTGTATACCGATCCGGATTCGCCGGCCTACGCGCATTCGCTCCTAATAGGTGCGCACCACCCGGCGACGACCTACGAGTTGATTGGAGACGTCGCCATCCTGGCGGCAATGCTGTGGCTGAAAGCCGGCCCGCTGAGGTGGCGCCACGGCGTGAACTTCACCTTCTTCTTCGCGTCGTACGCCGTGATGCGCTTCTTCGTCTCCTACCTCCGAGTGGACTCCGCGGAGACGTTCCTCTTCAACATCACCTGGCCGCAACTCGTCTCGCTGATTGGGGCGCTGGTGATGGTGCCCGTGGGCTACCTCCTCTGGCGCCGAGGCGAACAGCGCCCCGTGGAGCCGGCCGCGCGCCCCGGCCGCGTGCGCATCCGCAAGGCCTAGACCGATGTCCGAGGGCGGGCCTGACGACGTGCAGGTGGTGCTCTACGCGGGATTGGGGTGCCACCTGTGCGCGGTCGCGCGCCATCTCCTGGGCGCACTCCGGCGTTCCATCCCGTTCCAGTTCCGAGAAGTCCTGATCTCCAGCGACCCTGATCTGGAGCGCCGCTTTCTGCTCGAGATCCCGGTCGTGGAGGTGGACGGCGAAGTGGCCACACAGGCACCGGTCGACATCGAGGCGGTGCGGGCTGCCGTCGTGCGCGCCCGACTGAGGCGTGCGGCGCTGGGATAGCCGGGATCCGTCCGACCCAGGTTCGTGGCTAGACTTGCCCCTTGCCCGAGCCGGAGGCCGTCGATGCCCAGTCCACTCGTCTACTTCCAGATCGCCACGCCTGACACGGAGGCTGCGCGCGCGTTCTACGGTGCACTCTTCGACTGGAAGTTTGGCGAGCCAGCGGGGCGAGTCACCGCCATCGATGCCCAGGGTCCCGGCGACTTCGACGTGACGGGGTCATTCTTGCGGCTTCAAGAGGGGGCTACGCCGTTCGTTACACCGTGGTTCCGCGTGGATGATCTCTGGGCGACATTCGACCGGGCGCAGTCGCTCGGGGCGCAGGTGATCCTCCCGATCCGCCAGAGCGGGAGCGAAGGGGCGCACTCGTGCCTCCTCCGCGCCCCTGACGGGCAGGCGTTCGGAATGGTCCAGGCGTAGCCGCAGGTTCGGGAGCACCCTCCCTCGCGTGGCTCGGATTGACAGCCGGAACGCTGCCCGCCTAGCCTCGGAGGTCAGTCGCCGGCCTGCGGGCTGGCGGTTCATCCAGAGCGGGGGAGGGCACCGGCCCTGCGAACCCGCCGCAACCGGCCCCCTTCGCCAGGGTGGACACGGTGCGAATTCCGGCCCGGATGGCACTCGGCCGCCGGGGAGATGAACGGAAGGCGCCGGAACCATGACCGACCTGACACCCTCGCTGACGCAACCCTTCTTGGGCCGCATGGTGATGCGCTAGCCCGGGGCCGCGCGGGATCGCGCAGGCTTCGGGCGCTTCAGACGCCGGCCAGCATCTGCTCATCGAGGATCCGTCACATGTCGTTTGCCAGAGCGCTCCGCTGCCGCGAATGCGGCCGGGAGTATCCCCTCGACCCCATCTTTTCCTGTGAGTTCTGCTTCGGTCCGCTTGAGGTCGCTTATGACCTCGACGGCATCCGTGCTGCCGTGAGCCGCGATTCGATTGCGGCCGGCCCAGCCACGATCTGGCGCTACGCGCCGTTCCTCCCCTGCGACCCGGAGTACAAGGTCGACCTCGGTACCGGGTACACGCCGCTGCTCAAGGCGGACCGGCTTGCGAAGGCGATCGGGCTGGATACCCTCTGGATCAAGAACGACACCGTGAACCCGACGTGGTCGTTCAAGGACCGCGTCGTCTCGATTGCCATCGCGCGCGCGAGGCAGTTCGGCTTCACGGCCATCGCGTGTGCCTCCACTGGCAACCTCGCGAACTCGGTGGCGGCCCACGCGGCCGGGGCGGGGATGGAGTGCTTTGTCTTCATCCCGGACGACCTGGAGCAGGGCAAGGTGGTCGGTTCCGGCATCTACGCCCCGACCGTGGTCAAAGTCCGCGGCTCCTACGACGACGTGAACCGTCTCTGCACCGAGTTGTCGATGCAGTACCCATGGGCCTTCGTCAACATCAACGTGCGCCCGTACTACGCCGAAGGCTCCCGGACGATTGGGTTCGAGATCGCCGAGCAACTCGGATGGCGCACGCCGGACCACATC
Organism: uncultured Dehalococcoides sp.; assembly: GCA_964628985.1. GTDB lineage: Bacteria > Chloroflexota > Dehalococcoidia > UBA2979 > UBA2979 > SURF-43. The sequence goes on from CAZVNJ010000019.1 coordinate 15,648, forward strand.
GTCGCCCCGATGGCGTCCGGCTCGATGTACACGAAGATCTGGAAGTCGCTACAGGAGTTCCACAAGGCGGGGCTCATCGAGGCCCCGCAGACGCGCATGTCCGGCGCACAGGCCGCAGGCTGCTCCCCGATCGCGACGGCGTTCGAGAAGGGCACGCTGAACTTCGTGCCGCAGAAGCCGAACACCATCGCTAAGTCGCTCGCCATCGGGAATCCGGCGGACGGCTACTACGCCCTGAAGCAGATGCAGGAGACCAACGGCGGCGCCGAGATGGTGACCGACGACGAGGTGATCGAGGGCATCAAGCTGCTTGCGGAGACCGAGGGGATCTGGGCAGAGACCGCCGGTGGCGTGACCATTGGCTGCCTGAAGAAGATGGTCGCCTCCGGCTTCATCCGCCGCGACGAGGAGACTGTCGCGATCATCTCCGGCGGTGGCCTCAAGACCCTCGAGGCCGTGGTCGACCAACTCGAGGAGCCGCTGCACGTGGAGCCTCGGATCGCGTCATTCGAAGAAGCCAACCGGGCGCGCCGCGGCGCACTCGTGGGCGCTCAGGCGTAAAGGAGGCCGGCGATGGAGAAGCACGTCCGGCTGACATTCGGCCCGGAGTCCATCAAGACCCCGCTGGTGTACCAGTTGGGCCACAAGTTCCAGGTCGTCACCAGCATCCGCATGGCCGACGTGGACAAGTCGATCGGCTGGGTCGTCCTCGGACTCGAGGGCGACGCCGAAGAGATCGAGCGCGCGCTCGCGTGGGCGCGTGAGCAGGGCGTCCGCGTGGACGACGCAACCCTGGGCGATGTCGTCGAGGGCGGCGTGTAGCGGCCGAGACCCGATGGACGACAGTAGACAGAGAACAGAAGGAACCCAGATGGCCGTCACCGTGAAGATCCCCACCCCGCTGCGCAACCTCACCCTGAACCAGGACACCGCGTCAATCGAGGCGGCCGATGTCGCCGGAGCGGTGACCGAGCTCGAAGGCCTGTTCCCCGGGATGCGCGAACGCCTGGTGGACGAGGTCGGTGAGATCAGGCGCTTCGTAAACATCTATGTGAACGGAGAGGACGTGCGCTTCCTCTCCGGCATCACGACGCCACTGAAATCAGGCGACGAGGTCTCGATCGTCCCGGCCGTGGCCGGCGGCGCATAGCACTCATGGTTGCGAAGGCGGCGTGCAGGCGACGCCCGGGCCCAACCCCGGGCGTCGCCGCGTCCGCATCCCAGCCACCGAGGTCCCGGTGAACTCGACGCGCGTGTTGCCGTTGCTGGCCGGGGCGGGCGCGGCGGCGATCGCTGTGGTGTACCTGGTGATCATGAAGCAGCAGGAGGACCTGACCCCGAACTCGGTGGGTGTCCTGCTCGTGGCTGCGACGTTCATCTCGTCGACCGTGGCCTTCTTGATGACCGTGACACTGCCCTCTTCGCCACGCCGGATCATCCTGCTCACGTGGGGATCGACCGTCGCCCTGTTCTGGACTGTGCTGCTGAACACGCTGACGCCACTCTGGCTGCCGATCGCGATCCTGGGTTGGGTTGCGACGGTCCAGGCAGCGAGCCGGTTTGCGCGCGAGGACGGCGACAACCCATGGCCCCTAGTCGGTGGGACGTGGGCGATCGCCGTCGTGGTGCTCGGGCTGGTCGTCTTCGGCTCAGTGATGGCAGACCGTTCGCCCTCGAGCGGATCGGGGCAGGCGATGGCTGAGCCTCGCTAGGTGCGACGGTGTAAGTCAGCGGTCACCTCAAGGTGGCCGAGGTGGATCGCGCAGTGCCGGATGGCGGAGGCGAACCCCCGTCGGCGTGGCATGGCGTGAGGCGTCCCCTCGCCGAAGAGAGCTTGCGTCGGTGTCACGATCTCGTCCAGTCGCGCAGCGTCGAGGCTAGTGAGCGCGGCCTCGATGCGACGACCCAGCCCTCGAAGCGCGGCTGCCAGGTCCGAAGCCCGCACTCCAGCGCTCGCGAACTCGGCGGTACGGTCGCGGTCGACATCCTCACCAGCGCCGATGCCGAGTGCCCACGCGGTGGTCGCCCCGTGTACGTGCGCGGCGATCGCACCGACGGACGTGGCGCCCTCGTAAGGTGGGGTGTCGAGGCGTTCTGGGGGCGTCGCCTCGACGATCACGGCGATCTGTTCGAGCAGCCACTCCAAGAGGTCAGCATAGACTTCGCGTTCGTCGGGCTCAGAAGAGTCTGTCATTCACGACCTCCTCCGCGGAACGGGAAGAATCGTGATTCGATGGCGACGAGTCAAATCGCTGAGCGACCCTTATGCGAGCGCCCCTTCGTATTGCAGAGGTGTGACATTCATCACACAAAAGGACGTGTCCGGTCCATGGGGTTGACGCGTTTGCCTCTGGTATTGGTAGGGTTTGTGGGCCGAGTCCCGATCTCGATCGGGAGCGGGGGAACCAACTCTTGGGGTGAATCGCGCATGGGCGCGTAGGCGACTTCCGACGCCGAACCCGTCAGCTCACCCCGTAGGCGTTCGGAGGCTGGGGCACATCTGCCTTCCGCCTCCCTGTTGTGGTCCCGGCGTCGAGAGACGCCTCGCTGCTGCATTGGCGGCGAAGAGGGGTGAAGGGGAGACGACGACATGATCCTCGTGACAACGAGCGGGAATGGGTCGATGGATCAGTACGCGGCCGCGCTGGCGGAGCGGCTGCCCGAAGTTCGCCAACTCCAGACCTCGGTCTACGAGCGCAGCGTGCGTCGGTTCAATCAGTCGCTGCTGAGCCCGGGGAACCTCCGATCCCTCTATCTCGATGTGGAGTTTGTCCGCCAACTCCGTCGCGAGGAAGAACCGGTCCACTTTCCCAATCACCACCTGGCGCGGTACGGACGGTTTCTGAAGATGCCGTACGTGGTGACGGTGCACGACCTGATCCGTTACTTCGACCTACGGCGAAAGACGCCGCTGATCCACCGCCCGAACCTGCGTGACCGCCTGTATCTCGGCCTGGACTACGGCGGGATCCGCCACGCAGACGCTGTCATCGCGGTGTCGCACACAACGAAGGCTGACCTCGTTGAGCATCTCGGCGTCGACGAGTCGCGCGTGCACGTGGTGTACGAAGCAGTGGACCACCGCCAGTTCCGTCCGGTGGACGCGCGGCCGTTCGAGTTTCCCTATCTCCTCTTTGTCGGCTCTGAGCAGCCGCGGAAGAACCTGGCGGCGCTCATTGAGGCGTTCGCCCAGTTGAAGCGCTCCGGAAAGCACCGCGAACTGCGGCTGGTGAAGGTCGGCGCCCCGGGTGGCCGTGAGTCGGACTATCGGGCGCGTACTGAGCGTCTGGTGGCGAAGCACGGGCTGGAGGACTCGGTGATCCTCGTGGACCGTGTCCATCCGGAGAGCCTGCCGGCCTACTACGCCGGTGCGGAGTGCACCGTGATGCCCTCGCTTTACGAAGGGTTTGGGTTCCCCGTGCTGGAGGCGATGGCGTGCGGCTCGCCGGTCGTCGCCTCTTCGGGCGGATCCTTGCCGGAGGTGGCCGCCGACGCGGCGGTCCTGACGTCTCCACACGACCCGGCAGCGATTGCCGCTGGCATCGAGCGGGTGATGACGGATCCGACGTTCCGAGAGGAACTCCGCGTCCGCGGGATCCAGCGGGCGGCTGAGTTCACCTGGGATCGCGCGGCGCGTGAGACGCGCCAGGTGTACGACCTCGTGAGTGCCCAGGTGGAGGTCCCGGCGCCCACCCGTCCGATGCCGCTGCTCTAGTCCGCCCTCCGGAGACGCCCGACTAGGCGCGCCAGAACGACTGGCGAGCAGGCCCTCCGCTTGCCGGAACGGTTGTTGAGTGATTTACTCAGGTATCTGGGTCATGAGATTCAGATCGACGGCTGGCGGGGTGTTTGATGCTGCTGAGCACGAAGGGCGACTACGGCGTCCGTGCCATGATCGACCTCGCGAAGCATGCGGGCGAGGGTCCCGTGCAGCGGTCGGAGATCGCTCGTCGCCGGCAGATCCCAGAGTCGTACCTGGACCACCTGCTGGCGCAGTTGCGCCGCGCGGGGTTCGTCCGGAGCACCCGCGGCCCCAGCGGCGGGCACGAACTGGCGAAGCCGGCGGCTGAGATCTCTCTGCTCAGCCTCCTGGAGGCCCTTGAGGGCTCACTGGCACCGCTCGGGTGCCTTGAGCCAGCTGCGGGCGAAGAGGTGGAGTCGATCTGCGGCCAGAACTGGGTCTGGCAAGAGATCTACGACGCGATGAGGGCCCGTCTGGGTGCCGTGTCGTTAGCTGAGCTCGTGGAACACGAACGTGAGCACGAGCGACAGGCCATCATCACCTACAACATTTGAGTGACGAACGCAGCGAGGCGGGCAGACGTGGCCGAGGTGACGAAGCAGGCAGGCGAGCGGGGCGAGGGCGCGTTGCAGCGCCCCCTCATCGCTGACTCCGTGCTCGACCTGGTCGGGCGGACTCCGCTGGTGCGCTTGAACCGGGTGGTGCCGGCGGGCGCCGCCGAAATCCTCGGCAAGTGGGAAGTAGCAAATCCGGCAGGGAGCGTGAAGGACCGTATCGCCCGCTCCATGGTGGAGGCGGCCGAGCGGGAGGGGCGCCTGAAGCCAGGAGCAACGCTGATTGAGCCGACCTCAGGCAATACCGGTATCGGCCTCGCGATGGTCTGCGCCACGAAGGGCTATCACCTCGTCCTGACGATGCCTGAGGACTACAGCGTGGAGCGCCGGAGGCTCCTGGAGCGGCTGGGTGCGGAGCTCGTGCTGACTCCGGCGATCGAGGGGATGACTGGCGCGGTCTATGCCGCCGAAGAACTGGTAAAGCGCAAGGGCTACGTGATGCTCCAGCAGTTCGACAACCCGGCCAACCCGGAGGCGCACCGCCTGACGACAGGTCCGGAGATCCTTGAGGGCACAGGGGGACGCCTCGACGCCTTCGTCGCTGGGGTCGGGACGGGCGGTACGATCACCGGAGTGGGCGAGGTGCTCCGAGGAGCCGGGCTGACGGCGCGCATCGTGGCCGTCGAGCCGGCGCGGGCACCGGTCCTGCAGGGCGGGCGCGCCGGGGTGCATGGCATCCAGGGCATCGGCGCATCGTTCGTGCCGGGCGTGCTTAACCGCGAGGTCTACGACGAGGTGATGAGCGTCCGGGACGAGGACGCAATGGCGATGACGCGCCGCCTGGCGCGCGAGGAGGGGATGCTGCTGGGCATCTCCTCCGGCGCGAATGTCTGGGCGGCGGTGAAGGTGGCGCAGGAGCTCGGCCCCGGCAAGCGCGTGGTGACGATGCTGTGCGACACCGGCGAGCGATACCTGAGCGTGGCGATCTAAGCGAGGTGGACGTGGGCGTGTCGGTCTATATCCCCTCGCCGTTTCGACGGCTGACGGCGCAGCATGAATATGTGGACGTGGAAGGGTCGACGGTCGGAGAGGTGCTGGACGCGCTGGATCGGCAGTACCCCGGCTTTGGTGACCTGGTGTACGACCGCAACCGGAAGGTGCCTGCGCACATCAACATCTACTTGAACAACCAGGAGATCCACGACCTCGACGGTGTGGCGACGAAGGTGTCAGACGGCGACCAGGTCGCCGTGATTCCCGCGCTGGCGGGTGGGGCAGACGGAGGCACGAGATGATCGAACCGACGGCTACGCGCTCGGAGGCGATGACGCCCGACGAGGTGATGCGCTACTCGCGCCACATCATCATGGCGCAGGTGGGCCCGCAGGGGCAGCGGAAACTGCGTGACGCAAAGGTGCTGGTGATCGGTGCGGGCGGCCTCGGTGGTCCCGTCGCGCTCTACCTGGCGCTTGCCGGAGTGGGCACGATCGGCATCGTGGAGTTCGACACAGTTGACCTGTCGAACCTCCAGCGGCAGGTGCTCCACCAGACGCCGGACATCGGCAAGCCGAAGTTGCAGTCCGCCAAAGAGAAGATCGCGGCGCACAACCCGCACGTGAAGGTCGTCGGCCACAACGTGCCGATCACCTCGGACAACGCGATGGAGATCATCGGGCAGTACGACATCGTCGTGAACGGCGCCGACAACTTCGCAACGCGGTACCTCGTCAACGACGCGGCGTACCTCTCGGGAAAGACGCTCGTGGATGGCGCGATCCTGCTCTTCGACGGGCAGGCGACCGTCTACGAGCCCGGCAAGGGCTGCTACCGCTGCCTCTACCCGGACCCCCCGCCGCCGGGGCTCGTCCCTTCGTGCGCCGAGGCGGGCGTGCTGGGCGCGATCACGGGCATCGTCGGTTCCATCCAGGCGACCGAAGTCTTCAAGAAGATCCTGGGCATCGGCAACCCCCTGACGAACCGACTTCTGCTGGTGGACGCGTTGACCATGGAGTTCCGCACGATGAAGGTCCGGCGCGACCCGAAGTGCCCGCTCTGCGGTGACAACCCTACGGTGAAGGCGTTGATCGACTACGACCAGTTCTGCGGCACGCCGCCGCTGGTCATGCCGGACGGTGTCGCGGCCGCCGCGCACTAGGACTCGGACAGCACGCGGGCGCGCACGGACTCGAAGCCCGGCGCGACCTCGACGGGCGAGAGAAGGGAACGTCGATGGCGGTGACCGTGAACGTCACCTCGGTGATCCAGAAGGTCGTGAACGGCCAGCGTGCCTTTGCGGCCGAGGGCGGCACGCTGGGTGCGCTGATCGAGAACATCGAGCAGACTTACCCGGGCTTTGCCGGGCAGATCATGGATGAGAGCGGTGAGATCCGGCGCTTCGTCAACGTCTATCTGAACGACGAAGACGTGCGATACCTGGGCGGCAAGGCGACGCCGCTGAAGGACGGAGACACCGTCTCGTTCCTGCCGGCCCTCGCAGGCGGGGCATAGAGGGGCGCGCCTCCTGTGCTCTATCCAGGCGTACTCGACCTGATCGGCAACACGCCGCTCGTCGACATCTCTGCGATGTCGCCGAACCCGCGCGTCTCGATCTACGCGAAGTTGGAGGGGCAGAATCCGACCGGCTCTGTAAAAGACCGGATCGCCAAGTTCATGATCGAGGACGCCGAGCGGACGGGCCGCCTCAAGCCGGGCCAGACGATCCTCGAGCCAACCTCCGGGAATACGGGGATCGCGCTCGCGATGATCGGACGGCTGAAGGGACACCCCGTCAAGGTGGTGATGCCCGACGCGGTCTCCGCGGAGCGCGTGCAACTGCTCGAGGCGTTTGGCGCCGAAATCCTCTACTCCGAGGGCGCGCTCGGCACGAACGGCTCGGTGCAAAAGGCGCGCGAGGTCCAGGCGCAGCACCCGGACTGGTTCATGCCGTTCCAGTACGAAAACCAGGAAAACCCGCACGCGCACTACGAGACCACAGGGCCCGAGATCATCCGTGACCTGCCAGACCTGGACGCGTTCGTGGCCGGGCTTGGCACTGGCGGGACGCTGACGGGAGTCGGCCGCCGGCTGAAGGAGCACAACGCGGCGATCCGGGTGATCGCCGCGGCCCCTCACCCGGGCGACATGGTGCAGGGCCTGCGCGCCCTCGAAGACGGCTACATCCCTCCGGTGTTCGACGATTCGATCTTGGACGGGCGGATCGTGGTGGACTCCGCGACGTCGTTCCGGGTGACGAAGGAGCTCACGCAGCGCACGGGCGTCTTCGGTGGCATCTCCGGCGGTGCCGCCGTGCGGGCCGCCCAGCGCACCGCCGAGCGGATGGAGGCGGGCAAGGTCGTCTGCCTGCTCGCCGATGGCGGCTGGAAGTACCTCTCGAGCGGCCTCTGGAGTCGTGACTATGACGAGATCCGCGAGGTCGTTGAAGAAAAGATGTGGTGGTAACCGCGTTCTGCGGGCGAGGAGATCTCGATGGTCGACAAACTGGTAACCGCTGATTGGGTGCAGCAGCACCGGGCAGACCCAAACGTGCGCCTTGTCGAAGTGGACGTGGATACCGAGGCGTACAAGGACGGACACATCGAGGGTGCGATCGCGTGGAACTGGACGACTCAGCTCCAGGATCCGGTCCGTCGTACGATCATCGACCAGGCCGGCATGGAGGCGCTGCTCTCGAAGTCCGGGATCAAGCCGGACACGCACGTGGTTCTGTACGGCGACAACAACAACTGGTTCGCGGCGTATGCGCTCTGGCTCCTGGAGACGTACGGTCACAGCAACACTTCGCTGATGGACGGTGGGCGGGTGAAGTGGCTTGGGGACCAGCGCCCCATGACCACTGCGGAGCCGCAGGTGACGGCCACAGCGTACAAAATCACGGCACCTGCACCGGACACCCGCGCGAAGCGTGACGAAGTGATCGCCGCCCTCGGCGGCGGCACCCAGCTCGTCGATGTCCGCTCCCCGGCTGAGTTCTCGGGGGACATCATCGCGCCGCCGGGGATGACGGAGACGGCGCAGCGTGGGGGCCACATCCCGGGTGCGAAGAACATTCCGTGGGCGCGGGCCGTGAACGAGGACGGGACCTTCCGTTCCAAGGAAGAACTCCAGGCCCTCTATGGCGGCCAGGGCCTCAAGCATGACGAGCCGACGATCGCGTACTGCCGTATCGGTGAGCGCTCGAGCCACACCTGGTTCGTCTTGAAATACCTCCTCGGCTTCGAGAAGGTGAAGAACTACGACGGGTCATGGACGGAGTGGGGCTCGATGGTCGACGTGCCGATCGAGCGCTAGCGCGGGCACTAGATCAGGGGAGTGATGATGGCCAACCAAGCGGACGTGCTGCAGCAGGCTCTCCTTCGGCGCATGCTCGCCTCGGGCGACGCGTCACTCCTCACACTGCGCTTTCGCGCTGAGGTCGTCGATCGGTATCGCGCCATCGAGGGCGCACAGGTGATCCGCACCCGTACGGTTGGCCGTGTCGCCTTGCGCGGCCAATGGTCGATCGACGTGGGGATCGTCGAGGGGGACGGTGAGGTAGTCGTTACCTTCGGCGACCTCGCCAGCCGCCTGCCGGAGCGAGAACGTGAGCACTGGCTGGCGCACCTGGTTCCCGGGCCGAGCAGTGAGAACTTCCTCCAGATGAAGATGGCGCCCAACGCCTGCATTGATGACGGGGAAGCCGCCGCGTGGACGTAGCCATCTGCTAGATCGGGAGTCGCCGGTGCCTCGGATCCCACGCGCAATCGTCGACGAGATGGTGGCGCACGCCCGCGAGGATCTGCCCAACGAGGCGTGCGGGATGGTGCATGCCAAGGGCGGCACTCCGATCGCGGTGCACCGTGTCAAGAATGACGCCGCCAGCCCGTACCGCTACGAGATGAACCCACTGCAGATGATGCGGCTTGAGGGTCAGCGCGACGACACCGGGGAGACGCTGTTCGCGATCTACCATTCGCATGTCGCGTCGGCTGCCCGTCCCTCGCCCACTGACGTGCGGATGGCGTTCTTTCCGCCGGGCGAGGTGGAGCGGGAACCCATGTTCCCGACGACGACCTATATCCTCGTCTCGCTGGCCTCAGAACCGCCGGACGTGCGCGCCTTCTGGATCCGGCAGGGCGGCGAGGTGGTCGAAGAGCCGATCGAGATCACCTAGATGTTCGGCTGGCTGAGGAAGCCCATGGATCCGACGTCACCTGTGGACACCGGCCCGCACCCACCCCCGATGGTCATTGGCAAGCGCCAATTCGCCTGGGGCGCCCGCACCTTCGTCATGGGCGTGGTGAATGCCACGCCCGACTCATTTTCGGGCGACGGCATCGTGGACCCCGCCGGGGCAGCCCGGCTTGCCGAGGCGATGGTCGAGGCCGGGGCGGACCTGATCGACCTTGGGGCTGAGTCCACACGACCTGACTTTCCACCCGTGGATGTGGAAGAGGAGTGGAAGCGCCTCTCGCTCGTGCTCCACGCGGTGCGCCGTGCCGTCCGTGACACGCCAATCAGTGTGGATACGAGCAAGGCCGTGATCGCTCACCGTGCCATCGAGGCTGGCGCTGACGCGGTGAACGACGTGACGGGGTTCTTGAGCGATCCCGAGATGGCGGGTGTGGTCGCGCGGGCGGGGGTGCCAGCGGTCGCCATGCACAACCAGCGGGGCCGAGAGTTCGGCGGCGACGTGGTCGAGGACATCCGTAACGGGCTGCGCCGCTCGATGGCGGTGGCCGAGGCGGCCGGCGTGCCGCGAGACCGCCTGATCCTCGATCCGGGCTTCGGCTTCGGCTGGGGGCCCGTCCAAAGCTACAACCTGCTGCGTCGCCTCGGTGAACTGCGCGAACTCGGACGTCCGATGCTGATCGGGACGTCGAGGAAGTCTGCGATCGGATACGTCACGGGCGGTGCGGCGGCACAGCGGCAGTGGGGGACCGCCGCCACCGTGGCCCTCGCGATCTCGCAGGGCGTGGACATCGTCCGCGTGCATGATGTGGCCGAGATGGTGCAGGTCACGCGCGTGTCGGACGCCGTCGTCCGCGGCGTCCTGCCCTAGCACCGCGATGCCTGCCCAGGTGCGACGCGTGGCCCTCGCGCTCGGAGCGAACCTCGGTGACCGCGAGGCGCAACTGCGCCGGGCGGTCGAGGGGCTGCGGGCCGGCGGGTTTGCGCTCGAAGCCGCCTCCTCGCTGTACGAGACGCCACCCTGGGGCGTCATCGAGCAGCCGGCATTCCTCAATGCGGCCATCGTCGGGGTGACCTCGCTGCCTGCACGCGAGGTGCTCGCGCTGGCGAAGCGAATCGAGGCGTCTGCTGGCCGTGATTTCGACGCGCCGCGCTGGACGGCGCGCCCGGTCGATCTCGACCTCGCCCTGATCGAGGGGGAGACCGTGGCGGAGCCGGACCTGATGGTGCCGCATCTACTCCTGGCCGAGCGTTCATTCGTCCTCGTACCCCTGGGTGAGGTCGCGGGCGACTGGGTGCACCCGACCCTCGGCGTGACGGTCGCCGCGCTGCGAGACGCGCGGCCCGCGGAAGAGCGCGCCGAGGTGATCAGGGTGCGAGGGCCGGAGTGGGCGGGCTAGCCCTCGCCCGGGATGAAGTCGGCCGGGTCGTCCCAGTCCATCACTGTGAGTGTGAAGCCGCCCCAGAGGCTGATTGCAGCCAGTGGCAGCAGCACCGGCGCCAGCAGAAGCGATGTCACTGGCTTCCTCGGCAGGCGGCGGAGCCACGAGGCAGCGAGGAGGGCGCCGAGCGCCACCAGGCCACGTCCGAGCCAGCGCGACCGCTCGACCGTCATCGGCCGCGTGGCGGGGTCCGGGAGCACGTCCATCGGGTTTGGCATCAGTGGCCGGCTGTCTCCGCCTCCATCGCCCGGCGCATCTCGGGCGGGAGCAGGTTCGGGATGCCGTCCGCGATCGGGTAGTCCACACCGCACGCCGCGCAGTGGAGGGCACCATCGATGACCTCGGGACCGTCCTCGCGCGTCACGCTGAGCGTGAGCGGGCCTTTGCAGACCGGGCAGGCGAGGATGTCCATCAGGTCGCGTCGCATGGTGCCTCCGAGGTGGGTTCGCCGCGGATCGTACCTCAGCGGCTCCCGCGTCTACGATCAGGCGGCCCCGAAGGAGGCAGCGTGACGGCCGAGCGGATCGCCCTCCACCGTTCTTACGCGAAGATCACGCCCGACGAGATCGCCGTGAAGCCGGCCCGCGGGGCGCTCATCGGCCCGCTCGTGCAGTTCCTCCTCACCGTGTTTGCGGTGTGGGCGATTGCCACCTACATCAATTCGCTGCCTCTCTGGCTGTTGATGGTGCTCTTCGTGCTCGTGCTGATCTCCGGGCCCACCGCCGTCCTCGGCGTGGTCTACAACGTCATGGGTTCCGCCTTCGTCATGGAGCGGAAGAAGGGCACCTGCCGTTTCCAGCAGGGATTCCTCGGCCTGGGCCTCGGTACGCGCGAGCTCGTGCCCTTTGGCCGCATCGCGAGCATCGAGGTGGCCGGCGACTTCGAGGCCGAACTTGGCTCCGGGGACCTCCAGGATGTCGTCCGCTGGGAAGTGCGGCTGGTCAAGGACAACGGTCGCGTCCTGCCGTTCGCGGCGATCTCGGCGGCGCGCCCCCTCGCAGACGAGGCGCTCGAGCGCGCCAATCTCGTCGCCCGCGCTACAGCCGAGATGTGCGGCGCTCCGCTCACGGAGGGACGTTTGCCCGAATGGGCGCTTCCCGAGGTCGAAGAGTCCCTTCCGGAGGAGTAGCCTGAACCGGGAGGGCAAATGCCAGTACCTCAAGCAGACCCCATCACCACCATCGCTGACGCGAAGACGGTTGCAGTCGTGGGCGTGTCATCGGATCCCCGCCGGCCCTCGAACGACGTGGCGCGCTACCTGATCGACGCGGGATACACCGTGTATCTCGTCAACCCGACTGAGACGGTGATCTTTGGGCGTCCGGTCTTCGGCTCGTTGCGGGACCTTCCTGAGCCGGTGGATATCGTCGACATCTTTCGGCGGTCCGGTGATGTCCCGCCGGTAGTGGCGGACGCGATCGCTGCCGGTGCGAGGTGCGTCTGGACCCAGCTCGACATCGTCAACGAGGAGGCGGCAGCTCGCGCAGTCGAGGCCGGACTGAGCGTCGTGATGGACCGTTGCACGAAGATTGAGCACCAGCGTTGGCTGGCCTCGACCCGTCGATGACGAGGTCTGAGGACCCCCGAGCGACTACGGCAGCGGGTGGTACACTGGTCGTCTCACGGGCCTACCGAGGGGACATCAGCACGGACGTGCAGGGGCTGCGCGAAAAGTGCGGGATCTTCGGCGTTTTCGCCCCTGGCGAAGACGTGGCTCGCCTCACATTCTTTGGCCTTCACGCATTGCAACACCGCGGACAAGAGTCCGCCGGGATCGCCACGACGGACGGGCGCAAGATCAACCTGTTCGCTGAGATGGGCCTCGTCGCGCAGGTCTTCGACGAGGACACCCTCGCCGGCCTTCCGGGCCACGCGGCCATCGGCCACACGCGGTACTCGACCACTGGCTCGAGCGTGCAGTGCAATGCCCAGCCGTTCCTGATCAAGGGCGCCCTCGGCGAACTCGCCATCGCGCACAACGGCAACGTGGTGAACGCCGACGTCATGCGCGCGGACCTCGAGACGCGCGGGACACGCTTCGAGACGACCACTGACACGGAAGTACTCGGCCAGATCCTCGCGGAGGCGCCCGCCAGCAACTGGCAGGACGGCTTCGCCACGATGATGCGCCGCGCCGTCGGCGCCTACTCGCTGGTGATCCTCTCCAAGGACGCGCTCTACGCCGTCCGCGACCCGCTCGGTATCCGCCCGCTCTGCATCGGCCGCCTCAACGGCAGCGGCTGGGTGTTCGCCTCGGAGACCTGCGCGCTGGACCACCTGGGGGCGGAGTTTGTCCGCGAGGTGGCGCCCGGCGAGGTGGTCCGCGTGGACGCAGACGGCCTGACCTCCACGTTCCCGCTCGGCGAGTCCTCCAACCAGGCGCTCTGCCTCTTCGAGTTCATCTACTTCGCACGCCCGGACTCCAAGCTCGACGGCCAATTGCTCCACCCGGTGCGCATGCGCATGGGCGCGCGGCTCTCTGAGGAACATCCGGTGGACGCCGACCTCGTGATCGGTGTGCCGGACTCGGCGACGGCGGCCGCGATCGGATACGCGGCAGCCTCGGGCATCCCGTATGCCGAGGGGCTGGTGAAGAACCGGTACGTCGGCCGCACGTTCATCCAGCCGGACCAACGCCTCCGTGAGCGTGGCGTGCAGTTGAAGTACAACCCCCTGCGCGAGGTGATCGAGGGCAAGCGCGTCATCGTTGTGGACGACTCGATCGTGCGCGGCACCACCACCCCGCGCGTGGTGAAGATGCTGAGGGACGCCGGGGCCACCGAGGTGCACATGCGCATCACTTCCCCGCCGATCACGCACCCGTGCTTCTACGGCGTCGACATGGCCACCCGCGGCGAGTTGATCGCGGCGAACAAGACCGAAGACGAGATCCGCGATCACATCCACGCGGACAGCCTTGGCTACCTGTCCCTGGAGGGCACCATCTGGGCCACCGGGCTCCAGGGGGACCGTCACTGCACCGCCTGCTTCTCCGGCGTCTATCCCTCCGAGGTCCCGATCCAGTTCGACAAGTTCGCGCTCGAGTCCGAGGCGGGCCGGCCTGACCATGAGATCCCGGTGGCCGCGGCTGGCCCGGTGACCATCCCGCTGACCGCCCGCTAAACGAGGGCCGTAGCCCGCGCCCAGCCCGCCAGATACGCTTCCAGCAGGCACTCCCCGCCTCGAAGGCGCGCCATGAGCGACCGCGATCCCAGGCCCCTCACCTACGCCGCTGCGGGTGTCGATGTCGACGCCCGCGATGCCACCGCGCGTCGGTATGCCGAGGTCGCGCGCAGCACCCACGGCCCTGAGGTGCTCCGTCTGGGCGGAGGCTTCGCGGGGCTGTTCCACCTCGGCCAGCGCATGCGCGACCCGGTACTCGTGGGGGCGACCGATGGCGTCGGCACCAAGGTGCTGATCCAGGCCACCCTCGACCGTTACGAGGAGGCCGGCCGGGACGTCGTCACGAACAACGTGAACGACCTCATCGCGATCGGTGCCGAGCCGCTCTTCTTCCTCGACTACATCGCTACCAATGCCTTGCCCGCGGACGCTCGCGTCCGCGTCGTCGAGGGCGTCGCCGCCGCCTGCCGCGAACAGGGTGTCGCACTGATCGGCGGTGAGACCGCGGATATGCCGGACATCTACCGCCCGAACGACTTCGACCTTGCCGGCTTCGTCGTCGGTGCGGTCGAGCGGGACGGGATGATCGACGGCTCCACGATCGTCCCCGGCGACGTGCTGGTGGGGTTGCCCTCGACCGGCCTCCACACCAACGGTTATTCGCTGGTGCGAGAGGTATGGGGGCTCGGGAAGGGGCTCGGCGATGAGCACGACCGCGCGATCCTCAACCGCGAGGTCGAGGATCTGCACGGGACGCTGGGCGACGCGCTCTGCGCGCTGCATCAGCCGTACTGGCCGATGCTGCGCGAGGCGTTTGCCGGCCGGTACATCAAGGGCATCGCCCACATCACGGGTGGGGGCATTCCCAGCAATCTCCCGCGTATCCTCGGTGATGGCGTAGCCGGTCGTGTGGACCGGACGACGTGGACGGTGCCACCGCTCTTCTCGCTGATCCAGGCCGAGGGGCGGATCGCCGAGGGCGAGATGTTCCACACGTTCAACATGGGCGTCGGCATGATCCTCGTCGTCGGTGCGGACGACCTCGACGACGCACTCGCGATCCCGGGCGCGTGGCGCGTGGGCGATGTCGAGGCGCGGGGCGCCGGTGGTGCCGTGCGCGGGTTGCCGGAGCGCTAGGCGCTGCACCGGCCTGGGATGGAGACCTCGATGACTCACCGGGCTGTCCTGGCTGTCTACGACAAGCAGGGGATCGCAGATCTCGCTCGCGGGCTGCACGCGCTGGGCTGGGAGATCGTCTCGACGGGTGGCACCGCGAAGGCCGTACGGGACGCTGGCGTCCCCGTGATCGAGGTGGCGGAACTCACAGGGAGCCCGGAGATGTTCGGCGGTCGAGTGAAGACGCTCCACCCGAAGGTGCACGGCGGCATCCTGTATCGGCGCGGGCTGCCCGAGGACGAGGCGCAGGCTGCTGAGCACGGCATTCCGAACATCGACATGGTGGCGGGAAATCTCTACCCCTTCGTCTCGACGGTGGCCGGCAACCCCTCGTTCGAGGACGCGATCGAGCAGATCGACATCGGTGGTCCGGCGATGATCCGCGCGGCCTCAAAGAATCACCGGTGGGTGCTGCCGATCATCGATCCGGCCGACTACGCATCGATCCTTGAGGCGCTGGAGGCTGCGGGCGGCAACCCGGCCGGCATCGATGCCGCCTACCGCCGCCGGCTTGCCGCCAAGGCGTTCCAGCACGTCGCCCACTACGACACTGCCGTGGCGGAGTATCTGCGAGGCGACACGGAACCCTTCCCGGCACAGCTGACCGTCGGGCTGACCCGCGTGCAGGAGATGCGCTACGGCGAGAACCCGCACCAGCAGGGCGCGTTCTACACCTACGACTCAGTCCGCACGCCGGTCGAGGGCATCGGTGCGATGCAGCAGCACCACGGGAAGGGGATGTCCTACGTCAACTTCCTTGACGCGGACGCCGCCTTCAACGTCGTGTGTGACTTCGAGGAGCCGGCGGTCGCGATCATCAAGCACACCAACCCGGCTTGCCTCGCGGCCGGTGACGCGCCCCTGGCGCGTCTCTATGAGCGGGCGTTGACTGAGGGCGACTTCGTCTCCGCCTACGGCGGTATCGTCGCGGTGAACCGGGTCGTGGACATGGACCTCGCGGTCGCGCTGCGCGACGTGCTTTCTCCGGAGTCCGGGGTACGCATGTTCTACGAGATCGTGATCGCCCCCGGGTACCACCCGGATGCGCTCGACCACCTCAAGAAGAAATCCAAGGATCTCCGCATCCTCGAGGCCCCAATCGGCGACCCGCATCGCGAGCGGTTGGAGGTGCGCGGCGTGCGCGGCGGCATGCTCGTGGAGACAGCCGACGTCTCCGTGGACACACGTTTCGATGTCGTGAGTGAACGTCAGCCGACGAAGCAGGAGATGGCCGACCTGCAGGTCGCCTGGCGCGTCTGCAAGCACGTGAAGTCGAACGCTGTCGCCTTCGTGAAGGACGGCGTCCTGATCGGCATGGGTGCCGGCCAGCCGAACCGCGTGGGTAGCGCCGAGATCTGCAAGCAGCAGGCCGGGGAGCGTGCCCGGGGCGCGGTCGCCGCAACCGACGCCCTGATCCCGTTCCCGGACACCGTCGAGGTGTGCGCGAGCGCGGGATGCGTTGTGGTCGCCCACACGGGTGGCTCCATCCGGGACGACGAATCGGTGGCGGCCGCCAACCGTCTCGGCATCACGCTCATCGTGACCGGCGTGAGGCACTTCCGGCACTAGGAGCGAGCCGGCGGGTCGGTAAGGATCCCGCTACGCGCGCGAGCACTCCGGCGGCGGGCCTTAGACTCGAATCATGGCCAGCGTCGACCTCGTCATCCCCGTCTACAACGAGGAGCATGTCCTCGCGAGCAGCGTGGCGCGCGTGCTGGACTACCTCAGCCGGCACCCCGAGCACCGCTGGCGCATCGTGGTGGCCGACAACGCCTCCCGCGACCGCACGCTCGAGGTCGCGCGAGGCCTCGAGGCGGCCCATCCCGGCCAGGTCGTCGTGCTCCACCTACCCGTGAAGGGCCGGGGAATCGCGCTGCGCAACGCCTGGCTGACCTCAGACGCCGACGTAGTCGCGTATATGGACGTGGACCTCTCGACCGACCTCGGGCACCTCCCGGCGCTGATCGACCCCATTGCGCGGGGTGAGGTGGATGTGGCCTACGGCTGCCGGCTGGGCCGGGGCGCCGTGACCAACCGCTCCTTCAAGCGAGAGTTCATCAGCCGCTCCTACGTCTTGATCCTGAACTGGGCGCTGGGGCTGCGCGTCACCGACGCCCAGTGCGGCTTCAAGGCGCTCTCGCGGGAGGCGGCGCGGGCCCTGGTGCCGCTCGTACACGACAACAAGTGGTTTTTCGACTCAGAACTCCTGTGGGTGGCCCAGAAAAACGGGTTTCGGCTCCGCGAAGTCCCCGTCCGCTGGATCGAAGACCCTGATACCAGGGTGAAGATCGTCCAGACTGCCCTCGAAGACCTGCAGGGCATCTGGCGCCTCCGGCGGCATGCCACACCGAGGGTGGCCCGGCGAACCGATCCGCTCACCTAGACGGAAGTGTCATAACGGATCGGCATCTCGAGGCCGGTGCCTCTGGCGTCTCGCGGCCCCGCGCGGGAACATGGCGCTGGAACGGCAGGGCGGCCCGCGGCGGGTTCGCGTTGACCGTATCTGCGCCGCCTCGCTACATTCGCGGCGGCCCTGCAGCCTCGGCTGTGCGTGCCTTATGGCGGTCGCGGCCAATCTGGCGACGTGACTGCTGGCTTCGGAGGTCGACATGCTGGGTGAAGGCGAAGGCCTCGAACTCCTCGGTGTGTTCTTCACGTTCATCTTCGGGCTGGGCGTGATGGTGATGCTGGGGAAGTGGTGGGAGGCGTAGTCACGCCTCGGCCCGCCTGAAGGCGGGCTCCCACAGAGCGACAGCGGTCCCCGGGGACGCCGGGGGTGGATGGCGAGGCGGCTGATGGCGGCGACGGAATCTCCGGAACGCCGGTCGATGGGCGACCGAGTCTATGACGCGATCTTCTCGAACCGCGTCTGGCGCTCGATCTTCCGTTCCGGGTACCCGAACACCCCCCGCAACCAGATGCTCGCGGTGGCCACGAACGTGTTCCTCCACCTGCACCCCACGCGCATCCACCGCACGCATGTCAAGATCACCCACACCTTCTGCCTGGGTGGGCTCTCCTTCTTCCTCTTCCTCGGCCTGACCATCTCGGGCGTGCTGCTGATGTTCTATTACGTGCCCTCGGTCGAGCGTGCGTACGAGGACATCCTCGCCCTGGAGACGGACGTCCGCTTCGGCCAGTTGATGCGCAACATGCACCGCTGGATGGCGCACGGCATGGTGCTCACCGTGTTGATGCACATGATGCGGGTGTTCTACACCGGCGCGTACAAGCCGCCCCGGGAGTTCAACTGGGTCATCGGCGTCGTGCTGCTGGTGCTCACGCTCCTCCTCTCGTTCACCGGCTACCTGCTGCCCTGGGACCAGCTGGCCCTGTGGGCCATCACGGTCGGCACGAACATGGTTGGTTCCGCCCCGCTGCTGGGTGAGCCAAACCGGTTCGTCCTCGTAGGTGGGTTCCAGGTGGGTCAGGCAGCCCTGATCCGCTTCTACACCCTGCACGTGATCGGACTTCCGCTGATGGCAGCGGTGTTCATGACGGTCCACTTCTGGCGGATCCGCCGCGACGGCGGCCTGGCCCGGCCGCTGTAGTCGGAGGAGGGACGCATCATGGCTGCTGCCAACACCACACCCGTCGCCGCCTCCCGTGCCGTCGAGGCACGGAAGCGCCGCCAGCGCGAGGAAGAACTCCTCGTCTGGCCGGACCTCGTCTTTATCGAGTTCATCTCGGCGGTGCTGTTCACCGTCCTGATCGTCGCGCTGGCCGTCCTGGTGGACGCGATCCTGCTGGACCGGGCGAACCCGGCGGTGACCCCGAACCCTTCGAAGGCGCCGTGGTACTTCCTCAACCTGCAGGAGTTGCTGCTCCACATGCACCCGGCCCTTGCCGGCGTCATCGTCCCGACGATCGCCCTGATCGCCCTCGGCGCGATCCCCTACTACGACAACACGCCGGAGGGGCAGGGTGAGTGGCTCTCCACGCCGCGTGCTTGGCTCAACACCTACGTGGGTGCGGGCGTGGGCGCGGTCGGCACATTGCTGCTCATCCTCTTCGACGACGCGCAGCACGCGAAGATCTACGAGAAGATCACAGGCGCTGACTGGCCGATCCCGGCCCTCCGCAACCTTCGCGCGATCCAGAACGAAATCCCGTGGCCTGAGTCGTGGACGCGTGTCCCGCTGGGCGACAAGCTGCTCCGGACGGACCTCCTAGGACTGCCGAAGATCAGCCTGAACGTCAACATCCCGGGCCTCATCGTCGAACAGGTCATCCCGGTCACCTGCATGGTCGGCCTGCCGATCCTGCTCTCGATTGTGGCCTGGAAGACGAAGATCGCGCAGACGAAGCGCGACCACATGATCCTGCAGTTCTCCGGCTTCATCGCGGTGTATGTGACGCTGACGATCATCGGCACGTACGTCCGCGGAGAAGGCCTGGCGCTGGTCCCATACACGATCTTTGCGGGCGACCACTAGGCCCGGAGATCGCTGAGAGGCACATCGATGGCGAACGAGACGATCTCGCCCACGGACGCCTGGAAGCAGGCACTGGCCACGCGGAAGACGCAGGTCGCGGATGCTGACGCCATCCCGGCGGCGGCGGTCACTCCGCTCGACCACGATGTCTCGCGCCGCAACTTCATCCGCGCCTCCTTCTGGGGCGGCCTCGGAGTGACTCTCCTTGGCTCGGTGGGCTTGCTGCTGGACTTCCTGTACCCCCGGAACGTGAAGGGCTTCGGTGCGCCGGTGCCCGCGGGCAACGTGAAGGACTTCCCGAAGGGCGGCGAGCCCAAGGCGTTCTCTGAAGGACAGTTCTGGCTCGCGAACCTCGACCCGGCAGAGACGCGGCCGGGCGGATCGAACGGTGCGGCGGGCCTCCTCGCGCTGTGGCGGAAGTGCCCGCACCTCGGCTGCACGGTCCCATGGCGACAGAGCTTCGACTACGAGGGCGACAAAGGCTGGTACCGCTGCCCGTGTCACGGTTCCACCTACACGAAGTCCGGCATCCGAGTCTTCGGGCCGGCGCCCCGGTCCATGGACACGATGGCGATCACGGTGGACGCCTCTGGCAACATCACTGTGGACACCGGCAAGATCACGCCCGGTGGCCCGGACAACCCAACCCGAGCCATCCAGGCGCCAGGCCTGCCGACTTAGCCTCACTGCGGGGCCCACGCGACGATGACGTCAGACGCGATGACGGAATGGTGAACGAATGAACACGAGCAAGCAGGTCAACGTGATGATCGGGCTGCTGTTCGTCGCATTCCTGGCGTTCGGCGCCTACATCGCGAACGAGAACAACCGTGCCGAGGCGGCCCGGGAAAACCAGGACGACCTGAAGGCGCACCGCGGCGCCACGCTCTACGTGAACAACTGCCGCTCCTGCCACGGCCTCGAAGGCAAGGGCACGGAGGAGGGCGCCATCGCGCCCGCGCTGCACCGCGAGTCCTTCCGCATCATCGGCAAGGATGACCCGAAGTACGTGCAGACGCCCGAGGGTGAAGCGACCGCCTTGCGGAACTTCCTCTTCAACACCATCGCCTGCGGCCGCACGAACACGGCAATGCCCACGTGGTCGGAGCGTCACGGTGGGCCGCTGTCTGACACGCAGATCAACTACCTCGTGCTGATGATCACCCAGAACCGATGGGACCTGGTCGAAGAGATCGGGCATGAACACGACGAGCCCCTCACCCAGGAGGAACGGGACGCGATCCTCGTGAAGGACGCATCCACGCTCTCTCTGACGACGAAGAACTGCGGGCAGTACAACCCGCTGACGGCCCGCGAGTTCTACGACCGCACCGCGCTCGTCGCGAAGTCCGCGGACGGCGGGGCGCCTGCGCCTGCGGCGCCGAAGGGCGGTACGGTCAGCGGGCCCGCCGTCCAGGGTGCCCCCGTGGCCGAGTTCTACCAGAAGACCTGCGCGACCTGCCACGGCAACAACCGCCAGGGCATCGTGGGTCCGGCGCTCACGCCGCAGCGACTGACCAACACTGACGAGTTCTACTTCAACACCATCAAGAATGGACGGCCCGGGACCGCCATGCCCGCCTGGGGACCGGCCGGGTTGAGCGACGCCGACATCAACACGCTGGTGACGTTCATCAAGACCGTGCAGCCCTAGGCCCACGGGGTCGGGCGACAGGTCGACCACACGGGGACGTAGGGAACGATGTTTGGGGGGATTCCATGCCTGCTGTGACCGGGAAGCGCTACAAGTGCCCCGACTGTGGTGCCGAGTTCATCGTCACCAAGGGTTCGAACGACGCGGAACTGCGCTGCGGCGAAAAGCCGCTCGAGCAGCTGTAGGAGGATCGCATGGCCGTCGCACTTGGTAAGCGATACAAAGACGACACGACCGGCGTCGAGGTGCTCTGCATCAAGCCAGGCGACAAGCCGGCGGATGTGAACCTGAACGTCAACGGGCGCGGGATGGAAGAACTCCAGCCCAAGGTGCTCCCCTCCGCCGACTAGGCGCGCCCCGGACCGCTACGGCCGCCCTTCGGGCGGCCGTCGTCGCACGCGGGGTGGCGCGAGTTTGACGCTGCCATCCGGCGATCCATACGATGGTCGGTGCGCGTCGAATCCGGAGCGCACCCACGCGATGACGTCGCGAGGTTACGAAGTGACTGCGGAGCCCGGCGGCGTGTCGGGCTGGGGGTGGTACGAGTGACGGACATCTCGGTCGGCGATTCGGAGTCGTTGGAAGCCGCACTGCGCCGCTTCAATAAGAAGGTGCAGGCGGACGGCATCCTCACCGACGCTCGCCGGCATGAATACTACGAGAAGCCGTCCGAGCGCCGGAAGAAGAAGGAAGCCGCCCGCCGCCGCAAGCTGCGCAAGGCAGCAGCGCGGACGCGCACTCGCCGCGACTACTAGGACGCTCCCGGCGCACGCCGGAAGACGCCTGACCTCGAACCCCGGCCATGGCCGGGGTTTGTTGTCTTCGGGGATATTGTGTGCGGAGCCCGGAGGAGGACCCATGGCCACTACTGAGTCGATCCGTAAGGAGATGACCGCTGCGTGGAAGTCCGGCGACACCGTCCGTCGCGACACCCTCCGCCTGATGATCGCGAGCATGGAGAACATGCGCATCGAACTCGGCCGCCCCCTCGAGGAGGCCGATGTGACCCGCGTCCTACAAAAGGAAGCGAAGCAGCGACGCGACTCGATCGAGGAGTATTCAAAGGCGAAGCGGCAAGACCTCGTCGACAAGGAGCAGGCGGAACTGGATGTGATCGTGCAATTCCTTCCGCAGCAGATGTCCGACGAAGAACTGCGGGCGATCGTGAGGTCGGTCATCGACGAAGCTGGCGCGACGAGTGCGAACGACCTCGGCAAGGTGATGCGTCCGCTGATGGCGCGGATCGCGGGACGCGCCGACGGTGCCGCAGCGAACGCGATCGCTCGCGAGATGCTGCAGGGCTAGCGCCGTGACGTCCATGGCCGCGCGCGTGCCGCGACCGGCGCGACCATCCCCCGCCCGGCAAGGTGCGTGGCTCTTCGGCGCGCTCGTCACGCTCCTGGTCGCCGCGGCCCTCTTCCCGGTCTACCCGGGGGTGCAGCCACTGCGTTCAGGGACGATCGTCGCCCGCGCGATCCCGGCGCCACGAGACCTCACCTACGAGTCAGAGGTCCGCACCAACGCTGTGCGGAAGCAGGCCGCCGACGCCGTCGCCGAGGTCGTGGTCCTCGACACGACGGTGAGGGACCGCCAACTCGCAGACCTCGAGCGCGTCCTGCGCGAAGTGGACCGCGTCCGGCGCGATCCGGCGCTCTCCGCCTCCGCGCGCGAGAGCGCCGTCCGGCGGATCCCCGGGACTTCGATCTCGAGTGACAGTGCCGCGCTCCTTGCGCGGCTCCCCGCAGAGCGCTGGGACGCACTCGTAGCGGAACTCCGCACGGCCCTCGGGCGCACGCTGGTCGGATCAGTCGCCGAGGCCGACCTCCAGGAAGCAAAGGTGCGGGCCGCGGACTTCTTCAGCGCCTCCCTCGCCTCCGACGAACGACTCGCGGGTCGCGAGATCCTCTCGCCACTGATCATCCCGACCCTGAAGACGGACGCCGCGCGTACAGAGGCCCAGCGGAAACAGGCGCGGGAGAACACGCCGCCGGTGAGTGTCTCCTTCGCCCGTGGCGAACCAGTGGTGGATGCTGGCGACGTGGTCGATGCGGCTGCGATCGAGGCGCTGGACCGGCTGGGGATCAACGACGGCGCGCTCCGATGGCCGGCCGTGATGGCCGCGCTCGCCATGGCCGCCGCCGCCGGGATCGTGTGCGCTGTTGCCGCGGTCAGCGTCGAGAGCCTGGATGGCGCACGGAGGCGGCTGCTCTTCGCAGTCCTCCTGTCGGGGGCCGTGCTCATTGCCAAGTCCGCGGCGCCATTCCTGCTGCCGGACGACCATCGACGTTTCCTCGCCCTTGGACTTCCGCTCGCGGCGGCTCCCGTCGCTGTGGTCTTGCTCCTGGAGCTCCGGGCGGGATTGCTAATGGCGGGGATGCTCGGTGCCCTGGTCACCTTCGCGGCAGTCGCGGCGCCAGGCGCGACGCTGGGCGAACCGAGTGTCCTGGAGGTCACGCAGTTCAGTGTGGCGGTCCTCGCGGGATCCCTTGCCGGCGTCGGCGTCGCCGCTCGGGCCGACCGAGGCCAACGAGTGATCATGGCGGGCACCGCCACCGGCCTGGGCTCGGTGGCGGCGGCCGGTGCCGTGTTACTGCTCGACCCTGACCGGCGACTGGAGGATGTGCCCTGGATGCTCGGGTCGTGCGCCGCGGCCGGGCTCTGGACGGCTGTACTCGCCTCTCTCGCGTTCACGCTGATGGGGCGGATGTTTGGCATCGTCACCCGCGTGCAGCTGATGGAGCTCGGTCAGTTGAGCCACCCGCTGTTGCGTCGACTCCAGGATGAGGCGCCCGGCACATTCCAGCACGCGATGCTGGTGGGCAACCTCGCTGAGCGGGCGGCCGACCGAATCGGCGCTGATCCCCTCCTGGTGCGTGTCGGGGCGTACTACCACGACGTCGGGAAGCTGTACTCCCCAGCGTTTTTCGTCGAGAACTTCGGCGACGACCCGAGCCCGCATGAGCACATCGACCCGATGCAGTCCAACCGGGTGATCCAGCAGCACGTCGTGCAGGGGATCGAGCTCGCGAGGCAGGCGAAGTTGCCGGAGGCAGTGGTGCGCTTCATCCCGGAGCATCACGGCACACGGCTGGTGGCCTATTTCTACCGCCGGGCCGCCGAGGTCCGCCCGGACATCTCGCCGGACCTGTTCCGCTATCCCGGCCCGAAGCCGCAGTCCCGTGAGACCGCGCTGGTCATGATCGCGGACGCCTGCGAGGCGACTGCTCGCTCGATGACGGACCGGTCCGCGGAGCGCATCCGAGAGGTGGTGGAGCAGACCATCCGCGAGCGCATCGAGGAAGGGCAACTGGACGAATGCCCCTTGTCGCTCAGCGAACTTCGCGTCATCGCAGAGTCGTTCACCGCCACCCTCAACGCCGTGTTCCACCCACGCGTTGAATACCCGGAGCCGACGAGGCGGGAACTCGCCGCCCGCGGCGCCGCGCCACCGCCACCGGGCCCGGACGCGACTCGGGAGGTGATCGTCGCCGACCTGCCGATCCCTCCTCGTGCGGTCCTCTCCGAGGACGACACGCACTAGGGCCGCGTCTCGACTACGGCGAGACGGCTGAGACTCCTATACTGGGGAAACTTCCCCCGCGACCGACCGCCACCGAGGAAACGCCGATGCGCGCCGCCGTCCTCGTCTTTCCCGGCACCTGGAGTGACAACGACTGCGTTTGGGCGCTGTCGCAGGTCGGGATTGAGTCCCGGAAGGTCTGGCATCGGGAGACCCACCTGGAGCCGGACGAGCTCGTCGTCCTGCCCGGAGGCTTCTCCTACGGGGACTACCTCCGCACCGGGGCGATCGCGCGCTTCGCGCCGATCATGGAGGCCGTCCAACGTCACGCCGAGGCGGGTGGCCTGGTCATCGGCATTTGCAACGGGTTCCAGATCCTCTGCGAGGCGCACCTGCTGCCCGGTGTCCTGATGCGGAATGAGTCACTGCAGTTCCGCTGCGCGGACACCTACTGCGTACCCGTGAATACCACCTCGCCGTTCACACGCGGCCTGGACCCCACGCGCGGCTACCTCTTCCCGATCTCACACGGCGAGGGTCGCTATGTCGCGGATGAGG
>CAZVNJ010000020.1:0-36755 GCA_964628985.1 uncultured Dehalococcoides sp.
AAATGTGCGTCCGACTATACGCCGCAGGGCAGTACGGGGGAGGGGGCGCAGATTCGATTCCGGTGACGTCCGTCACCCGACCCGGGCAGCCCGCTACGCGAAGAGCGGTAGCGTCGGGTAGGACTGCCCCAGCACGTCCTTCGAGGCCACGCCGAAGCGCTGCTCGATGATCGAGGCGTACACCGAACGGAAGTCGGTCGTGTACTTCAAGTCCCCACCCGAATCCGGGGAGGCGGTGGACGGCTGGTCGCCATAGAGCCCCGGCTTGACGCCACCTCCGAGCACGAACATCGGCGTCGAGGTGCCGTGGTCCGTCCCGCCGGAGCCGTTTTCCTTGATCCGGCGGCCGAACTCAGTCCACATCACCGTCGCGACATCGTCAGCCGCCCCCTGTGCGGCGAGGTCAGCGTAGAACGCACCGACCGCATCGGAGACCGTCTGGAGGAGCTGGTTCTGCGTCCCGGTTTGCCCTGAATGGGTGTCGAAGCCGCCGGTTGTGACATAGAGCACGCCGGTGCCAAGGCGAGACATAATCAGGGAGGCGCCTGTCTTCAACGCCTGGGCGAGTGGGGTGTTGGGGTAGGGGGCCTTTGCCACGTACTCCTTCGCCTCAGCCTGGAGCATCACCGAACTTTGATAGGCCTCGAACCCGGTCTGGGAGACGAAGGCGAGTGCGCCGCCGTACTCCGCCTGGACTGCCGCGTCTTCCGCGTACCGGGCGTTGATCTGGGCGAACGCCTCAAGGCGACGAGTGGCATCTCGCGGGAACCTGCGGTCCGTTGAGAGGACGTAGGCGGGGATGGAGGAGAGAGACGGGACGAAGACCGAGTCCGCGAAGAGGCTGCGCGGCAACTCGTTCCCGATGTTCGCCGCACGCCAGGCGGAGTGTTGCTCGTGCGCCGTCGCATCTAGCAGCCTCCCGATCCAGCCGGTGCCGTGGTCCTCGGTGGTGGACGCGGTGTGCCAGATGTCCATCGCGCGGAAATGGGAGCGGTTCGGTTTCGGGTACCCGGCGCCGAGGATCGCAGCCATGCGGCCCTGGTCCCACAGCCCCTTCATGCCGCCCATGACTCCGTTCAGTGCGAGCCCGCTGCCCAGCGCGAGCGTGGACTCCGGATTCACGGCGAGGCCGGGACGGGCCGTGAAGTATCCGCGGTCGTTCAAGGGGATCACGGTATTCAGGCCGTCATTACCGCCGGCGAGTTGCAGCACCACCATCACGCGGCGGCCGATCGAGGCCGCAGTCTCCGTCGTGACATCCGAGATGGGGACCGAGTTGTCGTCGAAGGTCGCCCGCAGGAAGGCTGGCGGCATCACGCTGGCGGCGCTGACAAACGCCATGCCGCCCTTGATGAACGAGCGGCGGTCGATCGGGCGGTCGAGGAACGTCTCTTCGGGCATTGTCTGATCCTCGACTCAGGCCAGGTGGGCCAGCGGCATGGAGAGCATGAGGTAGAGCACGCCGTGCAGCGTCCCGGCCCGCTGGGCCTCGGCGAAGTTGAAGTGCGCCGTTCCGCCCAGGTAGTCGATCAGCACCTGCCGCGTGGGTTCATCCAGGTCGCCACCCACCAGCAGGTCCGCGAGCCCGTCCACGATCTGCGCGGCGGATGTCGTCAACCCGGCCGCGCGGAGCATCGCGGGGACGTCAGCGACTTGACCCTTCGGGCCGTCCGACCGGGTGACCTCGTAGGCGAAATTCGCGCGTGCCAGCATCGTCGTTGATGCGATCCAGCCGGCGCCCCCCTTGCTCCATCCCTGCGGACCCGGCGGGTCGTACAGCGTCTGGTTCATCGCCCGCACCTGCGTCACGGAGCGGCCGGTCGCGCCCACGAGCCCGAGTGCGCGTGTGTAGCCGAGGACGTACTCCACGGGCGATTTGATCCGCCAACGATAGGCGTCTTCCGAGTACATCTCGTCTGAGGTGAGGATGGTGCGCACCACCTCGCGCATCGAGTACTTCGAGTCGAAGTACGCCCTCGTGGTCCGAGCGAGCATCTCCGGCGTCGGATGGGTGGCGAAGAAGCGCCAGAGTTTCGCCCCCACGAACTCAGCGGTCTCTGGCCGTGCTGCGAGGATGCGGATCACATCCTGGTCGTTGAGGTTCCCAGTGGTCCCAAGGAACGTCTTACGCCCGTTGTCGAAGCGGCTGGGGACGAGGACAGCGCCTGTGGGCTTCGGGTACCGCTGCTTGGAGTCCTTGGGCAACTCCTCCGTGGTGATCCGCCACCCGGTGAGAGCGCGGGCCGCCTCCTTGATGTCCTGCTCCGTGTAGACGTTCCCCTCGCCGAGCGTGTGCAATTCCATCAGTTCGCGGGCGAAGTTTTCGTTCGGCGCGCTCCGCACGTTCAGGCGGTTGTCCAGGAACACCATCATCGCCGCGTCCCGGCTGACGGCCGTCAGCAGCTCGTCGAACCGGCCGAAGGCGCGTGACCGGAACAGGTCGTTCTGCGCCTGCATGAAGGCAGGGTTCTCCACGTCGCTGATCGCGGTGGCGAAGTGGTCGTGCCAGAAATAAGTCATCCGCTCCAGGAGGGGGCGCCGCGTGGTCACGATGCGGAGGTGCCAGGCAGCGATCAGCGCCCCTCGTTCTTGCGTGGGGTCGCCCTGAAGGCCTGCCAGAAGGTTCTCGGTCGCCGAGTCGTCGACAGACTCGGGGGTCAGCAGCCGCTCGATTGAGCCCGCGAGACCGAGCGCGAGGTACTCGTCCAGTTCCGCCCGCGAGTACCCCCACCCCGCACGCCGGAGCAGGTGCTGGATCTTCTGCCGTTCCGTCCCGAGCGCCATCGGCCGACTCCGTCGCATTCGTTGGCACCGATAACGAAAGCGTTGCAGTTTCGTTCGCGTCGACCCTGGATCGATACGCCACGAGAGAAATTCGCCGGTCTTTGAATCTAGCGTTGCCAAGCGGCGGCCTCAGGCCCTGTCCTGCGTGGTACGTTGCGCCTCCCGTAGCAGGGGTGGCGACCTATCCACAGGCCTGGCGTCGATATGGCGGCGACGCGAGGCCATCAGCCACCGAAAGCCGGCCACCATGACCCTTCTGATGCTCCCGCGCCGAAGGCGCATGCCCCGACTGACCGACCACCGGATTACCCGCGACCTGAAGGACCTGAAGGGCAGCCTGCCCGAGATCCCCGCCGTCCACATGCCAGACACCCTCCCGGACTTCAGCGAACTGGTCGACGCCGCGCTTGAGGCAGGGGCGAGGCAGCGGAAGGCGCTCCCCGCGCTCCGGCGCCGTCCGCGTCGCCGCCGGGCCACCACCTTCATGCTGCTGTTCGCCGTCCTTGGCGGCCTGGTCATTGCCTACAAGTGGTGGAACGGTCGCAGCGGCCAGCCTGCCCGCCTGGCGGACGCTCCAGATGGCCCGGCAGGTGCCCCTGCTGAACCCCGGCCCTCGCCGTGGAGCGTGCCCACTGGGGAAGCCTCGTCTACCTCGGAGACCGGGCCCTGGCCGATGACCTCACCCCAGGCGTCGACGCCGACGCCCGCGTCCGACCGTCCGGTCGATCCAGAGGTAGTGGCGCAGACCGAGCCATCGGAGCCGCCGACAGAGCGGACGGCGTCTCCCGCTCAGGCGCTGCAGCCACGAGCCAGCCGGTCGTCAGAACCAGGTCGTGAGCGTCCTGAGCGCTTTGCCGGCCGCGGTATCTCAGCGGCTCGCGCGTCTATCCCCTCGATGCGGCCGAGCATCCCAAGCCGCTTCTCACCACACCTTCCCAGGTAGAGCGACTGCCGAGGCCGCACAACGACGTTGCTGCCTGCGTGCCGCGGAGTGCGGCGCGACCGTCGACCCAGCCACAGGGGGCGGGCTATCCTCACCTGACGCGAGGAGCGTGTGGCCGCGCCCCTATCGTCTAGAGGTTAGGACGGCACCCTTTCAAGGTGCAGACAGGGGTTCAATTCCCCTTGGGGGCACCACCCTCCGCGGCCATCCACGACGACGCGAGCGCTATCCCACCTGCGGGAGCACTTCGCTGGCGATCAGTTCCAGCGTCGCAAAGTCCTCCTGCGCCTGGTGTTGCAGCATCATCCGGCTCAGGCCCGCCTCCTGCCGCCGCCCGATCTCCTGCACCACCTCGTCCGGCGTCCCCACCAGCCAGCCGCGCGTGCGCATCCCCTGCATCACCTCGGCGGGATCGTTCCGGCCGAGGGCGGGCAGCGTCTCTGCCACTTTCGCCAGGTGCGCGCGCTGGTCCGCGTCCGTCTTGCCGATGATGAACCCCGTCATCTGCGAGTGCCGGATCGTCGTCGGGTCACGGCCCACCGCGGCGCAGTGCTGTTCCAGGACCGCCCGCTTCGCGCGATAGGCATCGACGCCCATGCTGACGCCGTTCCACTCGTCGGCGTACTGAGCCACGAGCTTGAGCGTGCGCTTCTCACCCGACCCACCCACGAGCAGCGGCATAGGGCGCTGCGCCGGCTTGGGCTCGCAGAGTGCGTCCTTCAGCGTGTAATAGCGGCCCTCGAAGTTCGCTGGGCCGTCGCCCCAGAGCGCGCGTACCACCCGGATGCTCTCCTCCAGGCGGTCCATCCGCTCGCGTACCGCGGGGAAGGGCAGCCCGAACGCCTCGTGCTCCGGCACGTTCCATCCGGCCCCCATCCCAAGGATGAACCGGCCGCCCGACAGCACGTCGATCTGGGCAGCCATCCGCGCCACCAGCGAGGGGTGCCGGAACGTCGCGGAGGAGACCAACGGCCCGAAGCGGATGCGTGAGGTCTCGCTGGCCACGAGCACGAACGAGAGGAATGTCTCCAGCGCCGGACGGTCGCGAGGCCCGGAGAGCGAGAAGAAGTGGTCTGACCGCCAGAGCGACTCGAAGCCGAGGTCCTCGGTTGCGCGCAGGATCCGGCGCCACCGCTCCCAGGTGAGTCCTTCCTGTCCCTCGATCATGACGCCTAGGTCCATGCTGCCCGCCTTCCAGTCGCGACGCGCGATGCTAACGCGCGCGCACCCGCGCCGCCGATGCGTCGGAAGGGAGGTCGAGTAAGAAGGGGTGACGCCACGGCCTACCGGGCCGAGGCGACCTCGGCGGGTTCAGCGGGTTCCGCGAGCGCCCCCGGGACGACGCGCACCATCAACAGCGCGAGGATTGCCATGTGCACCAGCGAGACCCCGAGCATCTGCAATGCCAGCCGTCCCGTGGAGGACTCCGCACTGAACGAAGAGGTGGTGGAGAGCAGGTACGAGGTGATCGCGAGCCCGAGGATCCGGGCGATCAAGGAGCGTCGGTCCGGGTCCAGGTCACGGAACTTCACGCGGAAGAGGTAGACCCCCAGGATGAAGACGTGGAGGACCACCATCGATCCCGCGTAGGCCATCGCAGGGAGATCGCTTTTCCATTGCAGGAGGGGGATGAGGGCGAACGACAGCGCGAAGACCATCAGGGTCTTCGTGAGAAAGAGCCTCGGGTTGCTAAGCGCGAATCGCATGAGTACCCCTGCATTGATGCTCCGATAATTTGGCCACCCCGCCAGAAGGGCAACGGGGCGGTTTTCGAATCTGCGCATTCCTACCTAAGGGCCCCGAGAATCACTACGACCCGCGCCGCCACCGCGGGACGCCACCACCGGCCTCCAAATTCGAGACGGTTGGATTCAGCCGACGAATGGTGTACACACATGGTGGACGTGATCGCTCGTCCACTGCCTTCGTGGCCCATTCGTCTAGCGGCCTAGGACGCCGCCCTCTCAAGGCGGAAACCACCGGTTCGAATCCGGTATGGGTCACCAGCCACGTCAAAACGGCGCGCCTCCGGGTGCGCCGTTTCTGATCACGATGGCCTCGCCTCGCTTGGTATCGTCGAAGCCCGCCGCGCAGAGGAGCACGCCCATGCACTCGGAGGCCGCTTCCGTCGAGGCCTACCTCGCCTCGCTGCCGCCGGAACGCCGCGAGGCCCTCATTGCCGTCCGCCGGGTGATCCTGAAACACCTGCCAAAGGGGTACGAAGAGGCGATGGGCCACGGGATGATCGAGTACCGCGTACCGCTCGAGGTCTATCCGGACACGTACAACGGGGAGCCGCTCCAGTACGCTGCCCTCGCCTCCCAGAAGAACTACATGGCCCTTTACCTGAACACGATCTACGTCTCCCCCGAGGCCGCAGACGCGTTCGAACGGGCGTACCGGGCGACCGGCAAGCGCTACGACGTGGGCAAGGCCTGCGTCCGATTCCGGCGCCTGGAGGACCTGCCGCTCGACCTGGTGGGGAAGACGGTGAAGTCGATGCCGCTTAATGACTTCGTGGCCATCGCCAGGGCGGCTCGAGAGGCGCGCGCGAGGTAAGCGTGCGAGTGAGAAGGCCCCGCGAGAAATCCCCCGCCCTCGCTCCTACACTGTCGCCATGATCAGCGACGACCCGAAGCAGACCTACCGCGAGGCGTACGAGGCCTGGCAGAAGCAACTCGCCGGCGTGCACGATCTCCTGCTGGACGGGAAACGCCTTCCGCCCGAGCAGATCAAGGGATTGCTGAACCGCGAGGCACGGGCCAAGGAGAAGTACGACGAGGCTCGTCGGCGTCTCCTGGGTATCGACGACTGATCATGACCGCGACCGCATCCGTCTGGCGCGAGCGAGGGATCCCTCGCTCCTTCATCCTGGGCACCGCTTTCGCGGTGGCCTGGTCGCCGTGCATCGGCCCGATCCTCGGAGTCGTGCTGACGCTGGCTGCCGCCTCCGGCACGACGGCACAGGGGGCGATGCTCCTGGTGGCCTACTCGGCCGGCCTCGGCGTCTGGTTCCTCGCCCTCGGAGCGTTCTTCAGCGTGCTGGGCCCGCGCTTGCGACGGCTGGGGCCGTATCTGCCACGATTGGCGGTCGCGGCAGGAATCTTCTTCATTGTGCTCGGCTTCCTGATGATCCTCGGCGAGTTCCAGCGCCTGAACGCCCTCGTGCAACGTTCGGGGTTCCTCTTCTCGGCTACTGCGGACGCGGAGGGTCAGTTGTCGGGAAGCCTGAGTGGCTGGCTGGGGCCGCTGGTCGCCTTCTTTGGCGGTGTGGTCTCCTTCCTGTCGCCTTGCGTCCTACCCCTGGTCCCGGCCTACCTCGTGAACATCGCGGGCGAGGCGGTGCTGGAACGTGGAGACGCTCGCGCCAGCCGGGCGCATATCCTCAGGAACGCCGGTGCGTTCGTCCTGGGCTTTGGGGCGATCTTCACGCTCGTCGGCGCTTCAGCAGGCTTTGCGGGGACGCTGGTGTCGGACCACCTCGACACGCTCAGCCGGGTGGGCGGGCTCGTCCTGGTGCTCCTCGGATTGCAGGTCAGCGGGCTCCTGCACCTGCCCTATCTGGACCGGACGTACCAGGTGCGCATCTGATTCCGTTCCGCCTGCGATACGCGCAGCGCTACGATCGCTGCATGGACGCCGACCACGGGCTCGACCTCGAAGCAATCTTCCACGTCATCGATGACGCCCCGGTCTTCGTCGTCCGGTTCTCGCTGATCGAGCAGCGCATGCTCGTGGACGCGCGGCCCGGTGCCGACGCCCAGCCCTTCATCGAGATCGTCCCCCCGGTCAGTTCGGCCGCCGAGCGCTACCGCTACCTCCAGAAGGTGCGTCCAGAGGTTCCACTCCCCGAGCAGATCACGGTCTTCTTCTGGCCGCGTGCCATGCAGGTCATGCGCGACCTTGGAGTGTGCGCCCGCATCGAAGCACGCCTGGACCGCGTGGGAGGCGAGGCTGCCATCGCTCGCTCCCGCCGAGTCTTCCGCGAGGCCGAGCGACTAGAACGCGCGGATGTCTTCGCCGCGATCCGAGGTGGCGAAGGTTACGAGACCGTCTGGGAGCGCCCGCGCGAGTAGCCCCCAGTCGCTCGAAGAACCTGCCCCGCCCCTCTGCTACGCTCGCCGTCGCGACCTGCGAGGACCCCATGCCACGGACGATCGACCTGCGCTCAGACACCGTCACGCGCCCGACACCGGACATGCGCGAGGCGATGGCACGCGCCGAGGTAGGCGACGACATGATGGGAGACGACCCCACGACGCGTGCGCTGGAAGAGGCGGCCGCCGCCCGAGTCGGCAAGGAGGCCGGCCTCTTCGTCCCCAGCGGCACCATGGGAAACCTCGTCGCTCTCCTCACGCACTGCGTGCAGCGAGGCGATGAGGCCATCGCCGGGTCTGAGTCCCACATCTGCAACCACGAGGGCATGGGGTCGAGCGCC
Organism: uncultured Dehalococcoides sp.; assembly: GCA_964628985.1. Lineage (GTDB taxonomy): Bacteria > Chloroflexota > Dehalococcoidia > UBA2979 > UBA2979 > SURF-43. Next base: position 8,166 of record CAZVNJ010000020.1, read on the forward strand.
CTCGGTGGGATCCCGGTCCGCGTCGCCCAGAATGACGTGCGCGGCTTCATGCAGCCCGCGGAGTTGAAGGCGCTCGCGCGCCCGTGGCCGCGCACCGTCCTTGCCTGCATCGAAAACACGCACAACCGGTGCGGCGGTGCGGCCCTCACCGTCACCGAGATGCGGGAGATGACCCGCGCGGCGCACGAGGCCGGCCTGAAGGTCCACGTGGACGGAGCGCGCATCTTCAATGCCGCTGCCGCACTGGAGACGGATCCGGCCACGTTGGTCGCCGAGGCGGACACCGTCCAGTTCTGCTTTTCGAAGGGCCTCGGTGCTCCAGTCGGTTCAATCCTGACCGGGCCGCGCGAGTTCATCGACCGTGCGCGGCTGGTCCGTCGGACGGTGGGGGGCTCGATGCGCCAGTCGGGCGTGATTGCTGCGGCGGCACTCTACGCGCTGGAGCACCACGTGGAGCGCCTCGGCGATGACCACGCGAACGCGAAGCGCCTGGCCGCCGCCGTCGCGGAGATGCCGCATGTCCGCATGGACCCGGCCGGGACGGACACGAACATCGTCTTCTTTGACCTCGTCGGGGTGGACGGCCCGGAGTTCCGCGCGCGCCTTGCAGCGGAGGGTGTCCTGTGCTCGGGCACCTCGCCCACCCGCATCCGCATGGTCACCCACCTCGACGTGAGCGCTGAAGACATCGACGCCGCGATCCCGGTGATCGCCCGTGTCCTTGAGGGGCTGCCCGCAGCGTGATCCGATCCCCACGCCGCGCCCTCGTGCTCGCCTGCGCCGCCGCCGCCCTGGCGCTGGTGGCCTGCGCCGGGGCGAGCCCGAGCGGCGACACTGAGGATGTGGTGACGCAGATCCCGTTCGGCCCCGGCGAACGCCTCGTCTATGCCATTCGCAACGAGGCTGGCACGCGCCTCGGTACCGGCACCTTCAGCGTCGTCGGCCAGGATGGCCGTCTGTCGCTCCGCCAGGAGTACGAGGAGGCTGCTCCGCCTCCCGGCATGCCACCGAACAGCGATGCGGGAGCCGTGGAAGTGGACCCCACGACGCTGAAGCCGCTTTCCGGCTCGCGGCAGATCGAGCGGCGTGTGGGCAACCAGGCCCCCACCGATGGCTACACCTGGACCTATGGCGAGTCCAACGGGAAGGATGTCCTGCGCTCGAACGTCATCAAACACGATGGGAAGCCTTCGATGAAGGACATCACACTCCGCGCCCACTACTACGACAACGAGACCTCACTCTGGCTCTGGCGCACGCTCGCGTTCTCCGAGGGTTACGAGAAGTTCTACGTCTCCGCCAACGCGGTGGAGCAGCAGCAGCACACGGTGAACCTCAGCATCCGCCAACGTGAGACGGTGGAGGTGCCCGCCGGGACGTTCGAGGCATGGCGGCTGATCTTCCGCAACGGGCGCGCTGTCCGGACCGCGTGGGTGAACGTAAACGCGCCCCACGAGGTAGTGAAGTGGGACAACGGCGAACTGCTCTTCGTCCTCGAGTCCTCGTCGCGGTAGACACTCTCCAGGGCTACGAGCCGCCCCAGAGGCACCCCGTCTTCGCCGCGCGCGCCGCTCCCTCCAGCGACACGAGGGCGTCCCGCTGCGATCCGTCCTCGCGCCACGCCAGCGCCAGCCCCTCGCGCACGAGTGCCGCATCGATCGACTCACCTCGGGCCGTGTACACGTAGCGCAGTTCCCGGTCATAGCGGTCGCGCAGTCGAGCGTCCGGCAGCAGTTGCACCTGTGACCCTGCGAGGGCGCGGGTGCGGTCCGTCGCTTCCGCGAAGCACCGGTCTCCGCGCTCTGGCGTGTCCACGCCGTACAGCCGAACGCGCAGCTCAGTCTGCGCCGCGCGGACGTCGATCGTGTCACCGTCGACGATGCGGACGACATCGACGAGCAGCGCGCCGGGCACGGTCACTGCGCCGGCCGGTGCAGGCTCATCGCCTCGCGTGAGGGCTGCCGCCACGAGTGAGACGATCGCGACCAGCACCGCCACAGCGAGGAACGCCTTGGAGAGCGACTTCTGTCGCATCAGTTCACGCGTGGTCAGTGTGATCGGGTCGGGCCGCCGCCGAGGCGGCCGCGTCCGGCCGCCGCGCTTGCTGTGGAACGGCGGCAGTTTCGACATCAAGCAGCGCGCCCCTCGAGGTGGACGAAGCCCTCCACGATGAGCGGTGCCAGCTCGCCCCAGGCTGACCGTGTCGCGGCAAGCGCCGTGAGGAACCCCTCGACCTCGTCCGACCGTAACGCCACCAGCCCCCCGGCGCGGTACCGGTCGCGCTCCTCGAAGGTAGGCCCGGCGGCGGGCGCGCCAGGTAGCGACTCGACCGCATGCACGAGGTCACGCACCTGCCACTCGTACAGCGTCTCCGCGTCACGCAGTCCGAACACCCACAGGGCCGCCACGTCCGCAGGCGGCGGTGCATCGGTCTCCACGCCCGCGCTCCACATTCCCTGGATGCAGGGGGCCAGCCCGCGCATGACGAAGGACATGTGCGGCGAGGACGCCGCGAATGGCTCGAGCGCCGCGCGTCCGTCGAGCCACGTTGCTGCCACCACCAACCCGCCCTCCGCGCCGCAGAGGACCCGTCGCGCTCCGGGCGCCGCGTCCATCGCCCGCGCCAGTTCAAGGGCCTTCGAGACCGCCTCGGCAGACGCGCCCGTCCGCACGGTCGCGCAGACGACGTGCACGACGCGCGGCTCAGGGGCGGGCGAGGGTGACGTCGGCCCTGGCATGACACAACTGTAGTGCTGGGCGGCCGTGGGCTCTGCGGGGCTGCCCGAGTGCTACGCTCCGTCGCCGTGGGGGCCACGATGGAGTCACGGGCGGCGCGCGCCGGGTGGGCGTTCATGGTGCTGGGGGCGGTGCTCACCGTCCTCGTCTCTGTCCGCTATTCCACTCTCAATCCAGAAACGTACTTCCCGCGCCAGCGGGCGGTGTACGAGGCGAACACCGCGGCGCTGCTCGTCCACATCGCAGCCATCATGGTCGCGCTGCTTCTCGGGCCGCTGCAGTTCCTGCGCGGCTTCAGGGCCCGGCGGCGCACGTGGCACCGCGCCAGCGGACGCGTGTTCATCGTGGCCGCACTGGTGGGGAGCCTTGCCGGCCTCTACATCGCACCGAAGTCAGCATCCGGCGTGGTCTCCGATGTGGCCTTCACGTGGTTGGCGCTGATCACGGTGGTCGCTGTGGTGCAGGCGTTCCGTGCGATCAGGGCCGGACGCGTGCAGGCGCACCGAGAGTGGATGACCCGCGCCTACGCGCTCGTCTTCGCGGGCGTCACGCTTCGGCTCTACCTCCCGGTGCTGGAGATGCTGATGGGCGAGCAGGACGGATACGCCCTCGTCTCCTGGCTCGCCTGGGTCCCGAACCTGCTCGTGGCGGAGTGGATGGTGCGCCGGCAGCGGCGGCAGCCGACCACTGAGGCGCGGGGCAGGGCGGTTGCTCTTTCTGCGTGACATAACGCTGCGACCACGGCGGTATACTCGCTCCCCATGACTCCTGCGCGCGCTTCGAAGGATCCCCCTGCGGCGACGCCCCCGGCAGGGGAGGGAGCCGCGCGGCCGCTGATCGTGCTGCTGGATTCGCACGGCATCATCTTCCGCTCCTACTTCGCGCTGCGGGACGTGCTGACGGTGCGGCACACGGGGGAGCCGATCGCCGCTGTCTTCGGCTACGCGAACACGCTGCTCTCGGTCCTCACCGAACTGCATCCCACCTACGTCATCGCCGCGTGGGACGCCTCCGAGGCGACCTTCCGCAAGGAGAAGGACGATCGCTACAAGGCGCAGCGCGAGGCCACCCCGGACGACTTGCTTCCGCAGTTCGCCCGTGTCCGTTCGATCCTGGACGCCTTCCGCATCCCGGTGGTGGAGAAGGTGGGCTATGAGGCAGACGATGTCCTCGGCACCCTCGCGCAGCAGGCGCGCGAGCAAGGCCTCGATGTCGTCATCGTCACCCTCGACACCGACATCGTGCAGTTGGTGCAGCCCGGGGTGCGCGTCTGGATGTACCGGCCGTACCAGCGCGACTACGTGATGTACGACACCGAGGGCGTGATCGAGCGCTGGGGCTTCGAGCCGAAGCGCATGATCGACTACAAGGCGCTCACCGGTGACACCTCAGACAACATCCCAGGCGTCAAGGGGATCGGCGAGAAGGGGGCGAAGGCGCTCATCGCCCAGTACGGCAGCGTCGACGAGATGCTGGAGCACATCCAGGAGATCGAGCCGAAGCGCACGCGGACCGCGCTGGAGCAGGGCGCCGCTGACGCCCTCCACTCACGCGAGATGGCCACCATCGTCTGCGATGTGCCCGGCGTGATGCTGGACCTCGACGCCGCGCTGCTGCGTGACTACGACCGCGAGCGCGTCGAGGAACTCTTCCGCGAACTCGAGTTCCGCTCCCTCATCCCGCGCCTCCCGGCAGGCCGCCTGATCGAGGCGCCACTGGGGACCGAGGTCCCGGCTGCCGCCCCGAAGCCTGCCGCCACACTCGACGGGGAGTACGACGTCGTGACGGACGCCGCGGGGCTCGCGAAGGTCGTCGCCGCCGTCCGTGCCTCGGGCAGCATGGCCATCGAGGTCGTCGCGGACGAGTCGCACCCAATGCGGGCAGCGGACACGCTCGTCGGCATCGCGATCAGCCCTGCCGAAGGGGTCGCTTCTTACATCCCGTTCGGCCACCGCGCGATGGGGCAGGGTTCGCTGTTGGACGCGGGCCCGGCCGCGCCCGCGCAACTGGACCGCGCCCAGGTGTTCGAGGCGCTCGCGCCGCTCTTTGCAGACCCCGCCATCCGCCGATCCGGCCACGACACGAAGTTCGCGGCGATCGCCCTCGCTGAGGCCGACCCGCGACTGGAGGTCGGGCACATCGATTTCGACACGCAGGTGGCGGCCTACCTCCTTGGTGACTCCAACATGTCGCTGGCGCGCGTCGCGCACACGCGACTCGAACTCGACCTACCGGAACCGGAGACGGTGGTCGGCAAGGGCGCCAAGGCCATCGCGTTCTCGGCGGCGCCCGTCGAGGCCGTCGGCCGCTATGCCACCGCGAATGTCGACGCGTTGCAGCGGTCGATCGCGCCGCTCCGCAGCGAACTCGAGCGCGACCAACTCGAGACCGTGTTCCGAGAGATCGACCTCCCGCACGTGCCGGTGCTGGCGCGCATGGAGCGCTTCGGAGTCGCGCTTGACCTCGATGTCCTGCGAGAGATGGATCGCGACCTCTCCGGCCGTATCACCGCCGCTGAGCGTGCCGTCTACGACGCCGTGGGGCACGAGGTGCGCATCGGCTCGCCCCTCGAACTCTCCGCGCTGCTGTTCGAGGAACTCGGGCTGCCGAAGACCCGCAAGACGAAGACCGGCTACACCACGGACGCCGACGCACTCGAACCATTGCGCGTCCTGCACCCTGTGGTGGATGCGATCCTCAACTGGCGCGAACTGACCAAGATCAAGTCGACCTATGTGGATACGCTGCCTTCCCAGGTGAACCCGCGCACCCATCGCGTGCACTCGGTCTTCTCGCAGACGACCGCCGCCACCGGCCGGCTCTCCTCGAACGATCCCAACCTCCAGAACATCCCCGTGCGCAGCGAGGTGGGCAACCTGGTCCGCCGCGCCTTCGTCGCGCGCGACTGTGGCGACGACCCGGTCTACCTCTCGATCGACTACTCCCAGATCGAGTTGCGCGTCCTCGCGCACATCGCCGGCGACGAGGCGCTGCGCGAGGCGTTCCTTGCGAAGAAGGACATCCACCGCTCCACCGCCGCGCTCGTCTTCAAGAAGGGTGAATCCGAGGTCACCTCAGAGGACCGGCGCCGCGCCAAGGTCTTCAACTTCGGCGTCCTCTACGGCCTCACCGCCTTCGGCATGTCGACGCGCGAGGGCATCCCGCGCGACGAGTCCGAGGCGTTCATCGCCGGCTACTTCGCCGCCTACCCGAAGGTGAAGGAGTGGCGCGAGCGCACTGTCGAGGAGGCACGCACGAAGGGGTATGCCGAGACCCTCGCTGGCCGCCGCCGCTACATCCCGGAACTGCGCTCGCAGAACCGCGTCGTCCGGCAGGCCGCCGAGCGCATCGCGATGAATATGCCGATCCAGGGCACCGCCAGCGACATCATCAAGATCGCCATGAACCGCATCGACCCGGAACTCGCCGCCCGCCGCGCAAAAGGCGCGAAGGCACGCATGCTCCTCCAGGTCCACGACGAATTGATCTTCGAACTCCCGCGCGCGGAACTGGACGACATGCGGGAGATCGCCCACCGGCTGATGCCCTCCATCGAACTCGCCGTGCCGCTCGACCTCGAAGAGAAGGTCGGCACCAACTGGGGCGCCCTCGAGTAGGGCGGGCCGAGGCGGGACGGTTGCGACGTGCCTGAACTTCCCGAGGTCGAGACGATCCGCCGCGACCTGACGCCACTGCTCGTCGGCCGCTCGATCACGCGCGTGCGCATCCACGCCGGCGGCGAGCGCCTCGCCGTGACCGACCCGCCGAGGACGCTCGAACGACGCCTGCAGGGCAGGGCAGTGGCCGCCATTGACCGCCAGGGCAAGTACCTCCTGCTCCGCCTCGACGACGGCTGGACCTGGGTCATCCATCTCCGCATGACCGGCTCGATCGTCCACGCGCCCGCAGGAGCGCCCCCAGGACGCTTCGAGCGCGCCCGGGTCGACCTCGACGACGGCTCCACGCTCAGGTTCAACGACATGCGGAAGTTCGGCACCTGGCACCTCGTCGAGGACGCCGTCGAGGCGATGCCGCACAGCGGCCCGGACGCGTTATCCGATGCGTTCACTCCACAGTGGTTGCTCTCGCGCCTCAAGGGCCGCCAGACCAGCGTGAAGGCGGTGCTGCTGGACCAGTCCGTGTGCGCCGGCGTCGGCAACATCTATGCCGACGAGGCCTGCTGGATCGCCTCGATCGACCCGCGCACCGAGGCGGCTCGGATCGGTCCGGCGCGCGCGAAACGCCTCCACGCCGCGGTGCTTGAGACGCTCGGCGCCTCGCTCTCGGACCGCGGATCCTCGTTCAGCGACTACCGGGACGGCCTCGGCGCCGAGGGGCTCCACCACGTCCGCGTCCACGTCTTCCGCCGGGAGGGCCAGCCGTGCGAGCGCTGCGGTGCGACCATCCTCAAGGCACGGGTCGCCGGCCGCGGCACTCACTTCTGCCCCCGCTGCCAGCGGAAGTAGGCCTCCGAGGCTGCGGATAGCAGAAGGGGCGGGCACCGCTGCCCGCCCCTGAACTCTGCGACTCGTCCCGCTACTTGAGCGCGACCGCGATCGAGTGCGTGGTCCCATCGTCAAGGCTGACCGAGATGGTCAGCGGGCCGAGGGGCAGGCCACGCGTCCGCAGGTTGAAGATGTACTGCTGGTCCGTGGCGTCGTACCGAGCCACTCCCTGTGCAGCGCTGTTCGCGCTCACGGTCGCCACGGCCGTCGAGACCGCCTGACCGCTGCCATCCCGGATGCAGAACTTCACCGGGATGGTGGAGCCCACCTTGTACGACTGTACCGGCACAAGCAGCGGCTGCTTGAACCCGCAGAAGTCATACACAACGGAGTACGTGACCGAGGTACCGCCCGAGGCGGCTGGGTTCCCGGCATTGTCCATTCCACCGGAGCACGTCGCGGTGAACGAGCCGACGCCAGAGATGGGACCAGTCACCGTCAGGCTTGCTGCTGTGTCCACACCGGACAGGGCGTCCGTCGTGTCGCAGCTGGCCGCCGGGACACTCCCGACGATGTACGACGCGCCAGCAGTCACTCCGCTGACGGTCACCACCGGCGCAGTCTTGTCGATGTTGATGCCCGACGCCGTCGCAGCATCGCTGACGTTGCCTGCGTTGTCAGTGCAGGTACCTGACGCCGACTGGCCGGCGCCCTCACCCGAGAGTGTGACGGCGGGGTCGCAGGACGCGATACCAGAAGTGTCATCAGTCCCGGAGAACGAGACGGTGACGTCTGTGTTGTTCCACCCGTTGCCGTTCGGCGCGGGGCTGGCTGCCGCCGTCGCCGAGGGCGCGGTCTTGTCGATGTTGATGTCCGAAGCCATTGCGGCGTCGCTGACGTTGCCGGCATTGTCAGTACAGGTGCCTGACGTCGACTGGCCAGCGCCTTCATCCGAGAGTGTGACGGCGGTGTCGCAAGACGCGATACCAGAAGTGTCATCAGTCCCGGAGAACGAGACGGTGACGTCCGTGTTGTTCCACCCGTTGCCGTTCGGTGCGGGGCTGGCTGCCGCCGCTGCCGATGGCTTCGTGGCGTCGCGCTTGATCGTCACGCTGTGGGAGTTCGTCCCGCCAGCCGACGTGGCGACGCACGTGATGGTCACACCAGCCGTGTCTTCCGTGATCGTGACGGAGTCACACGGGGCGCTCGTGATTGCCGAGTCGGGGTCGGTGACTGTCCAGGAGACCGTCACGTCGCTCGTGTACCAGCCGTTGTTGCCCAGCGTCCCGACGACGTCGGCCCCGATGACCGGGGGCGTTGTGTCCGCGGGCGGCGTTGGCACAACGGGCGGCGCCGCGGGCACGGTGAACAGGATGACGAGGTTCGGAGCCCCCGTGAGCTGATTACCGTACGCGACCGTCGGGGCCCATTTGGCCACGAAGCGGTAGTTGCCTCCGGATGCGGGCGCGTTAAAGGCGACAGCACCGTGGGGGGCACTCACCGCGATGCTGCCGCTCGTCCACACCCCGGGGAGGGCAACGAACGCTGGGAGCACTGCCCAGCCCGTGGGGGCTGTGGTCGGTCCCCACACACCCGGGCTGGTCTCCACTTCCCACTGGGACTGGTTTCCGTCCGTCAGGGTGAGCACTGTGCCTGGGGCGAGGTGGTTCCCGCCGGAGTAGTTGACGACGACCTGCGCGTTCACGAGCACAGGTCCACCCGCCGGGACAGCGCCCAGCGAGACGATGTTCTGGTTACCAGAGAGCACCAGATCGTTGTCGACCTGCTGCTGATCCGCTACTGCTGACATCGGGAGCGCCACGAGCACGGCAACTGCCAGCGCGAGCCCTCCCAATAATCGATGTCTCATATCCGACCGCCTTTTCGGACTGCGTACCGGAGATCCGGCGGTCGTCATCATGCGGTGGCTATGTACTCCCCGATAGAGGTACAGCGGGCGCAGCGGGTTGAGAGTGAGTAGTATCAGTCAGAGACATAACAGAGATAGTGCGAAGTAGTGACGCTGGTTCCTCAGGGCGCCCCTCGATCCCTAGGGCGGGATTCTCGCCCGGCTCTGGCGGGACCGTCAGCGACGGTCCGGGGCGAGGTCGAGGCTCGACTGCTCGCCAGGTTCACCTGGTGCGCGCTGGCCCTCGTCGGGACGGCGCTCGTCCGGGCTGCGTCCCTCGCCCTTTTGGCTGGGCCGGTTCGGATTCTGCCGCCCGCCAGCACCTCGCCCTGTCTGCTCAGATGTCATCGCCTGGCTCCTGTCAGCGGGGCCCTGTCGTCCTTGTGAAAGCAGCCTCTCAGCCAGTGGCGGCTGCCCGTGCAACAGCACGCTCCGTGCGGCTTGCAGCCTCGTGAACAGTGGTGGCTCGTGCGAGAGCACGCGGCATGCCGCTATTCGCCTAACTGACACGGCCGACAGATTCATCGACTGTGAGTTACGTCGTGAGTCTGCGAGTATGCCTGATCTCGAACGCTACCTAAGATACGCGACGTATCACCTACTTCTCGCCGCGCAGCACCTTCAGCACCTGTGCGCCGTGGCCCTCGGCCGTCGCCCGCTTCCAGACCTTCGTGAGGCGGCCATCCGGGCCGATGATGAAGGTCGAACGCGTCATGCCGATGCTGTGCTTCCCATACAGCACCTTGTCTCCCCACGACCCGTACGCCGTGGAGACCTTCGAGTCCGCGTCCACGAGCAGCGGGAACGGCAGCCCGTAGTGCGCCGCGAACTTCTGGTGGGACGCCGCGCTGTCCGTAGAGACACCGAGGACCACCGCCCCGGTCGCCAGGATCTCGTCGTGGTAGTCGCGGAAGGAGCAGGCCTCCTTGATGCACCCCGGCGTTTCGTCTTTCGGATAGAAGTACAGGACGACGGTCTTCCCCCGGTAGTCGGCGAGCCGGTGAGTCTTGCCGTCTTGGTCCTTCAGTGCGAACGCCGGCGCCCGCTCCCCCGCCTCGAGTGTGACCGCCATGACAACTCCCCTGCAGTTGCCGCGTCCAGGCGGCTTGCGATGTCATGCCAGCATGCCATCGACCGGCGACGCCGCGCGAGGTGGGGCGGTATGGTGTCCGCGCCTCGCGGGGAATCGAGGCACGAACAGAACTGAGGGATCCATGACCACAGCCGTCGAGCCGGCGCACCAGATCGCGACCGTCAACGGGATGCGCCTGCATTATGTCGAATACCCTTCGCCGCGTGCCGGGGCGACCGTGATGCTCTTCCTCCACGGCCTCACGAGCGCCTGGGGCTCATGGCGTCGCGTCGCCGAGCATTTCGCGACGGACTTCCACGTCTATCTCCTCGACCAGCGAGGCCACGGCGACTCCGAGTGGGCCCCGGCGGACCGCTACCGCACGGAGGATTACGTCGCGGACCTCGAGGCCTTCGTGGACCACATGGGTTTCCAGCGCTTCATCCTGGTCGGGCAATCCATGGGTGGACACCACACCATCGCGTACACCGCGAAGCACCCGGATCGGGTCATCTGCGCGCTCGCTAACGACATTCCACCGGCGCTGGACTACCAGGGTCCCGCTCTCGAGCAGGCGTTCCCGGGAGGCAAGCAGCGAGTCTTCGCGACCCCCGCCGAGTGGACCGAGACGCGACGCGCCAACGCCCCGCTCACGCCCGAGTGGGCCCACTCCCTGATGGAGCGCGAGGCGCTGAAAGAAGTCCCCGGCGGCTACTCGCCGAAGTTTGATCCAAACGCCCAGATGCATTGGGAGCCTGCCGACCTGTGGGACCTTGCCCGCACGATTACCCGTCCCATCTTCTTTATCCGCGGCGGTCGCTCGCAGGTGCTCTCTGCCCAGGCGCTGCAGGACATGGACATGGCGATCCCGACCGCCCGCTCCGTGACCCTGGAGAAGGCAGGGCATTCGACGTACCACGACATGGAGCGCGAGTGGATCACCATCGCGTCCGCCTTCTTCGCGGCCCACGCCTCCGCCTAACCGGCAGACGAGGGCACGTCGATGGCATGGGGAGGCGCCCGGGGTTCCGGTGCACCCGCGACCAAGGGGCCACGCTGGGGAGCCCTGTCCTCCGGCCCGTTCCGGGTCTACTGGATCGCGATGTTCTCGCGCGTCTTCGGCCTGCAGTTCCGGTTCATCGGTACCGGCTGGCTCGTCGCCTCGAAGGACGGTCTCGACAAGGACCCGATCTGGATCGGGATCGTGGCCGTCGCCTCGGCCGTCCCCACGATCGTGCTCAGCGTGCCAGCGGGCATTCTCGCTGACCGTTACGACCACCGGAAGATCCTCTTCTGGTCGCAGAGCCTGACTGCCGTATCGAGTTTCGCGATCGCCATTGCCGTCATCGGCGGGTTCGCCAACGTCTGGATGGTGATCGCCTGGGGCGTCTTCACTGGCGCGCTCGCCGCCCTGGCGAACCCGGCCTATAGCGCGATCCTGCCGCGGTTGATCGACATGCGCTCCATGGCGAGCGCCGTGGCGATGGTGTCCACGGTCTGGAACACCATGCGCGTGGTCGGGCCCGCGGCGGCCGGCCTCCTGATCGCCGTCATCGGCATCGGGCAGGCGTTCTTCGTTACGGCGGCGGGTTTCGCCATCGCCACGGTCCTGGTGCAGATTGTGCCGCTCAAGCCCGTCGCACCGCGGCCGCCCGGCCCGGACGGCGGCATGCTCGAGGGCATCCGCTACATCACCCGCGAACCAGTCTTCCTCGCGACAATCGGCCTCTCCTTCTTCACCTCGGTATTTGGCGGCTCCTATCAGGCTCTGCTGCCGATCTTCGCCGACGACATCCTCGATGTCGGCCCGACCGGCTTCGGGTGGATGGAGGCAGCCGCAGGTATCGGAGGGTTCCTGGGCACGTTCGCGATCATCCGTATCGGTACCGGTGGCCGTGCCGGGATGGTGATGTCAGTGGCGGCGGCGATGTTCGGCGTGTTCATCGCGGGCTTCGCCTACTCGCGCAACTTCCCGCTCTCGCTCGTCCTGCTCTTCGCCGGCGGCTTCGTCTCGTCGATGTACCTCAACCTCGGCATGACCACCCTGCAACTGCGGGTGCCGGACGAACTCCGAGGGCGGGTCATGGGCGTGTGGTCGATGACGTACTTCATGGCCCAGCTGGGTGGGCTGCCGGCGGGCGCGCTCGCGCAGTGGATCGGTGCCCCGGCCGCGGTGGCCATCGGGGCACTCTCCGTCACGGCATTCGCGCTGATCGTCCTGGCCTCGGCTCCAGCCCTCCGCCGAATGTCCACCATGTCGGGGGCGGAGCCCGCTGGCGCCGGCGGCTGAGCGGCGGGCAGGCGAGGAGATGCGATTAGCCGCGCGTCTCCATCCCCTACCGATCTACTGGGGAAAGGCCACGAGCGAGGTCGTGGACTGTATGCCGTCCAGCGTCCTGATCCGGTCGGCCAGGATGCCCGGCACCTGCTGCAGACTCTCGGTCTCGATGATCGCAACGAGGTCGTAGGGCCCCATCACCTCGTGCACCTCCAGCACGTGCGGCAGCACCCGGATCTGCTCCGCGACCTTCCGAGTGGCGCCGGGGTGGGTGACGACGAGGACGAACGCTTTAATCACCGGGCCTCCAGGGCGAGCATGGGCGGCGTGAGGGTTCGGGGGCAACATTGTATGAGTCTTCACGAAGTCGTCCCCGCACCTACTCGAGTGAGGACACCGTGCAGGCGGGACAGGCCGTCGAATCTCGTGCGGCCGGGCGGTGCCGCTGCTACCATGACCCCCCGTAAGCCTTGAATCGCACTCAAACCTCAATTGACGGATCCACACGTCCGTTGAGTCTAGGTGCGGCAGCAGCCAATAATGATCGCGATACGCGTGAGCGTGGATCCACCACGCCCGTCGTACCGATGGAGCCACGCGCACGCGCCGCATCGCGGAGTGGCAGAGGGAAGTCGGATCGACACATGAGCAGCAAGAACCTCGTGGTCCGTTTCGCGGGCGAAGGCGGACAGGGTGTGGTCGGTGGTGCGGACCTCATGGCCTCCGCCGCTGCGACCGGCGGGTATCACGTCCTCACGTTCTCGACGTTCCCCTCGCAGATCAAGGGCGGCCCCGCATGGGGCCAGGCTCGCATCTCCAGCGAACCGATCCTCACCCCCGGTGACTGGCTCGACGTCATGGTCGCGCAAAACCAGTACGCCTACGACACGAACCTCCCGGACCTTCGCGAGGGCGGCATCGTGGTCTACAACTCCGAAGAATTCGAGGTCACAGGTAACAGCCGCGCCTACGGCATCCCGGCCGACAAGATGGCGCGCGAGGCCGGCAACCCGCTGGCCTCCACGATCATCCTGATCGGTGCCGTCGCGCAGATGGCGAGCATCGATATCGCCGCCATCGAGGCCTTCATCGTGAAGCGCTGGACGCGAGGCCGCGCGAGCGATAAGCAGATCATCGACGGCAACATCGCCGCACTGCGGATGGGTGCCGAAGAGGGCCGCAAGTCCGGCCTGACCGTTACGCCACTGGACCCGCCGCCCACGCACACCGAGCCGCGTGTGATGATCCGTGGCTTCGAGGCAGCCTGCCTTGGAGCGATGGCCGCTGGTCTCGACACCTTCATCGGATACCCAATCTCCCCTGCGACCACGATGCTCACTTATATGGAGCAGAACCTCGTCGGTATGGACAAGTTCGTCGGCCAGGCGTCGTCCGAGATCGAGTCGATCGCGTCGCTGGTCGGTGCCGGGTTTGCCGGGCGCAAGGTGATGACCTCCACCGCCGGTCCTGGGCTCAGCCTCATGGGGGAGGGCCTCGGGCTCGCCTGGATGGCGGAGATCCCGCTCGTGGTCTGTGACGTGCAGCGCGGTGGCCCGGCCACCGGTCTGCCGACGAAGACGGAGCAGTCAGACCTGCTCGCTGCCATCAACCCCGGGCACGGCGACATGAGCGTGCCCGTCATCGCCCCGGGCAACCCGGAGGAGGCCTTCTGGGCCGCCGGTCACGCCGTCAACTGGGCCGAGCGTTACCAGGGTCCCGTGATCCTGCTCTCGGAGGCATCGATCGCCGAGCGTGCGCAGGACATCGTGATCCCGGACGCCTCGAAGGTGAAAGTGGAGAATCGGATCGTCTCAGACGGATCCGTGGGAAACCGCCGCTACGCTGGCAACGGCGTGACCCCGTTCCCGGTCCCCGGTGGACCCGGGGCCTACGTCGCCAATGGCTCCGAGCACGACGAGGAGGGTGACACCACCCACCTGCCAGACATTCACGTCACGATGACGGACCGCCGCTTCGCGAAACTGAAGGTCCTCGAGGACGGGACGTTCGAGGCCGAGCGCACCAGTGCCCCCATCGCCCTGCTGCCGTGGGGCGGCTCCAAGGGGTCGGCGCTCGCCGCATGGAACGAACTGACGGCGGAGGGCGTAGACCTCGGCTGGTATTACACGATGTTCCTCAACCCGCTGCCCCCAGCGCTGCTCGAGGCCCTGCGCTCGAAGCAACTGGTGCTGGTGCCGGAGCTGAACTACCTCGGGCAACTTGCCACGCGTCTCCGCTCGATGGGCGTGAACGCGCAGGCGATCACTCAGTACACAGGCCTCCCCTTCAAGGAGGCCGATCTCAAGTCCGCGATCCGCGAGCGCATGGCCGCCCACACCAAGTAGTCCGAGTCAGTCGAGCGCACGCCCCGCCTTGGGGCGGCGCAGGAAGTCAGGATCGACGATGAGCAAGCGCAACCCGCTGTACGACTTCAAGTGGTGCCCCGGCTGCGGTGACTTTGGCGTCAAGGTCGCCATCGAGCAGGCGCTGGCAAAGCGCGCGGTCGAGAACCAGGAGTCCATCGAGAAGACTGTGGTCGTCGCCGGCATCGGATGCTCCGGCAATCTCGTACACCTGCAAGAGGGCCCGCAGCCGTTCGGCCTCCACGGCATCCACGGCCGGGCGCTGCCCATCGCCTACGGCATCAAGGCCCCGCGCCCGGACCTCAACGTCCTCGTCGTCGGTGGCGACGGCGACATGCTCTCCATTGGTGCCGAGCACATCGGCCCGCAGGCACGTCGCAACCTGAACGTCACACTCGTCGTGATGGACAACGGGATCTACGGCCTGACGAAGGGCCAGGCCTCCCCTACGACCAACGTCGACGTCGTCACAAGCACCACCCGTTACGGGAAGCTGGACGACAAGCTCAACCCGCTGATGGCCTACCTCGGTCTCGGCGTCGGCTACATCGTCTCGGAACTCTCCTCGCGAGTGAAGCCGCTGGGTGAGGCGATCAAGGCGGCCATGGACTACCCCGGGTTCTCCGTCGTCCACGTGCAGTCACCCTGCACCACCTATAACGACACGTACGCGATCCTCAAGGGCGACGAGAAGAAGGGCATCGAGCCCCTCGCCTTCCCCATCCCAGAAACGCACGACGTCACCAACCTGAACGCAGCGATGGACCTGGTGAAGGGTGAGCGCATCCCGATCGGCCTGGTCTACCGCCGCGCTGGAGAGAGCGTGTCTGGCAACCAGCGTCTCGCCGACGCCAAGGTCCGCACGAAGGTCGAGCAGAAGTCTGTGGACGCGCTGCTGCGCGAGATGGTCATCTAGCGCGACCACCACGGCCGATATTCCGGAAAGGCGGCCGCAGGCCGCCTTTCCCGTCCCGGGGGGAAGATCGATGGCCATCGAACGGCACGTAACGGTCGAGCGGTTGCGGCTCAAGTTTGCCGCCGCTCACATGGCCACCCTCGGAGACGACCTCGAACCGCTCCACGGACACAACTACCTCGTCCGCTGCCGTGTGGACGGGAACCTGACACGCGACCGCTGGGTGATCGACTTCGCGGCGCTCAAGGGCTACGTCCGAGAGGTCTGCGACTTCTTGGACCACCGCTTCTTGCTCCAGGAACGCTCCCCGCTCCTCCACATCGCTCGCGACGGGGAGGCCTGGACGGTCGACTTCCGAGGTCGGGCGTATCGCTTCCCAGCGGAGGATGTGCGCGCACTCCCCATCGAGAACACCACCGCCGAGCTGCTCGCCGAGTACATCGCCGAGCGCGTCGCGGAGCGGTTGAGCGCGGAGGGCCACTCAAATATCACCCGCCTCGCCGTCGAAGTGGAGGAGATGCCGGGGCAAGCCGGCGGGTACGCGCGCGACCTCGCCTAGGCCGCGGTGAAGCGTCAGATCGCCTCGGGGCAGCCGCGTTGACACCCCCCGCCCCCCGGCTACGATCGATTCCGAGACCCCGGGGAGGCGTGCCGGATGCAGATCGACTGGGAAGATACGATCAACAAGATCCTGCATGACGTGCTGACGTGCCCCCGCTGCACGAAGCCGCAGGAGTCGCTGATCGTCGGATACTCACGCAAGCCCAGCCTCAACGGATTCGCTCCGCGTCACCGCAACTGCCCCCGCGGCGAGGAATGCGACGCTCGGAAATTGATCACCCTGTGCGAGGGCTGCGCTCGCACCGAGGGCCTCCCCGGCCAGCCGATGGATGCCGTGCAGGCGCTCGAGACCTACATGCTCGACTGCCGCCGCGACCTCGAGGAGTCCCTCGACTACCTCGCGGAGTACTGGCGTGACGACTACGAACTCACCGCGGACGAACTGGACTCCAACCTCGAAGAGGTGGACCCGGACGTCTTCAAGGAAGAGACCCAGTGGCGCCAGCGGCTGGAAGAGGAATACCTCCGCTACCACCGCGAGTTCCGCGACCGCAACCGCCGCATCCCAAGCCCCGGGTGGCGCTCCGAGTACATCGAGGAGATCCGCGCCCTCGGCTATGACACGCTGCTCGGCGAGTAGCGGTCCGCGTGAAGCAGACGATGTCCTTCGCGCTGGCGGCGGCCGGCGCCGGCCTCGTCTGGGGCTATTTCAGGCACCGTCGAGACGGTCGTGCGCCAGCCTTTGCCGTCCTCCAGGCACTCGAATGGTTCGTGGCCTACGGTGGCGCCGCAGCCTTGCTGGAACGCCTCCGCGATGGCATGGAGGACGGACGGGACATTGAGGTCGAGCGTCTGACTCACACGCGCCAAACCATTGTGGACCACACCACCTAGGCCCGAGCCCGAGCACGCGAGGCCGACCGAGCCGAGCCCCTGAGGGTGGCCTGCAACCGTTGGCGCTGATACGGTTGGCCCGCGCCGAGGCGCCTCAACGACCGACTGACTGATGGGAGTACGCCATGGCCGCGAAGTGGGAAGCCTACGCCGAAGTGGTCGACCACATCTTCCGCGTTGCCCCCCAGGCCACGCCGACTCGCTCCGACTTCCTGGACATCTGCTACGCCAACGACATCAGCGACGACGTGATCGACGGCTTCGACGCGCTGCGCGAGGGCGTGATGTACAAGAACGCGGACGAGGTCAAGGCGGCACTGGCGGCCGTCAACCAGATCTCCGGCTGATGACGACCGGCCCCACCTCCGCCCTGCGCGAGCAGGCGCGCGAATGGGGCCGCGCCCTTCTCGACGCGCCTCAGTGGTCGGATGTCCCCGACCGCGTCACTCTGCTCACCATCTCGCCCGCCGCCGGCTATGACGACGACGCCCGTGCGATCACGCTCTGGCTCACGATCGACATTCCCGCGGCCCGCTCGCTGCCGAACGAGTACGCCGCCCTGACCCGTGACGAGGTGATCATCGAACGCCGCTCTGGCGCCCCCGGGACCCTCGTCATTATGTCGGATGGCTCCCTCCATCGCCTCCTGCTTGGCACGTCGCGCGCGTCCGTCGAGGCGCGGTGGAACATCCGCCACGCCGAGGCGATCGCGGACCGGCTCCACCGTCTGGACGAGTTCAACGTCCGCGCCAACATGCTCCCGGAAGACGCCCTCGAGCGGATCGTCCGCGTCCTCTGGCTGGACCTACATGCCGCCGCGGCCGCACTCCACGCCATCGAGGCCCACCCACGCAACGCGCTCCCCGTCGCCGGCGAAGTGGCCGCCGCCGTCGCCCGCCTCGCCGTCGCCCTCGAGGAAGGCGCCTATCCGCCCGCCGAACTGCTCATGCGCGCCGCCCGCGAGACCCGCATCGGCAAGCGGCTCGGCGTCTGGTTGGACGACCTCGTCTCAGCCGTCGGCGGCGACAGCGCCGCGGCCCGCCGCGTCATCGCCAGCCGCGACCAGGCGGTCTCCGAGGTCCGCGACGTCGTCGGCGAACGCTGGCGCAGCCGCCCCTGGTGGCGCGACCCAGAGGCCTACGCCCTCCGCGCTCCCCGCTAGCCTCCCCTCCATGGACATTGAGGACATCGACTGGCTGCAGACGCCGGACGGCGTGCGTGTGGTCGCACAGGCCCGCGACGCCTTCGCTGCCGGCGTGCCCGCCCACACCGTCGCGGACCGCTTGCGGGGCGCCTGCACGCCCGGACAGTCGCGTGCCGCGCTTGCCCTCGTCGCGGGACGCGCCTCCGCAGCCGCGAA
Organism: uncultured Dehalococcoides sp.; assembly: GCA_964628985.1. Lineage (GTDB taxonomy): Bacteria > Chloroflexota > Dehalococcoidia > UBA2979 > UBA2979 > SURF-43. The sequence goes on from CAZVNJ010000020.1 coordinate 26,700, forward strand.
GTTCGCGGACGCCGACCGCCTCATCCTCGACCGCGAGGCCGCCGAGCAGGCCAGCGCCGAGCCCGTCGCCCGCTGGACCGCCCACCGCTTCGCGGGTTCCCGCCTCATCGCGGACCTCGGCTGCGGCGCCGGCGGCGACGCCCTCGCGCTCGCGGAGGTCGCACCCGTCCTCGCCATCGACCGCGACCCCGCCCGCGTGGCGATGGCACGTGCCAACGCCGCCGTCCGAGGCCTCACCCACCGCCTCGACGCCCGCTCCCGCGATGCCCTCGATCCCCTGCCGCCGGGCGTCGACGCCGCCTGGCTCGACCCCGCCCGCCGCGACGCCTCCGGCCGCACCCTCGACCCCGAGGGCTGGTCCCCGCCGCTCTCCGCGGCTCTGCGCGTCGCGGCCGCGCTGCCCCGCGCCGGGATCAAGGCGGCCCCTGGCCTCGATCTTGTGGACGTGCCCGAAGGTGCCGAGGTCGAGTTCATCACTCACCGTGGCACCCTCGTCGAGGCCGTCATCTGGCTCGGCGCCGCCGTCACCGCGCCCCGTCGCGCCACCGTCCTCGCGGCCCCCGGGGTTCTCGAAGGCGCCTCCATCAGTGGCGCACCCGATACCGGCGCCATCCCTGTCGCCGCCCCCGGCCGCTACCTCTTCGACCTCGACCCAGCCGTCGGCCGCGCCTCCCTCGTCGACGTCCTCGCTCCGACGCTCGATGCGTGGCGGCTCGACGAGCGCACCGCCTACCTCTCCGGCGACACCCCCGCTGCCTCCCCCTTCGCCCGCCGCTTCCGCATCCTCCAGTCGATGCCCTTCGCCGAGCGCCGCCTGCGCGACGCGCTCCACGCGCTCGGTGCCTCGCGCGTCGAGGTCATGCGCCGCGCCTCACCCGTCGACACGAACGCCCTCGAACGCCGCCTGAACGCCGCGCTGGCGGCGTCTGGCACCGGGCGCGTGCTGACGGTCGCTCTCACGCGCCTCGAAGGCGTCCACACCGCGCTGCTGTGCGAACGAGAGCGAGACGAGGCTTAGCCTCGGCGTGCGGCGCGGTCCTCGATCCGGCCCTCGGTGAGTTCGAGGTACAGGCCGAGCGTCATCGACGTCACGCGCTCCGCGCCGAATTCGGCCACAGCCCGCTCGCGCGCCGCAGGCCCCATCGACTCGCGCAGCGCGCGATCCTCGATCAGCCGGCGCAGCGCCGAGGTCAGCGCGGGGACATCGCGCGGCGGAACCAGCAGCCCCGTGACGCCGTCGACGACCGCCTCGCGGCAGCCGGGGATCGAGGTCGTGACCACCGGTCGCCCAGCCGCGGCCGCCTCCAGCACGATCCGAGGAATCCCCTCGCGGTACGCCGTCGGCAGGCAGACCACGTCCGCCTCAGCGAGCAGCGCCGGCATGTCCTCGACCTGCCCCAGGTACTCGACGGCGCCCTCGCGATCCCACGCTTCCAGTTGCGCGAGCGGGACCGAGTCGCGGTTCGCCGGGTCCGGAGCGCCCGCGATCACGAAGCGCGCCCCCGTCGAGGCCAGCGCGCGCGCCGCCTCGACGTACTCGAGGAGCCCCTTGCTCCACAGGAGCCGGCTCGCCAGCAGCACGGTGACGCGATCGGACGCCGAGCGAACCCTCGGCGCGAACCGATCGAGGTCGATACCGGCGCCCGGCGTCTGCAGCGTGCGCGTCGCGCCCGCACCCAGCCGGACGAGTTCGCGCACGTCCTCGCTGTTCTCCGCCGTCACCCGCTGCCGAGGATGCCCGAACGCGAGCCGGTAGCCGAGGCCGTAGGCGAAGCGCAGCAAGCGGTCACGCGGCCGCCCGCTTGCGTACACAATGCCGAGGCCGCCCACGGTGTTCACCACCGCCGGCACGCGCGCCAGCCTCGCCGCGATCGACCCCACCACGACCATCTGCCCGTGCACGTGATGCACGAGGTCGGGGCGCAGCCGTCGATAGAGCCGCCAGAGGCTCCACACCGCCCGCGCCACGCGGTCCGGCCGCACGCTCCCCCGCGAGAACGCGAACGCATGCACCGGCCAGCGGGCATCGATGCCTCCCCAGTCGCCCGAGGCCCCGGCAGCCGAGGCCGGCAGCGCGACGTGCACCTCGAACCCCTGCTCGCGCGCCGCCCGCGCCCAGGCCTCGCGGCTGAAGCGGAAGTCGCCCGGGTCGAGGCAGGCGATCAGCAACCGGCCCTTCGAGGGCACGTGCGCAGCCTCGGCACTCACGCCGCGTGCCACCCCGGCAGCCGGTCCGTCCAGCGCGGCGGCCTCGACATCCGCCGCAGCACCTCGACGGCGCGCGGCGAGAGCGGCCCGTCGAACACCGTGAGCGGCCCGATCGCCCCGTCGAACCACCCCGACTCGACATCCTGCCGCCGCCCGATGTCGAGCCGTCGCGCGTCATCGAGGTCGGGCCAGCCGCCGGAGCGCGTCGCCATCGCCCGCACGCCGTCCACCTGCAAGAGGAGCAGCCGAGGCGTCCACCCCGCCGCCACCACGACGTCGGTGTCCCAGGCGTGCGAGGCCGCCACATCGACGCTCGACGTCACCGCGCCGCGCGTCGAGGTCAGCCGCCACGTCCCCGCCTCGAAGGCGAGCCGGAGCCGCCCGTCGCCCCCCGCCCGCTCGAACACCACGTGCGTCCCGCCGTCCGCGGCCCCCCACGCCGGCCGGAGGTAGGCCGCCACCCCGCCCTGTCGCGCGTCGAGCCACGCCCCCTCGACCTGCAGCCGCCCCGCCGCCCGCGTCGACGCAGACGCGTGCGGCGTCCCGGTCCACGCGTACCCCTCCCCCAGCGACCCGTCGAGGTACGACGTTGGGTATGTCCCCTGCTCCACCTGCACCGCATCGACAAAGAACGACTTCCCCGCCGACGGCAGCGACCCGCTCTCGAAGAACCCCACGTTCCCGACGAGGTCCCCCGCCGCGATCGACCGCACCTCCCACACCCGCTGCCACGCCTCGCGGATCGCCGGGTTGGCCGCGCGGCGGGAGGAGTCGAGCAGCGTGGAGCCGGAGAACGACGCGAGGTTCACCGCGGGCGCGGTGCCATCCCAGTCAGAGGGAAGCCAGATGTAGGCGGAGACGACGTGTGCGCCGCTGGTCGCGAGGGTTAGATCCGTAACGGAGGCGTACGTCACCGAAGACCCGGACAGATGGCTGATCGCCACAGACGCGAAGCCGCTCAACGAATTCAAAGTGGAACGGGAGACGGCCTTACCAGAGCCCGCTGACCACGGCGACGTGTCGATCTCGAATGAGCCGTTCGGAATTCGATTAGTGGCATCCCTGTAGAGAGCGGACGCAGCGCCGAAACGTGCGAGTTCGGTGACGGGCACTTCGGAGGGGCAGTCCAAGAGTCCCGACCCTGACTGACATCGTTGTGTGTGATCGAGAAGAAGGGCTGCGTTCATTTCGGCCTCCAGACCGCCTAGGTGAGCACTTCGAGCGCCCTGCACGAAGTGGTCGATGGCGCTAGGCGCCCCTCATGGCCTCCTTCGTAACCAAGAAGCGATTCATCACCAAGGCGTCGAGACCACTGCCAAAGAACGTAGAGAGTGCGTCGAGAGGGGACTCAACGATCGGCTCCCCCTGGCGGTTGAACGAAGTATTGAGCACCATCGGGACCCCAGTTCGGGCGTAGAACGCCTCGATGAGCTGTCGATATCGCCCCGGATAGTCCCGGGGCACCGTTTGGATGCGGCTGGTTGCATTCGCATGCACCACCGCAGGGACTTCAGTCTGAGCCTTCGGTGTCGCTACAAAAGCCGAGGTCATGAAGGGGGAGGGAGCCGCATCTTTGAACCACGCCGCGGCATGTTCTTCGAGAACACTAGGGGCGAATGGCCGGAATTCCTCTCGAAACTTGATCTTTGCATTGATCAGGTCTCGCATATCGCGACTTCTCGGATCTCCAAGAATGCTTCGGAATCCGAGTGCGCGGGGGCCGAACTCCATCCTACCCTGGAACCATCCGATCACTTTCCCGGCTGCAAGCAAGTCAGCGGCCGAAGAAGGCACGTCGTCGAGGATGCGGTAGGGGATCTGGCTGAGTCTCAGAGCGGACTCCACCTGCTCGTCGGCATAGGACGTGCCCCACCCAGCATGACGAACCGTCTCTGGGGCAGGCAACTCCATGTCTCGAGCGGCGAGAAGTGCTGCGCCAAGCGCTGTGCCAGCATCACTCGCGGACGGGGGAGTGTAGATCCTATCTACGAGGCCCGATCTCCAGATGACTCCAGTTGCCGAGCAGTTCAACATGGTGCCACCGGCAAGACACAGGTTTCGGGAACCGGTGGTGTCGATTGTCCATTGCACGAGGGACAACAGCGCTTCTTCTAGGCGCTGCTGTGCGGATGCAGCCAGATCTTTGTGATACTGCGTGAGTGTCTCGCCGACGGTTCTGGGCGCCGCCAGCTTCTCAAGAATCGAGTCCGCATACATGGGCTCTTCTTTTGACGGATTGGACTCTCCGGGCCCACCGACCGAGAGGTATTGTTCCGCTAGGGAGTAGTCGCCCACCCCAACCGACAGGAGCCAACCGAGGTCTACAGTCGGGCGCCCAAATGGGGCGAGCCCCATGACCTTGTATTCGTCGGCGTCTCGCTGGAAGCCCAGCAGCTGGGTGATCACCGAATAGTAGATCCCAAGCGAATTGGGCTTTGGAAACCGCTTGAGGACGGAAATGTCTCGTTCTTTGCCGTGGGCGAGAAGCGAAGAGCAGCCATCTCCCGACAAGTCTGCGGTTACTACCGAAGCCTCCTCCATGCCGGAGATCAGGAAGGCCGAGGCCGCGTGACACAGGTGGTGATCGTACAGCCGGATCGTCGGGCAGCTTCCAAAGTGAAACTGCATGAACCGCCGGATGCGTGGTTCGACGTCGGGTGGGGCGGAGTAGTACGCGAGCACATCGATGTCGCCGATCGTGAGGTTGTTATCGCTAAGGAGACGGGCGATCGCATACCGAGGCATCACTCCCCTTGCGTGCTTAACGCGGCGCAGCCTCTCTTCCTCGATCATTCCGACGATTTGGCCGTCTCGAAGGAGAACCGCTGCCGTGTCATGCGGGTTCGCGCGGAAGCCGCCGCTCAATCCGAGGATGTACCTAGGCATTCGACTCCTCGCGACTGGCCCGTCCACCCCTGATCATCGTTTCGGTGCCCCGAGGTGGTGGACGTGGGGGAGACCTCGAGGGGTGGCGTTGCGCGTGTCGTAGACCAGACGGGCGGAGGCAATAACGGAGGCGTAGTCGACGGCGTCGTGATCCGTGAGGATGACGACGCAGTCGGCGGCGGCGATCTCTTCGTGCGTGAGCGGTACAGACGCCAACTCGCCCTCGATGCGGACGGTCGGGACATGCGGGTCGTGGTAGCGGACGTCCGCGCCGCGGGTGAGCAGGTGGCGGGCGACGTGGAGCGAGGCGGAGTCGCGTGTGTCGGCAACGTTCTTCTTGAAAGCCATGCCGAGCAGGAGGATGCGCGCCCCTGCCAGCGCGGCGCCCGAGGCCGCGAGCAGCGACTCGACCCGCTCAACTACGTACGCCGGCTGAGAATCGTTGATTTCGCCCGCGAGTTCGATGAAGCGGGTGTCGAAGCCAAACTCTCGCGCCTTCCACGAGAGGTAGAACGGGTCCACCGGGATGCAGTGGCCGCCCACACCCGGCCCCGGGAAGAACGGCATGTAGCCGAACGGCTTGGTAGAGGCGGCTGAGACAGCCTCCCAGATGTCGACGCCCATCCGGTCGCTCAACTGCGCCAGTTCGTTCATCAGCGAGACGTTCACCACGCGAAAGACGTTCTCCAGCAGTTTCGTCATCTCCGCGACGGCGGGCGTGGACACCACGCGGACCTCGGCATCGATCAGGCGGCGGTAGAACGTCGCCGCCACCTCTGAGCAGGCCGGGGTCACACCACCCACCACGCGGGCGATGTCGCGCAGCGTGTACGCCCGGTTCCCGGGGTCGATCCGCTCCGGCGCGAAGGCGACGAACACGTCCACCCCCGGGGTGAGGCCGCACTCGCGCAAGGACGGCACGAGGATCTCCTCGGTCGTGCCGGGGTAGGTGGTGCTCTCCAGCACGACCAGTTGCCCGGGCCGGAAGTATGGCCGTGAGCCTTCGAGGACGAAACGGATCGCCGAGACGTCCGGCACTTTGTCCTCGTAGATCGGCGTGGGGACGCAGATCGAGACGACGTCCGCGCCGGCGACCGCCTCGAAGTCCGGGGTGGCGCGCAACTGCCCTGCCTCGACGAGCGGGGCAAGGTCTGCGCTCGCCACCTCCTCGATGTAGGACTCGCCTCGGTTGATGGCGTCGCAGCGTCGTGGGTTGTGCTCGATGCCCGTCACGCGGAAGCCGGTCTGGGCGTGCAGCAGCGCGAAGGGCAGGCCGACGTAGCCCAGGCCGATCACGACCGTGCGTGCGGTCCCCTCCTCGATGCGCTGGAGAAGGCCCTGTGTCGCGTGACTCATGAGTCGCCTTCGACGGTCGTCGGCCGGGTAGTCCCTGGGCGTCCAAGGAGGGGGCTCGTGCCCGGTGTCCCCGCGACCTCGGTCGAGTCGCCCGTCAGCGTCACCAGCCGCCGCAGTCTCGCCGCGGTCTGCTCGTCGTCGAGGCCGGGCAAGTCGTCGAGGAGTGACCGCGCGTACCGCAGGAAGCCCGCCTGGTCTGGCGGCGCACTGAGGACAAGCAGCTTCTCGTGTGGCGTCGGCACGGCCTGCTCCGCCTCGTACTGCAGTTCCTCGCGCAGCTTCTCGCCCGGCCGTGCGCCGGTGAAGACGATGTCGATGTCCTCGTACGGCTGGAATCCCGAGAGCGAGATCATCGATTCCGCCATCTCGAGGATGTTCACCGGCGCGCCCATGTCCAGCAGCAACACCTGCCCGCGCTGCCCCACGGCGGCGGCCTCGAGGATCAGCGCGGCCGCTTCCGGCAGCGCCATGAAGTAGCGCTCCATGCGGGCGTCTGTGACCTGGACCGGGCCACCCTGCGCAATCTGGGCCTTGAAGATCGGGACGACGCTGCCGCTGGAGCCCAGCACGTTGCCAAACCGGACCGCGACCACCTTCATCCGCGAGTGCGTCCCGAAGTCGCGGAGCGCAAGTTCCGCGAGGCGCTTGGTCGCGCCCATCACGCTAGAGGGGCTGACAGCCTTGTCCGTCGAGATGAGGACGAAGCACGAGGCGCCTGCTTCTTCGGCCTCTTCAGCGACGACGAGCGTGCCGCCGACGTTGTTCCGCACGGCTTCGGACGGCACGTCCTCCATCAGGGGGACGTGCTTGTGCGCGGCAGCGTGGAACACCACGTCGGGACGGATTCTCTGCATCAGGCGCCGGACGGACGACCGATCAGTGATGTCCACGACCCGGATCGTGAGGTCGAGATCGGTCACCTCGCGAGCGAGGTCATTCCTGGCGAAGAGGAGTGGCGTCTCAGCGCGGTCGATCAGCGTCAGGCTCTCCGGGGCGAGGTGGGCGATCTGTCGCGCGAGTTCGCCGCCGACCGATCCGGCCGCGCCCGTCACGAGGACGCGCCGGCCTCGGACGGCACCCGCGAGCAATTCCGGATCGACCCGCGCAATCGGACGCCCCAGCAGGTCCAGGACATCCACCTCGCGGACGCGGTCCGCCGACACCGGTGCGACGAGCAACTCGGGTAGAGATGGAAGCGTGCGGAACGGCACGCCAGCCTCCTGACAGCGCGCGATGATGCGGCGTCGAGTGGGGCCCATGACCGATGGCAGTGCCAGGACAATCAGGTCGACCCTGTAGCGAGCCACGACCGCGGGGATGTCGTCGCAGGTCCCGGCCACGGGGACGCGCACAAGCGTCGACCCCACCTTCCGTTCGTCGTCATCGCAGAAGGCCACGGGGTGCATGCGGTGCCGTGGCGCGCGGATGAGTTGCGTGGCGAACGCGGCACCGGCCTCGCCGGCCCCCACGACCAGTACGCGCCGCGCTCCGGTGGCCACGCTCCGAGCCTCCCCCGAGCGCCGCACTAAGAGCAGCAAGACTCGCGCCCCGAAGAGCAGGACGACGTTCGCCCCCCAGTCGAGGACGACTACCCCGACGGGCACCGCCGCAAGATCGGTGACTCCTCGAGAGCGAGCGACGAGTACTGCAAAGGCGATGAGCAACGTGCCGAGGGTCGTCGCCCGGACGATCTGCAGGAGATCGTCGACCTCCACGTGCCACCACATACCTCGATGGAGTCGGAAGTGAAGAAGTATGACCGCTCGAGTCGGAAGGGCCACGGCGAGGGCTGCCAGGAGAGTCGCCCAGGGGATGGCCCCGACGACGGCGTCAAACCTGATGAGGAACGCGCTGAAGAGCGCGACTCCGGCCAGCCCCGCCTGAAAGCCGAAAGCAACCCCTCGCGGGGGCACGCCTGGGAATAATCGCATCGCCCGAACCCCACACCCCCGTCAGCGCATTAGACGATGGAGAGGGGAGGCCGCGCAAGCGAATTGCGCCAATTGAAATCAAATCTTGGTTGCAGAATTACGACGTGAGGCGCGCCTCGAATCTGCAGCGCCTGTCTGACGTAACGGTGTTATTTCACGCTAACACCGGGAAGGTACGTCATGAAAGAGAGATGTAATCGACAATCTAAGATGGACTAAAACTCGACATGTTGAACCGCGGTGCACTGGTCGGCCCATCAGGCACTGCGGGTTAGATCGCAGTACGCGGGATCGGTCACTCCGCGGATGCGCCACGCGCAAAGGAGCGCCTGCAGGACCTATCGAAGACCGATTCCGACATTGAACGCTACCGGAAGAGTTGCCGGGCCCAAACCGAACTTCGCCGCAAACGACCGGTCAAACGCCTCGCGGGTGGCATGTTGCTGCTCGCCTGGCAACCGGTCCAGGAGTCCGGCAATCGCCGGAGCCCCTCCCAGCATCAATTGCCAGAGATGTGCGGCTGACGCTACCTCTAGCCCCGACTCCGCACTGTACACCTGCACGGCGTGCAGCCCTGCCTCCGTCATCTCAGCGACGAGGTCTCCTGGATCCGAGAGACAGAAGAGCGGCGAATCGCGCAGTGCCGGCAGAGTCGCTCGAGGCACCGCCTCGGCAACCGCGCGGAAGAACATCGCCAGCGGGACACGCTCAGGTGCTCCGAAGACCACCATCATGGCGCGACCGCCGGGTTTGACGACGCGCGCGAGCTCGCGCAGGCCCGCCGCTCGGTCGGGAAAGAGCATGATGCCGAGCTGCGAGCAGGCGATGTCAAACGCCCCGTCGGCGAGGTCGAGGGCCGTCCCGTCCATCACGCGGACGGCCAGGTCCGGCAACCCTTCCTCGCGCGCACGCTGCTGAAGGAGCTCGACCATTGCGGACGAATAGTCGACGGCGAGCACGCGGGCGCCGAGGCGTGCGGCCGGTAGGCTCAGCGCTCCAGGCCCCGCGGCCACGTCGAGGAGCGCTTCACCCGCTTTGACGTTGGCGATCGCCAGCGCCTGCTCAGCCACGTGCGTCGAGACCGGTGTGATCGCATGGTCGTATGCCGAGGCGAACCGATCCCAAGCCTCACGCTGCTGTTCGAGGTTTGTCATTTCAGATCTCCAAGGGCCGCGCAGGATACGCGCACCGTACTACCGCGGGAGGGCGGCGATCACGAGGACTGAGCCAAGGTGAGGAGCCAGACCCAGCGTCGAAGCGGACGACGGGGCGGGCCAAGTCTCTGCGTAGTGGAAAGGGCGGCGTCGGACGGTCACCGTCCTGGGACAAGCGGAGGCCCTCCGCCGGCGTCCCGGGCGGACGGATGCTTGCATCTGAACGTGCCGAAACGACCGGATACTCTCTCGGCGTCAGTAAGCGAAGCTCTTGTGGAACACATCGACGGCCCCGGAGGTGGATCGACTGCCCTAGATCCCGGCGCGGAGCAGCCGCAGTACCTCGTCATGGAGGATGCCGTTCGAAGTGACGTTGTGGCCTGCGTCGATCGTCGCGACCCCGCGGTCGTCCGTCAGGCGTCCGCCGGCCTCCTCGACGATCACTGTCAGCGCGGCGATGTCCCAGGCGCTGATGTCGCCTTCGAGGGCGACTTCAGCCGCGCCCTCGGCCACGAGGCAAT
>CAZVNJ010000021.1:0-36655 GCA_964628985.1 uncultured Dehalococcoides sp.
ACCTGTCCGGCGCGAACCTGTCCCGCGCGAACCTGTCCGGCGCGGTGAATTGGGAAACCTACGTCGGCGAGATTGTGCCAGCCCTGATCGTCGCTGGCGGGAAAACACTCTCCGAGGTGCTGGCGACCGGCTGTTGGGACTGTCACTCGTGGAACAACTGCCCGATGCACGCTGCGTTCGGCGTGGACTCGGTGGAGCAGGTTCCCGCGCTCTACCGCACCGAGGCCGCGCGGTTTATCGAACTGTTCGACGCCCGCGCCCTGCCGCTCGACAAGATGCCGTGGGCAACGCCGAACATGCTCACGGCGTGCGAGGTGACGCCATGAAGAAAGGCACCGCTGTCGCCCATATCGAAGCGATTGACGCCTGTATCCGTGGCGCGCTGCTCGCTCAACTGGACGCATCTTCCGCAATCCGCGAATCCGTCGCGGCGGGAACGCTCGACACCGCCCGGCGCAAGCTGGCCGAGTCGTCGGGCTACCTCGCGCGGGCCGAACGCCTGTGCCGCGAGGCGTCCGAGGGCGTGACGCGCGGCTGGTGCGACGGCTGCGGGGACGGGAAGCCGGGCACGATGGAACACCTCACGCGCGGGGCGATCCCCTGCGTCGTGTGCAACGGCGGGCTCGCGCTGGTGGACGGCGTGCCTGCGGACGAGGGGGCAAGCTAATGGACCGCTCGTGCTTCTACGGCAACGACACCTGCGAGGGCCTGACCGGCCCGCCTGACGTGATGTGTACCGACTGCCTCCGCGACCACGTGGAGCGGCTGAACGACCGCGCGGAATCGCTCCGCGACGATTACCGGGAGACGACATGACCACCAGGAACTACGCCGCGCTCGTCCGTGACGCTCGAGGCGCGATCCGCGTCTACTCGGTGGTCGCACGGGACCGGTACGACGCTGAGCGCCGCCTGCGGGCATCGTCCGACGTGGACCGCCTGCCGCGCCCGATCCACATTACGCTGCGGGTCCTGAACCACGGGCCGGGGACGCGGCGGTTGTGGGAGATCGCGCCATGAAGCTCGAGGACCAGGTCGCACCGCTCGCGCTCGCGCAGCGGATGAAGGAGCTGGGGTTCCCGCAGGAGACGTGCTTCGCGTGGGTGTCGGAACTTCTCGACAACGACCGTGACGCGATCGGTGTATTCGCGCGGCATGCGCTACCGGCCCATGGAGGGGCCACCACGCTCTGCGCCGCCCCGACCGTCGCCGAGATGGGGGAGTGGCTGCCGCTCGGCGCGTTCTCTGCGCGCCACGACGACGGGGACTGGGTCGCGTCGCACCCGCCGTCGCATGATGCGGCCGTGGTTGCATCTGCGATCTCGGGCGCGCGAACCGACTCCGACCTGATCGCGATAGCCGACACCGAAGCCGAGGCCCGCGCCCGGCTGCTGATCGCGCTGGCCGAGTCCGGGGCGCTCGATCCGAAATCCGTTGCACCGCACGGCCGGTCCAGTTAGTTTCCAAGGCGGAGGCACCATGCAGAGAACCGAACCGAGCGAGCTACGCCGCCTGCGACTGCGCCGGGGTCTTTGGCTCAAGGACGTGGCGTGCGGCACGCTCTACACCGTCTCGCACCTGTCGAACGTGGAGCGCGGCAGGCAGTCTGCCGGGCGCAAGCTGGTCGCGGCGCTGGCCGACTTCTACGACATGCCGCCCGGCCGGATGCTCGGCATCTGTCGGCGAACCTTCAACCCGTAGGGAGGCACCCCATGCCCGAAACCCTGACATTCACCGAGGTCTGCTCGTCGCGGGACCGCACGCACTGGCTCGACCAGCGCCGCACCGGGATCGGCGCGAGTGAAGTCGCCGCCCTGATCGGCGCTTCCGAGTGGGCCTCGCCGCTGTCCCTGTACGCCCAGAAGCTCGGGATCGCCCCGGACGATGCGGGCGACTCCGAGGCGATGGAATGGGGCACGCGGCTCGAACCGGCGATTATCCAGGCGTTCGGCGAGCGTACCGGGCGCGACGTGGAGCCGTGCGGCCTGCTGCTCCGTTCGGCCGAGTTCCCGTTCGCGCTGGCCACGCTCGACGCATGGTGCATCGGGGACGATGGCTCACGTTGGCCGCTGGAGATCAAGACCACGGGGGCGCACCGGGCCGAGGCGTGGGAGGACGGTCCGCCACCGGCCTACGTCGCGCAGGTCCAGTGGCAGATGCTGGTCACAGGGTGCAGGCGTGCGACGGTGGCGTGCCTGATCGGCGGGCAGCGCATGGTGTGGGCGGACGTGGACCGCGACCCCGTGCTCCTGTCGCAGATGGTCGCGGCGGCCCGTGACTTCTGGGCGTGTGTCGAGTCGCAGACCCCGCCCCCCGTTGACGGGAGCGAGGCCAGCCGCACGGCGCTTGCGCAGGTGTACCCGACCGATACCGGGGCCGTGGTCGATCTGGGGCCGGAACTGTGCGAGGTAGCCGATGCGCTGGAAGCCGCGAAGGAATCGCGAGCGGCGGCCGAGCGCGAGATCGTGGCGGCCGAGAACATGCTCAAGGGCGCGATCAAGGGCGCGGCGCACGGGCTGCTGCCGGACGGCCGCTCGTTTACGTGGAAGCTCCAGAGCCGCGAGGGCTACTGGGTGAAGCCGAGTCAGTTCCGGGTGTTCCGGGCCAACAGGCCGAAGGAGAGTGCGAAATGAGCGGACCGAAGACCGACCAGACGGGGCAGATCGTCAAGGCCCCGAAGGATGCGGCATCCAACCTCGCCGGGTTGATCGAGAAGATGCGGCCTGAGATGGCCCGCGCCCTGCCCCGCCACGTCACTCCCGACCGCATGGCGCGCATCGTCCTTACCGCCGTGCGCACCAACCCGAAGCTCGCCGAGTGCTCGCCGTCCAGCTTCCTCGGCTGCGTTATGTCGCTGGCCCAGCTCGGGCTTGAGCCGAACACGCCGCTGCAGCACGCCTACCTGATCCCGCGCAACATGAAGAACGCCGCGACGGGCCGCAAGGAAATGCAATGCACGATGCTGATCGGGTACCAGGGCATGCTCGACCTCGCGCGGCGCTCCGGTCAGGTCACGGGGATCTACGCCTACGCCGTGCGACAGGGGGACGAGTTCGCCTACCAGCTCGGGACCGAGCCTTTCGTCAAGCACGTTCCGAGCGAGGACCCGGACCGGGAGGGGAAGCCGATCACGCACGTCTACGCCGTGGCCCGCATCCGGCACGGCGAGCCGTCGTTCGTGGTCCTGACGGCCGCACAGGTCAACGCTCGCCGGAACCGCTCGATGGCGAAGAACGACGGGCCGTGGCAGACCGATCCCGAGGCCATGACGCTCAAGACCGGAATTCGGGCGCTCTGGCCGTGGCTGCCGAAGTCGGCCGAGATGGCGCGGGCCGAGGCGCTCGAGGTCGCGGTGGACACCGGGCGCTCGATCCTGGCGGCGGCGGACGAGACCGTGACGAGCCTGCTGGCCGCTCACGGGGTCGCGGACGATGGCGCGGCCTCGGAGCCGTCCGAGGACGAGATCGGGCAGGACGGGGCAGCGGTGGAAGCGTCCGAGGATTCTGGCGGGGACCCGGAACCCGGACCGGTGAACGAGATTGCCGAGGTTGACCGCCTGTGCAAGGAGATGAACGTCACGCCTGCCGAGCGTAACGCGCTGGTGCTCAAGCACTCGGGGGACTTCAAGGCGATCCTGCGCGAGTTGCGCGGGGGAAAGTAGGGCCGGGCGAACGTCCTCGCGACGGGGGAAGGGATGCCCCCGCCCGGCTGCAGGCAATCCGCGCCGACCTATCCGACACCCCTAACAGGGGGGCGACACCGTTCGACTTGGCGGGCGGGAGGCGCGGAGGAAGTAGCCCCGCCACAGGGAGGGCCGCGAAGGAACGCGGGCGGGGCGAGAGAACGGGGCCGGTAGTGGCTGGTGTGACTGCGCTAACCAGAACCAGCGCACCGCCGCAAGACCACGCACTGACTGGCAGGCGAGCGTGGTCCGGCCCCGCACGAAAGGGGCGGGGGGCCGACCAGTGAGGCAATCCCTTGGCGGGGCTCGTGAACTGAACCCCCGCCCCGAACAGGCCAGCGGGCCGGGGAGCGAAGCGGGAAACGGCGTGGGGGACGCCCTCGCCAAGCGGAACCGGCCCGCGAATGACGTGGCGGCGCGGTCTTACGGGACGGCACTTCGCTCCCCTTCGGGGGCCGCCGCCACAATCGAACACCGCTTGACGAGCGAGAGGCGAGTCGTGCATCTTCGAGGTGCGAGAGGGAGAGACTTGGATCGGGTGCGCCAGCTTCCGGGGTTCCCTCTCGCGATGGAACCGATCAACTTCGGTGGCGGCGCGCCCGATCCGTTTCTTTTTTCGGGAGGTGTGGTGGCACGGATGCCGAGAGCGCATGAGTTCCTGATCGAGCCCGCCCGGCTCACCGAGGACAACGACACCATCCGGCTATCGCTGGCCGAGTGGGGTGCCTACTCCCGGATTTTCCTTCGCGCATGGCACCAGCCAGAGATCCCTGGCGTGATCCCGGCCGTTGACAGAGTGCTGGCCTCGATGGCTCAGGCGGGTGCCGAGTGGCCAAAGATTCGAACCAGAATTGAACCACTGTTCGACTCGACCTCGCGCCCGGGATTCTGGATCGCTCACGGTCTGGTAGAGGCTTACGAGCTACAGACGGCATTTATCGAACGTCAAAAGGCCAAGGGAATACTGTCTGGAAAGTCAAGGCGCGCAAAAAGAAAGAACCGTGGTTCAATTCCGGTTGCAACCGAAAGCGAACCGGACCCGAACCTATCCTCGGTTCTCGGTTCTCGGTTCTCGGTAACGGAAGAATCAGAATCTAACCCCCCCCCGGGCGCTACGCGCCCTGCCCCCAAGGGGGCCACGTTCGTCCGGCCGACCCTGCAGGAGGTCGCCTCCTACTGCGCCGAGCGTGCCGCGTCCGGGCACCGTCCCGTTGACCCGCAGGCGTGGTTCGACCACTACACGGCGAACGGCTGGCGCGTAGGCCGGAACCCGATGAAGGACTGGCGGGCGGCGGTGCGCACGTGGGAGCGCGGCGATGCCGCCTCACGCCCGGCCTCGAGCGGCAAGATGTCCGGCTCGCAGATCCTGGCGTTCGCGCGCTCGCAGGAGTCGAAGCCGTGAAGCCTGTCGAGGCTGTCGGCACGCTGGCCGTCGCGTACCAGCGCGAGCTGACTCCGGAGACGGTGGCCGTCTACGTCGCCGCACTCGGGGATATCGAGCCTGCCCTGTTGGCCGAGTCCGTGCGGCAGTCAATCGCGAGCAGCAAGTTTTTCCCGACGATTGCCGAGCTACGCCGCACAGCCGCGCGCATCGCTGGAATCCTCCCGCCGTCCGCTGGCGAAGTCCTCGCCACGATCCAGCGGGCTGACGTGCGCGAAACCGTGTTCCGCCGCGACGGTTCCCCGGCCTACACCGAACGCTACTGGCGCTGGCCCGAGGGCGCATCGCCCGAACTCGTCGCCCTGTGCGAGGGCGTGCTGGCGAAGGTCGGCGAACCATGCGACGGCGACGGCAAGGACCTGTTCGGGTGGGAAACCAACGCCCGCAAGACCTACGAGGCCGAACTCCCGGCACTCGAAGCCGCGAAGCTCGCCGACCTGTCTGGCGCGAGGTTTCTCGCGGGTAGATCGCAGGGGAGACTTCAACCTGGGGGGACGCGATGACGCAGGCCGACAAGATTCTCCGGGCGCTCGCGGGAGGCTCGTGGGTGCCGAACTGGAAGCTGAACCGGATTTGTTTCCGCTACTCGGCGCGCATCTTTGACCTTCGAGCGCGCGGGTACGAGTTCGAGACGAAGCGCGGGAAGTCTGCGGGGCTGGTGTTCTATCGGAGGGTGCGATGAAAGCGGGCGAGAGAATCGTTTTCGAGGCGACGGGCGAGGTGCGGACGCCGAAGATTGGAGAGAACTTTGTTGAGACGGCTTCCGGGACGCTGCCGGCAGGAACAGTGTCAGCCGCCTACGCCGACGGGCTTCAACCACGCCCCATTCTCCGCCGCGTGTCTGCGGAGCGGGTGGAGGCCGAGCGGGCGCTGGTCGAGGAAGCGCTGAGGATTGCCGACCTGAACACCCGCTGGACGGGCTGGAAGATCCACGAGCTGCGCAAAGACCTCGCCCGCATCGAGGCCGCCGAGCGCGAGCCGAGGTACGAGGCGATCAATCTGTGTGCGGTCATGGACAAGAAAACGGGCGAAGTGCTCGACGCACCAAAGCTGGCGGCTCGGCTGAACGGGGAGGGGCGATGAGCGCGACCGAGCAGGACCGCGAGCGGGCGCGGGCATGGATCGAGCGCAATGTCCCGGAAGCGCCGAAGGGGTGGGTTGCCGACAACTCTCCGTTCACTCGTGGGATCGTCAAGAAAGACGCGGTGGACCTGCTCGCCCGCGAGTTCGCCGCCGACCGCGAGCGAATCGCGGCGCTGGAGCGGGAGCGGGACGCGGCGCTGGCCCACGCCGCGAGGCTGCGGGAGGCGCTGGCGATGGTGCGGGTGATGCGCGAGGCGCTGGAGCAGATCGAGGCAATGGCGACCATCGAAAGCGTCCAACAGCGCGACGTAGCCCGCGCCGCCCTCGCGGAGTGCGAGCGGCTGGCGAAGGAGTCGCAGCCATGAAGGGCCGATGGGCGCTCGCGCCGGGGGGGCGCGTGGCGCATTCATGGCATAACGCTGGCAGGGTTGGATGGTCGGTAGCCCTGCACGCACGCTTTGAAAGATGGGCGGCATGGCTGGGCACGGAAAGCCTCCGCCCTCCCGGCGATGCGCGGAAGTGCGCGCGGTGCCTGCGGGCGATGAGCAAGTGAAGTGCTGGTGGCGAGCCAACGCAAGGTCATGCGTAGGCTTGCGCGGGTGTGCGAGGTTGTTGCGCGATTGACCATCGCGGGGCGCGTTCGCACATCGAGGCGGGGCTTGGGCCGCCGCCAGCGACAACGCGACGGGCGCGGCGTGGATGGACACGCACTACGGCAGGCGTTGGCTCCTGCAACTTCAGCGGCAGGGCTGCCGAGGTAATGCTACCGGCCGCAACAAGCGCTGATAGGCCGGACACGAACCAGAGCCGAGACCAACGAGCCGGTATCAAGCCCGGCCGCCCGTCACTAACAGGGGGGATGCAATGAGCGAGAAGCTGACAGCGGAGGAAGAAGGCGCGGCGCGCGTACTGCTGCGAGCGATTTACGAGACGCGCGAGCCGGGCGGGAAGCTAGAGGCGTTTTTCGTTCCACGTGGAACTGCCGAAGTGTTCGACCGCCTTCTCGCCACGCTGGACGCGGAGCGTGCGCGGGCGGATGCGGCCGTGCTGGCGGGCGTGCGCGCGGGGATCGAGGCGGCGCGAGTGTGGGCGCGGGACCGGATGGTGGCGTGCAAGAACGATTCTCTCCACGAAGGGGGAAGGCCGGTGGCCTGCGAGCGTTGTTGGGAGGCCGAGGAAATCGCTGACGGCATCACGTCCCTCGACGCCGAGGCCATCGCGCGGGAGGTGCGGCCGTGAAGCGCGCCGCCCTGCTGCTCGCCCTGTCCCTGTCCGGCTGCGCGACCGCGCCGCCAAAGGAGGTGATGCCGCTTGTCCACGAAGCAGGACGCTATCCCGTGGATTCCGACCATGCCGTAACGTGGGCCGCGCATACGACCAACGCGGAGCCGCCGCTGCTCGTCGTCGTCACGCTCCCCGACCGCCTCGCCGGGCCGGGCTGCGCGACCGACACGACCGCCCGCTCGTGGATGCGGCTCGAGGTCGCCGTCCAGCGCCGCGCGCCGGACTGGACCCGCCCCACGTTCGCCCCTGTCGTCATCGCCACCAGCGCGCAGGAGTACCCGCCCGGTGCGTCCTGCACGCTCGTCGTTTCCCCACAGGCCCCCGGCGATGTCCTGCTGGCCCGTGCGCGTAACGCGGCGGGCGTCGGGTGTTGGGGGCCGAGAGTCATCAACGGATGGAGGGGAGAGTGAGCTACGCAGAGTTTTTGGACCGCAAGGCACAACTCGGAGCGGATGAGGGATTCGCCCCCAGGTGGACGCCGGACTTCCTGTTCGACTTCCAGAAGGCGCTCGTGGAGTGGGCGGTGCGCAAGGGCCGCGCGGCGATCTTCGCCGATTGCGGACTTGGAAAGACGCCGATGCAGCTCGTATGGGCCGAGAACGTGGTGCGCCAAACGAACGGCCGCGTTCTGGTGATTACGCCGCTGGCGGTGTCGGCGCAGACCATCGAGGAGGCCGCCAAGTTCGGGATCGCGGCGCAGGTCTCGAGGGACGGGACCGCCCATGATGGGATCACGGTCACGAACTATGAGCGGCTGCACCACTTCTCGCCGAGCTACTTCGACGGGGTGGTGTGCGACGAGTCGAGCGCGATCAAGAGTTTCGACGGAAAGCGCCGCGCGCTGGTGACGGACTTCATGCGCAAGATGCCCTATCGGCTCCTGTGCACCGCGACGGCCGCGCCCAACGACTTCATCGAACTCGGGACATCCAGCGAGGCCCTCGGGTACCTCGGGCACATGGACATGCTCGGGCGCTTCTTCAAGAACGATCAGAACACGAGCAAGCCGGTGCGCCGATGGACTGCGCAGAAAACTGGATGGGCCTCCCAGTCCGGCGGTAGCGGTCGCGGGGCATGGCGCTTCAAGGGCCACGCCGAGCCGCACTTCTGGCGGTGGGTGTGCTCGTGGGCGCGGGCAATCCGCAGGCCGTCCGATCTCGGCTTCGACGATTCCCGATTCGTCCTGCCGAAGCTGGTCGAGCGCGAGCACGAGGTCAAGACGCCGCCGAGAGAGGATCTTCTGTTCGACATGCCAGCCGTCGGGCTATGGGAGGAGCGCCAGGAAATGCGCCGGACCATCCGCGAGCGGTGCGAGCGCGTGGCGGGGCTGGTCAACGACACCGGCGAGCCCGCCGTGGTGTGGTGCCACCTGAACGCCGAGGGCAAGCTGCTGGCCAAGATGATCCCCGGATCGGTCGAGGTCTCTGGCAGCGACTCGGCCGAGGCCAAGGAGGAAGCGTTCCTCAACTTCTCGCACCGGGAAACCCGCGTGCTCGTAATCAAACCCAAGATCGGCGCGTGGGGGCTGAACTGGCAGCACTGCGCGCACATGACGTTTTTCCCGTCGCACTCGTTCGAGCAGTACTACCAGGCGGTGCGCCGCTCGTGGAGGTTCGGCCAGAAGCGGCCCGTCGTGGTGGACATCGTGACCACGGCCGGAGGTCTTGGGGTGATGCACAACCTCCAGCGCAAGGCCGAACAGGCAGACCGCATGTTCGAGGCGCTGGTGGGTTACATGAACCACGCGGTTTCGCTGTCCCGGGCGTCCAACTACACTAACCCCGAAGAGGTGCCGTCATGGCTGTAAACGCGCAGAAGATCACGGACCGGTTCGCGATCTACAACGGCGATTGTATGGAAGTGATGCCGAAGCTCCGCGATGGCTCGATCCACCTGTCGGTCTACTCGCCGCCGTTCGCCGGTCTCTACCACTACTCGTCAAGCGAGCGCGACCTGTCAAACTGCAAGGACTACGACGAGTTTTTCGCGCACTACGAGTTCGTGGTCCGCGAGATCCACCGACTGACCATGCCGGGGCGTCTGACCGGGGTCCACTGCATGGACGTTCCTACCGGCAACACCGGGCTCGACGCGCTGATGGATTTCCCCGGCGACATCATCCGGCTGCACCGTAAGATCGGATTCGACTACGTGGCGCGCTACCATGTCTGGAAGGAGCCGCTGACGGTGCGAAACCGGACCATGACGAAGGCCCTCGCTCACAAGGGCATCGTCGAGGATTCCTCGCGGTGCACGGTGGCATCGGCCGACTACCTGCTCATGTTCCGCAAGCGCGGCAAGAATCCGGTGCCGATCACGCACCCGAACGGCCTGCTCGAATACGCCGGGGAACGCCAGATGCCGAGCGACCTGCTGCGCTACCGAGGGTGGAAGGGGAATCAGATCGAGAACCGCTACTCGCACTGGATCTGGAGACAGTATGCCTCGTCATTCTGGGACGACGTGCGGCTCGACCGCGTGCTCCCCTACCGTGAGGCACGCGACTCGGAAGACGAAAAGCACGTCCACCCGCTTCAGCTCGACGTCATTGACCGGTGCCTGGTGCTCTGGTCGAATCCTGGCGAGGTGGTGCTCACCCCGTTCATGGGCGTCGGCTCCGAGGTCTACTGTGCCCTGATGCAGGGGCGGAAGGGCATCGGCGTGGAACTCAAGCCGAGCTACTACCGGCAGGCCGAGAAGAATCTCGACGCGGCGCTCGCTGGCTACGGGAAGGACCTCGAGCAGAAGGCCCTTGACCTCGGCGAGCCGTCCGAGAACGAGTGGCCAGAGGTGGAGGTGGCCGAGTGAAGCGCCGCTCCCCGATCCGCAGGGTAGCCGCTCGGCGGTACGGGCTGACTGCAGCCGAGCGGCTCGAGATGGACGACCTCGCCCGGGCGGTGGTGATGGTCCGGGCCGGGGCGAGTTACGAACCCGTCCCCGGGCGTCTCCGCTGGTTCGGCCCCTGCGAGTGCTGCTCGAGGTCCGGGCCGCTGGACTGGTCGCACATCCTGGGGCGTGCCGAAGCTCCCCGGCTGGTATGGGTGCCGGAGAACGCGATGGCGCAGGTTCGCGGGTGCCACTGGAACTGGACGAATCGGGCATCGTTCCGCGAGCAGGCGCTGGCGGTGGTGCTCCATCGGCGGGTCCCGTGCGACTTCGCGCAGACGTGGGACGGCTACCGTGACCGTCTGGTGGCCCTGTCGCGCGGGCGCGGCAAGGTGGACCACGGTGCACAGCGGGTTGCCAATACGCTATGGCTCAAGACGCGCGCCCCGGTGGTGCTGCGGGACCTCGCACAGGTCTGGGCCGAGCGATGACCCGGACCTCCCACAAGAAGCCGTGCGCGAAGTGCGCCGAGCCGATCCCGGCCGATTCACCGTTCGACCACTGCTCGCGGTGCCGGGCCTCGTTCCCGAGGTGCGCGACGTGCCACCGCAAGCCCGCACCGGGGACCGAGTGCGCGCACTGTGCCAAGGCCCTCGCCGCAACCTACTCGAAGGCCGAAGCCGCCGAGATCGAGAAGCGCATCCGGATGGCCGAGGCACTGGTGCGGCAGGCCCGCGCCGAACGCAGCGCCGCGCGTGGCCTGACGTCGTGGTCCGGAATCCTGGCGCGATGAAGTGGCGCGTCCGGTACATGCGGCAGCCCATCGGCTGGTGCTGGACCCTGTCGCGCGATGGGATCTCATGGTGGCACGGCCACTCCACCACGCCGGACGGTGCACGGCTGGACGCAACGAGCGCCATGCGCAGGGAACAAGCGCGCGAAGCCAAACAATCCCGGGAGTCAGTCAGCGTGCCAGCCCGGCAACGGTGGCCCTACGCACTCCGCTGACGTATGGGGGGATCGCCCGCCCCTGCGGGAACGCCCCCCAGCTCCCCTATCCTTTCCCGCCATGCAGAAAACGCTTGACAACCGGGGCGCAGGTTGTACCGTCCGCCGCGAAGCGCGGAAGGGTCCGCGCCACGGGATCGAGGGCACCGCATGGTGCCGGGGTGGGGAGGGGGACGGCAATGCGGAAGCTCGTTCTGTTCGGGGTGGTGGCGGTGCTCTCGTTCGCGTTCGCCGGTCAGGCGACGGCTCAGCAGATCTACTGGAAGACCAAGCCGCTCGCGTGGAACGGCGGTGCGCTCACCAAGTCGTTCACGGCCTCGCAGGCCGACACGGCATTCCTCGCGCTTCCCGACGACATCGCGTGGAACGTGGTCGGGGCTCCCGGTGCGGCAACGGTCATCGCCCGCCTGACCTTCTACTGCCCGACCGCTGCGGCCAACGCCGACACCGTGCGCTACACCGTCCAGACCGCCATGACGGTCGGCAGTTCGCTGGTCTACCCGTTCAGCGACTACCGCGACCGCACGGCCGCCGTCACCAACGCTGCCACGGTGGGCCGATCTGCCGGGGCCGGACTCGTCTTCACCGGGCAGATCGAAGTCAACAACTCCACCGGTATCACCAACGAGCTTCACTTCGCGCTCCCCAAGGGCTCGCGCATCAAGGTCCAGGGCGACCCGAACGGTGCCCTCGCCAGCCTCCGCGCGCAGATCACCTACCCGTCCTACATCCCGAACTAGGGACGGCTCACGATGAAGCGCAGGCCCGGCGCGGGACGACCTCGCGGCACTGGCGGCAAGCCCACTCGGCACGCCGAGAGCGAGAAGGTGCGCGCTGCTAACGCCAAGAACGCCCTATCATTCCGCCCGGGCCGCCGCGAGGACACGCCGGAGGAGAAGGTCCGCGCCTACGAGCGGGACGCCCTCGGTCGTCGCCTGACTCTCGAAACGGTCGAGCAGGTTAGCGGTTATTTACTTGCTAACCGCGAGATCGGCAACAGGTTGGCGGCGTTGCTCGCCGACCCCGCCTCGTCGCCGAAGGACATCGGGTCACTCGCGTCCGCGCGCCTGTCGGCCCTCGACCTCGTGCAGATCATGCGCGAAGTGCAGAACCGCTGGGGTCAGCCGGTGCGCTCGGTGCTCGAGGTGGACGCGGCGCAGCGCATCCCCGCGTTGTTCGAGGTTCCGCTGGCAGGATGGGAGTCCCGGGAGGGCGAGCGTGCTGCTGCTACTGGCAACGGTCATGCTAACGGCCACACCGAACACTGAGGGGCCGGTAGCCGAGGCCCTGCAGCGCGTGTGGCGTCCGCTGTCCGATGCGCAGGCGGTGGCGTTCGCCTCTACCGCTCCCGAACTGTGCTATTCGGGGCGCAAGTTCGGCCTCAAGTCGAACACGCTCGGGGCGAAAGCGGCGGTGTACGCGAACCGGTACGGTCCGAACAACGGCTACCCGCCCGCCCGCGTGATCCTGTGCCGCGAGGAGCGCGCCGCGATGGAGCAGACCATGCTGGTCACCATGCGCGACGAGATCCTCGGGCCGGAGCTGCACGCGGCGCTCTACAACACCAAAGACGACGGGCTCGTATTCCCGAACCGCTCGGTGATCCTCTACCGGGGACTGGACAAGCCGGAGCGAATCCAGGGCATGCGCTACGGGCTCGCCGGGTGTGATCAGGCCGAGCAGTTGAGCGAGGACCAGTTCACGATCCTCGACGCCGGGTGCACGCAGGTCGGGATGCCGTGGACGCAGACCATGCTGGCCTTCAACCCGGACAGCCCGGGGCACTGGGCGTACCTGCGCTATCGGCCCGACGAGGGCGACGGGCCTCGCTACTGGGAGGACGGCAAGCACTTCGCCGACGTCGTGCACGTCAAGGTCAACGACGGGCTCGAGATCCTGAGCCCGCAGCAGCGCGACAAGCTGGACCGTATGACCGGCACGTGGGCGCAGCGGCTGCGGTGGGGCAAGTGGATCGGCTTCGAGGGGCAGGTGCTGGACAACTTCGACCCTGCGATCCACGTCCGCCCGGCTCCCGACTCGTGGGCCGAGTGGGACGGCCTGCCCCCGCCATCGTGGACCCGGTATCGCGGCGTGGACTTCGGCTTCGTCCACCCGTGGGCGTGCGTGTGGCTCGTCCGGGCTCCGGGCGGGAACCTCATGGTGTACCGCTACGCCATGCGCGTCGGGCTGACCATCGAGGACCAGTGCACGATCATCAAGGCAGCCGAAGCCGACGAGCTGGCCCGGCTGCGGCGCTGCGCATCGGCCGAGTACGCCCGCGAGAACGCCTCGACGCTCGACCGGCTCAACCTCGCGCGCAGCTTCTCGGACCACGAAGCCGGGCACCGGGCGCAGTACCAGGCGAACGGGGTGTGGACCGAACTGGCCAAGAAGGACGTGCTGGCCGGGATCGAGACGTTGCGCGACCTGTTCGACCCGCGCGACGTGGACGCCGAGGGCTACCCGCGCCTGTGCATCATCCGGGGGGCGCTGATGGAGCGCGACCGCAAGCTCGAAGCCGAGAAGCGGCCGACCTCGCTCGAGGAGGAAATCTCGCGCTGGAACTGGCGCACGGCAAAGACGGCGGGGGGCGCGAGGGTCACCAAGGACCAGCCCGTTGATATCGGCGAGGACGCCATCGCCGCCCTCCGTTACGTCTGCCACTCGCTCGAAATGCAGGGGAGCATCGGGATCTACTGATGGCCGGGACGGGCTCGTTGCGCACGATCTACGACAACCTCCGCGCGTTCGCGGCTCGGCTCGTATGCGCGATCCGTGGTCACGTCCCGGCCTACTATGTGGCGCAGGGAGTCAGCATGACCGTCACGAGCGCGTCGGCCCGGTGTCTGCGATGCGGGAAGATGCGGGCGTTGCGGATCGGCCGCTGGACCACGAGCACTTGCACATGAACCTTCTCCAGCGACTCGCCCGCGCAGTGTCGGCCCTCCGTGGCGATGCGCCTCCTGACGTTTCGCACTACCTGTTCGGCCAGCCGTGGCTGTACCAGTTGACCGAGGAGATCAACAACGCGCAGGCCGCGTGCAAGGTGGCGACGGTCAACGCCTGCCTGTCGCTGATCTCAAACGACCTTGCCGGGCTCCCGGTCCGCGTCTACCGCACGCGGGGCGAGAAGTGGGTGGACGTGCCCGACACGCACGAGATTCCGGCGCTGATGGAGTACGGGAACCCGGCCCAGAGCGGCTACGAGGTCCGGCGCGACTGGTTCGCGTTCTGGGACACCACGGGCGACTCGTCGCTCTACATGGCGCGGGGCAAGTCGCGGACGCTCAAGCCGTATGAGATCTGGGCCACGCCGGGCCACCTGCTGCACGAGGTCCCGGGCGAGCGCCGGAGCGTCAGGGAATACGAGTACCTGCCGACGCACGAGCGATTCCCGGCCGACAACTTCGCCACGCTGCGCCACTGGAACCCGGGCGTGTCGCCGCTCGAGCCCTCGCCGCGCGGAATGTCGCCGCTGACCGCCGCACAGGCCGACTACGAGACGATCTACCGGCAGCGGTTGTGGGTGCGGAAGTTTTTCGAGTCCGGCGCGCGGACGGCCGGGGCGTTCAAGCCCGTGGACAAGGAGGTCCGGCTCGACCCCGAGGCGGTCAAGGCGTTTCAGGAGAAGTTCCTGGCCCTCTACGGCGGCCTCAAGAACATGGACCGCCCGATGATCCTCGACGGCATGGAGCCGGTCACGGTCGGGCTCACGATGCAGGAAATGCAGTACGACCTCGTGGCCAAGGGTGCCGACCTGAGCGTGTGCCGGGTGCTGCACGTTCCGCCGCTGCTGCTCGGGATCAAGGACGGTGGCGGGCTGTCGGATGCCGGGTCGGGTGCCGACCTGCTGCTCTACGCCGACAACTGCATCCGGCCGCGTGCGCGCCAGATTTCGGCCGTGCTGACCAAGCACGTCGCGTCCCTGTGGGGGCCGGAGTTCCGGATCTACCTCGACGTGGACGCGATGGCGGCGGTCCAGAAGGCGAAGCTGGAGCAGGCCAAGGGGCTCGTGCTCCTGACCGGACGCCCGGTGATTACCGTGGACGAGGCGCGCGACCAGCTCGAGTACGATCCCGCGCCGAATGGGACCGGCAAGGAGCTTGTCGTCCCGTTCTCGGTGGCACCGGCCAGCGAATTGAACGAGCCGAGGCCGGAACCGGTGCCGAACGCTCCGGAACCTGCGCCGACGCCGCCCGAGGAAGCGCAGGCGATGCGGCTTTCGGACCCGAAGGCCCGCCTGCGCCGGTGGAAGGATTCCGACCTCGGGCGGTACGAGCGGCGCGTCGGGGCGTGGACGCGGGCGCGGTTCGGACGCCAGCAGGACCATGCGCTCGCCGTGCTCGAGGCGAATGGCGTGCGGGCCAGTCGGTTGCTCAAGGCCGCCTATACCGCCGACGACCTGCTGCCATCGTCCGACGACCACGAGGAAGCGCAGCGCATGTTCGAGGCGCTGATCGCCGACCGGGCCGAGGCGGCGGCTGCCGAAGTCGCGGCAGAGGTGGTGCTCAGCATCCACCAGGGGCACGTCTCGACGCTGATCCAGAATCGTGCCGCGCGGTTCGTGACCAACATTGACGACACGACGCGGACCCGGCTCGCCGACGTTCTGACGGAACTCGCGGCCGAGGGCGCATCGTTCGACGATCTGGTCAGGGCCGTGCGGCAGGTGTTCAAGGGCCGGAGGGAAAACGCGGCGACCATCGCCCGGACCGAGACGGCATGGGCGTACAACCTCGCCAGTACCGAAGCATGGAAGGCGGCCGGGGTGGAGTCGAAGTCGTGGCTGACCGTGGGCGACGATGCGGTGCGCGAGTCGCACATGGCGAACGAGCAGGCGGGCGTGATCGGCATGGCCGAGATGTTCCCGAACGGTCTCGCCTACCCGGGCGACCCGATGGGGCCACCGGGCGAGACGATCAACTGTCGGTGCGTCCTGCAGCCCGAGTTCGAGGAAGCCTCGGACCTCGCGCGCATGTTCCGGCGCAACGGGCACGCGAACGGCAAGCCGCTGGAGGAACTGTTCCGGTGAAACTTAGGTGGACGGTGCGAATGGTGATCCGGGACGGACAGCCTCCGGTAGAGATGACATGGCAGGGGGAAGCCGGGAGTAGATCGGAAGCCGTGCTTGCCGCGCGCCAGCAGTATCCGAACGCGCTTGCATCGTTCGAGGTTTCTTACATCTCATGCGAGAAAGTTGCGGAAGGATCATTCACGCCATGAAGATCGCCACGGCTGTCGAGACGAAGGTCGCCGAGATTCGGTGCCCGCGCTGCCAGTCGTCGCACCTCGCCATCGCGGGGCCGAAGGCTACATGCCGCATCTGTTCGACCGTGTGGGACTGGCGGGAGACGAAGCCCGCGCTGAGGGGGAAGCGATGAGCAAGCACCGTTTCATGCACGCGGTCCGTCCGATGAGGCTGGCGGCCCCCTCGGGCGAGTCTGCGCGCGAAGGCTGGCCGGTCTCCGGTGCCACGCCCGAGCACCTCGCGGCGATCAACGCGCTCCCGGGCGTCCTGAAGCCGCTGACCGCCGCCGACGTGTTCGTGCGCGAGTGCGATGCCATCAACGACCAGCCCTTGAAGAACTGGCTCAGGCTCGGCGTGCCGGAACTGGCCCAGATCGCGCAGATGTCTCCGGGCGCTGGCATCCATGTCCAGCACGACACGTGGACCACGGACGGGCTTCCGCTCGGGCGCATCTTCGCGGCGCGACTCGAAACCCGTGGCGAAGCGGCCCACGTGGTCCAGACATTCTACCTCGTGGCCGACGACGACAACGCCAAGACGGTCGGGCGCATTGACGCCGGGGCGATCTCCGAGGTCTCGGTCTCGTTCCTGTACGACCGCCTGACCTGCTCGATCTGCCAGACGGGGCTGAGCGAGTGCGCGCACTGGCCGGGCGAGGAGTACGACGGGCAGACGTGCCTGGGGCTGGTGCAGGGCGTGGACGAGTACCTCGAGACGTCGCTGGTGTGGCAGGGCATGGCGAACGACACGCGCATCCGCATGGCGGCCTCGCGTCAGGCGCTGACCGGGGATTCGGACCTCGCGGACTACTTCGCCGGGAAGCCGAAGGAGACCGATCTTGCGGCGCTGTTTCGTCCGGTGCCGCTGGACGCGCTGTTCAAAAGCGAGCCGCTGGAGACGCTGTTCACGAAGTAGCGGGAAGGTCCGCCCGGCACCTCAGACGGGCAGGTGAAGTACGGGGTGGGGATGGCCCGCAACGGGCCGGGAGGGGAGAGACAAGATGAGCGGAATCAACACGAAGCCCAAGGACCAGACCGAGTTGCACTCGACTCTGGAGGCACTCCGGGTCACGCTGGAGGAGATGAAGGCGAATCCCGCCGACCCGTCTCAGCACGAGACGTTCCTCAAGGCGGCGGCCGACATCGAGGCGGCCAAGGTCCATCTCGCCAAGGTCGAGAAGGACACGACGCTCGCGCTGGAGCTGGCGCGCGATGCGGCGGCGTCCGGACCGGCGAGGAAGGTGGACGCGCGGGCGCTCAAGCACCTGCCGAAGATCTACACGCTCTCGGCCGGTTCGGACCTGCACGCGATGTTCGGCGGGCGCGTCTCGCAGTTCAACCTGCTGAACTACACCAAGCAGGACCTCGCGGGCGTCGACGCCGAAGTGGTCACGCGAGTCGAGCGGTTCCGGTACGTCAACTCGCAGCTCGTGGCCATGCACGCGCTGATGATGGCGCAGGGTTCGGTGCAGCGCGAGAACTACCTGCGGGCGGGCGGCATGGAGTCGCTCCCGTTCTGGGGTGAGTTCGTCGAGCTGTCGCGCGAGTTCTCGGCGGCGATGGACACGGCCGAGTCCAGCGCGGGTTCGCAGTGGGTCCCGACCAGCGTCAACCTGACGCTGATTCAGGACGTGCGGCCCGAGCACATGACGCGGGCGATGTTCCAGACCTACAACATGACCCGGAGCCCGCAGTTGTTCCCGGTCCAGGGGGCGGCCTTCCGTGCATTCCTCCTGTCGGAGGCGACGGACGTGCATCGCTCGGCGACCGCCATCGGGCAGCGCCGCTCGGCGACGGCCAACGTCACGTTCACCGCGAAGAAGTTCGGCGCACTGACCGACTACTCGCGTGAGCTGCTGCAGGACTCCATCGTGGCGATGGGCACCGCGCTGCGCGTCGATCACGCCTACGCCCACGGCGAGACCGACGAGTCGATCATCTGGAACGCGCAGCTCGGCACGAACGGTATGGGCGGTTCGCCTGCGACCTCGTCCTCGTTCGACACGGGCGTCACGTTCGGAGCTTCGGCCCAGAACGTGGACGACCGGGCGGCGTGGGACGGCATCCGGCTGCTCTACTCGAACGGCGCGTGCACCACGCCGGGCGATGCGGGCGCGGGCCTGATCGCGGACCTGTTCACCGACCAGTTCGGCCAGATGGGGCGCTTCGGCGTTGACCCGTCGCGCCGGTTCATCGGAACCAGCTTCCTCGGCTTCGCCAAGGCGCTGGTGATGAAGGACTCGGCCGGGCACAACGTCACGCTCACGGCCGAGAAGGCTGGCGGCGCGGGGACGTTCCAGACCGGCGTGCTGGCGATGGTGTTCGGTTCGGCCCTGATCCCCTCCACGCAGTACCCGCAGACGCTGAACTCGGCGGGCGTGGTGGACGGTTCGGGGACCCGGACGGCGTTCCACATCGTCGCCAAGGATCGTTTCGGGATGGGCGAGGTGCAGACGCTGGAGATCGCGGCGAGCGATCAGGTGGCGTTCGACACCGACCAGATCGTCGTGCGCTCCATCGCGCGCAAGCACTGGCAGCCCTACGTCACGCCGAGCAGCACGGAGACCAGCATCGGCGCGATCCTGAACGTCTAGCCAACACGGTGAGGGCGGGCGGCCTGCTACGGGTCGCCCGCCAGCACCACGGAGGGGGAACCCATGCAGCTCCGTCGCCTCGGCAGTAACTATCGCGGCTTCGACTACGACGGCACGCCCATCGTTGCCGCGCCGGGCGACGTGTTCGAGTGTTCCGACGCCCGTGGCGAGCGCCTGCTCGCCGACTACCCGGGCAGCTTCGAGAAGGTGGGCGCGGTCACGGCGGGTGCGGCCCCCGTCGCTGACAACCCGCAAGGGTCAGCGCCCACCCTCTCGCAGCGCCGGAAGCGCCGCAAGTGAAGGACGCCCTGACCCCGTTCTTCCCCGCTACGTGGGAGGAAACGCTCGCCTACCTGAACCGCGAGACCGGGGCGAAGGAGGGCGATGCCGAGCGCATCATCCGGGCGGCAAACCACGCCGTGGCCTACGCCGAGCGCCGCACCAGTCGCAAGCTTGTCGCGCGCACCTACCGGGATGCGGTGTCCATCGCCTCGTGCTCGGTGACCACAAGCTCGAAGGCCGTCACCGGGGCCGGGTTCACGGCCGGGGTCAAGGCGCACGACGAGGTGGTCGGTGTCGGGCTCAAGCCGGGGACGCGCGTGGCCTCGGTCACGTCTAACACGGCGCTCGTCCTGACCAAGCAGGCCGAAACCACCGGCACCGTCACGCTGACCTTCGGGTCGGAGCGGATCGCGGTAAGCGGCGAGGGTACGCAGTCCCTGACCGTCACCCAGTACCCGGTTCAAGAACTCTACTCGGCCGCCTACCTCGACGGCGTCGGGAACGAAACCCCAATCGACACCACCGGGGTCCGGATCGCGAAGCAGACCGGACGGATTTACCTGCCGAACGACGCTTTCCCCGAGGGCGAGTTGAACATCCTGATCGGGTGCCTTGCCGGGTACCTCGAACCGTCGGCCACCGTGCGCGGCGACTGGTCCGACTGGACCGCCCTGCAGCACCTGTGCCTGAGGCTCACGCAGGTCTTTTTCCAGGACGAAGCCTCGCAGCCCGGGCGCGTGGTGGATCGCTCGCTCGCGCAGGTGTCGGCCAACCTGCCGGACTTCCGGATGCCCGCCGACATCGAGGAATTGCTCGCCCAGTTCAAGAGGCTCTGGTGATCTCGGCGCAGGTGTTCGGGGCGCAGTCCGTGGCGGCGCGGCTCGAGAAGGCCGGACACGACCTCGACCGTGCCGAGAAGGCCATCGCGGTCCGTGGCTCGCTGCTCGTTCGGCGCGGGCTGGTGGCGCACATGACCGGCAAGGCCACGCGCGACCCATTCTGGGGCAAGGGCTCGCCCTCGGGCGCGTTTCTCGGGAGCCGCACGGGGCAGACACGCGCGCGACTGTCTCCCGGTGGCGTGGCGGTCAAGACCTTCGGGCGCTGGACTGCGGCGGTGGGCTCGCCCGACGCACACGTGCTCATGCACGAGGTCGGCGGCACCATCCACGGCCGCCAGTTCCTGCGCATCCCGACGGCCGCCGCGCAGACCGCTGGCGGGCAGGACCGGAACGCCGGGCGCTCGATCCGCGACATCCCGGGATCGTTCCTGTTCCGCTCGAACGCCGGGAAACTGTGGGCGGCAGTGCGCGGGGCGGGCGACTCACAGGTCACGCTACTTTACCTGCTCGTTCGCCGGGTCACGCACCGCGCCCGTGGCCTGTTCGCGGCGGTCGAGCGCGAGGTCCGTCCCAAGATCGTCGCACTCGGCGGTGCCGAAGTCCGGACCGTGGTGAGGGACGCCAATGGCTAGGCCGCGCTCGATGCTCAACCGCTACGCCGACGGGCTCTTGAAGGTCCTGAAAGACCACTCGGAGCAGAACCCGGGCGACTGGTACCGGGCACCCGTGACGTGGCGGCGCGGCATCTCCGGGGCCGTGCAGGAACTCCCGGACCCGGTGCTCTGCGTCTCGCTGAACGGCACCGTGGACCCCGTGGACCTGCGACCGCTCGGGTACCAGACCTCGCGCGTATCGCTCGTGGTGGCCGTGCTCATCAAGGACGTGAACGCCGACGTCGCTGCCGGTGAAATGGTCGCCGATATCTGGCGTGTGCTTGCGCAGAATCGCCAGCTCGCGGCCGTCCACGATCCCGATATCGGCGTGGACGACCCGGACGAGCACACCATCGCTCACGGCTACCTTTCCATCGGTCCCACGCGCATCGCGGCGAAGGACGACCCGACGCAGGGCGAAGCGGTGATCGAGCAGGAAGTCACGATTCAGTATACCTGGGCGGGCACGGAGCCCTAGACGGGGGAGGGGAAGAACAATGGCGCGTCCAGTTCTCGGCTTCAACACCTACATGCAGTTCGCGCGTGACACCGCGTGGAGCACGTTCCCGACGATCACCAAGCGGTTCCCGCTCTACTCGGCGAACGCGCGGGCGCTCGCGGGACGGCCGCGTCCGGCCATCCTCGACGGGACGTTGAACCAGCCCGCGCTGGTCAAGGGCATGGAAGCGTGCGAACTCGATATCTCCATGCCCGTCTGCTACACCGGGCAGCTCATCCTGTGGGACCTGATCATGGGGACCTCGACCTACGGCTCGAGCGGCGGTTCCACGAGCGGGTCGGACCCGTACACCCACACGTGGTCGGCGTTCAAGGAGCTGATGAACTCGGGAAGCTTCGAGATCATCTACGGCTACGCCGGGGGCGCGAAGTGCGTCCGCTGCACCGGAATGAAGGTCCAGACCGCCACGCTCAAGTGCTCGGCCGGGATTGACATCGCCGATCAGGTCATGCGCATGGACCTGAAGCTCATCGGCTACGCCTACACCGAGAACCAGACGCTGACGGGGTCGATCACGTCGCCCTCGCTGGACTTCGTGCTCCAGAGTCACATGACGGTCCAGACCGACATCACGCAGGCCGCCACCACCGCCTCGGCGCTGGACTGGGAACTGACGATTGACACCATGACCAAGGAGCGCGCCCTCATGGAGGGTGGCGGCTACATCTCCGAACCGCAGCGGCTCGGGCGGCCGAACTTCTCGCTGACCATGACGCGAGAGTTCCAGGCGCGTACGGCACTGACCGCGTTCCTCGCCAACTCGGCGGGCGCGATCCAAACGATTTTTTACCTCTCGGCCGGGCGGCAGCTGCAGTTCGATGCCTACGGTGTCATGCAGGCGTTCCCGGAGACACCGGTCGAGGACGAAGGGGTCATCAAGCAGAAAATCACGCTGGTAGGTTCAGCCGACCCGAACGGAATCACGACCATGTTCGGGGTCACGGTCACCAACTCGCAGGCGACGATTACCACGTAGGAGGCACCCCATGCCGGAACCCAAGGCCAGCCCGGTATCTGCCATCGGGCCGGTCACGAAGGTCGTCACGCTTCCCGATCCGGGACCGTCCGGGACGATCCACATCGAGATCCGCAAGGTCCACCCTGCCGAACTCCTGACGCACGTCGGGAACATGCCGACGATGGCGGCCGGGGAGCAGGACGGGGGACTCGCCGCCACTCTCAGGGTCATTGACAGCACGCGGGCACCCATCGCGGCCGTCGCGGCTGCCGTGATCTTCTCGCCGCCGTTCTCGTTCGGTGAGTCGCGCGAGGATGGCAAAGCGTGGTGGGGCGACCTTTCGTGGCCGAACCAGCTCGCGATCTTCAATGAGGGGATGACCTTCGCCGGGCTCGTGGTCAGCGTGAAGGAGGGCTCGGACGAGGACGTGGCGCGCCGGGTGGCTCGATTTCATGGGGACAAGGAAGGGCCGAAGGTTCGCCGCCGCGCTGGTGGATCTCGCAAGGCTGCGCGGTGAAGCGCCGCGCCAGGTGCTCGGGCTTTCGCTCGGGCACTGGGACGGCGTGCGGTTCGACGAGACGGCGCGCGTGCTGGCCGAGTATCGGCGCGGGGAAGAAGTGGGCCGGATCGGCGACAGGGCGAGCAAGGATGCCGGGGGCATGGACGTGATCGCGAACCTGATCGCCATGGTGGCGCGGAGGGCATGACGTGGCGAACGTAATCGAGATCGTCATCCATGCCACGGATGCGGCCACGGCGCAAATCAAGGGCGTGCAGGGGGCGGTCGGGACGCTCGGGAGCAGTCTGCGGGGCATCGTCGGGATGCTCGGCGGGCCGGTCGGGATCGCTGCCGGATTCGCTACGGCCGGGATCGCCGCCGTCTCGCTCGGGAACAAGTTGTCGAACCAGATCGAGGAGTTGAGCAACCTCTCGGCGCGGACCGGCGCGAGCATCAACGAGCTTCGCGCGCTCCGGCAGGTCATGACCGAGGCCGGGCAGTCGTCAGAATCCCTGACCGCAGCCCTGACCATCGCGAACCGCAACCTCGCCACGAACCGGGACAACCTCGCCAAAGTCGGCATCACGGCCGATACCGCGATGGAAGCCCTGCTCCAGCTCTCGGACATGGTGACGAAGACCGGGAACACGTCCAAGACCACGGCGGCGGCGTTCGCCCTGCTCGGTCGCGGCGGGGGCGAGTTGATCCCGATCCTGAACAACCTGCGCCCGGCGATGGGCGACATGCGCGAGCGACTCGGCGACCTGTCGGCCGAGACCATCGAGGCAGCGAAGCGGTGGGACGAGATGATCGACAGGATGAAGACGTCAACCAAGTCATTCCTTGACGGGACCGGAGGCGCGTTCCTGCGCTGGTGGGACAGGATCACGCGCGCGAACTCCACGGCGGACCCGCGCTCGTGGGCCAACATGTTCCGCGTCGGCCAGACGCTGCCGCGCGAGGCGTTCCCGGGATTCGATATCCGGCCGCCCGGAGCACCGGAACCTGGGCCGCCCGACCCGTTCGCAAACTTCCGGCTGTTCCCGAACACCGGAGCCGGTGACGTGCAGCGGCGCGGCGGAATCACGGCGACGACCGAGGCACAATTCGCGAAGCTGAACGACACGTGGAACGAGACACTGGACCTGACCGCGAAACTGCGCGAGGGGGCCGGGGCGTTCCGGCTCGACCTCGAAGTGCTCGGCTACGGGGTCGAGAGCATGGCTTTCGCGTTCTCGGACGCCTTCGACGCCATCGTGTTCCGTGGCCAGAACGCGGCCGACGCGATCCGTGACGCTTTCATGTCTAGCATCCGCGACATCACGAACGAGCTTGTCAAGATTGGCATCGGACTCGGCCTGCAGGCGCTCGGGACGGCCGTGGGTGGCCCGGCTGGTGGGATCATCGGCAGGGTCGGTGGGCGCTTCGCCGGAGTCGCGGCGCTCTCGGGTGGCGGGAACACGATCAACATCAATACGCTCGACACCCGCACGCTCCGGACCCAGCTCATGCCGGGTGGCTCGCTCGCCCGCGCACAGGATCAGGTCCGCATCGGGGGGCGCTACTAGTGGCCTCGCTCCGGTTCGGCGTCACGAACCTGCTGGCCACGGCCACGCTCCAGAACGGCACCGGGGGCGGCGCTCCGGCGCTGGACGAGGTCAGCCCGTGGCTCACGTCCAACGTCAAGAACGCCGACCGTGGCCTCGTCTGGCAGGGGACCGCAACCGGTAACGTGGACCTGACGCTGGCGTCGGCCTCGACGCTCGCCATGTTCGCCGTGCTCGGGCACCGGGGCGCTCCATCATCGAGCGCGGGCGTGGCCTCGGTCGAGGTCTTCACGCAGGCCGGTGCGTACACCCCGGGCGGGACGTGGACCTCGCGGGGGACGATCACGCTCGGGGCCGGGGTCAGGGACGGAGGGTTCATCATCACGCCGGTCGCGAGCCTCGACTCCGTTCGGTTCACCGTGACCGCCACCACGGCCTTCACCATCGGGCGGCTCTGGGCGGGGGCGGTGGACTACGACCTCTCCGTGGTCTCGAGCCCGGGCTATCAGCGCCGCCGCGTGATCCCGCAACTTCGGTCCGTCATGGGCGGCGGCACCCCGCACCTCACCACGGCAGGCGACGTGCGATGGGAATACGTCCTGCCCTACCAGGACATCGGGGCCGAGCTCAACACCAAGCTGCGGACCATCGGCTCGCAGGGCGGGAGCTTCGTGCTGGTGGACCGTGACGGGACGTTTTACGAGGCCGTGACCGCCGATGGTACGTTCTCCGAGGCGCTGACCTTCGACGCGCCCGACACGTTCACGTCCGAACTGCGACTGGAGACGATCGGCTGATGGCACTCGTCACCGACGAATACCTCGCCGCCTACCTCCCGTCCGGCAGGAACGCCGCCTCCCTGGTCAAGGTGGAACTGACCGATCCCTCGGCGGTGACGCTGTACCTGTCGAGCCGCGAGGTGGTGACGCCAGGCTCCCCGCCCCGGGTCTGGCAGGCGGCGCTGGACGACATCGGGCCGGTCGTGGAGCCCGGCGACCTCGGGGCGTTCGACCCTGGCCTCGCCACGTTCGACTTCCGCGTGACGGCCCGCCCGCTCGGTAGCCAGTCCGCGTCCGACTCCGGACTCGACCTGTTCGCCTCGCACTACTGGTACGGCGCGACCGTCACGCTCTATTCATGGGAACTCGGCATGGCGGACTTCTCGAAGGCGGCGCAGTGGTTCAAGGGCGTGGTGATCGAGTACGAGACCGAGGACAACCGCGTCCACGTCTACTGCCAGCAGCGGAACGGGTGGATCACGCGCGTTCCGGCCGACGAGGTGACGCGCCAGAAGTACCCGCGCGCGCCGGAGAAGTCCATCGGGCTCGCGGTGCCGATCTGCTACGGCAGCCTCCTGACGCCCCCGGCCCGGTCCCCGGCGAGCGCGCAGGGAGCCTATAACCAGACGCTGACCGGGCTGGTCGGACTGCGGCGCGCTGGCGTTCGCGGCGTGGCGGTGTCGCTCGGCAAGGGTGACGGGGTCAAGGGGCGCGTCCTGTTCGCCGGGCACGCCTGCAAGACGTTCAACGACGACGCGGCCGGGAGCACGCCTGCGGTCCCGCACGGGAACGTGCTCTGCGAGATTGACCCCACGGGCGGCGACGTCTTCAACGGGTCCGGGGGCACGGGCTTCGACTTCAACGACGTGACCACCAGCGACGCGGACCCGTTCGACGTGTTCTTTCCCGTCATGGCGCTGGATTCAAAGCAGGTCGCCTCGAATCCGGGGGACAACGCGCGGGCGGGCGTGGACCCGTTCAACGACACGAGCTACGCGCTGCTCGACTACGACGCCGGGCAGCGCGAGCTTCGCTACGTCCTCGGGGACTTCCCGGCGCAGGGCCTGTGGCGTGCCACGCGGCTCGTCGTCATGTGGAGCACGACCGCAGGCGCAACCGCTGTCCGCGCCGACTTCGTTTCCGACACGGGCGGGATCACCTCGACCCTTGCGGCGACCGCCGACCTCAACACGCCGACCGGGGCCGGAGCGATCATCACGAGCGGGATGCCCGCCGACAAGTGGAACCTCGGGAGCGGCGGGGCCTACATCAAGGTCTACCTGACCGGGGTCGCCACCGGCCAAAAGGCGCGCATCTTCGCGGTCGGCCTGTCCTACAGGTTCCGCCCGCAGTGGCCCGTTGCCACACCGTCGCGGACCTATCTCAGCAGCTATCGGACGGTCCAGAAGAAGAAGGGTCTTTTCTTCAACCCGTTCAACGCCGGGGACATGTTCCAGACCGTGCCCGTCTACACGACCGAGCCGGAGGAGCAGATCGTGGACGGGCAGTTCTTCGCCACGCTGGAGGGCTACGCCGACGACGGCTCGGGCACCTACACCGGGACGGCTTCCGCCCTGATCCAGCGCCCGCCCGACGTCCTGCGCCATTTCCTCGCCACGTACTGCTCGGAGACGCTGCTCGAGACCGGGAGCAATCCCGGGAGCCTCGTCACGCTGCGCGACGACCTCAAGACATGGCGCGGGTCGGACATAGTCGCGGCTTTCTCGGTGGACGACTTCACGCAGTCGTCGGACGTGGTGCGCAACCTGTCGCGCTCGACGCTCGCGTGGTTCTTCATCTCGTGCTACACCGACAAGTGGAGCGGGGTCGCGTGGAAGGCCGGGCGCTCGGTGGACTTCCCGCGCCGCCTCACCCGCTACGACCTGTCGGGCGAGTCCTCGATGGCCGGGCCGAAGGTCATCATGCACCGCGACGACGTGCAGAACGACCTCATGGTCAAGTTCGGCCTCGACGCCTGGACGCGCCGCTTCGTCCACGAGACCACGCTCGGCCCCGGACGTAGCATCGCAGGCCACGCCTTCCGCAACCTGCGCGACGAGCACATGACCGTGGTCGCGAGCCAGTCCGACCGGCTGGACTTCCACGACGGCGGCTCGAGGACGGCCAGCCTCACGGCCGCCGCCTACACCCCGGCAGGGCTGGCCGCTCACGTCCAGACACAGATGCGCGCGGTCATGGGCGGCGGCGTCCAGATCTACTGCGGGCACGCCTTCACGGTCAACGCCTCGGGCATCTTCGACTTCGACGACGGCGTGCCGCGCGTGGCCACGCTCACGGCCGGAACCTACACCGGGGAAACCCTGGCTGCGCACCTCAAGACGCAGATGGACGCGGTCTCGACGGGCACCTACACCGTCACCTACTCGCGCTCGACCCATAAGTTCACGATCTCGCGCGGGGCGGGCACCTTCTCGCTGCCCGGGGCATCGAGCACCGACGTGCGCTACCTGTTCGGGTTCACTCCAGACAGTCACGGGGCCGCCTCGTCGATCACCAGCGACTTCGCCATCGAGGAGGAGCGGTTCGTCATCACCTCGACGGCCACGCTCAAGCTCCTGTGGGAGACGGGATCGAACGGGATTGACGCCGCGACCCCGAGGGCCTGCGGTGGGCTGCTCGGGTTCGACATGGCGCGCGACTGGGACGATGGATCGAAGTGGGCCGTGGGGCACTCGCCGAAGAACGACCGCGAGCAGGACATGACGGCATCGGTCGCCCGCTACGGGTCGCGCCCGCCGCTCAACGTCGAACTGGACTACGTGAACGACACCGACACTGCGCGCGAGGTCCGGAACCGGCTGGCCGATCTCTGGGGCGAGGTGCCGGTCGAGATCCAGTTCGAGACCGAGCGCATGCCGGACCTGCAGCGCGGGATGGTGTTCGACTTCGACGCCTCGCTGGACGAGGTGAAGCCGTACACCGTGCCCGGGACCGACGGGTCGTGGGCCGGTAAGAAGTTCGTGGCGGTGCGGGTGGAGCGGCATTCGCTCCCGACCTCGCATCAGGCGGTGGTAGCGTTCGAGGTTCCTGCGGCCTAGTATCGGCCCGGGGCATTGGGGAGGGGTGGGGAGATGAAGCTCAAGATCGGTGGCGCGGCGCTGGCCGCGCTGGTACTGGTGGGATCGGCCTTCGCGGCCGAGAAGGGGAACGAGGCTCCGGTCGTGGCGGGCCAGAACACGGGCCAGTCCATGTCTGTCCACGACGGGACGCAGTGGTGGACGGTGACCGGCACGTCGGCCGGGGTCAACATGGCCAACGCGCCGCAGAACCTGATCTACCGCTACCCGACCGTCCTGCAGAACCGGCGCTCGCCCGGGGAGCTGCCGGACTCGTCGGCCGTCTATCAGGCGAACGGGGCCACCAAGTGGTTCCTCGCGTTCTATCCCACGGTTTACGACTCGGCCGGTGCCGTGGTGTTCGCCGTTCAGGTTCGCGCCCACTCGGTCCAGTCCGCCGACTCGCTCACCACGTTCGTCTGGATGCCCACGTGTTCGGGCTCCGAGGGCGGTTCGACGACCTACGGGGTGGCGGACTCGCTCGGCACGCTCCGGAATATGAACTTCGGGCTGACCGACGCGGACGACCTGCTCCCGAACGAGCGGGCGCTGGTGATCGTCCACCACGCGAGCCCGCGAGGCATGTGGCTCCCGATCACGACCTCCAAGTGCAACCGGGACTTCGCGGCCGACTGGATCTCGGTCAGGGTCCGGGCGCTCCGGGTCTATAACAACCTCGGGACGGCATACGCCACGGCCGTCCAGACCAGTTACAAGGCCGACCTCTACGGGTACCGCTGATGCGCCGCGACCTCGGGAAGTACCTCGCCGCGACCCTCGACGCCGCGATCATCCTCGCCGCGCTCCTGATGACCGCGTGGGCCGCATCCGTTCTCATCGCGGGACCGGCCGACGCCTCGGTGCTCGTGATCGACGAGCGCCGGAACACGGGCGGCGGCTACGAGCAGGGCTACGAGCTGCAGGCGCAGCAGGTCCTGGGACCCCTCAACGAGCGCGGCGTGGCCTACACCCGCGTCCCCATGACGGCCGTGACCACGGCCGGGGCTCGGGCCGGACAGGTCTCGACCTCGTGGGGCACGGAGACGCACCACGCCGTGATCCACCTCGGCTACGACACCGGGCTCGGAGTCTACGCCTCGGCCACCTACGACCCGCGCACCTACCTGCGCGGCGCGACGTGGCCCTCGGTCCCGCACCTGTGGATTCTGGTGCCCGTGGCCGGGGCCGGGACCAGTAACACGGCGACCGACACCACGGGCACGAACGACTTCTATCCCTCGGGCCAGGCGGTCAACGGCTCGCTGTACGCGACCGGGACCCCGTGGACGTGGAAGAACCTCTACGCCACTGTGAAGCCTGCGGTGGCCACGACCCCGCGCGCGGCCGGGCTCTACCGCGTCCTCGTCGGCTACGGCATGACCTCGGCGAGCAACACGCGCAACGCGGTCAAGAACGCCGACAGCCTCTACTCGCGAGCGGACAACCCGGACTCGGCCGTGGTCTGGATGCGCTCGCGCTACGCGAACGACCCGGCCTCGCAGATCTTCTGCTACGCCGGGGCTGGCGGGATTCAGGACATCGCGGTGATCAAGGTCGCCCTCGCCATGCTGGACTCCCTGACGGCGATCACCAACGCCGGGGGCCGCGTGTTCACCAACCGCACGCGCACCACGAAGAAGCAGTCCGTGGTCCTGACCAACGCCACGCTGACCGCCGTGGATCACACCACGCGGAACGCCTACTACGGCGGTGGGACCTACGTGGTGGGGGACTCGTCGGACCAGTCCAACGTGCTCGCCGGGATCGACTCGCTCAAGGGGCTCAACATCCGGCTGACCGCGCTGGTGGACCCGGAGAGCACCACGTCGTCGCGGGCCGTGGCGATCCTCAACGCCCTGAAGGCGATCCCCGGTGCGCGCTTCGGGCTCCAGCCGGTGTCTGGCACGTTCACCGGCTCGGCCACCCGCGCGAGCGCAGCGGGGCGGTGCATTGACCCCATCGGCATCTCGCGCCGCCGCACCCTGTGGCCCTCGACGCCCACCACGCCGACCCCGTCCTGCGCCACCGACTCCGGCTCGGTCTACTGCAGCACTCTCAACGGGTGGAGCACGCTCGAAGCCCTCGCCCCGGGCCGGGTGGACCACGTCGCGGCCTTCGCCGCGTTCGACTGGACCCCGCAGGAGTGGTCCGTGGCCAGCGCCGGGATCGTCTCGGCCGGGGTCTTGAGCGGCGGCCAGGACTCGCTGGTGGCGGCGATCTGGGCGGGCGGGAAGACGCGCGCCGTGCTCGTGAACCCGAGCGGGACCGGGAGCCCGGTCGGGATGAAGTGGGCATCGAGCGCGTCCAACCTGACCAACAACTCGGCCCCCGCCGGGTGGGGCCTCGAGCGCGCCCGCCTGCCGGTCGTGTGGGGAGGGGTCCAGCGCAGCGCGGTCCGGTCCATCCTCGCCCGGTGGGAGCCGTCCGTGCCGACGTGGCGCTGGCAGCAGGAGGCGCACCCGGGGATCGCGCAGGAGTACCTCGCTGGCTCCGAGGCCCGGAAGTACTACCTCGCCGACGCGGGCGTCTACTACCACCACACGTTCAGCGTCCAGACCAAGGTGTTCGCGGTCCCCATCGGACTACTCGGCGGACCCTACGCGACCCCGTGGCCGCAGCGCCCCGGCTTCTGGCAGATCAAGTGGCTCGTCCACGGGGTGAACGCGGCGAACGCGCACCTGCCCCGGTGGGCCGACGGCACGGTCAAGAAGCTCGACGAGTTCGACTGGGTCGAAAACCTTGAACCGTGAGAACGCTACTCGCAACCCTGCGCCCTGCCGGAAACACCGGGGACCAGAATCTCGCGACGGGCATTTCGGTGTCGTTCACGAACAACACCGGGTCGCCGACTGTCGCGCTGCTCGCGACCTCGAACCTGAGCTTCCAGCCATCCGGACTCGGCTCGGTGTTGGCCGATCAGGTCGTGGTCGGGCTCGCAGCCGAAGTTTCGATCACCGGATCGGGTGCGATCCAATCCGGGACGCACGAGGTTGTCCTGACCTACGTCGGGATCGAATCCGCACGCGTCTGGGACCTTTTCACGCCCGGGCAGATCGTGGACGGGCTCCCGAGAAAGAAGGCTCCGAACGGTGCCGCGTGGACCGGCGACATCATGGACGCGACCACCGTGCGGGTCGAGGTTGACGTGCTACTGCAGCCCGGATCGTCGGCCGCGCTGACCGTATACGAGATCAGGATGCGAGCGTTCGATAGTTTCGAGGTTCGACTCGGCGGCGCGGCCGGAGACGTTCACGCGACTGGCCTTGCCGGTGACCGGACCCTGTAGGGGGAACCCATGAAGGTGCTTGATGCTGCGGATTTCGTCTGGGACGACGTGGACTCGAATCTCGTGATCCTGTTCCGCGACGAGGACGGGACCCCGATTGACTTTACCGGGGCCACCGACCTGACGCTGGTGTGCGAACGACTCGACGGCACCGACCAGTTCACCATCACCGGGTCCATCTACGGGACCGCGACCAACGGGCAGCTCAAGTTCCCATCGGTGGCCCAGGGTCCCGCGCAGCCGAATGTGCGCGAGCGCGTGGTCTACCGCGCGATCCCGAAGTGGAAGCTGTCGGGCGCGACGGATTTCTCGTGGTCGCAGACCGAGTACCGGTTCAGCGTGACGAGGTTCC
Source organism: uncultured Dehalococcoides sp. (assembly GCA_964628985.1). GTDB lineage: Bacteria > Chloroflexota > Dehalococcoidia > UBA2979 > UBA2979 > SURF-43. The sequence goes on from CAZVNJ010000021.1 coordinate 31,957, forward strand.
CGTCGTGATAGACCGCCGCCCACTGCCCGGCTTGACCATCGAGCAGCAGCCGGAGCGCGTCGTCATGGCCCTGCTCCTGTGCGGCGAGGCCCGGGGCGAGCAGGACGCGGGCGGCAGGCTCGAGTCTGTGGCGATGGCCGCCGTCTACTGGACCGTGAAGAACCGCAGGGGCCGCTCGCGGTGGGTCAACCTGTCGCTCCGCGAGATCGCGCTCCAGCCGTGGCAGTTCTCGTGCTTCAACCGGAACGACCCGAACCGCGAGAAGCTGCTCGACCTGTGGCGCACCGACCCGGTCTCGTGGGAGCGAGCCGACACCGTGTGCGACCTCGTCGAGACCGGCTACCCGGACCCCACGGGCGGGGCCACCCACTACTGTACGGCGAACCTCTGGGGCAAGGCCGCGCAGGCCGGGCAGCGCCCGCAGTGGTACCACGTCTCGGAGATTTCCTCGGGCCGGACGCGCAAGACGGTCGAGATCGGCAGTCACGTTTTCGCAGTAGCACCCTGACGGCCACGCGCCCGGGTTGGCGCTCGGGTGGCGAGCACGACAGCCAGCAGCGCACGCGAAGGGCGCATCAACTCGAAGGGGACCGGCCTTGACCGAAAGGGAGGTGGCCGAGTTGAGGAATCGTATCGTCGCACTCGAGACCATGCAGGGGCGGGTCGTCCTGTCCCCGCAACTCCTGGCGCTCGTCTGGGTGATCGCACTGGCCGTGATGGGTGCCGCCGCGTCGTCGGCGGTGAGCGCCTATCAGGTGAACACAATGGTCGAGACCGTGGAAAAGCTCGCGCTCAGGATGGAACGGCACATTCGGACCCCTTACCACGAGGGGGCCCGGTACGAGACCAACGACCTGCTCCGACGAATGTCTCGGGTAGATAAGGAGCCGCTGCGGCAGGTCCCGCCGCCAGCGGACCCATAGTGTGGCACCGCGCAAACGTCGCCGGAGGGTGGGCATTCTCTCGGGCGACAGCCTCAAGAGCGTGGGGATGGTCTCCGGCCTCGTCGTCACGCTCTGGCAGGGGTGGGACGCCGGACGCAAGGCCAGACAGGCCGACAGCCGGGCCGGTCAGGTCCAGGCTTATGCGGTCACGTCAAGCGTCCAGAGATCCCGTCGCCTCGATTCGCTCTCGGCTGTGGTCGAGGAACAGGAGCTGGAGATCGCGGCGCTCGCGCGGCGGCTCGCCGTGATGGAACGAAAGCGACGAATGGAGGCGACGGCGAAGGTCTACGGGCCGGAACCGGCCCCGGAGTGGTACGCACAACCCGAACGGCGCGGGTTCTTCTCGCGGCTATTCGGCAGATAGGAGGACACTGATGGATCAGCAAGCGGTACTGGACCTCGCCCGGCAGGTGGGCGGGTTCCTCATGCTCGGCTTCGTGGTGGCCATCGCGGCGGCCGGGCAGTGGATCAAGAAGCACGAGAAGTGGGACTCGCGCCTCGCGGTGGCCGGTATGCTGGCGATGGGCATGGCCGTCTATGGCCTGCGCCACGGCTGGCCATCCGGCTTCGCGTGGGACACCATCGAGCAATGGCTGGCGTTCTCCGTCCCGTTCGGGCTGACCATCGTCGGCACGGCCTCGACGCTCGGGCACTTCTTCCCGAAGCAACTCAAGACCGATTCCAAGAAGGAGGCACCATGATTCGGCGTCTCGCACTCGCGGCCGTACTGGTCGCGCTCGGCTTCTCCCCTGCCCGCGCCGGAGACTTCGGCCTGACCGATCCCGCGCGCTGGTCCGTCTCCGGTTCGGCCGCGTGGCTCGGCTTCAAGGACTACGGCAGCGGGGCTACCACGTGGCAGGGAGTGGACGTCGCCCCGGCCGTCACGTTCTCGATCCACCAGCGGCTCGCGCTCGCCGCCAACTTCGCGCACGGTGTCCCGTTCGAATCCGGACGCGGGCACGTCAACGTCGCGCGCCTGCAGGGCCAGCTTCGGCTCTACCCGTCCGGTGGCGTTTCCGGCCCGACCGGGCTTTTCGTCTCGGCCGGTCCTTCGTGGATGGGCGAGCTTTCGCTGCGCGAGTGGTCCGGGCTCAACACGCAGCTCGCCGTGACGCACCAGCTCGGGGCGCACGTTTCCGGGTTCGTCATGTTCGCTCACGGCTTCGGCTGGCAGGCCGTGGACGGCGACCGCGACTTTTTCCGCGTGGGGCTGAACGTCGGCACCACGCTCGGGAGGTAAGCGATGCCCTGGCAGATCAGCGACACCATCGCACGGGCCGCCGCAGGGCTCGGGATCGCGCGCGACAACCTCGAAGCCGAGGCTGTGCGCGTGGCCGAGAAGTTCCCCGACGCCGCCTCGCGGGAATCCGCCCTGCTGGAGTGGGTGAATCTCAACGTGGACTCACAGATTGACGCGGCGACACTGGCGAACACGCTGGCCGGAATCGTGCGCGACGTGCTGGCCGGAATCGCTGGCAAGGACCCGAGGGCGCATCAGGGCAACGTCTAAGGAGCGGAGCATCGGGCGGGGCACTCGCCGAAGCGCGTGGAGCATGGGGGCGCGTGGAGGCGGTGCCCCGTTTCGCGTTGCGGGGCAACGGGTTAGCGGGCGGTTTGTTTTTCTTGTTGACTTTGTTTCCAAACTCGCCGATACTCCTTGTGTCAGCGGCAATAGGGCCGCGACGAGACGAGGGCCAATGACGATGAACGCGACGAACCTGAAGGACCTGTTCGAGTTTCTGACCCACGACCCGCGCGCCAACGACGTGGACTGGACCTCGCTCCCCACGTACGGCGGCCCCGAGCCGCGTTCCACCGTCGGAGTCTGGTCGTGGGACGCCGACAGCCTGCTGACCGGCACCTGCGCGCGTGACCTGCGGATCGAGCCGCGCAACGGACGCTGACCACCCACGCGCCCACGGGCGCGCCAAGACGAGGGCCAAGACGATGCGACTGACCGAGTACGAAGTGCGCGAGATCAACGCGGACGGTGACGCGGTGAACGTGAACCACTACGCCACCGAGGCCGAGGCCATCAACGACGCCGAGCGGCTTGCCGCAGTGCTCCCGGTTGACGAGGCGGTGGCGGTCGTGGTCGAGAAGCACGCCAGCACGCACCCCCACACCAAGCCCGACCGATTCGAGACGCTGGCGACCTACGGCGACCCGGCCGCGCTGGCGGCTGGCGGCTGGACCGAGTAACCACCCACGCGCCGGGGCGAGCGGACGCCCTTGGGGGTTGGCCCTCTCAGGGCCACGCGGACCCCGGCGCAGAAACGAGAGGGCCAACGACGATGGAAACCAAGAAGCTAAACAACGGCATCGAGGTAGTAGCGCGGGACGGACACGCGCTCACCTACGCGAACCGAACGCAGGCCGAGAAGAAGGCGTCCGAGGTGGGCAGCACGGTCGCGCAGCTTGGCCGGGTGTTTTATGTCCGCGCCCTCGCGGGGGAGGTGTCCCGATGAGCGCGAAGCACACGCCGGGGCCGTGGAAGGTCGCCAGCATGGAGAGGGACGGGGCGAAGATGGTTTGGGCCGACCCGGACGAGCGCGGGATCATTCAGTGCGTGTGCGACGTTTACGGGCCGCAGCGCGAGGCCCACGCCCGGATGATCGCCGCCACGCCGGTCCTGCTCGCGGCGCTCAAAGGGCTGGTCAAGGCCGTGGACAATCTGGAATCCGAGGAAGCCGGGGCGGGCCGCAACCTGTTCATTTCGCCCGGGTGCGTTGTCTGCACGGACGGCGCAACGCCCGACAAGTGGAACACGGGGCCATGCGCCTACCACGTCGCCCGCGCCGCCATCGAGAAGGCGGAAGGGGGTGCGAAGTGACCCGCGACCGCGAACGCCCCCGTGGCTGGTCCCGCACGCGGGGGGAGCAGCGCGCCTACATGCGGCGCTACCGGAGCAAGCGGGCGAAGCTGGCGCGGGCGGTTGACGCGCTCATGGCCGAGCTTCGCGCGGCCGTCACCGAGGGTATCCGCAGGGGGATGCGATGAAGCGCCTCGCGTTTGTCCTGCTGCTGGCGTGCGCGTCGTGCAGGGAGATGAATACCGGCAGAGTGGTTGAATACACCCTTGCCTCACAGCAGGACCAAATCGCCGCCTTGGAAAAGCAGATCGTTGCCGCTCGCGACTCGCTGCGGGAGGAGCGGCGCAAGGTGGCCGAAATGCTGGACCTTCTCAATTACGACTCGGCACGGAGGCCCGTAAATGACACTGGAATCGAGGTCCGGGCCTTCACGCTGGCGGGCGCGGTGGACTCGTTCGGTCTGGCGGTTCCGCTGCGCGTGGACCGTCTCGGCCGCGTCGTGGTGGCCCCGTGACCCGCCGCCTCGCGTGGTACGCGCTCGCCGCGCTCGTCCTGTTCCTCGTGGTGCTGGAAACGTGGTGGATCGTCGCCGGGCTGGACCGGCTCTTGGGAGGGTATTGAACGTGAAAACCTACACGCCCGCAGAACTCGCCGAAATCCTCACGGCGCACGCCGATTGGTTGAGTGGATCGGGAGGTGCCCGCGCGAACCTGTCCGGCGCGGACCTGTCCGGCGCGGACCTGTCCGGCGCGGACCTGTCCGGCGCGAACCTGTCCCGCGCGAACCTGTCCGGCGCGGACCTGTCCCGCGCGAACCTGTCCGGCGCGGACCTGTCCGGCGCGGACCTGTCCCGCGCGAACCTGTCCGGCGCGGACCTGTCCGGCGCGTACCTGTCCGGCGCGAACCTGTCCGGCGCGAACCTGTCCGGCGCGAACCTGTCCGG
>CAZVNJ010000022.1:0-35375 GCA_964628985.1 uncultured Dehalococcoides sp.
GACATACACGCCCGGGGCGAGGTACGTAGGCATGGGCCTCTTCTCCTGATGGTCAGATGCAGTTCGCCCTCACGGTCGCGTGAACGCAGCGCAGGGCGGTGGAGCCGATCAGGATGAGGAGATGATCACGATCGACCACCGCCGGTGAGCCCCTGCCAGGGACGCGTGGCGATGATCGATGCAGACCGCTGGCCCCCGCCGGACGTGGTCACACCGCGAGAATGAATAGCACATCGCGCGTTCTTCGCGCACGGTGCGAAGCGTCATGCGCAGCACAAAATTCCCTTGCCATTGCTGACGATCGGGTGTGTCGTCCTGTGCGCCGTGACGTAATGCGAGTTGTGGGTATCACTCGACATCTGCTGCACTCGTTGTCCACACCTTCATCCACAGTGGGCCCGGGCGTGACCGACGCATAATGCATACGTCGCGTCCCGATCTCAGCGCTGCTGTTGTTCGCTGCTGCTGCGTGGAGAGTGGTGTGACCGTCGGTGACTCCTCGGATGTCGGTCGGGAGAGGGTCTGGTCCGTTCGCCATCGGATGAGTGATCACGTACTATCCGCGCGGCGTCACTCCCCGACGTTGTTTGACGAGGCGAGCGTGAACAAGAGCCGCACCCGCGCGTCGCAGGCAGCCCGTCCTCGTCCTCTCGTCTCCGCTCCGCCCGTCCGCTCTCCAGCCGCTGACGGTGAGGCGCTGCAGCGTCTCGCCCTCGAGGGTCGTCGCACGCCGGACGCGCTGCGTTCGGTGCAGGGCGCTGGCAACCGCGCCGTGCAGCGGCTCGTGAGCGCGCCGGCCGAGGAGTCCGAGCTCTTCAACGTGCCCGATGTGGAGCTTCCCGCGCCGGGCGGTGGGGAGTCCATCCCGGACGAGGTGCGCACGAAGATGGAAGGCGCCTTCGGCCAGGACTTCTCGGACGTCCGGGTACATACCAGTAGTGCGCCGGCGAGCATCGATGCGCTTGCCTATACCCAGGGGCACGACATCCACTTCAGCCCGGGCGAGTTCAATCCGGCCACGAGCAGTGGCCAGGAGGCGCTGGGCCACGAGCTTGCGCACGTCGTGCAGCAGCGCTCCGGCCGTGTTGCCTCGCCTGAGGGCCCGGGAGCACCCGTCAACGCCCAGGCCGCGCTGGAGGCGGAGGCCGACGCGCTCGGTCGCCAGGCCGCACACACCGACGCCCCGAGCAACCTCGTCCCTGCTGCGGCGCCGAGCGGCGTGGCGTCTGCCGAAGAATCGGCGCAACGGATCGCCGCACCCGTCCAGCGCAACGGCCGCGGGCGGCGCGGGTCCGTGGACGCGCTGGAGCAAATGCAGTTGGTGAGCAGCAGGCGTGGGATGTTCGAGGGGGGTGGAGCGACGGCCGTCGCCCCGCCGAGCGGGGCCGCTGTGCCCGGCGCGCCGTCGGCCGCCATGGCGCCGCCTTCTGCCGCTCCGGCGGCTGACGCCGCTGCCATCACCGAGGCTCCTGGTGGCGCCGCCGCGGTGGCCGAGGCGGTCCCTGCGACCGATGCTGACACTGGGGCCCCCGAGGGTGCCGACGAGGCCGAGGAGGTGATGGGAAGCGACATGGCCGCTGCCGCGGCCGCCGCGAACGAACTTGCCTCCACGGTCGGCGCAGACGAGGCGCTTGCGACCATCGCTGAGGGTGGCGAGTCAGAAGAGACCGAGGGGGACGAATCCCCCGCGTCCGGTGCGCCCATCACGAGCGCGCCGTCCACCCCGACCGGGATCGCATCAGCGCTTGGGCTTCCGGCTCCCGTGCCCACTCCAGAGACCGTGATCGCGGCCAGCACTCCGGGGTCGAGCACTCCGGCGGCCACGCCGGCTGCAGCGACTCCACCCAGCGCCTCTACGCCGGCGTCTGCGCCGGCTGCGATCACGCCGATGGCCGTGGAAGAGTCGAGTGCGGACGGCGAGAACTGGTGGGACGCACCGGCACCAAGCCGTGTGTCCCGCACCGTGCCGGACTCATATGCGGACACGGCGGGCCTCGGGATGACAGCCGGTGGCGCGGTGAGCTCCGCGACGGGTGGGGCGTCCACGTTCTCAGGCATGGTGGGCGCGAGCACCTTCGACACTGGCCAGGTCTCCAACATCGCGGGTGCGCCGGGCGGGCTGCTCGGCGCCGGTGCGGGGCTGGTCGAGGCGGCGGGCGCGTCGCGCGCAGCGCACCTCTCGGGCGGCGGGGCGCAGGCGGTGGACGCCGCGCGCGCGACTTCCGCACTGACGGGGGCGGCGGCAAGCACCGCAAGTGCCGCGTCCTCGATCGAGGCAGCGCGCCTGACGTCGCAGACCGGCAACCTGACGAGCATGAGTTCGGGCGCGAACGCCGTGATGACCGGAGCGGGCACGGCCGCTGCAGGGCTCTCGGTGGCGACCGGATCAATCGACGTGATCCGGGGCGTCGGTGGGGCGGTCCTCGCCGACTCGCGCCAGCGACAACTGGAGGCGCGCGCGCAGGACGAATCCTTCGGCGACGCCCGAGCGCGGAGCGCCGCGGCAGCGACCGCGGAGACGCAGCGCCAGGCATTCTGGGACAGCACGGCGACCGCTACGAAGGGTGCGATCACCGTCGCGGGCGGCGCGATCCTTCTCGCCCTCGGGCTTTCCAACCCGATCGGCCTTGGGCTGCTCGCCGGCGCGGCCATCGCCGGTGGGGCGTATGCGCTGTACAAGTGGTTCCGAGGGCGCAAGGAAAACAAGAACATCAAGGGCGGCGTCTCGGAGAAGCAGGCGAAGATGGAACTCGCCGTCACCCTCTTCGAGTCAGGCATCAAGGACGCTGTCCCGGAGTACCGCCAAATCCTGAAGGACCTGGGCTTCAAGGCGAAGAAGGTGGACGCCGGGCTTGCGGGCGGCATCACCGCCTCAGATATCCTCAAGAAGATCTCGTAGCGGCCCCGCCGCCTCGCGCTGCCTCGGAGGCCCATGGCACACCCGATCATCGATCACGCCGCGGCGGAACTGCCGCGCCTGTCGTACGAGATCCAGCCGCTCGAGGCCGAGGGCCAGCCCTCGCAACTCCTCGTGCGCGTGAACGCCGACCGCGCGGGCCGTGACCGCTGGGTGCTAATCACCGTCTTCGAGGGGCTGGGCGAGAATCTGCCGGACGCGGACCTGGTGCAGTTCTTCTGCCGCCTTCCCGTGGACGCGCCCGACGCAAGCCGTCGAGGTGACTTCACGCGCCTGCTGCTCGCCGTGAACAACGTCTCGAGCGTGGGACAGTTCTGCATCCGTGAGGCGGACGGCCTGCTCTACTTCCGAGCGATTGGGATGTTCCCGCGCGCCCGGGAGACGTGGACCACGCTGCTCTACCAGCACCTCGTCTTCGCGGTCTTCCAGATGGACGAGTTTGGACATGCGATCGAGGCGGTGGCGGTCGGCCAGACCGATGCGCGAGGGGCGATCGCCGCGGATCCCCGCCTCGGCAGCCTGCCGTAGCCTCCGTGGCACAGCGCCAGCGCGCGCCGCACTTGCCGGGCCGCCCTCGGCGGCCGCAGGAAGCGGATGAGTCCCCACTGCTGCGGCGCGATGTCCGGATGACTGGTGCGGAGGCAGCACTCGCCAACGTGCGTCCGGCTGGGAACCGCGCACTCGCACGCGCGGTCGCACCGGCCCAACTGCACCCGGCACATCCGAGTCCGCAGCCAGAGCTCGTGGTCGACCGCTACACCGTCCCGGATGTCGAGGTACCGAGACGGCGTGGTGGCTGGTCGCTGCCGATCCAGATGCGCTCCCGCCTCGAGCGGTCCTTCCGCACCGACCTCAGTAGCATCCGAGTGGTTGAGGACGACTCCGCAACCGATCTGGACGCGCTTGCCTACACCAGGGGTGCGGACATCGTGATGGCACCCGGCCACTATCAACCGCACAGCGGCTCGGGCCGCCGGCTCATCGCGCACGAGATCGTCCATTCGATCCAGCAGCGGGCCGGGCGCGTGAAGGCCGAGGACGACGGCCTGGGCCTTCCGGTGAACCGCGACCGTGAACTCGAATGGGAAGCCGAACGCCTCGGCCGTCGCGCCTCGTGGGACATGCCGGCTGAGGTGCGGGGAGCGCATGATCCCGTGCGTCATCCGCCCGCGGGGGCCGTCCAGCCGCACATGTAGCCGTGCCTACTCCGCGGCGGTCCGCACGCCTTCCCGCACGAACGTTTCCCGTGCCTGCGGTGAGTTCGTCCGCTCTGCCGTGAGTTCGAAGCGTGTGACGGGCGGGCCGACCTCTGCCAGCACCGCGGCGTCGAACGTCGCCGAGATGATGACGTCGATCGCCGGCCGGAGCTCGCCTCCCACCGCAGTCCAGAAGTCGGCAGTGTCCGAGCCGTCGAATCGCGGCACCTGGATCGACGGATACGGGCGCACCGTGGCCAGCCCGCCGCTGAGGTAGGAGACGGGCATTTCGGAGTAGCGCAGAAAGGCGCCCAGCACCGCGCCGAGCAACTGGTGCTCGTCCCGCACGTCGCCGGCCCATGCGGTCACCATGTACCGGCAGTCCACACGGGGCTGAGGCTGGCGGCGGACCATCTTTCCGTTCTCCTCGACCGTCTCGATGCCGGCCTCCTGTGCCCCGGAGTTTCGCCGCACGTCCCAGAGGAACATGTTCACGGTGGGGCGGGTGACGGCGGCGCCCCATTCCTTGTCCGGCCGCTGGAAGACGATGTCGACATCGCCATTGCGGAGGGGCACCTCCCCGCGCAGATAGGCCTCGATGGCGTCATCGAGCAGATGCAGCATCGCCGGCTCCGTTCGATGCGCCGGCGACCGGCCCCAGGTAGGCGGCGAACTCTGAGCGCAGGCGCCCCATCTTCTCGAACTCTCGCGCGACGCCGCGCAGGACGAGTTCCATGGTGATGGGCATCTGTTCCTCGGCGGCGAAGAACCCCGCCGCCAGGGCGGCATTGCGGATCACGCCGCCCGTGACCTTGAACTGGCGTGCAAGGAAGTCGAAGTCGAGCGGCTCAGTGGGCGCCTCGGCTGGAAAGGCGTGCGCCCAGATCCGCCTTCGCTCGGCCTCATCTGGCACTGGAAAGTCCACGGCGACGTGAATGCGGCGCAGGAACGCCTGGTCGATGTTGCCCTGGAGGTTCGTCGCGAGGACGACGAGGCCGTCGTACCGCTCGAGCCGCTGCAGCAGGTAGGCGACCTCGATGTTTGCATAGCGGTCGTGCGCGTCGGAGACCTCCGAACGCTTGCCGAAGATCGCATCCGCTTCGTCGAAGAAGAGGACGAGGTTCGCGGCGGCGGCGGCGGTGAAGATGCTTTCGAGGTTCTTCTCCGTCTCGCCGATGTACTTCGAGACGACCGTGGACAGGTCCACCTTGTACAGGTCGAGGCCGAGCGCGTGGGCGATGACCTCGGCGGCAAGGGTTTTGCCGGTGCCTGACTGGCCGGAGAAGAGGGCGACAATGCCGGCGGAAGGGAGCGGCCGGTAGCCCCACTCGTCGTACACGCGGCCTCGGTGCTTGAAGCGCGCGACCAGTTCGGTCAACTGCTGCGCCTGGTGGGCCGGCAAGACGAGGTCGTCCCAGTTGCGCGCCGGCTTGATGCGGACAGCCAGCGAGTCGAGATGCCCGCTGGCGAGACGGCGGATGGCGGCGTCCAGGTCGCCGTCCAGTCCCTGCACCGCGCGGGAGACCAGACGGAGTTGTTCCCGGTCGAGCCGATGTCCCGTCGACGGCTCCCGGTCGAGCATGGTGCGCCAGTCCTCGGCGTCTGCGCGCGCACTGTCGACGTGGTGCTCGACCCACTGGCGCTGCGGCATGGCTTCGAGAGCGATCTCGTGCTGCGACACCACGGCCCACGGCAGATGCGGCGTCCGCTCGATCCATGAGGCCGCGTCGGACGGCAGCGCGCCCTCGATGTCCAGGATCACGCCAAGGCCCTCGACCGTCGCCTCACGGACGATCGCTTGCCAGGCGTCCCGAGTTTCCGGAGGCGTCGTGACGAGGAAGCTACGGGCGGCCGTGGAGCGGTAGGCCACGCGCAGCCGAGAAGCGCGGTCGCCACCCGAGACGATGGAGAACATGGCGCCGGTACCGGTCGCTTCGGCAGGGCACTCGAAGCGTGCTCGCGGAGGAAGCGCCGGGTCACGCGTCTCGGCGCCGCGCAGCGCCCAGGAGACGCGGTCATGCAAGGCCACGGGGCGGCTCGCCCACGCGCCCTCGGCGTCCACTGTGACAAGGCCGGCTGCGATGAGGCGCGCGCCGGGTGCCAGCGCGCGGACCCCGGCGTGTGGTGGTGGGAACAGGGCGTCGATCGTGCCCAGCCATGGCCGGGTGGCACCGACGTGGTCCTGGACATAAGCGAGGAGACGTTGCCGCGCCGGCTCGCCCTCGATGGCCGCAAGGAGGGCCAGCACCTCCGCCTCTTCGAGGTCGAGGTGGGCGCGCTCGACCATGGCGACGAAGGGCGTCCGTGGCCCTGCGAGGGACGCGGCGAATTCGGAACGCAGTTCGGCGAGGCGGGGCGCCACTCGGGCGGCTGCGTCCAGCGAGTCGGCGTCATCCGCGGGGATGTCCAGGCCCGGAAGGGTGGATAGGAGGCGGTCGACCTCGGCGTCCTCGATGACGAGGCCGGCGAAGTCGCGCGGGACGACACCGCCGAGGCGGCGCATGAGCGCCTCGACCTGGAGCAGGCCGGTGCCAAATCGCTCCCAGGGCTCCAGCGTGCGCTGCATCCCATCCCCTGTCCGCGGGGCCATGGTACGGGTTTGGCCGCGCGGTAGCAGCGGGCCAAACACAACCTAAACCAGCCGGTCATACATTCTGTGCGCAGCGCGGGGCGCTGCGCGGACGACTCCTCTCAGGGGCGGGGTCAGAGGGCGGTTCCCATGGCACGGATCGGCGAAGTGACGCGGATCGTGGGCGGTGCGAGCCGCAGCACGCTGCGGATGGTGGCGCTCGGGGTAGTGACGGTGGCCGTCGCTGGCGCCGCCGGGTGGTATGCGACACGGGACGAAACCACCGCGGCGCCAACCGTCGAGACCGCGCAGGTCACCCGCGGCACGCTGGCCACGACCGTCACGCTCCCTGGCACGGCCTCGTCGACGGCATCCGTGAGCCTGACATTCCCGGTCGCCGGGAAGATCACCGAGGTCAACGTCGTGATTGGCCAGGCCGTGAACGCAGGGGACGCCCTCGCGCGCGTGGACGACACCGAGGTGCGCCAGGCGCTGCAGACCGCACAGACGAACCTCGACCTCGCTCGACTGAAGTTGGCTCAATTGCAGGCTCCCCCCAAGCCGGAGGACCTCCAGGCCTCTCGCCAGAGCGTGGTCGCTGCTGAAGCGAGCGTGCAGAATGCGCAGATCGCTTTGGAGCGCCTGAAGCGACCACCCACCGCGGTTGACCTTGCGGCAGCCGATGCGGCGGTGGGATCCGCCCAGGCCGCGCTGGACTCAGCCCAACGAGCCGTCGACACGACCTGGGGGTCGCTGCGCGCGGCCCAGAACACGTATTGCGCACTCCTGGGCGGGATCCTGCCGGCCGCGCCGTGTCATTCCGGATCGTTCCCGCTGGTGCCCGACGTGATCGTGCAGCTGCAATCCATCCTCGGGCCGCCCTATTCGCTGCCCGCGAGCCATGCGAACGCGACCAACGGGATCCTTTCGGCGAACGCCTCCTACGTCAACGCGATCCAGAACGTGACGACATCGAAGTCTGCGCTTGAGCAGGCCAAACTGAAGCGCACGGCGTTGGATGCCGGCGCCGACAACCTCGATGTCTACTCCGCCGAACTGTCGTTGAAGAATGCGCGCGAGGCCTACCAGTCCGCGGTCGCCAAGGCGGCAGCACTCGAACGCGGGGCGGACCCGCTCGACCTCCAGTCCCAGCAACTCGCGGTGCGCACGCAGGAGATCGCCGTGCAGACGGCGCAGCAGAAGGTCACGGACACCGTGCTGCGCGCGCCGTTCGCGGGTACGGTGGGCGCAGTGCCACTGATCGTGGGCCAGCAGGTGACGACGTCCACCGCGGCGGTCACGCTGACCGATACCGGGACTATCCGTGTGCAACTGACGCTCTCCGAGTCAGACCTGCCGCAAGTCCGCGCCGGACAACTCGGTGTGGCGACGTTTGATGCCCTGGCGGGTCAGACCTTTGTCGTGCGTGTGGTCGGTGTGAGCCCGGTGCCAACGGTGACGCAAGGTGTGGTGACGTTCGCGGCACAGGCCTCGATCCTGCGCGGCCCCGAGCTCGTGGAGTTGCAGGCAGAACTACAGCAACTCGCCGCGGCACTGTCCTCGACTGGTGGGCGGACTGGCCCCGTCCAGTTACCTGGTATCGCAGGCGCCGGATCCGGGCCGGGCGCGGCAGGCGGGCCTGCGGGCGCGACCGCCACGGCGAGCGCATCCGGCACGCCAGGGAGTTCTCCGACGGCGGCCGTGACCGCTGTGACGAAGGGCGGCGGCCTCGGACAGCGCCCCCAGGGCGCCGGCGGCCCTCCTGGCGCGGCAGGTGGCACCGGCGGCCCCGGCGGCGCCGGGCCATCCGGCGGACAGAGGCCGCAGGGTGCGGGCGGGGCAGGCGCTCAGCGGTTGCCCTCGGAGGGCATGAGCGGTTCGGTCATCCTTGTGCAGTCGGTGAGCGAGAACGTGCTCCTTGTGCCGTCGGGGGCCATCCGGCGTGAGGGCCGGCAGTCCGTCGTGCTGGTGCCCGATGGGAATGGCGGGAGCCAGTCCCGGCCCGTGGTCACCGGAGGGACCGATGGTTCCCGCACGGTCATCACCAGCGGGGTCGAGGAAGGCGAGACCGTCATCACCAGTGCCATCCGTGCGACGGCGACTGCCACCTCCGGCGCAACCAAGGGAGGTACGACCCAGGGGCCAACGTTCCAGGCGGGCCCCGGCGGCGGGAACGCAGTCATCCGGTGATCAGTCTCGAGGGCATCGAGAAGGTCTACCGGACAGAGGCTGGCGAGGTCCGTGCCCTGGACGGTGTGACTCTGGACATCGAGGCCGGGGAGTTCATCGCGATCATGGGGGCCAGCGGCTCGGGGAAGAGCACGATGATGAACATCATCGGGCTGCTGGACGACCCGACTGCTGGCACCTACGTCCTGGACGGGGCGGATGTCTCGAAGCTGGACGACAACACCCGGTCCAGACTTCGAGGCAGGTTGTTCGGCTTCGTGTTCCAGTCCTACAACCTCGTGCCACGGATGACCGCTGTCGAACAGGTGGAACTGCCGCTGCTGTACCAGCGTCGCGCCAACCGGCGGGAACTTGCGCTGGAGGCCCTCGACCGTGTCGGGCTAGCGGACCGTGCCCACCACCACCCAAACCAACTGTCCGGGGGTCAGCAGCAGCGCGTGGCAATCGCGCGGTCTCTCGTCGTGCATCCGAACGTCATCCTCGCGGATGAGCCGACGGGGGCGCTGGACACGAAGACAAGCACCGAAGTGATGGGCATCTTCGCTGACCTGGCCCGGGAGCAGCGGATTACCGTGGTCGTGGTGACCCACGAGCAGAACATCGCCGAGTTCACGGACCGCACCGTCCGCATGCGAGACGGGGTGATCGTCTCCGATGAGCGACGGCTACACATCGTGCCGGCCGCTGAGGCGGTAGCCGCTGAAGTGACCGAGGTCGCTCCATGAGCATCCTTGACTCCATCCGTACTGCTTTGCGCGCGATCGCAGCGAACCGTCTCAGGAGCGGTCTCACCGCCCTTGGCCTGGTGATTGGCGTGGCATCAGTCATCGTCCTCATCGCTGTGGGACAGGGTGCGCAGCAGGGTGTGCAGGACCGGATCCGCGGGCTGGGGTCGGACTTGATCTTCGTGAGACCCGGGGCACAGACCGACCGCTCGACTGGTGCGCGCACGGCGCAGGGCGGTGCGGTGACCCTGACGGTTGCAGATGCTGAAGCGATCGAAGAGGCGAGAATCCCCGGGATCGTCGGCATCGCTCCCCAATTGAGTTTCAACGCCCAGGCCATCGCCCAGAGCCAGAACCTGGGGGTGACCGTGATCGGTACTACCCCGGCCTACCCGGAGGTCCGTGATGCGAAGGTCGCACAGGGAGAGTTCCTGCTGCCCGACGACCTCGACCGGCGCACGCTCTCGATCGTGCTTGGTTCTGCAGCCGCGTCGACCCTATTCCCAGACAGCGACCCGGTAGGAGAGCAGGTACGGGTTGCCATTGGGCGGACCGGGTTCAACTTTCGCGTGATCGGCGTGATGGAGGCGAGAGGCGGGACTGGCGAGCAGGACAACTACGTGTTCATCCCGGTGACGTCACTGCAGGCCCGCTTCCAGTTCCTGCGCAATCCGCGAGGGGACATCACCGTCAACCAGATCAATGTCCGCACGGCACCGGGCGCGAAGCAGGAGCCGGTCGAGGACGCGATCACGGACCTCCTCGTGCAGCGACACCAGGTGATCACCCCTGACTTCACCGTCCAGAGTCAGAACGACCTCGTGGGTGCTGCCGCCGAAGTGAGCCGCACGCTCTCCATCCTGCTTGGAAGCATCGCAGGCATCTCGCTGATCGTCGGCGGGATCGGGACGATGAACATCATGCTGGTCTCGGTGACGGAGCGGACGCGAGAGATCGGCATCCGTCGCGCGGTCGGTGCGCGGGGGATGGACGTGATGCGACAGTTCGTCACCGAGGCGATCGCCCTGAGCCTGGTCGGCGGACTCGTCGGCATTGGCATCGGAGTCGGGGTCGCGCTGGCCATTGATGGGCGTGACGTCTCCGGCACCGCCATGGAGACGGCGGTCCAGACCTGGAGCATCGCGCTTGCGTTCGGCGTCGCGTTGCTGGTCGGGCTGGTCAGCGGCTCGTACCCAGCCTTCCGCGCCGCGCGCCTCGACCCGATCCTCGCCCTGCGAAGCGAGTAGCCGGCGGGCCACGGCGGCCACTCCGCCCCTACGATGCGCGGGGGGCGGGACATGGGCGTACTTCAGCGAGCACAGCACGCGTGGCGGATCCGAGCGGCTGAGGCTTCGGGGCTCTTCGTGGCGCTCGCCGTCGCAGCATGGCTGCGCTTTCACGCGATCCCGGACATCGGCCTCGGCAACCTGTTCTACGCCTCGGCGGTCCGGTCGATGAGCCTCAACTGGCACAACTTCTGGTTTGCCGCATACGACCCTGCCGGGACACTGATCGTGGACAAGCCGCCGCTCGCGCTGTGGGTCCAGGTCCTCGCCGTGCGTTTGCTGAACTTCGATGCCTGGGGGCTTGTCGGGCCCATGGCGCTCGCGGGCACGGTGGCGGTGGGGCTGACCTGGGGCGCCGCTCGCCGATCGTTCGGCGCCGTCGGGGCGGCCGTGGCTGCCCTCGCGCTTGCCGTCTTCCCTGAGTCGGTGGCCACCAGCCGCGACTCGACGATGGACGCGATGCTCTGCGCGATGCTTGCCGGCGCGGCCTGGCTGCTGATTTCAGCCGTCGAGGGACGCCGGTTCCGGCTTCTGTTCGCGTGGGCTGTGCTCATGGGCCTAGTCTTCAACGTGAAGTTCTTCGAAGGCTTCCTGGTATTGCCGGCCTCAGCCCTGTACCTCGCAGTCCGCTGGCGCAAGGACGCTCTCGACCGCTGGCGGTTGCTGTCCGGGGTCGCCGGCACGCTCGTCCTCGTCAGCGTGTCCTGGGTCGTGATGGTGGAGGCCATACCGGCCGAGCACCGCCCACGCGTCATGAACGATCGGTCGAACAGCGCGGTCGGGCTCGTGCTTCGGTACAACGGCCTGGAGCGCGTGCTCCCGGGCGAGGTGACCATCTTCGCGCCGATCCCTGGCGCGTCGGCGGCGACCAACGCATCGCTCGAGGAGTCCGCACGCGCCTTTGGCGTCGGTGACGCTGGCCCCGCACGTCTGTTCACCGGGTCCAACGGCCCGCTCATGGGAGCGACGGTGCTGCTGGCGCTGGCGGGCGTGATACTCACTGCGCGTGACCGAGCACGGTTCATGCAGGGGCCCGCCCTGTTCTGGTCTGCCTGGGCGGTCACGGGGATCCTCCTGTTCTCCGCGTCCAACCGCGCGGCTGCCCAGTACACGGAGTCCTACGCCCCGGCGCTCGCCGTGCTCGTCGGTCTCGGCTCGGTCGAGGTGGCGCGATGGCGGGGTTGGCGCGGGACAGGCGCGACGCTGGGGACCGTTGCAATCGTCGCTGGCTACTCGCTGTGGGCGGTGAGGGGGCATCCGCCGCTGTCCCATCCCACCACCGTCGCCGTGTCCCTGCTGGGACTGGCTGCCGTGCTCATGATTGCGGCGACCCGGAGCCGATACGCGCATGGCTACCGCACGCTGGCGTTCTTGGCCGTCCTTGGGATCCCGGCAGCGGCGTCGATCTGGATCACGACCGAGGCGCCGCACGGCGGGCAGATCACGCGTCCAAACCCGCTCGTCTATGCGACGCGCCGCCCACCGGCCCCGGGCTCCCGTGCGGTCCCGACGGCGGCCATCCTCGCAGCGTTTCCCGAAGACGGGCGCCGGTATCGGTTTGGGATCGACGGCGTCAACAACGCGGGAGAGGCAGTTGCCTTCGAGGGCGTCGCGGTGCTGCCCGTCTGGAATGAGTACCAGCGTGCCGGCACGCTCCCGGCGGAGGAACTAGATGGTCTGCTGAAGCGGGGTGAGGTGCCTGGGTTCGTCCTTGGACTCGGACGTCTGCGGAGCGGGCTGATCGGGCGGGACGTGATGGACGCCGTGCAGCGTCATTGCCGCCTGGACCCGCGCGCGCGAGTGGGTGCGGAGTGGTCAGTCTGGCGTTGTGACCCCTGACGCGCGGCCCGAGACGGCTCAGCGCGATCGGAGGAAGTCGAGGATGCCCCAGGCCAGGCCCTGAGCGATCGCATCGCGCGCCCGGTCGTCCTTCAGGAGCGCCACGTCGTCCGTGTTCGAGATGAAGAGGAGCTCCACCAGGACGCCGGGCATCAGCGTGGGCACCTTCGCCTGCGGGTTGCCCCCGAGCGTCGTCTGGCCGCCCGGGGAGAGCACGTAGAGGCCGACGCAGCGCCCGTCCCGGCCGCGCCAGCACGAAGAGTCGATGATCCCACGGTCGCGGATGCTGTAGCCGGCGCGCGCAGTCACCTCGATCATCCGGTCGAGCGTCATGCGGGCGAGCTGTTTGTTCTCCTCCGCGAACTCCCGACGGCTCTCCCAGTAGACCTCGATGCCGCGATCGCCTGCGTTCGGCGAACCATTCGAATGGATCGAGACGAAGACGTCCGACACGGCCTCGTTCGCGAGGCGTACGCGCTCCGCAAGAGAGGCCCGCGTCCCCGCGTTCCCGGTCGCCGTCACACCAGCCGGGTGATTGGTGTCCCGACGGGTGAGGATCACCTCAACGCCTTCTGCGCGCAGATACTTCTCCACGCGCAATGCAAAGTCGACGTTCGAGTCCTTCTCGATGACGCCATAGGCAGCGGCCCCGGACTCATCGCCACCATGGCCGGGGTCCAACGTGACCACGAGGCGTCCGTCCATCGCTGCGCTCACGGTGGGTACCGGCTTCGAGTCCACGCTCCCGGGGGCCGCGTTCACTTCCGGGTCGGAGGCACTGCTCGTGGCGACAGCAGGCGCCTGCACGGCCCCGCCGTCGGCGCCGCAGGCAGTGAAGGCGGCAATGGACAACGCGGCGCACAGCGCAGCGAGGACACGTGGGCGCATCGATGACTCCGCGACGCCTGTGGTGGGGGCGTTCCGCGCGAGGAATCGTACCTGAATGACGCGCCGGCTAGAGCGCGGCCCAGCGTCTCAGGCCGCCGCGACGCCGCACCGCCCCCTCCGGCACTCAAAGAATGCGCGCTCGGTGGCGGGCGACGACGAGCACAGCGCTCCGACTCGCGCCTAAGGTTGCGGTGGCGCTACTGCCTCACTAACGCGGTGGCGAGCAGATGAGATCGGCCGCGGCGACGGTGTACGAGAACGGGTCAGCCTGGAACGGCACTGCCTGGCCGTTCACCTGCAAGCCCGTCACGGTCCCGTTCATCATGCCGAACTGGTTGATCGGGAACGGGATCACCGCGCCTCCATCCGCAGCCGCGGCTCCAGTCGCCGTGGGTGGTGCACCGGTGCCTCCCAGGATCGTGATCGTGACGCGGCCACTCGGAGGCGCCCCGGAGATGCAGGCCAGCCCGACGCTGTTCCCGCCAACGCCATAGTTCTGCGCGAAGGGCGGGTGGTCTACGCCAAACACTGCCCGCAGCCGGACCGGAGTGGCTGCTGTGGTCGGGGTGGCCGTCGCTGTGGCCGTGGCCGTTGCGGTGGCCTTCGTGGCAGACGTGGGTGTCGACGTCACCGTGGGTGACGGCGTCGGGGTGCTCAGGACGTCGTCCGCTGACCCTCCGAAGATGTCGCATCCGCCTGCGAACAGGGCGGTCACAGCCATCAGGCTGAACACGAGATGACGGTTTGTCATGGATCGCATCGATGTCCCCTCTTTCTGTGTACTGCGCCGAGACCGCGGTCTCGGTTACAGCATCATCACCGAGCGGGCGACGCCGCCCGTCTTCATGTCCTCGAAGGCCTCGTTCACCTCGGCGAGCGGCCGACGCTTGGAGACGAGATCGTCGAGGTTCAGTTTGCCGTCCATATACATGTCCACATACAGCGGGATGTCCTGCTGGAGAGTCGCCGAGCCGAAGAAGGAGCCGATCAGGCGCTTCTCGCGGAGGAAGGCGAGGCCGGGGATCGTGACGTCCTGGCCGACGACGCCGACTACGACGGCTGTGCCCCCCGCGCGCACCATGTTGAATGCCTGGGTGACCGTCGCACCGAGGCCGATCGCCTCGAAGGCGTAGTCGATGTAGCCGCCCGCCACCTTCTGCGCGGCCGCGACGACATCCTCCTCCTTCGTAGCGTTCACAAAGTGGGTCGCGCCGAACTTGGCAGCGAGGTCTGCCTTCGAGTCCACTGTGTCGATGGCGATGATGCGGCGCGCGCCTGCCAGACGGGCGCCCTGCACGACGTTGAGGCCGACGCCACCGAGACCGATCACCGCGACCGTCGACCCCGCTTCGACGCGGGCCGTGCGGATGGCTGCTCCGACCCCGGTGGTCACGCCGCAGCCGACGAGGCAGACCGTCTCGAGCGGAGCGTCGTCGCGGACTTTCACCACGCCCCGCTCGGGCATCACGGTGTACTCGGAATAGCCGGCGACGCCGATCCCTTGCTGGATCGGCTTCCCGTCCTGGGTCAGGCGAGGGTTCGCGCCGCTCATCGCGCGGTCGGGAGAGTCCGGACGCTCGCAGAGCTGGCCATCTCCGCGCAGACAGAAGAAGCACTGGCCGCAGTTCGGTCGGAATGCCACCACGACGTGATCGCCCGCCTTCACGCTGACGACGCCAGGGCCGACCTCTTCGACGATGCCGCCCACCTCATGCCCGAGGATCACCGGGACCGGGAGTGCGCCGTTCTTCGCGCGGTTGATGGTGTGCAGGTCGGAATGGCACACACCGCAGGCGACGATCTTGACGCGGACCTCGCCGGCCCGCGGGCCATCGAGGTTCACCTGCTCGATCGCCATCGGCTCCGGGCCACGAAGTACTGCCGCGCGCATGGCGCCTCCCCTTCCACAGGTGCTGCGAGGCGCTGATTGGACGGCCACCGGCGCGCACTGTCAATCGTTCTCCTCTGAACATCTGTTCCGAGCACCTGCCGTCCAGGGGCGACAGCCAGCACTACACTTCGCGGACTTGCCCGCCAGTAGGCAGGCCGTAGCCCGTTCGGGCAGCGTGGAGGACATCGTGGCTGGTGCACTGAATGGGATTCGGGTCATCGACTTTGGGCAGTACATCGCGGGGCCTCTGGCCGCGCAGTTGCTGGGCGACCAGGGTGCCGAGGTGATCCGTATTGACCCGCCTGGTGGCCCGCGCTGGGACACCCCGGCCAACGCGACGTGGAACCGGGGCAAGCGGTCGATCGTGCTCGACCTGAAGACTGAAGACGGCCGCGGGGCTGCCCGGGCGCTGATCGCCAGCGCCGATGTCGTGGTCGAGAACTTCCGGCCGGGCGTGATGGACCGCCTCGGCCTCGGGGCATCAGCGATGACCGAGGCGAATCCGCGGCTGATCTATTGTTCGCTCCCCGGTTTCGCGGCGGACGACCCGCGCGCCGGGATGCCGGCGTGGGAGGGCATCGTGAACGCGGCGGCGGGGTTCTACCGGGCGGCGCGCGGCGGGACGCCGACGAACGGGCGGCCGGTCTTTAGCGCAATCCCACTCGCCTCTTCGTATGCCGCCATTCAGGCGGCGGTCGCCGTCGCGATGGCACTCGGCGTGCGGGAGCGTGACGGCGTTGGTCAGGTGATTGCGGTCCCCATGTTTGATGCGATGTTCGGGGCCATTGGATACGACGGGCTCCGTGTGCACGCCGGAGACCTGCCGCCCATGGGGGCGGGCGTCTCGCTGACGACGCAGTTCGAGTGCGCCGATGGACGCTGGATCATGTTCCACACGGGCAACGGCAAGACGCAGGAAGTCATGGACGCCGCCGGGGTGGGTGATTGGGTGCGTGACGGGCTACTGGACCGCGAACGCCTGGCGAAAGACCCGGACCTCGCGCGGCAGATGATCGAGAAGGCGCGCGCGCTCTTCAAGACGCGGCCGGCTGCGGAATGGGAGGCGCTGGTGAACGCGGCCGGCGGCGAGTGCGCTGTCTGCCGTCCGAGCGCCGAGTGGCTCACCCACGAGCACGCGCTCGGCTCCGGCACCATTGTCGAGGTGGACGACCCGGTGCTCGGCAGGGCGAAGATGCCCGGCGTTGCCTCGCGTCTCAGCCTGACCCCGGGGTCCGTGCCGGGCCCACGCCGGCCCCTGGATGCAGACCGCGCCGAAGTCATGGCGCTCGCCACGGCGGCGCGGGGTGCGGCCGCCGTACCGGCGACGCCGGAGGGTTTGCTCCGGAACGCCCTCGATGGGGTCAAGGTACTGGACTTCTGCATCGTCCTCGCCGGGCCGACCTGTGGCCGCACCCTGGGCGAATACGGCGCAGACGTCATCAAGATCGAGGCGCCCACGCGTCCGCCAGGCTTCGCCTTCCACGGCGACGTCAACCGCGGCAAGCGGAGCATCGTGCTGGACCTGAAGACAACGGAGGGCCAGGAGGTCTTCTGGAAGCTGGTGGAGAGTGCAGACGTCGTCGTGCAGAACTTCCGCAAGGACGTAGCGGCGAAACTCGGCATCTCGTACGAGCAGGTCAAGGCGAAGCGGCCGGACATCGTCTACGCCTCGCTCAACACCTACGGCCATGTCGGCCCGTTCGCGGGGCGTGCCGGGCACGAGCAGATCGCGCAGGCGGCGACAGGGATGCAGGAGCGCTTCGGCGGGAGCGGCCAGCCGCAACTGCAGAAGTACGCGGTGAACGACTACGGCACCGGCTTCCTCGGCGCGTACGCGGTTGCCCTCGCCATGCTGCACAAGAAGAGGACGGGCGAAGGTCAGCATGTGGACGCGGCGCTTGCGTACACGGCCACGCTGCTGCAGTCGCCGTTCATGCTGGACTTCGCCGGGAAGCGCTGGGATGAAGCGCGTGGCCAGGACGCAGTCGGGAGCAGCCCGCTGCACCGCGCCTACGAGGCGATCGACATCTGGCTCTTCCTTGCCGCCCCCAGCCTCGAGGCTCTGGCGCTTGTCGAAGGCCTCGAAGGGATCGAGGCGCTCTCGGGCGGCGCGCTTGAGGCGGAGTTGGAACGGCGCATCAAGACAGCACCGCTGGCGACATGGCAGAAGCGGGTCGCGCCGGTGGAGGGCGTCGCCGTGCACCGCGTGGTGCAGGGGACCCGCGAACTGATGGACCACCCGTGGGTGCGGGAGCACGGCCTCAGCGTGGCGCGCGAGCACGACGACATGGGTGTCGTCACCACGATCGGGCCAGCAGCGCGCCTCTCGCGGACGCCGCTCCGCGCCGGCCGCCCGGCGCCGGCACTCGGCCGCCAGACACGGGAGATCCTCGCCGAGGTCGGCCTCGAGGACCGTGCGGATGCGCTGATCGCTTCGGGTGGTGTGCGCGAGTCGATGGGGATGGCGATGCGGTAGCACGCTGCGACGACAACCCGGAAGCGTCCGGATCTTTCAGGCTGGGACCCTCAGGAGGCACATCGTGGCAGAGATCGAAGGCCTAGTACGGACGCGAGAAGGCGGCGTAGTGACGATCCGCCTCAACCGGCCTGAGCGTTTGAACGCGATCACCTGGGACATGGTGACTGGGATCACCCGCTACGTATTCGAGGCCGGACGCGATCCAGACGTGCGTGTGATCGTGATCACGGGGACCGGGCGTGCATTCTCTTCCGGCGATGACATCGTCAGCGGCATGGGGACGATGCCCGATGGCTACGAGCGCAACGGCCTGCACGCCGAGCGTGGCCCGCACTTCGACCTCGTCAAGACGTTGCTGAGCACCCCGAAACCGATCGTCGCTGCGCTCAACGGACTCACTCACGGCGCCGGGTGGGTGACTGCGCTGTCGAGCGACTTCCGCGTCGCACGGTCGGACATCGTGATCGGTGACATCCGGGCGGGGAAGGCGATCTTCGCGAACCAGGGCGTGGGCCTGCTCCTTCCTTCGCTCATCGGCAAGTCGAGGGCGATGGACCTGTTGATGACTGGCCGCGTGATTTCCGCAGTGGAGGCGGAGCGGTACGGCATCATCAACCGCCTCTGGTCTCCGGAGACGTACGAGGCCGAACTCGCCGCGTTCGTGGGTGAACTGGCGCAGGGCCCCACCAAAAACTACGCCGCGTGGAAGGCGAGTGTGAACCGCGCGGTGCTGATGGACTTCGAGGAGTACAACGACCACGAGCGCTGGCTCAACCTCCTCCTGGCCGACTCGACCGACCGGACCGAAGGCGTGCAGGCGTTCCGGGAGAAGCGGCCGCCGAAGTTCACGGGCCGTTAGCCCCTCGGGCGTGACTGATCCGGAGTTGATACGCAGCCTCTGCCCGCTTGATCCGCCTCGTACCTGCGTTGCCCCACCCTCTACAGCGCGGCCTTCTTGCCGCGCGGGTCGCGTTGCGGCTGAGAGGAAGATGGACATGGCACGAGCAGCCAAGGAAATCGTCGTGGATGCGCCTCTGCAG
Source organism: uncultured Dehalococcoides sp. (assembly GCA_964628985.1). Classification (GTDB taxonomy): domain Bacteria; phylum Chloroflexota; class Dehalococcoidia; order UBA2979; family UBA2979; genus SURF-43. The sequence goes on from CAZVNJ010000022.1 coordinate 19,021, forward strand.
GCCGTCTACAACCAGTGGACTCAGTTTGAGGAGTTCCCGCGCTTCATGGATGGCGTCCAAGAGGTCAAGCAGATTGACGACAGGCGCCTGTTCTGGCGCGCGAACATCGGCGGCAAGGAAGTCGAGTGGGAGGCGGAGATCCAGGAGCAGGTGCCTGACGAGAAGATCATCTGGCGCTCCATCACCGGCGAGACGAACGCCGGCCTCGTCGCCTTCCGGCCCGCCGGCGACGGCAAGACCGAGGTGCGCCTCGAAATGTCCTACGAGCCGCAGGGCGTGACGCAGGAGATCGGCTCAGCGCTCGGCTTCGTCGAGGGCAAGGTGGAAGGTGACCTGAAGCGCTTCAAGGAGTTCATCGAGGAGCGCGGCGGCCACGAGACTGGGGCGTGGCGCGGCGAGATCTCCAACGCTGATGCTCCGGGTGGGCACACCCGTGGGGCGGGCAAGCTCGACGGCGAAAAGCTCGAATAACGTCCGTGCGTGGCAGATCAAGGGAGGCGCGCCAACTGGCGCGCCTCCTTCGTCGTGAATCCATGGTCAGTTGCCGCGCGAACCCTTGCTTGCGTTCGAGTCGCTCCCACTCCTCCCCGAGCGCGGCCTGCTTGCCCGGGTGCTGCCCCCTCGCGCCGCCTCCCGCTCCCGCTCCGTCTTGCGCGCACTCATCTTCGAGGGCTGGTGCTGGCCCTGCTTCGGCATGGTCGGCCTCCTGTCAGCGACTCGACGCTACGGGCGGACCGCTATCGAGGGCGTAACACACCCGATTTCGCCGATCGCACATCGTGACGAGCAGGTGCCAAGGCGGTGACCCGACCCAAACGCCTCTGGCGTGCCAGACGATGCGCAGGTAGCCTCGCACGGACCGAAGGGGAGTAGTCCCTCGCGCGTCCGTCGACATGCTTCCTCCAGAGCGAGGGCGGCGGCGCGGCTGGTGTGAGCCAGCGGACGAGACTTTCGCCCGAAGGTACGCGTGCTGCGCGTGCTCGGGCCGGATGTCTGCGGACGCTCCCACCGACACCCAGCACCCAGCGATGGGAGTCCCCGGTGTCGGCATTCATCCTCTCGACGCTCGTGATCTTTGTGGCGGAACTGGGCGACAAGTCGCAGTTGGTCGCGCTGTGGTTTGCGACTCGATACCGCTGGTGGACCGTACTTGCCGGCGTGGCCGCGGCGACGCTCGTCGTGCACCTCGGGTCTGTGGCCGCCGGACGCGCGTTGGATGGGCTGGTGCCGGAGGCAGTGCTGCGCGTCATCGTCGGCCTCTCGTTCCTCGGCTTCGCCTGGTGGAGCGTCCGAGGCGACACGCTGGATGAGGACGACCAGCGGCTCCGCTTCGGCTGGGCGGGCGCGTTCGGCATCGTGACGCTCTCGTTCTTCCTGTCCGAACTCGGGGATAAAACGCAACTCGCGACCGTCTCGCTCGCCAGCCGGCACGACTCGTTCGTGGGGGTGTGGCTGGGCTCGACCCTCGGCATGGTGGCCGCGGACGCGATCGCCGTAGCGATCGGGCTGGTGGCGGGGAAGCGGCTGCCGCAGCGCACCGTCGGCCTCGTGGCCGCGGTGCTCTTCACCCTCTTCGGTGTCGCCACGATCGCCAGCGCGTTCTTCGTCTGACCATTAGCGCGTTGAGGCGAGCGCCATCAGCGCGCGGACGTCCGCGGCTTTGTCGAGCGTCCAGGCGGCAGAGAGGAGCGCCTCGGCCTGGGCGGAGCCGAGGACTGGTGTGGCGAGCGCCCGGTACTTCTCTTCGAGGTAGCCGTCCGTCATCGGATTCTCCGGTGATCCGGTCGCGTGCTCGACGTGCTTCGAGAGCGCCCGGCCGTCGGCGAGGCGGATGGTGACGTGCACTTCTTCCTCCCGGACCGAGGGGTCCGGGGTCGCTGTCACCAGGGCGCGGATGGCAGCGATCTGCGGGTCGCGAGCCCGGTCGTCGCGGAACTGTGCCTCGTGCCCGGCACCGTCGACGAGAGCAGCCGCGGCGCAATGCTGATGCGAGAACTTCGCCTGCAGGCCGGTCTCCGGCTGCCTGCGGTCCATCAGCTCGAGGACGAGCGGATGGACGCGCGCCTCGATCGCCCGCACGTCCGCGGGGACAATCGCATGCTGGTTGCGCAGGGCAATCACCGCGTCCTGCAGGGGATGCGAGACCACGCCATTCGCGTATGGCTTCAAGCCGTTGTTCTGCAGCTCCCACCGTCCCCCCGAGGCGATGAGGTCCGCCGTCGCCTCGATCGGCGCGGGGTTGTGGCCGCCGGGCGACAGCACGGCCCAGAAACCGCGGCGACCCTCGAGGATTGCGGGCGGGCCGGAGAACCCCTCCCACACCAGCGCCGCAGCCCGGAGGCCGCTGGATGCCGCATGCCCGGCGTGCAGTGCCTTCCCGTTGGTCCCGAACGCGTCCCGCACGCCCGCAGCGTGCGTCCCCGCCAGGCCGAGGGCTTGCTCCGTCTGTGCGGCATCGAGGCCCAGCAGCCGGGCCGCGGCCGCGGCCGCACCAAATCCGCCGACTGTGCCTGTGATGTGCCAGCCGGCGTCGTAGTGCCAGGGGTGGACTGAGAGCGCAACCCGGCAGGCAATTTCGCAACCGAGCGCGAAGGCTGCCAGCACGGCCTTGCCGGAGGCGCCCGTGCGCTCAGCGGCCGCCAGCACGGCGGGCCAGACCGGCGCGCTCGGGTGGAGGACGGTGGGGAAGTGGGTGTCGTCGTAGTCCTGCAGATGGGCGAGATACCCGTTGACGAGCGAGGCCTGCGCCTCGCTCGCCCGCCCTCGGCCGATCACGCTCGTACGTCCAACCCCGTCACCTCCATCCCAGGCCTCGAGGGCATGGACGGACGGGTCCTCGGACGCCGCCAGCGCGACCGCCATGACATTGATCAAAGTCCGCTTGGCCTCGTGCAGGATCTGAGGCGGGATCGACTCGCTGGAGGTCTGGGCGGCGAACTGTGCGAGGCGAGCGGTGGGGCCCATCGATTGCTCCCTGCATCACGAGGCGACGGCGTGTCCTCGGAGCCTAGCGCACGTCGCGTGGCTATACTCGCGCCGACCAGTAGCCGGTTGGAGGCCCTCGATGTCCGTGCCGTACGAGCCCGCGCAAGCCATGGACTACCGGACGATCGAGGTAGAACGCGAGGGGCGCGTCGGCATCGTCCGCTGGAACCGCCCGGACGTGCTCAATGCGATGAACGGCACGATGTACGCCGAGTGGATCGAGGCCTACGACGCGTTCAACGCGGATCCGAGCATTGGCGCCGTCGTGACTACCGGAAACGGCCGCGCCTACAGCGCTGGAGCCGACGTCGGCGGCTTCGAGCGGTCCTTCACGGGCGCGCAGGCACCCGTCGAGAAGAAGGCGCCGCATGCCCCCTTCGCACCCTGGTACATGGCGGACGGCAAGCCGACCATTGCCGCGGTCAATGGGGTCGCGGTGGGGATCGGGTTCACCTCGATCCTCTGGTACGACGTGATCCTGGCATCGACGGAGGCGCGTTTTTCGGCGCGCTTTGCCGCCATCGGCCTGACGCCCGAGTTGAACTCCTCCTGGATGCTGCCGAAGTTGATTGGGGTGCAACGGGCGAAGGAGATGATGCTGACGGGCCGAATCTGGTCTGCGGAGGAGACGCGCGACCTCGGCCTGGTGCGGGAAGTGGTAGCGCCTGAGGACCTGATGCCGAGGGCCATCGCGCTCGCCGCCGAGATCGCCAGCAATCCCTCGTCCACGCTTGGTGTGATCAAGCGCATGCTCATGGAGGACTTGCTGAGCACGGACCTCACGACGATCGACCGGCGCTCATCGCACAATTTCGCGGAGGCGCGAAAGACGGCCGAACACCGCGAGGCCCTGTACGCGCTGCGCGAACGGCGCGACCCGCGTTATCACGACGAGGCGTACATGGCCGACCTCGCCTCGCGCGTCGAGCGCGGGGAGGCGAGGTAGTCCCGACCGCTAGACCGTCGCGAAGGTCTTGGCCGCCGCCTCGAGCTGTTCCTGGTCGCCCTTGTTGAACAGGGTGCGCTTGCCGGAGACACAGGTCGCCCGGCCGGTCTCGGTCAGCGAGTACTTCCCGTCGGCATGGGCGAGGACGCCCTTCTTCTCAAGGGACTCAAGCGCCTGCGCGACCGCCTGCGGGTCGACCCCCGCGGCCATCGGCGCGAAGAGCGGGACGCTCGTGGCGAGGCCCTCGAACATTGCGGCAAGGCGGGTCGCGTCGTCGGTGAATGAATCTGCCTCGATGCTCGCGAGCATGCCCTGCAGCACCTCATTGAGCGTGAACTTCATCGAAGCGGAACCTGAACTAGCGGACGTCATTGGCCGCCCCTTCCTGTGGCGCTTGCGCGCGCAACTCTGGATCGGCCTGTCGGTCAGATCCCCCGACTGGATCGGGAGAATACGGTACCTCGGAAGTGTGATCTTCCAACGCAATAGCCCCGGGACTGCCGGGGCTATTGATGAGGATCCCACGTCGTGGGTTAGCGCGCGGGCTTGGAAGCCGGGGTTGAGTTCGGGCGGTTCGCGCCCTTGGCTGGCTTCTGGCTCGGCTTCTTCTTGTTCTTGTCCTTCGGGCTCTTGTCACCCATCGCTGTCCTCCTGTGCGCATCGAGGTGGTCTCCACCGTACCACTCGCGAGGCGTCCCCTGCGCCCGCGCGGCCGCCCTTCGCCTATCGTGCGAGGGACGCCTGCGCGATTGGAGACCTCCGATGACCCCCACCCGACCGCTGACCGCGCTCCTCGTCCTCTGGGACCTCTCCGGCTGCCGCGCCACGATGTTCGACGAACTGCGGGACTACCTCCGAGAGCGCTCCATTCCCCGGTTCGAGGCGTTGGAAGGCCTGCGTCAGAAGACCTGGATCTCCAGCCCCACCACCGGGAAGTGGGGCGCGCTGTACCTGTTCGACCGGCGCGACCAGGCCCAGGGAGTGATCGACCACCTGGGCGAGAGCCCGGTCGTCGCACTCGTCGGCAGCCTGCCGACGGCTGAGTTGTTCGACGTCGAAGCGGTCGTCGAAGGCCGGCACTCCGGGCTCGATCTGCTGGTGGCTGGCCTCGCGCGAGGCTAGCGCGAGGCTAGTTCGGCAGGAGCGGGTGATCGACGGTGCGCCTGGCGTTGTCCGACGCGCCTCGAGTGATCGCGCCCGTGTCGACCGTGATGGTGCCGAAGGCGTCGACTGTGACGCGCATCGTGTCGAGGGAGCGTGGCGGCGGGCCGAACACCCGGACGCCCGCTCGCGTGAACGTCCCGCCGTGGCTTCGGCAGCGGTACCAGCCGGCCACCCCCTCGAACTCCATCTCCGGACGCCAGTCCACAGTCGACCCGAGGTGCGGGCACTTCTCCCAGCAGGCGAGCAGGCCTAGGCCTCCACCTGCGCCGTTCGGGCTCATGTCATCGGGGTTGAGGTTTGCCAGCCAGAAACCGAGATTGGTCGGACGGACTGGATCACCGCCTCGCGGGTAGTCGCGCGCATTCCCGGCGGTGACTGGCGCCCCAAACCCCTGTGGGTTCCGAGGCCGCAGGAACCCGCCGACGATCGTGAATGCGCCAGCGCCGGCCGCTAGCAAGCCGGCACCGATGCCAAACATGCGGCGCCGGCTGACACGTTGCGGCCGCTCGTTCGGCATCGAGGACCTCTACTTGATCGCGATCAGTTCGAGTTCGAAGACGAGGTCGGCGTTCGGTGGGATGGGGCCGGTGCCGCGCGGGCCGTAGCCGAGGTCGGACGGGATGAGGATCGTGCGCTTGCCGCCGACCTTCATCGTCGACAGTCCCTCGGAGAAGCCCTTGATCACGCCGCTCATTGGGAACGTCGCCGGCTCACCGCGGTCGACCGAACTGTCGAACTTGCGGTCGTTCGAGGCGAGTTTGCCGGTGTAGTGCACGGTCACCTGCTGGTCCATGCGCGGCGACTCGCCGGTTCCGACGACCTGGTCCACGTACTTCAGACCGCTCTCGGTCACAGTGGCGTTCTCGAACATCTCGCATCCTCTCTCGCCCTCGATCGCTACATGTCCAGTTGAAGCGATCGAGGGCGCCCGTGGCAACCTCGTCGGCCCGGGAGCGACTCACAGGCTGCGTAGGAAGACCGCAACCTCCGTAGCCGCGGTGCGCATGTGTTCCTCGTAAGAGTGGCCCGAGGCCTTGCGCGGCTTGAGCGAGTGGTCGCCGTCGGGCAGCCATGCGATCCGGATCGTTCGCGAGAGCCGGTATCCCTTGACCTCAGCACGCGAGCCGAAGGGGTCGCGCTCGCCTTGCACGAACAGCGAGGGCGTGCGCAAGCGTTCGAGGTGCGCGGTGCGCAGACGTTCGGGCCGTCCGGTCGGGTGGAACGGGTAGCCGAGGCAAACCAGCCCTCGCACGCCGGCCTCGTCGGCCACCATGCTCGCGATGCGGCCGCCCATCGACTTCCCACCAATCGCGACGCTGGCGCCGCCGCCCAGTTCTTCGATCACGTCGAGCCAGGTCTTCCGGAGCACCGGCTCGCGGTCGGGCGGGCGTTGCGCTCCGCTGCGGCGTGCCGCCATGTAGGGGAACTCGAAGCGCGCGACACGGACTCGCTCGGTGGCGAGCAGCGTGGCGATCTCCTCCATGAAGGGGCTGTCCATCGCCGCACCCGCGCCATGCGCGAGCACAAGCGTGAGGCTCGCGCGCTTCGGCCCGGTCACCAGCATCTCCGTCATCGGTGGAGCCTCCAGTCGAGGAGACGCGACAACCTGCCGCGCGAGCGCACGACCAGCGCGTATCCGGCGTCCCGGGCGAGGCGCACGACTGGCGCATCCAGCGCCTGCCCCAGCGGGGCATAGCGAGTATGGCGCAGCGCCGCCGTCGCTGCCTGGCCGCCGTGGTACTCGATGCCAGCCGGCGTGACGAAGTGCGCCTGTCGTAGCAGATCTTCCTCGGAGAGCGAGGTCAGCCACGCGGCCCGGGGCACCTCCTCGAAGGGCAGGGCGAGCATCGGTCCGCGGGCGTGGGCCACCGCCCACGCGGCGGCGCGCGTGCAGAAGCGGCAGTCACCGTCGTACACGATGACCGGCGTCGAGGGCGGGACGGCCGCCCGGGTGGGCGCTGGAGAGCGCCAGCGGCGGCCGCGTGGCCTCGATGTCACCCCGAGCGCTCGGGCGGCTTCGGGCGTGCGGCGAGGGCGAAGAAGGCGGATCCGAGGGCCGCGAAGAGGGCGAGGAGGTCGAAGCCGATCCGGTAGTTGCCGGTGCGGTCGTAGACGTATCCGGCGAGCAGCGGGCCCGCGATGGCGCCGAGGATCACCACCATGTTGGAGATCCCCATGATCTTGCCGAACGCGGCCCGTCCAAAGTAATCGGCGCGCAGTGCTGCCATCTGCGGCCCGCGCATGCCCCATGCGAGTCCGTGGATCACGACGAATGCCCCCACCATCAGGAGTCCGGCCGCGTGTGACAGCAGCAGCATGCCCACCGCATGCATGCCCATGCAGACGAATGCCAGCAATCGCTTACTGGCCCGGTCGCCCACCCAACCGCCGATGAGCGTACCGAACATGAACATCAGCGTGACCGCCGAGTAGACCCCGGCCGCCCGGCTCAGCGAGTACCCCAGCGTCTCATTGAGATGCGACACCATGTGGACGTTCACTGCCCCTACGACGAAGAGGGCAGAGCCGTGTCCGAAGGAGATCCACCAGAACGACGGCGCGTGCAGAGCCTCGCGGAGGGTGAAGTCGGAGGAGCCGAGGGCCGGTGCCGCGTCGTCGGTGCCTGCGGGTGCCAGCAGGACACCATCCGGCCCGTACCCCATCACCGCAGGATCATGCCGGAGCAACTGGGTGAGGGGGACGCCGAGCAACAGCACCAGCACGCCGGACGCGAACGCGGTCGTGCGCCAGCCGAAGGTCTCCAGCGCCAGCACCGTCGTGACCGGCAGGATCACGCCTCCGAACGCGCCCCCGAGGCTCATCAGGCTCAGCGCCGTCGAGCGACGGCGCTCGAACCACTGCACCACGGTGTGCGTCAGGGTGAGGTAGCCCATCATGCTCGCGCCAAGCGACATCACGAGGAACGCGGCGTAAAACGTGACGGGCGAGTTGATCTGGCTGAAGAGCATGAACCCGATGCCCAGCGTGATCATCCCGGCGCGGGCCACCGCTCGAGGCCCCACGCGGTCCAGTAGCCACCCCTGGATCGGCCCGAACACGCCACTTTCCATCTCGCGCACCGCAGAAGCACCGGACAGCAGCGTCCGGCTCCAGCCGAAGTCACGATGCAGGACCACCACGTAGGAGCCGTAGGCCTGACCGAGCAGCGTGCCTTGGAGCAGTTGCATGGCGGCGCCCGCCGCGACAATCCACCACCCGTAGAACACGCGGGGGCGCGCCGGGCGTGCGGCGGCCTCCGTCGGGGGTAACGTTCGGTCGGGTTCAGCCACCGAGGGCGCTCGATCCATCGAGGGCGGGGATGACAAGCATGATAGGCGGGACGGCCGTTACAGCCCCGCCCGATTCAGACGTCGCGTGGCGGCTCCGGCACGCCTCGCAAGGTCGCGGCGCGCCCATGGCAGCCACGCATCCCAGCCGCGCTCCGCGGCCGAATCGATGACGGTGAGCGCCTCGAGGTCGCGATAGCACTGCGCCCGCTCCATGAACCCCTCGTCCACTGGGCCGCGGTAGCGCGCGAGGACGAGCCGGGCGAATGCCGGATCCCAGTTCTGGATCACACGGGCGAAGTCGAAGGCCGGGTCCGAGACCTGCACCCCCTCGAAGTCGAGGACGCCGAGGACCCGCTGCTGCTCGTCCACCAGGACGTGCTGAGGCTTCAGGTCGGCGTGGATCAGCGTGGGTGGCGGCATGTGGCGGGACGCGCGTTCCAGGGCCGCGCCGCGGGCGCGCACCCACGCCGCCGTCGTCGCACCGAGCCACTCGGCAGAGCGCCCGACCAGTGGTCCGTAAAGATCTGTCCACAGGTGCGTCGCTACCCCACCACAGCGAATCCCCGCCTCAGCACCTTGAGCGTGCAGGACCGAGAGGAACTCCGCGATCCCGGCGGCCAGGCGCAAGCGCTCTCCGCGCCCGTGGACCTCGGCAATCGCGCCGTCGACGTAGCGATAGAGCCCCGCCAGCAGCACACCCGAGGCGTCCCGGAGGACGCGAGGCTCGCGCGGCAGCGGGAGCCCGGTGGCGGCCAGCGCGTCCATCAGGCGATGTTGCGCCTCGATCGTCGGCACCGACTGGGGCAGCCGAGGCACCCGCAGCAGCCAGTCCCCGTCCGCTGCGGGCACGCGCCACGCGACCACATCCCAGCCATAACCGGCGACCGTTGCGCCGTCCGGGCGGCTGTCCGGGACGGCGGCGCGCATCGCCTCGATCACCCGCAGGGAGAGCGGCGCTTCGGCGGGGGCCGTCATCGATGGCGTGCGGGGTGAGGAGGCCTCCCGGCCGTTCGCACCGCCCCCGGCCGCCGGTCCCACTTCAGCCGCGGTGCTTCAGGGAAAGTGGGAAAACCTGGCATCGCGGCGGCGCCGGGGGCGGTGCCGATCGATCGTGTCACACCTCGTCCCGGGTGGAGCGAGTACTCGACGAATTGATAGGAACTCGCCATCCGCGCACCTGCGATCACCGGTATGCACCCTCCATCGTCATGCTCACGCGCCCGGGCGATCGCCTGGCCCATACCGCTTGCCACGCGAGCGGATAATCCGAGGCGGCGACACGATCGCGAAGCGGGAGGCGCATGGTATGCCGGTCACACCCATCAACGGGACCGAGATCTACTACGAGACCTATGGCAGCGGCTTCCCCCTCGTCTTTGCGCACGGCGGCTTCGGCGGGCTGGGGACCGGCGCGGGCGGCAACGTCGCGCCGTGGGTCGAGCGCTTCGCGAAGCACTTCCAGGTCATCCTCCCGGACCGCCGCTCCTCGGGCCGCTCCGGCTTCCCCGACGTCCCGCACACGATGTCCCTCTTCGCCAGCGACATCCGCGAACTGCTCCGCCACCTCGGCCACGAGCGCGCCTTCGTCTGGGGCACCTCGGCCGGCGGGCCGATTGCGACCACCTTCGGCCTGGAACACGCCGAGGCGGCCGCCGGTGTCGTGATCGCGGAGACGGCGCCCTGGCTCTCCCGCGACCCCGACCTCCTCGGCAAACTGCGCGAGCGCATCGAGATCCTCAAGACGAAGGGCGTCGAAGCAGCCTACGAAGCACGGCGCGAGGGCGGCACCGTCGGCCTCAACCTCTTCGCGGCGCAGCGCCCGGCGCAGAGCGAGGAAGAGCAGCGCGCCCGCGACGAGCGCCGGGCGGCGATCCAGGCGCAACTCGCCCAGGTGCCGAAGGAGGAGCGCGTCTTCAAGTACGGCGCGGAACTACGCACCTACGAGGCACACCTCGACTTCGACGCCTCGAAGCGCATCCGCGACCTGAAGGTGCCGGCCCTCATCGTCTATGGCACGGGCGACACCGTGTACCCGGACGTCCCATGGGCGGACCTCACCGCCGGCATGCCGAACGTCGAGGTGCGGCTGTTCCCGGGTGCCGAGCATGGTGCAGCCAGCAACACGCCGGAGGGCGAGGCGGCCATCATCGAGTTCCTCAAGCGGCACGCGCCTGCGGGCTGACCTCCCAACGCCAGTTGGCAACTCAAACGTTAGGGAGCGTCGCCTCGCCGCGAGCCTGCTGAGATCACCCGGCACCTACGTTGACTGCGGGCCCGCCGTCCCGGCCCGTAGTCAGGGAGCCGCCATGCCTCGCCGCCAGCCACACGAGCGCGACGTGAAACCGTCGATGAGCAAACTCACCTCGACCGGCAGCCCGGCGGCCGAGAGCGCCGAGGACTTCAGCGACGCCCAGGAGGAGACGCGCGACCGCCTCTACCAGCGCGCGGCCGTGCTCGGCATCAACGGCCGCAGCCGCATGACGAAGAGCGCGCTCCAGGACGCGATCGCCCGCCACGAGCGACAGCCACGGGCCTCGTAGTCGCGCGGCTGCTACCGTCCGCTGTCGAGGACAGGGAGCGGGCGTGGTCGCAGGCCGCATGCATGCCGACGAACTGGAGACGAACGTTGCGCTCGTCACCGGCCTGATTGCGAGCCAGTTTCCTCAGTGGGCAGCCCTCCAGGTCCGGCCCTTCGCCTCGTCCGGCACGGACAGCAGCATCTACCGCCTCGGCGACCATCTCTGCGTGCGCCTTCCGCGCCGCCCGAGTTCCACCACCCAACTGGAGAAGGACCGTGCGTGGCTGCCGCGCCTCGCTCCGCTCCTGCCCCTCGCGATCCCCGAACCGCTCGGCCTCGGGCAGCCAACCGAGGCGTACCCCTCGCCCTGGGGCGTGTACCGCTGGCTGGAGGGCGAGCCAGCGACCGCCGTCCCCCTCGCCGGCTCCATCGAGGCCGCCCGCGCGCTTGCCGGCTTTGTCCGGGCGCTTCACAGCATCGACCCCACCGGGGGCCCGCCACCCGGCTCCCACAACTTCCATCGCGGTGTCCCTCTGGCAAGGCGCGGGGTCCCGGTCGGCAGCCGTGACGCCGCGACCCGGGGGGCGATCGAGGCCCTGGGCGACCGCGTCGATGCGCGAGCAGTGAGCGAGGTGTGGGAGGCCGCGCTGCGCGTGCCGGAGTGGGAGGGTGCCCCCGTCTGGATCCACGGGGACCTCCTCCCCGGGAATCTCCTTGTTCGGGATGGCCGGCTCGCTGCCGTCATCGATTGGGGTGGGCTCGGCGTTGGCGACCCCGCGTGCGATGTGATGCCCGCCTGGACCGTCTTCGCCCGCGACGCGCGCGAGGCCTACCGGGCCGCCCTCGAGGTCGACGACGCCACATGGGAGCGTGGGCGCGGCTGGGCGCTCTCCGTGGCGCTCATCCAGTTGCCGTACTACTGGGACACCAACCCGGAACTGGCGCAGGTCGCGCGTTGGACGATCGCCGAGGTGCTCGCAGACCGATAACCCCTCAACCTCGAATCCACCTCTGCTTCACCTCGTTTCTGTAGCGTACTTGCATCGTGGGAGATGCCACGGACTGCCGTCCCCGGGCGAGGGCGGTAGTAGACCACCACCAGAAACACAGGAAAGAAAGAGGCACGATGAAGCGACTTCTCATAGCGGCGGCAGCGATCTCGGTGCTGGCGCTTGTCGTCGTGGCGCCTGGCAGCACCTCGGCTCAGACGCCGACTGCCACGCCGACTGCCACGCCGACGGCCACCGCTACCGCATCACCGACCGGGACCGCGACGACATCGCCGACTGCGACGGCCACGGCATCGCCCACTGGAACCGCCACGGCCTCTCCCACGGCGACGGCGACTGCCACGGCGACGGCGACTGCCACGGCGTCACCCACCACGACCGCCACGGCCGCGCCGACGACCACTGCTGGCGGGGCCAGCCCGGCACCCGCCAAGACGGGTAACGCTGGGATCGACGCCGCCGGCGAGGCTGGTGCCATCGTCCTGCTGGGTGCGATCGCCGCAGCGGCCGTGATCGGCGGACGGCGTTTCGCGCGACGCTAACCAATCGGTTTGCGCACGGAACACGCCGCCCGAACAGGGCGGCGTTTCTGCGCGAGTGACGTCAGACTCGATCAAGCCGGAGCACTCTTCCCAGGGACGCCGCGGGCTGAGCCAGCGAGTTCCTCCGCCGCGGTCTCGGGCTCCTCGGATGGGGCCGGCGACAGCGGCAGTGTCAGCGTGAAGGTGCTGCCCTTGCCCTCGCCACGGCTGGTCGCCATCAGCGAGCCTCCATGGGCGTCGGCCAGCCGGCGCGACACATACAGACCGAGGCCGAGTCCGGAGATATTCGCGTCCCGAGCATTCGAGGCGCGGGCGAACGGCGCGAAGAGCCTCGGAAGGTCCTCGGGTGGAAGCCCAATCCCCGTGTCCGTGACCGCCACGCTGACCTCGTCGCCGCGGACTGTGAGGTCCACGAGGATCTCCGACTCGGCGGGCGAATACTTCGCCGCGTTCTCCAGCAGGTTGACCAGGATTTGTGTGACACGGTCGGCATCGACGCGGCTGAGGACCGGGGTGTCGGGTGCCGTGAGTCGTACCTCGTGAAGCGTGAGCGGTGCCTCGGCGATTGCGCGGCGAAGTACCTGGACGAAATCGACATCGGAGAACTGGAGTTCGAGCCTTCCACCCTCGAGGCGAGAGACGCTGAGGAGGTCCTCCACCAGTCGAGAAAGGTGGAGGCCGGAGCCAGCGACGTGGTCTACGTACTCGCGCAGGTCACGCTCGTCCATGGGCCCGTTCGCGAGTCTGCGCTGCAGCAACTGACCGAACCCACGGATCGCGGCCACCGGATTCCGCAGTTCGTGGGAAGCGATGGAGATGAACTCGTCGCGGCTGCGAAGAGCCGCCTCCGCTCGTTCGCGCGCGGCCGCCTCGGCCCGTTGGGCCTCCTGTACTGCTGCATACGAGCGGTTGAGGCGACCCCCGACGTACCAGACGCCAAGGGCGACTGCGGCGAGGGCCAACGCAATGAACGTCGCTCCGCGCTTCGCGATCGCATCGGCGTCGCCATAGGCCGTCCCGCGGTCCTCCGCCGCTGTCACCACCCAGCGCAGGTTTCCGACGGGGGCGTAGGCGACGAGGAGGGCCTCGCCGCCTCGGTCTGTCTCGATCGTTCCGGTCTCGCCTTTCCGGCCGGCCGCCACCTCTCGCCGGTCGGCCACGTTGAGCGGCGCGCTGGCGCGCTCGCGGTCGGGATGTACGAGTGCCTGGCCAGCGCTGTCGACGAGCCCGAGGCGGGCTCTGGTCGTCAGCGTCTCTGTCAGCGACGCTGCCAGCGTCTCGAGCGTGACCGAACCGATGAGCGCGCCCTTGCTTCCGTCTGTGAATGTCACCGGCGTGGCGATCAGCACCGCGGGGACACCTTCCACCACCGTCACGATGCCGTCGCTGACCACGGGCTTTCCGGTGGCCATCACCTGCCTGAAGTAGGGGCGGCTGCTCAGGTCGGCCCCCGCGGAGGTCTGGCGCGATCCCGCGATCACGATCCCGTTCTCGCGCGCCACGCTCATCCCGCCCCACTCCGGGCTCGCCTGGGACGCATTGACTAGCCGCTGACGCAGCTCAGGTTCGGATAGCGCCGGCGCGTCCCGCACGCCCACGGCCATTGCGTTCAGGGTCCGCACGTGGCCGTCGAAGAATGACTCGGCCGCCAATGCCCCGGCCCGGGCCAGCGCGACCGCGTCGCGCTGGGCACTCTGCTTCGAGTCACGCACAGAAAGGACGACGAAAGCGACCGCCAGCGCCACCATTGGACCGGTGGCGGCAAAGAGGAGCAGAAAGAGCCGGTTCCGCTGGGACATCTGGGCCCACGTCCATCGTCGAGGCCCAGCGCACGCCGCGGTGGCCCCCGGGCAAGCGCCCGATGCTCGCCAGCGACTATAGGGAATCTAGCGTTGCCTGACTGTCACCCTGGTTTGAGCGATGGGAGCGATCGATCGCGGATCGACGGCCGGGATGGGCTCTTGAGCGTCAACCGGGTGTCGCGGTCCGAACGGAAACCGGCTGCCGTCCACCGTCCAATCGCCCCGCGCTCCCACAACGGAACCGGCCCGGAGCAGATGCGCCTGGGCCGGTCGACGGCTAACGAATGGGCCGGGTAGGACCGAGCGGTCCTTCTTCCCTGCGTCCTTCCACCTGCATCATTGCCCTTCTCCCGCTCGGATCATGAAGTCGTAGTGGTATGTCGTCGGGTCGTTGCCGACGACGTAGTCCAGCGTGTGCGCGCCGGGGGCGAGACCCTTCGTGTTCAGATTGAACCCGTAGGTGCGGCCGTCGAGCCGGAACAGGTTGTCCGGGTTCGACCTGCCCGCGCTCGCGAGCGTGCCGCTGGGGCTGACGCCCACCGCCTGCACCTGCAGCGTGCGAGAACCGATGTTGCGTCCGCCTGCGTCGCAGATGCGGACCTTCACCGCGATGGTGCTACCCGCCTCGTGTCGCTTGACCTTGTCGCCGCCACGGTCGTCGCGGTCGTCATCGCCCTTCGCCGGGGCACAGGTCACGTAGGTGATCGTGATGTTCGCCGGGTCGCTCACGCTGCCCGCGTGCGTCGAGGTGGCCGCGAAGGTCGCGGTGGCGGTGCACGTCGTGCCCACGTTCATGCAGTCGCCCGTGTAGGCGATGGTCGGCGTACCTGCTTCAGGCGGGGACACCGTCGCCGTCGCGGTGAATGCATTAGCGGAGTAGATGAACGGGCCGGTGCCAAAGGTCACGGTCGTGGTCGTCGCGATGACCGGCGACGGAACGGCGAACGAGGGGTCGCAATACAAAGTGGTGATCGGGTACCCAGAACCGTAGATCTGGATCGGCGAGAGAACCCGGGTCCTGAGCCTTCGGTTGATCTCATCATCGACCAAGAAGCACGTGGGGGCAGTCTCAGCACGGGAGGAGATGAAGGTGACATCGATCTCGACGTGCTTCTCGCCACTTTGCCCGCCACCCCCGCTCCACTGGTAATTAGGCTCTGTAAGACAGTTGTAGGGATCTACCAGCACCGTCGCAGCCGGTTCCCCGACGTCAAATAGGCAGTCCTCGGGATACGAGCCATCCCGTGTATAAGTAGTATTGATGACGATGTCGGAGATCATGAGGCCACTGCTCGCGGTGATCGTGAGCGGGTGCCAGTAAAGCCCATTGGGGCTGTTCTCGCTGACGTATAGCGTGGTAGAGAATCTGCATGTGAACGGGCTAGTAGTGCCAGAACACATCCCGGGGTTCGACACTTCCCGATCGGCAGCGTGCGCAGGCTGAGCGCTCTGCAGGAAGAGCGCGCACGCGAGCACGAGTGAGGCCACCACACTCGAACGCACGATGCCGGGGACGGGTCCGAGGGGCGCGATCGCTGTTCGCATGGGTGCCGATTCCTTACTGCGGATGGCCTCGCTCAGCGCTCAGCGCGGCTCCCTCGTGAAACCGCTGGGGCGACTGACCCAATCTAGCGAGCCGTCAGATATGCGGAGATCGCATAGCGTCAAGGTTGAGTTGAGCCTCAGCGAGCTGGTCAGGCTCCCGAGCACACCACGGAGCACGCCGCGGGCGGCGCAGTGGCCGGCGATCTCGGTGCTGGCGCTCGTCGTAGTAGCGTGCTTCATGCACTGTCCCGACCGCGCGACCCCAACTGCGGTCCCCCGCTCGGAGTGCGGTAGCAAGTCACAGGCGACTTCCCTCGATTGACTCGCGCTCCTCGAGGCCGGGTTCTCGCGACCTTGGCGTGCGCCTTCCGAGTCGCCGCTCGAACTAGAGGTTCCCGGCCACTCCTGCGGAGGGGACGAAGAAGCCGCCGTTCAGGGGCGGCTTCTTCGAGACATTCTGGCGACCCTGATCGGATTCGGCGCTTCGTCAGTTCCACCTTGGCTGCCGGACTGGAGACCCGAGCACCAAGAGAGCGCCGCCGTGCACGGGAAC
>CAZVNJ010000023.1:0-34250 GCA_964628985.1 uncultured Dehalococcoides sp.
ACGGGAACTTTGGCGCGCCGCCGAAGCCTCCCCACTCCTCGTCGAACTCGTTGCGTAGCGCCTCGACGACGCGCGTCGGCAGCGCGGCGTCCACGGCGGCGCCGCTGCCCGCGTTCACGCGCTGCGTCGCCTCCTGCAGTTGCTTCGTGATGTTCTCGGCTGAGTCCACCACCTTCTCGCGGTCGGCTTCCCAGGCATCATGGATGGACTGGAGCAGTCGAGTGAAGGCCGGCCGCCCGTGGCTGTCGACAGCGGGGAAGTAGGTGCCCGCATAGAACGGCTTGAGGTCAGGCGTGAGGAAGACCGTCATCGGCCAGCCGCCGGAGCCGGTGAGCGCCTGCGTCACCGTCATGTAGACGGCGTCCACGTCCGGGCGCTCCTCACGGTCGACCTTCACGTTCACGAACCAGTCGTTCATGAGCGCGGCGGTCGAGGGGTCCTCGAATGACTCGTGGGCCATGACGTGGCACCAGTGGCAGGCGGAGTAGCCGACGGAAAGGATGATCGGCTTCTGGTCCGCGCGGGCGCGGGCGAACGCCTCTTCACCCCACGGGTACCAGTCGACGGGGTTCTCCGCGTGCTGGCGGAGGTAGGGACTGCTCTCCCCGGCCAGGCGGTTCATCGGCGTTGCCCATCGTTCGAGGCCCCGCGAGCACCCTCGTGGCTCTGCGGGGAAAAACGGTAGCATGCCCCCTGCGCTCATCCGAATCTGCCCGCCGCCCGCCGAGGAGCCCTCGTGGCCGACCCTACCCTGCGCGTCCGCCCCGCCCGGCCGTCCGATGCTGCCGCCATCGTTGAGTTCGTGCGCGGCCTCGCCCGCTTCGAGCATGAGCCTGTGGAGCACGTCCGCCTGACCCCCGCCGACGTCTGGCGCGACGGCTTCGGTCCCCGCCCGGCGTTTGAGTGCGTCATCGCTGAGCGACTCCAGGACGGCGTTGCTCGGCCCGTCGGCTTTGCCCTCTTCTTCCCGAACTACTCCACGTGGGAGGGCCGCGCTGGCATCTATATCGAGGACCTCTTCGTCAACGAGGAGGAGCGCGGCACGGGTGCCGGACGCGCGCTGCTGGCGGCGGTCGCCCGCATCGCTCAGCAGCGTGGTGCCGCACGGATCGACCTCGCCGTCCTCGACTGGAACCCCGCGCGCGCCTTCTACGAGGGTCTGGGGATGGCGCACCAGCAGGAGTGGCTGCCGTACCGGATGGAGCGCGACGCGATCGCACGACTCGCCGCGGAGGCCGCTGGCGAGGCTGACCGCGCCTAGCGGCCGTTTGCCAGCCGCGACTCCGTCACGCGCCCGTACCGTCCGCGCTGGTCGTACCAGATCGACTCGACAAGCCCTACGCCCACCGCTTCGTCGCGATGGTCGATCTGCACGCAGAGCCATTCGCCCTCGGGCTCGCGGATCATGTTGAGGTTGATGTCTGCGTTGATGTAGGAGAGGTTCCTGCCCACGCCGGCGAGGCCACCGAGGGCGTTTCCGAAGTCCGCAAGCGCCGCCGCCCGCGTCACTGGCGTGGTGTCCTCGCCCTCGATGAACGGCATCGGGATGCGCACCCATGTCGTCGGCGGCTGGTCACCCGGCGCCGACACCCAGCGCGTCTCAACCGAGGTGTGGAAGCCGCGCAGGTGAGGCCGCTCCAGCGGCGCGCCCGGAGGCGGCACGTGTGGGAACCGGCTGATCCCGGGCTGCGAGGTGTACCCCTCCGGCCCGGGCGGCGCCGGATACACACCGCCACCGACGGGCGCCTCGGACCGCCGGAGCATCAGCGCGGACGCCCGCACTACCTCGACGCCGTCCGCGATGAGCGCCGCGTCCACCCCGACCACACGACGCCCGCCTCGCACGACCTCGACCTTCGTCCGCAGCGGCAAGTTCGGCACCATCCGGAACAGATCGACGGTGAGCCGCGCCATCTGCATCTCGCGGTCGTCGATCGCGCGCTCGATGGCGTAGGCAAGCAACCCCGCGGGCGGGCCGCCGTGCAGGCCGTCCGGGCTCCAGGGACTCTTCGCGTGTTCGGTGGGGACAAACGCGTCGCCGTCGCGCGTGAAGATCGCCTCGGCCACCGGGGCCGCCTTCCGTCTGCGGTCGGGTCGAGAGTTAGCGGGCGGCGGGTTCCGCCTCGGAGGCTGCCGGGGGAGCGCCGACGGGCGCCCAGCGGTGGATCTCGCCCGGCTCCGACGCCGTCGCAGCCTTCGCAGGCCGCAGAGCGCGCATCTTGTCGCGCGCTACCCGCACGAACGGTGCCGCCGCCGCCATCATCGGTACCCAGATGTGCACGGGACACGACATACCGCACTCCTGCCAGCGCTACCCGAGCCTAGCACCGGCGCAACGTCGAATCCACGGCGGGGCCAGGGGCGGGGCTGGGGATCTATCTCGTCTGTTGCCTGGTCAGCACCACATGGGCGGCCCGGTCGGTCGCGTACTCGGTGCAGGCGTACCCCAGGCCGGGCAGGTCGAGACCGCCGAGGAGATGCTCGCCGCGGCCGAGGAGCACCGGCGAGATGGCGAGGTGGACCTCGTCGAGGAGGCCCGCGGCGAGGTACTGGCGAATTGTGGACACTCCGCCGCCGAGGCGGATGTCCATTCCGCCTGCTGCGTCCTTCGCACGTTCAAGGGCGGCGTGGATGCCGTCCGTCACAAAGTGGAAGGTCGTCCCGCCCTCCATCGCGATCGGCTCGCGCGCGTGGTGCGTCAGGACGAAGACCGGCACGTGGTACGGCGGATTGTCGCCCCACCATCCCTTCCAGCCGTCGTCCGGCCACGGGCCGCGCTGATGCCCAAACATGTTGCGACCGAGGATCCACGCGCCGAGGTTCTCGAAGCCTCGCACGGCGAAATCATGGTCGACGCCGGACCTGCCGGTCTGTCCGTCCGCCATATCCGGGTACAACGCGCGGAACATCTGTGTGTCGAAGATCCACTCGTGCAGGGATTCGCCGCCGACGCCGAGGGGAGCCTCAAGGCTTTGGTCCGGGCCGGCACCGTACCCGTCGATCGAGATGGAGAAGCTGTTGACCCTCAGTCTCGACATCTCATCCCCTCGCAGCCACGAGGGCCATGCACTCCTCGGGCGTGATCCAGCCCGGCTGGCGGCGCTCGGCGGCCGTCCGTGCTGCCACGTCCAGCATCGTCGCGTTCGCCGGCGTTGGGACCCCGTGCAGTTGGCCGAGGAGCACGATCTCGCCGTTCAGGTAGTCGGTCTCGAGCGGCCGGCCGGTCACCACGCTCTGCCAGGTGGAGCCGCCCTCGCGCTTCAGCCCCGGGATCTCGCCGTAGACGAAGTTCGTCTGCCGCGCCTGTTCCACTGGCGTCCAGCGAATCCCCGCGGCGCGCAGCGCGGCCTCGCCCTCGGCGCGCAGCAGCCGCACGAGTTCCGAGGGGTCGTCCGCCGGCGTGAACAGCGCCTGGGTGATGTTGTGCAGGTTGAACACCAACTTGGCGTACTTCTGCTCCATCGCCAGTGGGTCCGCCAGCGCCTCGAACCCGGCGTCCGTCACGTCGCGGCAGAACTGCTCCGTCGTCCCGTCCACCCCCGAGGGGTACCGGCAGGTGTCGAGGTTCCCCCAGATGTGTGCGCCGAACAGCTGGACCTCGCCAGGCGTCAGGTAGGTCGTCGGCATCTGCACGAGCGTGGCGTAGACGCGCTCGAAGCGGCGGGCTGCCATGCGCTCGTTCTCCACCCCGTTCTGGGCGCAAAAGACAGGCACACGCGAGCCGGCCGCGTCGCGCAACGCCTCGAGGGCGCCCACCGTGTCCTGCGTCTTCATCGTCAGCAGCACGACTTCGTCGCCGCGCCAGTCCACCTCGGCGGGCGAGCCGACGGCGACCACCGGCACGCGGACGTCCTCTCGAGGGCTTCGGACGCGCAGGCCCTCCGACTGCATCACGCGCAGATGCTCACCGCGCGCGATCAGCACCACGTCCTTGCCTGCCTGGTGCAGTTTCACGCCGATGCCGCCACCGACCGCCCCGGCCCCATAGATCACGTACCGCATCGCCGCTCCCCGCCCTCGACCGTGAGAGCGCGAGGATACCCATGCCCGTGCTCGGAGGGGGACTGGACGCCTGCGGGATACTCAATGGCGCCTAGAGGACGACTCGATGGCACAGCAGGAGCGAGCCATGCCCACCCCGCGCGAGTACGGCGCCCCACCGCAGATCACGCCGAAGGGGCTCGCGGACTACCTCGAGGCGATGAGCAAGAGCGTGATGCAGGCCGGTATTTCGTGGCCCGTCGTAGCCAAGAAGTGGCCTGAACTACGCGAGGCGTACCTCGGCTTTGACCCACATCGGCTGGTCGCGCTGTCTGACCGGCAGGTGGAGGCGCTGCTCGCCGACCCACGGATCATCCGCAACCGTACGAAAGTGAACGCTGTCCTCCATAACGCTGCGCGGATCTCGAACTGGAGCAGCAGCACGGCACCTTCCGGAAGTACCTGAGGTCCAAGGAGGACTACTGGGACCGGGCGAAGATGCTGAGCAAGGACTTCAAGTTCATGGGCGACATGGGAGCCTTCCTGTTCCTCTACGTCGTCAAGGAGCAGGTGCCGGACTACGAGGAGTGGCGCGCCCGGGTCAAGCCGAAGCGCGCGCCATCGCCTCCTCAGGCGCCGGGTGGGCGCGGAACTGCCAGAGCAGCAGCAGGTCGTACACGCTCTTAAGGAGACCCGCGCAGATCAACGGCCAACCGAAGGAACTCGCTTCCAGCATGGCCCCCGCGAGGAGCGGTGCGAAGGCGGCCGCGAGGCTCCGAGGCACATTGGTCACGCTCGCCGCGGCCGCGCGCTCCTCGGGCGGCACCACCGCCATCACGTAGGACTGGCGAGCCGGCACGTCCATCTGGCTCAGCATCATGCGCAGGAGCAGGCAGGCCACCGCCAAGGGGGCGGTCGGCATTACAGCCGCGAGGATCAGCAATCCGTTCGAGGGCAGGTGGGTGTACACCATCGTCCGGATCAGCCCGATTCGGGCCGCCAGCCAGGGCGAAGCCAGCTGCGAGGTCGCTGCGAGCAACCCCGCTCCGAAGAAGATCGCCCCCACCTGCGCCACAGGCAGATCGAACCGCTCGAACAGCCACAGGGCGAGCAGCGACTGGACGACGAATCCGCCGCCGAACGAGTCCAGGCAGAAGAGCGCTGTGAGCCGATACACCGTGCCACGCGCCTTGCGGAGCGGCGCACCCGAGCGCAGTCCTGCCACGGTCGTGTCCACGCGGAGTCCCGCGTAGATCCCTGCGAGGACGAGGCCGGTCCCCGCATAGAGGAGGAACGAGAGGCGCTCGGCCTGCACCAGGTCCCAGCCCATTGCTCTCGCTGCGGCCACTGGGAGGCCGGCACCCAGCGCGCCGATCGCTGCTGCGAACAGCCCACCGAGGTTGTAACGGGCGAATATCGCCGTGCGGTGTCGCGGCTCGACCGTCTCGGAGAGCAGGGCCTGCTCGGTCGGCAGGAACACCGAGACGTCACCGTTGGAGGGGTTGAGCGTCCCCACCACCGCGATCGCGAGCAGCGGCCAGAATGCTGTCACGCTGGCAAAGCCGATGCCCGTCCCGGCCATCAGCCCGACGGCCCCGAACAGCACGGTACGTCGCGAAATCTCGTAGCCAAACAGGCCGATGCCAAGTGTCAGCGCGGCGGATCCGAGCAGGGTCCCGGTGACGATCGCGCTGATCTCGACCGGTGAGAACCCGGCATCGCGCAGATATGCGGCCAGCAAGACCGACACGAAGCCGTCCGACAGCCCTCGGACTGTCCGGGCCAGGATCAGGCGCGCGGCGTCCGGGCCCGCAGACGATGGGAGGAGACGCGCCACCAGCGGCGCAAACGGGCCGAGTGGACGGTGGACCGGGTCGACGTCTGGCGTGGGGAGCCCTTTCCTGCCGGCACATTCTCTGCTCATGCGGCAAGCGCTGTACGGCGGGCCTCCCAGCCGCGATCATCCCTCCATGCCGAAGATCACCGAACTCCTCGCGCAGGGCCGCACCCTCTCGTTCGAGTTCTCCGCGCCGCGGGAGCCCGAGGGTGAGCGACGCCTCTCACGGACGCTCACCCGGCTCTCCGAGTTGCGCCCAGCCTTCATGTCCGTCACCTACGGCGCCGGGGGGACCTCGCGTGGCCCGACGCCCGAGGTCGTCCGCAGCATCCTCAGCCTGGGCGTGACGGGCATGCCGCACCTGACGTGCGTCTCGCATACGCGCGAGGAGATCCGCGTCCTGCTGGACGCCTACGCCGAGATGGGCGTCGAGAACCTGCTCGCCCTCCATGGCGACCTGCCCGAAGGCACGACAGAGGTGCCTGCCGGGCACTTCACGCGCGCCGTGGACCTCGTCGCCCTCGCCCGCCTTCGGACGGACTGGTCGATCGGCGTCGCTGCCCATCCGGAGGGGCACCCCAAGGCCTCGAGTCCCGCCGCCGACCTGGACCACCACGCGGAGAAACTGCGGGCGGCGGACTTCGCGATCACGCAGTTCTTCTTCAGGGCTCAGTACTACGAGCGCTTCGTCGAGGCGATGGCGGCCCGTGGCATCAGGACTCCGGTCATTGCTGGCATCATGCCGCCGACAAACGTCGACGGTATTGGTCGGATGGCTGCCCTCAACGGCACTGACTATCCCCGCGAGATCACCAGCCGGCTCGAGGCTGCCGGTGACGACCTAGACGCTCGGCGCTTGATCGCCATCGAGGAGGCCACTCGCCTCGGAGAGGCGCTGCTCAAGGCCGGCGCCCCAGGCCTCCATATCTACACGATGAACTTCAGCGAGCCGGCCCGCACCGTCGCGCGGAACCTCGGGCTCGCGCCCGACTAGCGCCGGCGCTCGTATCCGAGGTTGGGCGCGAGCCAGCGCTCTGCCTCCTCGATGGTCCAACCCTTGCGGCGGGCGTAATCCTCCACTTGATCGCGATCGATGCGGCCCACGCCGAAGTAGCGCGCGTCCGGGTGGGAGAAGTAGAAGCCACTGACGGCCGCCGTCGGCGTCATCGCGTAGGAGTCGGTCAGGACGATGCCGACCTTGGCCGTCGCATCGAGGATCGCGAACAGCGTGCCCTTCTCCGTATGGTCCGGGCAGGCGGGGTACCCCGGCGCCGGCCGGATGCCGCGGTACTGCTCGGCGATCAGTGCGTCGTTGCTCAGTGCTTCGTCTGGTGCGTAGCCCCAGAACTCGCGCCGCACGCGCTCGTGCAGCCGCTCCGCGAACGCCTCCGCGAGTCGGTCGGCCAACGCCTTCAGCATGATCGACGAATAGTCGTCGTGCTCTGCCTCGAATGCCGCCACGCGTTCGTCGATCCCGATGCCGGCCGTGACGGCGAACGCTCCGAGATAGTCGCGCAGCCCGCTCTTCTTTGGTGCGATGTAGTCGGCAAGCGCGGAGTTCTCCGCGCGGCCGCGGTTCTTCGCGGTCTGTTGTCGCAGGGTGTGTACGGTGGCGAACACCGTCTCGCGCGATTCGTCCGCGTAGAGGTCGATGTCGTCACCGTCGGCGTTCGCCGGCCAGAAGCCAAAGACCCCGCTCGCCTTCAACCATCGCTCGTCCACGATCCGCTTCAGCATCCGTTGCGCGTCCTCGAAGAGCGTCCGGGCTGATGGCCCGACGAGCGGGTCATCGAGGATCTTCGGATATGAGCCCGCGAGTTCCCACGCCTGGAAGAACGGGGTCCAGTCAATGCGTTCCACGAGTTCAGCGAGGGGATAGTCCTCGAGCGTCGTGACGCCGAGCACCGTCGGTACGGGTGGGGTGTATCCCTCCCAGCGCACCGCCGCGGGATGAGCCCTCGCTTCCGAGATGGGTGTGCGGTCGGCGACCTCCTGGCGGCCCAGGTGCTCGGCGCGCACGCTGTCGTACTCCGCCCGGATCGCTGCCGCGTACGGGGCGGCCTGCGCGGAGAGTAACTGGGAGACGACGCCGACCGCCCGCGATGCATCGGCCACATAGACCAGCGGCCCGCTGTAGTTCGGCGCGATCTTCACCGCGGTGTGGGCGCGGCTCGTGGTGGCGCCGCCGATCAACAGTGGCCGAGTGAAGCCCTGCCGCTCCATCTCGCTCGCGACGTATGCCATCTCTTCGAGGCTCGGAGTGATCAGGCCAGAGAGGCCGATCGCATCGGCGTTTCGCTCGATCGCGGTGTCCAGGATCTTCTGTGCCGGTACCATCACTCCGAGGTCGATAATCTCGTAGTTGTTGCAAGCGAGGACTACGCCCACGATGTTTTTGCCGATGTCGTGGACGTCGCCCTTCACCGTGGCCATCACGATCGTGCCGTTGTTCCGGCTCCCTCCCTCGGCCTTGAGCGCGTTGATGAACGGCTCGAGGTGCGCCACCGCCTTCTTCATCACGCGGGCGCTCTTCACCACCTGCGGTAGGAACATCTTGCCGGCGCCGAACAGGTCGCCGACGACGTTCATCCCGTCCATCAGCGGGCCTTCGATCACTTCGAGGGGGTGCGAGACGCCCTGGCGTGCCTCCTCGACGTCGTCCACGATGAACTCGTCCTGGCCGTGAACCAGGGCATAAGTGATGCGCTCACCGACCGGGGCGTCCCGCCAGGCGAGGGTGACCGTGGACTCCTCGCGGGCGCCCCGCTTGTAGCGGTCCGCAATTTCGAGCAGCCGCTCCGTCGCGTCCGGACGCCGGTTGAGGATGACGTCCTCCACCCGCACGCGCAGGTCCTCCGGGATCTCGTCGTACACCGGCAACGCTCCGGCGTTAACGATCCCCATGTCCATCCCGGCTGCGATCGCGTGATAGAGGAACACGGCATGCATCGCTTCGCGTACCGCGTCGTTGCCGCGGAACGCGAACGAGACATTCGAGACGCCGCCGGAGACGAGGGCATGGGGCAGGTTCGCCTTGATCGCCCGCGTGGCGTCGAAGAAGGCGAGCGCGTAACCGTTGTGCTCTTCGATGCCCGTCGCCACCGCGAAGATGTTCGGGTCGAAGATGATGTCCTCGGGCGGGAAGCCGATGCCGGTGAGCAGCCGGTAGGACCGCTCGCAGATCGCGAACTTCCGCTCCGCGGTGTCCGCCTGCCCTTCCTCGTCGAACGCCATCACGACGGCAGCAGCGCCGTAGCGCCGGACGAGGCGCGCGCGCTGCAGGAACGCCGCCTCGCCGTCCTTCAGGGAGATCGAGTTCACGATCGCCTTGCCCTGTACGCAGCGCAGGCCCGCCTCGATCGCCGACCATTTCGACGAGTCGATCATGATTGGCACGCGCGCGATGTCCGGTTCGGTCGCGATCAGGTTGAGGAAGCGGGTCATCGCCGCTTCCGCGTCCAGCATCCCCTCGTCCATGTTGACGTCGATGATCTGGGCGCCCGCCTCTACCTGCTGGCGGGCCACCTCGACCGCAGCGAGGTAGTCGCCGGACAGAATGAGGCGCCGGAAGCGCGCCGAGCCGGTGACGTTGGTGCGCTCACCGATGTTGACGAAGGAGGCGCGCGGCGCGGCCTCCTCCCCGGGGGCCGTGGACGTCATCTAGCCGCCGATCTCCACCGCTTCGAGGCCGGAGAGGCGCAGCGCGGGCTCGATCTTGGGCACTACGCGCGGCCGTAGCCCGCGCACCGCCTCGGCGATCGCGCGAGTGTGCTCGGGGGTACTCCCGCAGCACGATCCCACGATGTTCAGGAGGCCGTCGCGTGCCCAGGAGCCGAGGGCCGCGGCCATCGACTCGGGTGTCTCGTCGTAGCCGCCGAATGCGTTCGGCAGACCCGCATTCGGATGTACAGAGACAGGTACGTCCGCCACCCGGGCGAGTTCAGCGACGTACGGCCGCAGTTCCTTCGGGCCGAGGGCACAGTTCAGCCCGACCGCGAGCGGCTCGATGTGCTTGATCGACGTCCAGAACGCCTCCGGAGTCTGTCCAGAGAGCGTGCGCCCGGAGAGGTCTGTGATCGTGCCGCTCACGATCACGGGCAGCCGCTCGCCGATCTGCTCGAACAACTCGTCGATCGCGAAGAGCGCAGCCTTCGCGTTGAGCGTGTCAAAGACCGTCTCGACGAGCAGGATGTCCGCCCCACCGTCGACCAGGCCGCGCGCCTCTTCGTAGTAGGCCTGGCGGAGTTCCTCGAACGTGACGTTGCGCGCGGCCGCGTCTTCCACGTCCGGGGAGATCGATGCCGTTCGGTTAGTCGGCCCAAGCGAGCCCGCCACCCAGCGCGGGCGCCCGTCGCGCGAGGTGAAAGCGTCCGCGGCCTGTCGTGCCAGCCGTGCTCCCTCGCGGTTCATCTCCTCCGCCAGGTCGGACATCCCGTAGTCGGCCTGGGCGATACGGGTGGCGGTGAAGGTGTTGGTGGAGGTGATCTCCGCACCCGCCTCGAGGTAGCGCTCGTGGATGCCGGTGACGATGTCCGGCCGGGTCAGGTTCAGGAGGTCGGTGTTGCCCTTGAGGTCGGACGGCCAATCCTTGAACCGCTCGCCGCGGAAATCTGCCTCGCTCAGGCCGAAACCCTGTATCAGGACGCCCCAGGACCCGTCGAGCACCAGGACGCGCTCCGCGAGGGCTTCGTGGAGGGCCTTGATCCGGGCGGTGCGTGCCTGATCTGCCATATGACCATGATAGGCGCGGACCGGCCGAGCCCAAACTGCGCGGCCGCTGGCCGCCGTCCGGGCCTAGACAGAGACCCGACGGAAGTCCGGGCTGATCTCCAGCGGGGCTCCAGTCACGGCCTGGATGTCCTCGGCGGTGTACCCGGGTGCGTGCTGTTCCAGAATGAACTTGCCGTTGCGGACGGCGACGACCGCGAGGTTCGTCACGACCAGCGTCACGCCCGAGGGAGCGGTCACCGGCAGCGTGCACTTCTCCAGCAGCCGAGGTTCACCGTCGCGCGTCTGGTGGTCCATGGCGAGGTAGATCTGCTTGGCGCAGGCGGCCAGGTCCATCGCCCCGCCGATCCCGCCGAGGTTGTTCCACGGCTCGTTCGTGATTTTCCAGTTGGCGAACGACCCGTCCGGTGCCACCTGGTAGGCGCCCAGGCACGTCACGTCGATCATTCCGCGTCGGATGACATTGAACGAATCGGCGTGGTGCACGATCGAGGCGCCGGGGTTCAACGTGACCGCCTGCGTCGCGGACGCATTCACAACGTCCGGGTCCTCTTCGCCCTCACCGGCAAGGCGGCCATAGCCGATCACCCCGTTTTCGGAGTGAAGCACGATCTCCTGGTCGGGCGTGAGGAAGTTCGAGACGTTCGTCGGAATCCCGATCCCGAGGTTCACGATCCAGCCGTACCCCATGTTCTGCGCCAGGACGGCCGCCATCTGCTCACGGTTGAGGGGCTGCTTCTCTTCAGGCATCTCTGGCTCCTCGATGTCCGCCTGGCTTACGCGGTCTGCCGGATCGCCTGGCCGGTCGCTCGGTTGATGTGGAGGACTCCACCGACAGGGATGCGCACGAGGGTGGTCACGTAGATCCCAGGGACGTGCACCTGGTCCGGGTCGATCTCGCCCGCCTCCACGATCGGCTGCTCCACCTCGACGATGACCGTGCGCGCGGCCATCGCCATGATCGGATTGAAGTTCCGGGCGGCGCGGCGGAAGACGAGATTGCCTGCCGTGTCTGCCTTCCACGCCCGGATGAAGGCGTAGTCCGCGAACAGGGCGGTCTCCATCACATAGGTCCGTCCGCCGAAGTCGCGGTGCTCTTTACCCGTCGCTGTCTCGGTCCCCACCCCGGCCGGGGTGAAGAAGGCGGGGATACCCGCGGCGCCGGAGCGGATCCGCTCGGCCAGTGTCCCCTGCGGCACCAGTTCCGCCTGCAACTTCCCGCTTGCGACCAGGCCCTCAGCCGTCCCTGTCCGGGACGGGCGCGTCGAGGCGGTGAAGGCCGCGATGACCTTCTTTACCCGGCCGGCCATCACGAGGTCGCCCAGCCCCTTCAGGTCCGGGTCGGCGGACTCGAAACCCACGCCATTCGAGATGGTGGTGAGGCCAGTCGCAGACGTCCGCCAGAGCGCCGCCAGCAGATTCGTCGGCTGGCCTGGACCGAATCCGGGGATCATTAGTGACGAGTTGTCGGCGAAGCCTTCGACGGCCTCATCCATAGACATAACAACGCGTGGTCGAGGCACTCGACGTGTCCCCTCCGCAATCTGACAACCGGTATCGGCGGCGTTATACACCCATTCACGCGGCCGGGGGAATCCAGTCCATAATGCCCAGCGGCGCCACCGAGCGTGGAGCAACGCGGTTGCGAGGCAGGGAGCGAACATGGCGGGCGTGACGGTCAACGGCGTCGAGCACGACGCGCCGAATGGGGCGCGGAATCTCCTTTCCTTCCTGCGCTTCGACCTGGGCCTTACCGGTACGAAGTACGGCTGCGGTGAGGGTCTCTGTGGGGCCTGCACCGTCCTCGTGGACGGGCAGCCGCTGCGCTCCTGCCTGACGACGGTCGGAGCTGTCACCGGCGGTTCGGTCAACACGATCGAAGGTGTCGCAAGCGGCGACACCCTCGAATCCCTCCACCCGGTCCAGCGTGCCTTCGTCCAGGAGCAGGCGATGCAGTGCGGCTACTGCATCCCCGGCTTCGTGATGAGCACGATCGGCCTCCTCAATCGCGAGGCGCATCCCTCGACGGCCCAGGTGCGCGAGGCGCTCGCCGAGCACATGTGCCGCTGCGGCACCTACCAGCGGATCGAGCGCGCCGTCGAGCGTGTGGCACGAGGTGACGCATGAGCCTCCGCATCGTCGGCGATGTCCAGGTTGGTTTCCCCGCGCTTCGCACCGGCTACGGCGCGCAGACCTACGGCAACACTCAGCCCCAGACCGAACGTGCGACCTGGATCGCCCTCGACGAGGACGGGGGAATCACCGCCTTCGCGGGCAAAGTCGAGTACGGGCAGAACATCCGCACCGGCCTCGCCATCGAGGTGGCAGACGAGCTGCGTGTGCCCCTCGAGGCCGTCGACGTGGTCCTCGGGGACACCGATCGCGTGCCGTGGGACATGGGCACCTTCGGCAGCCAGTCCACTGCGCGCGTCGGATGGCAACTGCGTAAAGCCGCCGCCACCGCACGCGAGACGCTGCTGACCCTCGCCGCCGACCGCCTCGACCTGCCGGTGGAGGCGCTTGAGGCGTCGCAGGGCCGCGTCGCTTCGCGCGCGGACGGCTCTCGCGGCCTGACCTACGCGGACCTGCTCCGCGGCCAGGAGATCGAGCGCGAGATCGCGGCGGACCCGCCGGTGACGCCCGCCTCCGAATTCTCCGTGATGGGCCGCATCCACAAGCAGCGCATCGATGGCATCGACCGCGTCACGGGCCGCTCGAAGTACTCGCAGGACATCCTGCCGGAGGGAGTCCTCTACGCCGCCATCGTCCGTCCGCCGGCCTACGGCGGGCGACCGAAGCGCGTCGACCTCACGCCTGCAGAGCGCCTCCCTGGCGTGGCGCGCGTCGTCCACGATGGCGACCTGATCGCTGTCCTGGCGGAGGACGACGAGACCGCAGCCCTCGCGGCGCGCCTTGCGCAGGTGGAGTGGGAGATCCCCGCGGGGCAGCCGTCGAGGTTCGACCTGCCCTCGCTACTCGTGGAGAGCGGCACCGAGCCGTTTGTGATGCAGGAGCGCGGCGACCTATCCGAGGGATTCCGCGGCGCCTCGCTCGTCCTCGAAGCCACCTACTTCATCCCTTACATCGCCCCGGTGCCGATGGAGCCACGCGCCGCGGTCGCCCAGTGGGAGGGTGACCACCTCACCGTCTGGGCGGGGACGCAGCGGCCCTTTGGCCTGCGCCAGGAACTCGCCCAGGTGTGCGGCGTCGAGGAGTCACAGGTCCGCGTGATCGCGCCGGAGATCGGTGGCGGGTTTGGTGCTAAGTCCCCCTATGCCCTCGCGCACGACGCCGCGCGGCTCGCGCGGATCGCCGGGCGGCCAGTGCGCGTCGCCTTCACGCGTCAGGAAGAGACCATGTGGTCCAACTTCCGGCCGGCGGCGATCGTCCAGATCAAGAGCGGCAGCACCTCGGACGGCCGGCTCGTCGCCTGGGAGAGCGTCGCGTACCACTCCGGCGAGCGGGTGATGATCGGCCGCCGTGGTTCCGAGACGCCGTACGACCCGCCGCATGTGAAGTCCACGGTCTACCGGTCGGACAGCCCCCTCCCCTCTGGCTCGTATCGCTCGCTGGGCGCCGCCGTGAACCATTTCGCCCGCGAGGTGCACATGGACGAACTCGCGGAGGCGGCCGGCCTCGACCCCGTCGAGGTGCGCCTGCGCAACCTGAGCGAGCCGCGCTTCCGCCGCGTCCTCGAGGCGACCGCGGACGCCTTCGGCTGGAGCGGTCCTCGCCTCGCCAACGGACACGGCGCCGGGATCGCGCTTGGGATCGACGTCGGCTCGTACGTCGCCACGGCTGCCGAGGTCTCTGTGCAGGAGAAGGAGGTACGCGTGCACCGCGTCGCCGCCGCACTCGACTGCGGCCTTGTCGTGAACCCCGAGGGCGCCGCGAACCAGATGGAAGGCTCCATCGTCATGGGTCTCGGCGGCGCGCTCTTCGAGGCGAGTGACTTCCAGGACGGCCGGTTGCTCAACGCGACGTTCGCCCGCTACCGGGTCCCGCGCATCGTCGACGCTCCACGCATCGATGTCCGATTTGTCGGCGACGACGCCACCCCCTCGACCGGTGCGGGCGAGCCGGGGATTGTGCCGATCGCCGCCGCGGTCTCGGGTGCCGTCTTCGGCGCGACGGGGCGCAGGCATCGGGAGTTGCCGATCCAGCGGCACCTGTAGGGCGTGCCGGGCTCGGACGGCCTCAGCCCGCGGCGGCGTCCAGGCGGCGCTTCGCCTCCGCGAGCACGTCGGCCGGCAGCGGTCCCTTGCGTGCGGCCTCGATGTTCTGGCGCAGGTGCTCCGGATTCGCCGTGCCCACAATCGTGGTGTCGAGGTCGGGGTGGGAGAGCGTGAACCGCAGCATGAACTCCATGCGCCCCATGCCGTCCAGCAGCTCGTCGAGGGCCGCCCGCTCCCAGAGCGTCCGAGGTCGCTCTTCGGGCACCTCGGGAAGCCGCCGGATCTCCCACGCCTTGTCCTCTGATGGGGCGCCGCGCGCGACCCCCCCTCGGATCACCGTGCCAGCACCGCTGCCCCGCGCCTCAGAGATCAGGGACTCGTGCTCGCGTTGCAGGGCGGAGTACGGAATCTGGAAGACGTCGAAGACGTTGAGCGCAATTTGCTCCGGAAGATTCGGCAGGGTGCCGGACATCCCGATAAACCGCACCTTGCCGGTCCGCTGCAGGTCCAGCAGAGCCTCGATCGCCCCATGTTCCTCGAGGGCGCTGCGTGACGGACTCCCGTGGAACTGGACGATGTCCAGGTAATCCGTCTGCAGGCGACGGAGGCTCTGCTCCACCCCGGCGGTGATGTTCGCCGGCGTGAAGACGTGACCCTGCTGGCCGGGCTCCACGGCGACCGGGCAACCGCATTTCGATGCAAGTACATAGTCCTGGCGGCGGTGGGCTACGGCCCGGCCCACCATCTCCTCGCTCGGTCCGTAGTCCGGCGAGGTGTCGATGAAGTTGACTCCAGCATCCAGCAGGGCGTTCAGGACCGTGTCCGCCTCAGCCTGGGAGATGGCGCGTCCGAAACGACTGTCGAGAGACATCGCGCCGTAGCCGAGAGTGGTCACCCGGAGCCCGGTGCGGCCGAGTGTTCGGGTCGGCAGGGCGGTCGAAGTCATCGCATCTCCTCGGGTGACACCTGGTCGGGCAGAGTAACGCAAGGCTCTCGTCAGCCGGAGTGAGGGTTTTCCCTGACAACCCCTAGGGGTTTGCGCTGTCAGACTGCAGTCGTCGTCAGCAAGCTCTGACGGAGGAAGAGGACGGAGTGGCCACCGGCATCTCTGGCGAGCCGCGGAAGGGCATTCTGGCACTCCGCGGCCTGCGGTCGGTCTCCTGGTTGTGGGGGGCTGCCGGCGTCCTCGGCGGGCTCGCGATGGTCTTGAGCACGACCACGCTGCACGGTGGAGACGTGGTCTCGGGACTCCTCCTCGCGCATCCCGCCATGTGGTTAATCGACCTGAGTCCGCTCGTCCTGGGTGCCCTTTGCTACCTCCTTTCCCGCAGGCAAGAAACCGCGATGGCCGCGGCACGCCAGAGCGTGGAGGAACGTCGCCGGTATGACGCCATGCTCGGGGCACTCGCTGAAGGTGTCTTTGTCTACGGGCGGGACGGGCTGAGCTGGGTCAACGACGAGGGCGCGCGCATGTGGCTCGCCACAAGAGAAGACCTTCTGGCCCATCCCACCAGGGGAGGTGGGGCATTCGTCGAATACCTGCGCCCGGACGGCACTCGCGCCCGGATGGGTGAACTGCCCACGATCAAAACGTTCGAGACGGGGGAGCCACATCGCAATGAACTGCTCGGAGTCCGCCGGCGTGTCGACGGATCGATCATCTACCTGCGCGCGAGTGCCGCACCACTCTGGTCAAACACCAGCCCACTCGACCGCGTGTTGGGGCCAGACGAAGTCATTGTGGCCTACACCGACGTGACGGAGCAGGTCCTCGCGGAACGTGCGCTGGCCCAGCGAGCACGCGAGGAGGAGGCGCTGAACCTGCTGCGCTCATTACTGGCCGAAGGCGCAGAGACGCAGACGCTGATGCAGGCCGGCGCAGAACGCGCGGCGGAGGTCCTCCGCCTGCGCGCGGTGGCTATCTCAGCGCGACAGCCTGACGGGAGCGACGCCCTGGTGGCATCGACCGGCTTCGACGATGCGATCGAGGTGGGAGACGTGGCCCAGATCACCTTGCGCCGGGGCGCGTCCGTCGAGGTCGAAACCGGTCGGGAAGTGGATCCAGTGGGGGCCACGGGCGGCGTCATTCCTTCGACCGGTGAACCGCTTGGTGTACTCGCGGCGTATCACCGATTGGGAGAGACGTTCAGCGCCGCCGAACTGCAGTTCCTCGAGTCGATCGCCGGAGTCCTTGGCTGGGCGATCGAGCGAGCCGAGTCCTCGAAGCGCATTCGAGCCAGCGAGGAGAAGTTCCGGCGCCTCGTCGAGTCCTCTCCGGAGCCGATCACCGTGCATGCACGGGGCCTGATTGTGTACGCGAATGCGGCGGCCGCTCAGATGCTCGGGGTGGAGTCCCCGGCGGACGTCATCGGCTCACCCGAGGGCCGTTTCCTGCATCCGGACAGCCTGGAGATGGCCAACCGCCTTGCCGAACGCGTGCGGGGCAGCGGTGACAACGAGGCCGTTGAACTCCAGTACATCCGCGCAGACGGCGCCGTCGTGGACGTCGAAGTGGTGGCGTTTATGACCACCTACGACGGCGAGTCCGCAATCCAGCTGATGCTCCGTGACGTCACGGCGCGCAAGCGCGCTGAGGAGGCACTCCGCGTGTCTCAGCGGCGGCTCTCCGAGATCCTGGACATCGCCCCGGACGCCATCATCACGCTCAACGCTGCCTACCAAATCATGCTCTTTAACAATGCCGCCGAGGAGATGTTTGGCTTCAGCGCGCCGGAAGTCATCGGGCGGTCGTTCATCGACCTGGTCCCGCTTGACTCGCAGCGCGAGAGCGACTTCATGGGCCGCTTCCTGGGAGAGCCGGAACTCTCCACGCATGGCTCGGTCTACGGACAGCGCAAGGACGGCTCTCAGTTCCCCGCAGATGCCTCGGTGTCCTGCGCTCAGGTCGGCGAAGAGACGGTCGTCACGGTGATCATTCGGGACATCACGTCACGACGGGCGGCTGAGGCTGCCATCCGTGCCGAGCATGCCCAGCAGGAACGTCTACTCGGCGCGATTACGTCGGTCATGGTGGGCGTGGACGCCGACCTGCGCGTGACCCTCTGGAATGCCGCAGCCGGCCGTACGTTTGGCATTCAGCCAGAAGACGCGTTGAGGATGTCCCTCGGATCGCTCGGCCTCCCATGGGACTGGGAGGCTGTCGAGGGGCTGCTGGCCCGCAGCGCGGACGACGGAGTCTCCGCCCGGATCGAGCGCCTGCCCTACCGGCAACAGGACGGCCAGGAAGGATTCCTCACACTGACTGCCAACCCCGTCCTGTCCCGCGCGGGCCGCAGCGGCTTCCTCCTCGTCGCGGACGACATCACAGCACGCGTGGCGCTCGAGGCCCAACTGGCGCAGGCGCAGAAGTTGGAGTCGATCGGCCAGCTCGCCGCGGGAATCGCGCACGAGATCAACACCCCTACCCAGTTCGTGGGAGATAACACGCGGTTCCTGAAGGATGCCTTCTCCGACATCGCGACTCTCCTTGACGAGTACGAAACCGCCTTCGCTGGGATGCGCGAAGGCCACCCTGATCCGGAGTCCCTCGGTCGGGTGGACGCTACGGCGAAGGCGATTGACCTGGAGTTCCTGCGCGAGGAGGTTCCGCTGGCGATCGACCAGTCGCTGGACGGAATTGACCGGGTGTCCAAGATTGTGCGGGCAATGAAGGAGTTCTCCCACCCCGGGTCGGCGGAGATGGTCCCCGTGAACCTGAACGATGCGATCAGCAGCACGCTGACGGTGGCCCGGAACGAGTGGAAATACGTCGCGGACGTGGAGATGGACCTGGACGCAGACCTGCCTCTGGTGCCCTGTCTCCCGGGTGAGTTCAACCAGGTGATCCTGAACATTGTGATTAACGCCGCGCACGCCCTCGCGGAGAAGTACAACGAGGGCGCCAAGGGCATGATCCGAGTGAGTACCCGTGCGGTGGACGGTTGGGCGGAGATTGCTATCGCGGACAATGGGCCCGGTGTCCCAGCGGACATCCAGTCCCGTGTCTTCGACCCATTCTTCACGACGAAGGAGGTCGGCCGAGGGACCGGACAGGGGCTCTCGCTTGCTCGGTCTGTCGTTATGACCAAGCATCACGGGACGCTGACGCTGCACTCCATCCCGGGCGAGGGTGCGACCTTCACGATCCGGCTGCCGCTGGCGGCGGGCGAGCTGGTGGCCTCGGCGTAGCGAGGGAACATGGATGGCTCCACGACGGGTCTTGTTCGTGGACGATGAACCACACTTGCTCAGCGGCATCCGGCGGATGCTCCGCAGCCGACGCGACTGGGACTGTTCGTTCGCCGAGGGCGGGGCGGGTGCGCTGGAACTGTTCTCCGCCCAGCCATTCGACGTCATCGTCACCGACATGCGCATGCCGGGGATGGACGGTGCCCAGCTCCTCCGAGAGGTGCAGGCTCGCTTCCCCGAGGCCGTCCGGATCGTTCTTTCTGGCCAGTCCGACCTCGAGGCGGTGCTGCGTTCCGTAGGACCGGCTCACCAACACCTCTCCAAGCCGTGTGACAGCGACGTGTTGATCGAGGCGATTGACCGGGCCTGCATGCTGCGGGATCGACTGCTGCATCCCGAGTTGCAGCGACTCCTCTCCGGGCTCGGCGTCCTGCCCAGCATGCCTCAGCCCTACCGCGACCTGGTCGAGGAGTTGCATGCTGACGAGCCGTCCGTCCGGCGAGTTGCTGAGATCGTTGGGTCTGACCCTGCGATGGTGGCCCGTGTGCTCCAGCTCGTGAACTCCGCCTTTTTCGGCGTCCGGCAGCGAGTGACGACACCGTTCGAGGCCACACAGCTGCTGGGCCTGGACACCATCCGGAATCTGCTGCTCTCGGCAAGCGCGTTCAGCCAGCTCGCGCAGACGGACCCGCAGCGCGCGCGCGCGGAGTCGCTGTGGCGTCACTCACTGCGCGTGAGCGTCAACGCCAACGCGATCATGCGGACAGAGAGCGCCGACCGTGAGCAACGGGAGCTCGCCACCGTCGTGGGTATGCTGCACGACATCGGGCTTCTCATCTTCGAACGGGCGATGCCCGACCAGTTCACACAGGTGATGGACCGAGCCCAGCGGGAAGACCAAACCATTACCGAGGCAGAGGTCTCCGCCTTCGGCGCCACGCACGCCGAGGCGGGCGCCTACCTGCTGGACACCTGGGGCCTCCCGAACGACCTCGTTGCGGCGGTCGCCTTCCACGGCCAACCGTCGCAGTACGACATCGGACGGTTCGGCGTTGTGACGGCCGTCCATGTGGCGAGCGCGATCGCAGCCGAGGCAGACCCGGCGAGCGCTGTCCCCTGCGTACGGTTGGACAGTGCCCACCTGGAGCGTGTCGGCATGACGCACCGCCTCGACGCTTGGCGACAGGCCTGCGCCGATGCTGCTCGGGGCGAACGATCCGGTTAGCCGGCGGCGGCTGCGACCGCCGGCGCCGGGACCTCGTCCGTCCGGGAGACCAACACAGGGACCCTGCGCGCCAGATCCTCAGGAGAGCAGTGGTTCATTACGCGTGCGCAGAGAGCGGCGTTGACCCGCTGGCCCTTCGCCACCAACAGAAGCCCGGACGAGGATCGCAGAGCGTCCGCCAGGACCATCCCCGGTTCCAGGCTACCCACCTGGACCGAGACCAGTTGAGCGCCCTGCTGCGCCTCGGCGACCTTCCGCAGCTCGGCGATGATCTCGTTGGAATAGCGGTGTCGCTCGGAGAGCTCCGTAGCGGCGTCGATCGGCGTGTGGCCAAGGGTGACGAGGAGGTCGTACTCCAGCGCCGCGCTGAGGATGGCTGCGCCCGCCGGTGGCTGTGAAAGGTGGCGGCCCTGTGCGCCCACAATCTCCGCCACGTGATGCAGACGGGGGATATGCGCGATCAGCTCGCGCCCCACCTCCGCCTGACGCTCCAGCATGCGAACTTCCTCGCGGGTCAGGGCCTCGCCCTGCTGCTGCCGCTGGAGGGTTTCCTGCGGCACGGTGATGCATCCGATCTGGGAGAGCATGGCCGCCATCTCCAGGTCCCACGCGGACGCGGGACACAATGCGGCCGTGAGCGAGCGTACCGTCGCCGCTGCCCGACTCGCGCGTCCGAAGGCTAGCGGGTTCACGAGCGAGAGCACGTCTGTGAGGATCCGGACTGCGCCACTCAGCGTGCCGTTCAGGAGTTCGCGCTCGGCCGTGACCAAATCGTGCTGTCTGAGCGCGGCGTCCAGAGTGGCTTCGAGGAGGGCCGGGTCTACTGGCTTCTGGAGGAAGCGGAACACCTCCCCATCGTTCACCGCGGTGCGGGCCGTCTCGGCGTCCGCATTCCCGGTGAGCATGATCCGCACGGAGTCCGGCGTGACCTTCCTGGCGCGGGCCAGGAACCGCCCCCCGTCCAGGACCGGCATGTGCATATCGCTCACGATGACTGCGTACGGCCCGGCGTGGTTCAGGCGATGGAGCGCTTCCAGGACCCCGGTCGCAGTCTCGATTTCGAAGCGACCGCGATAACGACGCCTGACCGCGTCCAGTAGATTCGGCTCATCATCTACAAAGAGGATTAGGCGGGAGGACATCTTCGGTCCCTTCGACTCCGTGAGAGTCGGCATTGGAAGCCAAAGGCCGAGAGGCGATCCGGCACGGGAGCCTGATTCAACGCTGACAAGTGATGGCGGATCCCGGCGCCTCTGCAGCCGGGTAAGGTAAGCCCCGCACCAGGCGGGCCCGAGCCGGCCCGCAACCCCTCATCCGATTCTCAGTGAGGGCATCAGTATCAACCCGCAGAGCAGGAGGTCCGGATGAAGATCGTCCACATCACGACCGGAGCAGATGGCGAGTCCCACATCGAGATCATGTCGCCCGAGTACACCGAGCGTGAGAACCGTCGCACGAAGCCGCAAGCGGCTGAGAGCATCGCCTTCATGAAGCGAGAGGTCGGCTTCACCGACTTCCATCCCGCTCCCCGCAAGCAGTACATGCTGTACCTCACCGCCCGAGTCGAAATCGGCCTTGGCGACGGGTCTTCAGTGATCATGGAACCGGGCGATGCTCTGCTTGCCGAGGACACGACGGGCCGCGGCCACACCTCGCGGGTACTACAGGCCGGCGTGTGTGCGGTGGTGCCCTGGGCCTAGCCGCCTGAAGGCGGTGTGGCCGTTGCGGTGGGTGCAGGGGTCGCGGCGGGTGCAGGCGTCGCGGTGGGTGCAGGCGTCGCGGTGGGCGCAGGCGTCGCGGTGGGTGCAGGTGTAACGATCGGCGTCGGCGTGGGGCTCGGTGTTGGCGTGGCCGTGGGCACGGCTGTCGGGGTCGCGTGCGGTGCAGGCGTGGCCGCGATTGTCGCCGTGGCGGCTGGGGTGGCTGAGGGCGGCACGGTCGGCGCGGGCGTGGGCGTCTTCGTCGGCGCGGGGCTCGCCGACGGGGTCGCGGTCCTCGTTGGGCTCGGTGTCCTCACCGGCGTCCTCGTTGTCGTGGGGGTTCTCGTTGGGGAGGCCGTGCGCGTGACGGTGGCGGTCTGCCTCGCCGTCGTGGCGGTCGGGGTCGCCGTCGCCGTCCGCCGGGCCGCACTGACAGTCGGCGCGGCCGTGGGCGGAGTAGAGGTCGCGCGAGGCGTGGACGCGCTGCGGGGCGCCGCTGTGGCGCGGGGCGTCGGAGTGGGCGCAGAGATTAGCGGCGCCTCAGCGTCGACGGCGATGTTCTCGCGACGCATCGGCGTGTAACGGTCGTCATAGGCGATGACGTGGTAGACGGACTGGCGAGGGGTCTCCTCGTACACCCACATGCGCGTGCGCTCGGGATTGGCCCACGCGGCAAAGAGTCGGACGTGGCCGTAGCGGCGTGGGTCTTGGGCTGTCGTCAGGTTCATGATGTCGCCCGGTCTCAGTTCCGTCTTGGAGATCGGCGAAGCAAACCGGTGCAGCGTGTCGGTGGTTTGGCGAGACAGTCCCCACACACGGCTCACGTACGCGGAGCAGTCCATGCCCGCCTCGGAATTGCCCCCCCACAGGTACGGCACACCGAGGAGCGCGTGCGCTCGCCCGAGCACGATGTCAGCCGACACGAGAGGGGGGCCGGAGACCCATTGCGCCGGGGCGGGTTCCGCCTTCGGGAGGACCGGCACGGACGCTGCCCCAGCGGTGAGCGGAGGCGCCAATCCGCGATTGACCCAGTCCGCGAGGACCTCCGCGCTCACACCCTCGAAGGGGTCCGGGGCAGGAAGGTCCGGCGGTGAGTCTGCCTCCTCCTCCCCGTCTTCGCCCATCGCCTGGGTAGCCGCATCGCTGGCAATGAGCACATCGAGTCCGTCCGCAGGGGTGTCGGAGAGGTTGCGCGGGGACGTGGCCAGTTCTGGCGCGGCGATGGCGTCCGCCCGGACGTCTGAAGAGGCCGTGAGCAGTCCCGTGATCAAGACGCCCAAGATGAGCCACAGGCGCATGCTTCCCCACCCCTGCGAGGGTCCGCAGCCGTCTGCATGAGAACGTCAAGGGATCCGGCCGACGAGGCCGCCCCGGACAACTCCCTGACAACGATGCCGGGCTGGAAGCGTTCGGGGTGCGAGGCAGTTGGCTGCTCAAATCTTGCGCAGCGTGCCGGCTGCTACACGGCAAGCGCCTCGCGGAGCCGATCTTCGTCGAGGTCGCCTGGCTTGCCGGAGAGGGTGACCTCCCCGCGTTCGAGGACGTAGCACTGGTCGGCGTTCGCCAGTGCGAAGCCGAGGAACTGCTCGACGAGCAGGATGGTCATGCGGCCCTTGAGGGAGCCGATGACGTCCTCGATCTCTTCGACGATGTTGGGCTGGATACCCTCCGTGGGTTCGTCGAGCAGCAGGATGGTCGGGCGGGCCATGAGCGCTCGGCCAATGGCCAGCTGCTGCTGCTGTCCGCCAGAGAGTACGCCTGCAGTGCGCGCGGCCATCTGCTTCAAGACCGGGAACAGGCCGTACACCTCGTCCAGTTGTCCCCTGTCCTTGCCTCCGACGGGCTCGAGGCCCATGAGGAGGTTCTCGAGGACGGAGAGGTAGGGAAAGATGCCTCGCCCCTGCGGGACGTACCCCATCCCGGCTCGGGCCCGCTGGTACGGGGCAGCGCGAGTGACGTCGAAGCCGTTGAAGGTGACCCGGCCCGCCCGTACCGGTAGCACGCCCATCACCGCCTTCAGCAACGTGGTCTTGCCCGCGCCGTTCCGCCCCATCACGCAGACGACTTGCCCCGGCATCGCCTCCAGGCTCAACTGCCGGACGACCATGCTCCGGCCGTACCCGGTGTCGACGCGGTCGACCGCGAGGAGCGCGTCCCCGGCGACAGCGGGAAGTGACGTCTCGCGCCATGGCATCGTGATGGCCGGGCTCATCGGGCGACTCGCGCGTGTTCACGGCCGGTGTAAACGCGTTGCACCTCAGCGTCCTCCTGGATCTCCTCGACGCGCCCTTCGCGGAGCACCTTGCCCATGTGCAGCACGGTCACGGTGCGGGAGAACTGCCGGACGAAGTCCATGTCGTGCTCAGTCACGATGATCGAGTGGTCGCCTTCGAGGGCATGTAGCAACTGTCCGGTCTGCTCGCGCTCCTGTGGCGTCATCCCCGCGACGGGCTCGTCGAGCAGCAGGAGCAACGGGTCCTGCACCAGCAGCATCGAGATCTCGAGCCACTGACGCTCGCCGTGCGCGAGGTTGGCGGCGAGGACGTCTCGCCGATCCGCGAGGCCCACCCGCTCCAGCGCCGACATCACCCGCTCCGTTCGCTCCGCCGGACGTCTCGTCAGCAGGCGTCCGAGGTGATCGCGGAAGCCGGCGGCCACTTCGACGTTGTCGAAGCAGGTGAGGCTGGAGAAGACCGAAGGTGTCTGGAACTTCCGCCCGACGCCCTGGCGGACGATCGCGTCCTCGGAGAGATTGGTGATCTCGTTCGTGCGGTTGAAGCGCACGGACCCCGAGGCTGCGCGCACCTTGCCGGAGATCACGTCCATCAGGGTGGTCTTGCCCGCGCCGTTGGGGCCGATAAGGAATCTCAATTCCCCACGCGCCAGCGTCAGGCTGAGGTCGTCCAGCACACGGAACCCATCGAAGGACACGACGATGTTTGCGACCTCGAGGATCGTGTCCGCGCTACTGCTTGGCACTGGAGACGCTCCTCGTGTCAACCTCGATGGGTGAAGGGATGGTGGCTGCGGCTGCGGCCGTCGATCCGGCGCCTGCGCTCGGGCGGGCGAGCCGCCGCCACGGTCGGTCGGTGAGCATCCGACGGGCCGTGCCGACGATCCCGGCAGGGAAGAGCACGACGGCGCCGACGAACAGCGCGCCGTAGAGGTACTGCCACGTGCCCGGGAAACTCTCGCTGAAGAAGCTGCGGGCGTACCCCACCACCAGCGCGCCGACGATCGGCCCGAGCAGGGTGCCACGCCCGCCCACGGCGACCAGCAGGACGAACTCGATCGAGGGGACAATGTCCATGTTGGCGGGCGAGATGATCCCGACCTGTGGGGTGAATAGCGCGCCCGCGAGCCCGGCCATCGCCGCAGAGACGGCGAAGACGATCGCCTTGATCTTCGTCACGTTGTATCCGGCGAAGCGCACCCGATCCTCGTCGTCGCGGATCGCGATCATCAGCCGCCCCAGAGGCGAGCGCGTCATCCACGTCGCGAACAGGAAGGTGACTGCCAGGGCGGCGACGGTGAGGTAATACAGCAGGTGCTGTGTGTCTGGCCTCACCAGGTTCTTCCCGAACAGCGTGGAGTAACTCGTCAGCCCGTTCGTGCCTCCCGTCGTGTCCTGGTTGCCGATGATGAAGATCGTCACCGAGAGTGCGAGGGCCTGGGTGATGATCGAGAAGTACGCGCCCTTGACCCGGCTGCGGAAGACCAGCAGCCCGAGTCCGAAGGCGAGGACTCCCGGCACGATCATCGTCGCCGGCAGCGTGAACCAGAGGCTGTCGAACGGACGCCAGAACCACGGCAGGACCGTGCGTCCGCTCCACGTCATGAAGTCTGGCAACGGGTCGCCGAGGTCGGCGGCCGCCAGGATCTTCATGTGCATCGCGATGGCGTATCCGCCGAGCCCAAACCAGACGCCATGTCCCAGGCTCAGCATCCCGGTATAGCCCCACGCGAGGTCGATCCCGATGGCGAGGATGGCATAGCAGAGGAACTTCGCAAGGAGGTTCAGGCGGAAGTCAGACAGCACTGCGGGTGCGACGAGTGCGATGAGCACGAACAGGACGACGACGGGCAGCGCGGCCCGGAAGGACGGCCAGAGGGTGCGCGGGGTGCGGGATGCGGCGGTGGCGATCATGCGGTCGTCCTTCCTCGCGGGCTGCGCGGACTAACGGGCATTGCGCCGGGCGACGATGCCCGCCGGGCGGAACTGCAGGAAGGCGATGACGAGGACGAACACGAGCACCTTCCCGATCGAGGCGCTGGTGCCGTACTCCAGGAACACGTTCGCCCACCCGATCGAGAGCGCCGCGATGACCGTGCCCACGATCTGGCCGATGCCCCCCAGGATGACGACGAGGAACGCGTCCACGATCCACTTCGTCCCGAGGCTCGGCCCGATCGACCCGATGAGCGCCAGCGCGCATCCCGCGATCCCCGCGAGGCCGGAGGCGAGCCCGAACGTGAGCGCGTCCACTCGGTTGGTGTCCACGCCGAGCGCCCCCGCGATGTCCCGGTTCTGCATCACCGCGCGTGTCTGGCGGCCGGTCCGCGTGCGGACGAGGTAGAGGTAGACGCCCAACACGCAGAGCGAGACCAGGACCAGGATGAAGAGCCGCACGTATGGGATGGAGAACTGCTCGGAGATCTCGATCCCGCCCTTCAGCCAGTTGGGCGCGATCACCTGGACATTCTGGGCGCCGAACATCGAGCGCGCGCCCTGCTGCAGGATCAGGCTCACCCCCCAGGTGGCAAGCAACGTGTCGAGCGGCCGTCCATAGAGCCGCTTCACCAGTGTCTGTTCCAGGGCGATGCCCATGGCGCCTGCGATGAGGAATGCCATCGGGATCGCCGCTATGAAGTAGACCGCGATACCAACATCGCCGAAGGCTTCGGCGAACCGAGTCTGCGCCAGGTAGGTGGTGTAGGCGCCCACCATGATGAACTCGCCGTGGGCCATGTTGATGACGTTCATCAGGCCGAACGAGAACGCGAGCCCGACGGCGACGAGGAGGATGATCGATCCGTACGAGAGGCCGTTGAACAGGTTGGAGAGCAGGATCGCCATGTGCGCCTCTCGTACCAGTGGGGTGCGGGCGGCGGCTTGGAACCCGCCGCCCGCCTGCATGGGTTGCTGCGTAGGACCAGCGACTAGGCCGGCTTCTGCTTCGCGAACTCACCGCCCCAGGAGTAGGTCTCCAGGTACGGGTCTGGCTCCACCGGTGACGCCGTGGCGAAGATCTCGTCGATTAGGCCGTCAGCGCGGATCTTGCCGATGCGGACCGTCTTTGAGATGTGGTTGTTCTTCGCGTTGACGGTCACCTTGCCCTCCGGGGCCTCGAACGAGGCACCGGCGAGGGCGGCGCGGACCGCCTTCACCTCCAGGCTGTTGGCCTTGTTCGCTGCGTTCGCCCAGAGGTGCACCCCTACGTAGCCCGCCTCGATCGGGTCGGCCGTCACGCGGTTCGCGCCGTACTTGGCCTTGTAGGCAGCCACGAACTTCTCGTTCGCAGCCGTCTTGGTCGTCTGGTAGTAGTTCCAGGCGACGAGGTGGCCCGCCATGAGGTCACCCCCGATGGCGCGGGCCTCCTCCTCTGCGATGGAGACCGAAAGTGTCGTGAGCTTGTCGGCGCCGAGGCCGGCCGCCTTCAACTGCTTGAAGAAGGCGACGTTGCTGTCACCGTTCAACGTGTTGTAGACGACGTCCGCGTTCGTCGACTTGATCTTCGCGATGATCGTCGAGAAGTCATTCGAACCACCGCTGAGAGGGACGTACTCCTCCGCCAGCGTCTTGCCGCCGGAGGCGGCGAGTTGGGCCTTGATGATGCCGTTGGCCGTGCGCGGGAAGACATAGTCCGACCCGAGGAGGAAGAAATTCTTCTTGTTCTCCTTCAGGAGGTACTCCACGCTCGGGACGATCTGCTGGTTGGTGGTCGCGCCGATGTAGTAGATGTTCGCGTCCATCTCCAGGCCCTCGTACTGGACGGGGTAGAAGAGGAGCGCCGCGCTGTCCTTGAAGACCGGGCGGACGGCCTTCCGGCTGGACGAAGTCCAGCAGCCGAACACGACAGGGACCTTGTCGCTCTGTACGAGCTTCTTGGCCTTTTCCGCGAAGGTAGCGGGGTCAGACGCGCCATCTTCCACCTGCGCGACGAGTTGTTTGCCCATCACGCCGCCGGCCTTGTTGACCTCTTCGATCGCCAGCAATTCGGCGTCGACGACGGCCTTCTCTGAGATCGACATGACCCCGCTCATGGAGTGCATGACGCCGACCTTGATCGTGCTGCCGCCTGAGGTGGCCGCGGCTGCCGCGGTGCCTGCTCCCGCT
Source organism: uncultured Dehalococcoides sp. (assembly GCA_964628985.1). Taxonomy (GTDB): domain Bacteria; phylum Chloroflexota; class Dehalococcoidia; order UBA2979; family UBA2979; genus SURF-43. Next base: position 28,172 of record CAZVNJ010000023.1, read on the forward strand.
GCGGCCGTGCCGGCCGCCGGTGTCTCGGTATCATCTGACCCACAGGCGGCGAGCAGGCTCGCCAGCGCGGGGACCGCGACCGCGGCCGCACCCAACTTGATCACTCGGCGCCGCGAGTAGCGGCCCTGCATCCCAGCGCTGCTCGGTGGGAGATCCGTCACGTAGTGCTCCTTGCTTCGCGCCTGCCTGCGAGGAGATCTCACAGGCCACCCCGGCGTGAGGAGGAACCTACGGGCGCTGGATTTCGTGGGTGTGACAGTTCTTGCTGGGATCTTTCTCGCTGGTGAAGACGATGTAAATCGTTGGTCTCTGTGTCACTGCCCGCAGCGCCGTACCGCGCGCTCCACCACATCGATCATCGCTAGGGCGTCGCCGAGGCTGCGGCACAAGGCGCGGTACCCCACGCCGCCGTCGCGCAATCGACCCACACCGCCACGCACGCCCGTCGGTACATCGAGGGTTCCCCACCAGTCGATGGTCCCGGGAGGCCAGTCCCCCAGGGCGATTACAGAGAGTGCTGCATCGTCGCCAGCAAACGCCGCTGGCGCGTCGACTGGCGCGCGCGCCGGGACGAGCGTGGCGTCCTCGGCGAACACCAACCGGCGATCGAGGCGGGCAATCGTCCGCAGACGGAGCCGTGCGAACCGCCCGCGCTCTCCCATGGCACTCCGCCCGGGCACGACGATCGAGGCTGCGATCACACACGCACCCGCCGCGGCCTCGATGCGGAGGGACGACGTGTGGTCCACCCCGTCCTGCGGGATGAGCGCCCCCGGCAAGTACACGATGGTTGAGCCTGCGGCTGCGACGAGCCGGGTCGCCACGATGCCGCTCCGGTAGCCTCGCGCGGGTGTCGCAGAGATCGCCCGCATCGCCAGACGGGTGCCTGGGCCCGCGCGGACCGTCGTGCGGTTCACTTCCCCGCCGAAGACCCCCCCGCCAACGACCTCGTGGACCAGATCGTGCCAGCCGTCCGCGGCCCGCCGCTGCAGCGTCCACCGCTGGGGCGCGGTCGCGTGCAGCCGCACGTCGGGTGTGCCAGCGGCCTCGATGTCGATCACCGCGCGGGCGACCGTCATGCGGTGAGCGCCATCGCCATCTCGTGCCGGATCCAGTGCGCGACCACCCTGCAGTCCTGCTCGTCCCGCATGTTCGTGAACACAAACGGGCGCTCGCCCCGTGCCTTCGCCGCGTCGCGTCGCATCACCTCGAGGTCCGCCCCGACGAATGGCGCCAGGTCGCGCTTGTTGATCACCAACAGGTCCGAAAAGGTGACGCCCGGGCCGCCCTTGCGAGGGATCTTGTCGCCGCCGGCGACATCGATGACATAGATCACCCGGTCCACCAGTTCCGGGCTGAATGTCGCTGAGAGGTTGTCGCCGCCACTCTCGATGATCGCGAGCCGCATCTGGGGGTGCCGCTGCGCGAGGTCGTCGAATGCCCGGAGGTTCAACGATGCGTCCTCGCGGATCGCGGCGTGCGGGCAGCCGCCGGTGGCGACCCCCACAATCCGGTCGGCAGGCAGGGCGGAGTTCCGCAGCAGGAACTCCGCGTCCTCCTGCGTGTAGATGTCGTTCGTCACCACGCCGAGGTCAATGGACTGGCTGAGTACTCGGCACATCGCGAGGACGAGCGCCGTCTTGCCGGAGCCCACCGGCCCCGCGACCCCCACCCGGAAGATCCCGCGCGGGTCGATTGTCGTGGTGCGGGACCGCGGCTCGAGGAAGATCGACTCGTCGAGGTCGTGGCGGTGAGGCGGGGCGCCCCAGGCATGTCCGTGTGTCCCCAATGACATCGAGGCCTCCTTACGACGCGAAGGTGCGGAACGGCAGGGTGTGGTGCAGCAGCCCGGCGAGGTCCAGTCCCGGCGCGAAGGCACCGACGGCGTGACGCCGTCCCCGCGCGAGTGTTGTGGCGATGGCTGCATCGAGATCCGGGGCCGCGCCGGCGACCAGTCGCGCGGCCGCGGCCTGTCCGATGACGGTGAGTCGCACCGCCGATTGCGCGACTGCCCCCACCATCGAGGATCCCAGCGCTGCGAGGAACGTGGCGTCCGGAACTCCATGGTCGCGTGCAATCACGCCGAACGCCGTCGCGTACTGGCCGGGCGTCAGGCCGTCGCGCACTGCGCGCAGGAGGCCGTCGGCGCCGCTTCCTCCGAACGACTGCGTGGCACCTGCCAGGAGCCGCTCGCCCATCAGCCGTCCCGCCTCGCGTTCCGCCTCGGGCAGGATCGAGGCGTCCAGCATCCGGTCGACGCGTGCGACCGCTTCTGTCGTGCGCGCGCGGGCGGCTGCGAGGGCGCTCGGCAGCGCCTGGCCGCCGACGACCTGCTGGACGTAGACCTGCAGTGTCGAGCGCAGGCGCGCCTCGTCGACGGCACCGCCGCGTTGCACGAGCCACTCCACGCCGTGGCTGAAGGAAAACCCTCCGACCGGGAAGGCGGAGTCCGTCACCTGCATGAGGCGGAGCAGCGGAAGGGCACTGTCGATCGAGGGTGCCATGGCTAGAACAGGAAGTAGCGCTGCGTCATCGGCAGCGTCTCGGCGGGCTCACAGGTGGCGATCTGCCCGTCCACGCGCACCTCGAACGTCTCCGGGTCCACCTGGATGTCCGGCATCGCGTCGTTGTGCACCATCGAAGCCTTGCCGATCTCGCGCGTGTTGCTCACCGCCACCGCCGGCGTGCGGACCCCCAGCCGTTCAAACACACCCGCGAGGATGGCGGCCTTCGAGGTGAAGATGCGGCGCGTGCTGGGCACCTCGGCCCCGAACATGGGCCGGTAGCGGACGGGCTGCGGCGTCGGGATGCTCGCGCCGGGGTCACCCATCGCGGCGTAGGCGATCATCCCGCCCTTGATCACCAGTTCCGGCTTCACCCCGAAGAACTTCGGATCCCACAGCACGAGGTCGGCCAGTTTCCCGACCTCGACCGATCCCACCTCATGCGCGATGCCGGAGGCGATCGCCGGGTTGATCGTGTACTTCGCGATGTAGCGCTTGATCCGTCCGTTGTCTGCGGTCGTGTCGCCGAGGATCGCGCCGCGTTGCTGCTTCATCTTGTGGGCCGTCTGCCATGTGCGCAGCACCACCTCGCCGGCGCGCCCCATCGCCTGGCTGTCGCTGGACATCATGGAGATCGCCCCGAGGTCGTGCAGGATGTCCTCGGCCGCGATCGTGGACGGTCGGATGCGCGACTCCGCGAAGGCGATGTCCTCCCTCACGTTGCGGTTCAGGTGGTGACAGACCATCAACATGTCCAGGTGCTCCTGGATCGTGTTCACCGTGAAGGGGCGCGTCGGATTGGTCGAGGAGGGGAGCACATTCGGCAGCGAGGCCACCCGAATGATGTCGGGCGCGTGGCCTCCCCCTGCCCCCTCGGTGTGGAAGGTGTGGATCGTCCGCCCGGCGATCGCTTCGATGGTGCTTTCGAGGAACCCCGCTTCGTTGATCGTGTCGGTGTGGATGGCGACCTGAACGTCGAAGGCATCGCCCACGCGGAGCGCCGTGTCGATGGCCGCCGGGGTCGAGCCCCAGTCCTCGTGCAGCTTCAACGCGCAGGCTCCCGCCTCGATCTGCTTCCAGAGGGCCGCGGGGTCGCTGCTGTTCCCCTTGCCGAAGAAGCCGAGGTTCACCGGGTAGGCGTCCGCCGCCTCGAGCATCAGGGCGAGGTTGGCCTCGCCCGGCGTCGCGGTCGTGGCGTTCGTGCCGGTGGCGGGCCCGGTGCCTCCACCGAGTAGCGTCGTCACCCCGTTCGAGAGCGACTCGATCGCAATCTGCGGGCAGATGAAGTGGATGTGCGCGTCGATCCCGCCCGCGGTGAGGATCAGGTGCTCTCCCGCGATCACCTCGGTGGAGGCGCCGATCACCATTCCCGGCGTGATCCCGTCCATCGTGTCCGGGTTCCCCGCCGCGCCGACCCCCACGATCCGCCCCGCGCGGATGCCCACGTCCGCCTTCACGATCCCCCAGTGGTCGATGATCACAGCGTTGGTGATGACGAGATCGAGCGCCTCCACCGGGGACGCCGTCTGCGCCATCCCGTCCCGGATCGACTTCCCCCCGCCGAACGTTGCCTCGTCCCCCAGGACGTGGAGGTCCGCCTCGATCATCGCGAGGAGGCCCGTGTCGGCCAGGCGAACGCGGTCTCCGGTGGTCGGCCCGTACATGTGGGCGTAGCGCTCGCGCGAGATGCGGTAGGTCATCGGGCCATCGCCTCTCCGAAGCCCCTGGACGTGGCACGCTCGATCGCCTCTGCAGCGCCATCGCCATTGGTGAGCCCGTTGAAGCCGAGGATCGTGCGGGCCCCACCGAATGGGACGAGCGTCACTCGGTGCGACTGGCCAGCCTCAAACCGGACGGACGTCCCCGAGGGGATGTCGAGGCGTAGTCCGAACGCCGCGGCCCGGTCGAAGCGGAGCGCCCGATTCACCTCGAAGAAATGAAAGTGCGACCCGACCTGGACGGCGCGGTCACCTGTGTTCGCCACGTCGAGATCGACCGCTGGACGGCCCTCATTCAGCGCCAGGTCGCCGTCGGCGAAGAGCATCTCGCCGGGGATCACGAAGTCGCTCACGGGATTGGCTGGTGGAGCGTGACGAGTTTCGTCCCGTCCGGGAACGTGGCCTCGATCTGGACGCTCTCGATCATCTCGGGGATGCCCTCCATCACATCGGCGCGCGTGAGGAATTGACCCTGCATCCCCATCAGCGAGGCGACGCTCTCGCCGTCACGCGCTTTCTCGATCAGCCCGCATGCGATCAGGGCGACTGCCTCCGGGTAGTTGAGTTTGAGACCGCGTGCCCTGCGGTCCCTCGCCACCATCGCAGCGACGGAGAGCAAGAGCTTGTCCACCTCGCGCTCAGTCAGTCTCACGCGAGCCTCCGCCCTCGATCCCCGGGGTGACTTCGGAGGCGAGCCTAGGGTGAGGCCATTTCCCCAGTGTTTCACGGAGACTACGGCCAGGTAACGCCTCGGACCGGGGATCACGGGAGTGAAGAAGCGGCCCGCGATCCTTCAGAGTTCGTGGCATCAGATTCTGCCTGCGCAGAATGTGTGGCCGCCCTCTCGGGTATCAGATATGAAATTGCAAGGTGCGTGGGGGCAGGGAGCGTATACTGGCGGAACATCGGACCGGGCTTCGCGCCGCGTCGCTCATGCGCGAAGCAAGATGACCACCTCATCCTCCGATCAAGCGACTCGAGGCCTCTCTTCGTTGAGGGCCTGACAGGACATCCCGTGACTGGCACACGCACAGAGGCCCGCAAGGCGTATGAGATCGCGAAGACCCTCGACCGGGCCTTTCGCGAGCTCTACTACCCTGTCCAGTCTTCGGGATCCCGTCCACCACTGCCGCTGACTGAGGAAGCAACGGTGGAGATGGCACGCCTTGCCGCGAAGAGCGAAGAGGCTCGGCTCGCCTGGGAGGCGGCTGTGCGCCTGTAGCGCCAGGGTGGCGTACAGGGGGGCAATGTTGCCCCACGAATGCGATGGCGCGGATCTGAGGCACTTGATCGATTCGCGGCTTCGCTGCAACGGGAGATGCATGCGGCACCGTCGGAGAGGCTGGTCGCGCTCCTGGTCGGCCCCCTATCCGGATTCCAGGACCGGTCTTCCGTCCTCCGGCAGGCGCAAACAGCCGTGGCCGGTGAGGACACGACAGAGTTCGAGGTCGCGGCCCTCGGGATCAGCATGGAGCCATCGATCCGTCATGGCGACAAGTTGCTGGTCAGCCAGGACATCCAATTGGAGGCCGGCCGGGTCGTCGTCGCGGTCCACAACTCCGCCTGGATTGTGAAGCGCCTGGCAATGCGAGAGGGCCAATTAGTGCTCCGCAGTGACAACGTCGACGAAGAGGTTCCCCTCTCCGAGGTCGAGATCAAGGGCGTGGTCGTGGAACTGCGGCGCACGCTGTAGTCCTCGCGCCCTGTTCGCCGTCCCGGCTTGTGATGCCCGTCCCCCTTGTTGTGACGCCGCGCAGAATAGTGAGATTGGGGGCTGGCTACCCGAGCAGGCTAACCTTGGCTTAACCCTTGAGCAGGAACGCCTCGAATCCGACATGCGCGCCGTGAGCCATGCCG
>CAZVNJ010000024.1:0-32887 GCA_964628985.1 uncultured Dehalococcoides sp.
GCCTGACCGACGAGGTCCTGGGCAAGATCGTCACCGACTACTACATCGAGCAGGGTTGGGACCCGGAGACCGGTCGCCCAACTCCGGAGACGGTGCGTGCGCTCGGCCTCGAGGCCGACGCCGTCGGCCTCGTCTAGGCCATTGCCCGTGTCGGAGGAGTCGTGATGCGCGCTGCCCGCGTGAATGAGTATGGGCCGATCGATCGCATCCGCGTCGAGGAGATCCCAACCCCCGCGCCAGCCGCCGCGGAGGTGCTGGTCCGCATCGCGGTCGGCGGCGTGAACTTCGCCGACGTCGGCATGGCGACGGGATCCGCGCGCCGCACGCCGCCGCCGTTCACCCCGGGAGTCGAGGCCGCGGGCACGGTCGAGGCCCTGGGGGACGGCGTGACCGGCTTCGACCGGGGCGATCGCGTCGTTTACTGGAACGGGATGCCCTCGGCGTTCGCCGAGTACGCCGTCGTCCCCGCCTGGCGTCTCGTGAAGGTGCCGGCTGGCGTGACGGACGAGGCGGCGGTGACGCTGATGGTGCAGGGCGCCACGGCCCACTACCTCGCCACAGACTCGCACGCCATCCAGGCGGGGGAGTCCTGCCTGGTCTGGGCCGCGGCGGGCGGGGTCGGACACCTGCTGACGCAGATCGCCGTCGCGAAGGGCGCGCGCGTGGTCGCGGTCGTGGGCGGCGAGGCCAAGGTGCGCTTCGCTCGCCAGATGGGCGCCGACGTCGTCATCGACCGCCGCGAGCGGGATGTCGCGGAAGCAGTGAAAGAGGCGACGGGCGGCCTCGGCTGCGACGTCGTCTACGACAGTGTCGGAGCAGCGACGATCGAGACCTCGCTGCTCGCGACGAAGCGTCGAGGTGCGTGTGTCCTCTACGGCGGCGCCTCCGGCCCAGTCACCACCGTGGACACCTCGCTCATGGTTCGCGCCGGCTCGATCTTCTTCACCCGCCCCGGCCTCGCCGACCACCTCCGCGATGCCGACGAGATCAACCGCCGCATGGCGGACCTCTTCGCGTGGCACCAGGCCGGCTCGCTGCACGCGCAGATCGGTGGCGAGTACCCGCTGACCGAGGTGCCCCAGGCCCTCGGCGAGATCGCCAGCGGCCTGTCCACGGGCAAGCTCCTCATCCGCGTCCGCTAAGCAATCGCGGCGGCCCCTCCGGTACCATGCCGCCCGCACGGGCGGCTCAGGGCGTTGGGCCCGCGGCGGATTCGAGGAGGCTGACGATGCGTGACCTGACCGGCAATGTGGCATGGATCACTGGGGCGGGCAGCGGCATCGGGGAGTCAGCCGCCCTCAAACTCGCGGAGGCGGGCGCCACCGTGGTCCTCTCCGGTCGCCGCCGAGACGCCCTCGAAGGGGTAGCAAAGCAGGTGCAGGCCGCCGGTGGTGCAGCCTCCGTCGAGCCGCTCGACGTTGCGGACAAGCGCGCGGTCCTCGAGGTCGTGGGGCGCATCCAGGCCCAGCACGGCCGGATCGACATCGGCGTGTTCAGCGCCGGTGTGAACGTGACCGACCGAAACTGGTCCAACGTGACTACCGACGGCTGGGACCAGGTCGTCGGCATCGACCTCGACGGCGTGTTCTATTGCTGCCATGCCGTGGTGCCGATCATGCGCGCCCAGGGCGGCGGCACCATCATCAACATCTCCTCGATGGCCGGGAAGGCCGTCAGTCCGCTGACCGGGCCGGCGTACGGCGCAGCCAAACACGCCCTGAACGCGATGACCGCGAGCCTGCTTCTCGAAGAACGCAACAACGGCATCCGCGCCACGGCTATCTGCCCAGGCGAAGTCGCCACGCCCATCCTCGATGCCCGCCCGGTCAAAGTGAGCGACGAGGACAAGGCGCGCATGCTCCAGGCCGAGGACGTGGGCGACCTCGTCCGTTACGTGGCACAACTCCCGGCCCACGTCACGTTGAACGAGATCCTGATTACCCCAACGTGGAACCGGTTCGCCGCGCGCTGAGGGGCGGTCTACCGCCGGTCGGCCCCGTCCACCTGCGGTGAACCAGCCGCTCGAGCGCGCTCAGCGGGGCGCGCAGGCCGAGCGCTGCCCGCCGATGGGATCCCCGAGAGGGTGACTGGGGTCATACAAGACATAAACACCGGCTCCATTACCGACTCTCAACCGTGGATAACCATCTCCCTTACTGCGCCCCTCGACGCTCCGTCATAGATTTCAAAGGTCAACACACAACTTTTGGCGGGAGTTGGAAGATGAAGATTCGGAAGCTGGCCTCGGCCGTGGCCATTGCCGTGGTGGCATTTGGGGTGGCGGCCACCTCGTTCACCCAGGCGGCCGGAGCGGTCACCTACAAGATGGCGCACCGGGTCGACTGGACCGCGAACGTCTGTGGCGTGGAGTACAACGGCTGGATCCACGAGATTCAGCAGTACACGCTCGCCCCGACGGGCCAGTTGAACTTCCACTACATCGCCAACGGCGAGGCCCGTGACGCGGCTGGTAACCACCTCAAGCTGAACAACAAGGAACTGGACCACATCCTCCAGACCTCGGTGCCCGACCTTGGTCCGTACGGCGGGAGCCTGCAGGGCTGGGTCGAGGACAACATGGACGTGATCGTCGAGATCAACGCCCAGTTCAACGAGCGGACGGTCAAGCCCGGCAAGGGTGGCAAGACGCTCCAGAACCACTGGGTGTTCCAGGTAAACCACAACGGCACCACGGTGGACTCCGTGAAGTTCGTCGGCACCTGCCCCTAGTCTCGCCGTCTCGCTCCCGCGATACAGCACGAAGCCCGGGCTCGCGCCCGGGCTTCTGTGTGTCCGCCCTGCCTATCGCGGATTGGGTGGCGGCACGCCGTTCTTGCCCTGCGCTAGATCCTGGCTCGTGTAGACGCGATACAAGCGGGAGTTCGAGTAGGCCGGGAACTCCTCGAGGTACTCCGCCCACGGTGCACCTCGGCCGTGAAGCGTGTTGAAGCGCTCCACGAGAGGCGTCTGCGCCACGGCGCCCGAGGGCTGTCGTCCCGGGATCAGGATGAAACGCACTCGGTCGACCGGCTGGTCCGTCAGCACGCTGAAGTCACGGTCGGCGTCGAACGCCACCTTTCCGGAGTGACGCGTGAAGATCAACACGCCGCCGTGCACCAGGCCGTCTACGAGTGCCAGCGCCTCCGGCTCCTCGTCCATGTAGGCGTCTAGGACAGCCGTCGCTTCGCGGATCGCCGCGTATTCCGTGCCGAACTGGGTCTGGAAGTCGAGGTTACGCACGGCGCGGGAGAAGGTGTTCTCGTCCGGCGCGGAGCGGATGGTGTCGCCCATCACGTGCAGGGTGGAGAAGCCGGAGACCACGAACACGGCTGATCCGATGGCATACGCCAGGTTGCGTCGCTTCGGCCGCCAGGGCTGGACCAGGGCGGTGAACAGGATGATTGAGAACGGGATCGCGTAAATCCAGAACCGGGACCAGGAGAGCAACTGGCCCCGATATACCTGGAACGCGAGGAACGCGGGCCCGACCGCGGCGAAGACGACCAGGATGAAGAGTCCGCGGTCGCGGCGGACGATTGAGGTCCCCAGTGCCAGGAAGACGAGCGGTACGAACGGCGGGAACTCGCGTACCAGGTAGACCAGCGCCCACAGCACGGACTTGACGGGGTCGCCGTAGAGCGGACTCAGCACCGGGTTCTGGCCCAGCCGGATGCTCTCCGTGAAGTAGAGGTTCGAGCCGGCCCCCGTCAGGAACGCGAGCGGGCTGCCGAGAAACAGCCACGTCCAGATGATCCAGAGCGAGACCATGTAGGTGACGGGCGCGACGAAGGCGATGATCACCGCGCCCACGCGCTCGCGCCACCGCGGTGTCTGCCACTGCTTCACGACCACTGAGAGCACGCCGGCCGCAGCGAATGCCACCGCCTCGTAGCGCACAAAGAAGGAAGCACCTAGCAGCAGGCCGGCGACCAGCAAGCCCTTCGACTCGCGCGGGTCCCACGCCGCCAGCGCCCCGGCGGCCGCGACCGCGAAGAAGAGGAAGATGACCTCCGTCATCCCGTTGATCGAGGAGTAGTAAACCAGCGGGTTCAGCATGACCGTGAGCGTCAGCACGACTGCCCACTCACGCGGCACCGAGGTGCGCTTCAACTGGCCCCACATCGCCGCCGCAAGCGCGCCAGCGAAGAGCGCGGAGACGATCTGTCCCGCGAAGATCGGAGGCGCGAAGCGCTGGATCGCGAGGACGAAGGGCACTTCCGCAATCGAGGGAAGGGGCGGCCAGATGAATCCCACGGCGGCGAGGTGCGGATCCCGCGACAGCACGACGGAGTGCGCTTGCACCACCCGCGCCATCGCGTCGCCCACGAAGATCTGGGCCACGTAGATCAGCCACCAGCCGCCGATCATGGCGGCGGTCGCGATGGCGACTATCCATGCCACGCCCGGGAGCAGGCTCTCGCGCGGCTTCCTGGCCGTCCGCTCCGCCGATGGCACGCGCAGCCGAGCGAGGTCGCCCGACCCGAACATCGTGCTGGCCGGCCGCGGCTCGTCGATCGCCATCAGTCCCCCTGCGGTCCCCCGCCGGAGTCTAGAGGCTCAGTCGCATCGCGCGGTGCGGGATCCCCGCCTCGAGGTACTCAGGGCCCTGGGCCACGTAGCCGAGACGCTCGTAGAAGGGCAGGGCGTGTGCCTGCGCTGAAATCTCGATGCTTCGATAGCCGCGGGCGGCCGCCTCGGAATGGAGGCGCTCCATGAGGGCGTTCCCGATCCCGTGGAGTCGCCACTCCGGGAGTACCGCGACCCGTCCGAGGTGCACCGCACCGCCTGCGGGGGCGTCCAGGAGCAGGCGAGCCGTCCCTACTGCGGCCCCGTCCACTCGCGCGAGCAGGTGCAGGGCATCGCTCCCACTGGGACTCGCGTCGTAGCGGTCCACTTCTTCCGACTGAGGGACGCGCTGCTCGTCCACGAATACGCGGAACCGGATCGCGAGCGCAGCGCGAAGGTCGTCGTCCGACGTGACCGTGCTGACTTCGATGCCGGCCATGGTGCCCTCCGGAGTGGGCGCATCGTACGCGACGGGCGGGGGCTATTCTCACGCCATGAGCATCGATTGGCCCGCCGTCCACTCCGAGGCGCTCGCCGCCCTCCAGGCCTACCTCCGGATCGATACCTCGAATCCCCCGGGGAACGAGGCGCCCGCCGCGCACCTCTTGGGCCGCCTGCTCGCCGCCGAGGGCATCGAGTGCGAGTTCATCGAGACTGCGCCCGGGAGGGAAGCGCTGGTAGCGCGGCTGCGGGGTGATGGCTCACGCGGTGGCGCCCTGATGCTGGCCAACCACCTCGACACCGTGCCAGCCGAGACGGCAGGGTGGAGCGCGCCTCCGTTCGCCGGCGAGGTGCGCGACGGGAGGATCTACGGGCGGGGCGCTGTGGACATGAAGGGCACGGGTGTAATGCACCTCTTCGCGATGATCCTCGCGAAGCGGCAGAGGATCACGCTGGCACGTGACCTGGTCTTTCTCGCGGCTCCGGACGAGGAACTGGGGTCATCCTTCGGTGTCGCGTGGTTGATCCGTGAGCGCCCGGACCTGTTCGAGGGCGTGGCGTTCGCGCTCAACGAGGGCGCCAGCGGCATGCCGGACTTCGCCGGCCGCCCGGCGCACCTGTTCGAGGTAGCCGTCACGGAGAAGGAACTGGCGCCGCTCCGGATCGTGGCCACCGGCACGCCCGGACACGGGAGCAAGCCCGCCCGCGACAGCGCCACGGTGCGCCTGCTGGACGCCCTCGACCGGCTGCGCCAGTGGCAGCGAGGCATCACCTACACCCCCGAGACCCGTGCCTACCTTGAGCGCCTCCACGCTGCCGGGTTGATTGACCGCCTCGACGATGAGACAGCGGTGGAGGCAGCCATTGGCGCCAGTCCGGACACCCTCGCCGCATTCACGAACACATTGAACATCACCGTCCTGCGCGCGGGGACCCAGTCGAATGTCATCCCCGGCCGCGCCGAGGCGCTCGTCGACTGTCGCCTGCTCCCCGGCCAGTCGCGGCACGCCTGGGCGGCCGCCGCTGCGGCCGTGGTGGACGACCCGCTCGTCGAGGTGACGCTCGAGTACCCCACCTCGGCGCCGGTCGTGGCATCCCCATGGGACACCGAGGTGACCCGGGTGATCACGGATGTCCTCGCCGAGGCGTTCGAGGACGCGATCGTGCTGCCAGCCTCGTCGATCGTGGGGACGGACAACCGGTTCTTGCGGCCGCTTGGCATCCCGTCCTACGGCTTCATCCCGTGCCTGCTCTCGCAGGAGGAGCGCGACGGGTTCCACGCGCACGACGAATTCCTGACCGTAGAGAACCTCAACCTCGGCGTGGAAGTGATGTACGAGGTCGTCCGAAGGCTCTGTGTCGCCGCTGGGTCGCCCTAGCCGAGCGTCTCCCGGTAGGCGAGTGCCAGGTCCACCCACGCCTGCAACTGCCGCTTCGTCTTCAGACCCTCAAGGCCGACGAAGACGAACCCCTTCATCGGTCGCCCGGTGAAGTCCATGGGCCGGGTGTGCGGGCGCTTCAGCGCCTCCCCGTGCGCCTCGACGCCCAGGCGCACCATCAGGTCGTCGTCCGTCACGCCCACGCACATCTTGTCGCGCACCATGAAGGCGACGCCCCCGAACATCTTCTGTTCACGGACGCCATCGACTGGCTCGAGGACCGCACGGACGCGCTTCGCGAGGTCTTCGTTGTATGGCATCTATGCGTCCTCCAGTCGTGACAGGAACCGGCTGATCATGGCGATAACTTGGTCCGGAGCCTCCAGGTGCGCGAAGTGGCCTGCCTGTACCACCTGCCCGAACTCACCGTGGGGCACCAACGCCCGCAGCGCTGCTTCAGAGCGATTGCGGTGACTGGCGCCGATGTACAGCAGGGGTTGGCGCAGCCTCCGCGCGATCGCCGGCACGTCCGCCAGCAGGGTGGCGCGCAGCGAGGCGATGGCCGCGTGGCGAGGCGTCCGCGCCGCCTCTTCGATGACTCGCGCGGCGAGGTCGGCGTCTCGCGGGTCCGGGAAGAAGAGTCGGTACAGCGCCGTGACGCCCGCGGGGTGCTCCAGGTCAACGAATGCGCGGTAGGTCCGGTCGCCCGGGAGGGCCTTGGCGGTAGTGAAGCGGTCGAGAGATCCATCCACGCTGATCACGGCGCGGACGAGTCGCGCATGCCGTGTCGCGAGCGTGAGCGAGACCGTGCTTCCCATCGAGTGGCCGACCATGACCACTGGCGAGCCGCCTCCGCGGGCGTCGATCAATCCGGCCACGTCGTCGCCGAGCCCGCGCATGGTGTAGCCGGAGGGCGGGGCGTCCGAACGCCCGTGCCCACGCAGGTCGAGGGCGATGACACGCCCTCGGTCAACCAGGGCGTCCCGGAGCGGAGCCCAATGCCCGAGGTGGGAGCAGAGCCCGTGGACCAGGATGAACGTGGGCCGGCCCGGACTGGTCCGCCCGGCCACTTCGTAGTGCAGGCGAGTGCCGTCGGAGGTGCGGTGATACGGCACTATGCCCGGCCGATCGCCTCGACGTTCACGTAAAAGAAGAAGGCCTGCGGTTCCCGGGTCCAGCGGCGCCAGCCCTCCGCGATCGCCTCTAGGTCGGTAGGGGTCGCAAGGCCGTACTCGACAGCCTGGGTGGCGAGGGCGGAGTGGGTGACGCGCTCGGCCCAGGAGAGGCCCCAGTTTTCGACGGCGGCGCGCTCGTGAAACAGCACTGTCGTCGCGCTCACGGTCACGTCGTGGAATCCGGCGTCGAGGAGCCATCCGGGCAGATGACGCCCGGCGTCCGCCTCGGCCTCATTGCGTGCGGCGACCGCGTGGTAGAGGGCGAGCCACCGTTCGATCTCCGGGATGTGCGGCGACGCGGTCATCGTCGCGTAGTCGGCATCGCGTACGGCCGCGAGGCCACCAGGCCTGAGGACGCGGCGCATCTCGCGCGCGGCATCTACCGGCCGCGTGAGGTGCTGGAGGACCTGGTGGGCGTAGCAGACATCGAACGAGGCGTCCGGGTAGGCGAGCGCATAGACGCTCCCTTCTTCGAATCGCACGTTTGGTTGGCCCGCGGTCGTCTCCCGCGCCTGGTCGAGGACGCCGGCGACGACATCAATCCCGACGGTCTCGCCCGGAGCCACGGCCCGGGCGAGACCCGCAGTGATCGTCCCCGGCCCGCATCCGACATCCAGGAGGCGCATCCCGGCCCGAAGGTGCGGGAGCAGGAAGGCCGCGTCGACCTCAGCGGTGCGCCGGGCATGCTGCCCGACGACGGAGGCGTGATGGCCGTGGGTATAACGGTCTCCGTTGGTGGTCATGGCTGCGGACGATAGCGGAGCGGGAGGGTTGCTGGGAGGCCTCGATGTCGCCGGGTCCGCGCTAGAGCATCCCCAACCGCTCCATCGCTGTGCCCACCAGCATGGTGTGGAGCTCAGCGCGCCGAGACTCAGCCTGCTCGTATTGGCCCATCTCGATGAGGATCGGTGTGCAGCCAGGAACCCAACGGGCGAAGCCTAGAGAGGAGGAGCCGCCAGCGAGCTGCGGCGTCACCGAGCCTGGCAGTGCCGTGGACGACGGCGTTGCGGACGGCCTCGGCGTGGCGTTGGACGGCGGCGTCTGGTTGCCGCCACTGATGGTCGTGCGCAGGGTGAACTGCTCGCGCTGGGCGATGCGCTCGTTCACGATGTCCATCGACTTCTTGATCAACGGCAGGGTGTCCGCCGTCCCACCGCTGGCGATCGTCTGGCCGATGTAGGCCGTCCCGCCGCTGCTGCCCCGCTCGTTGTAGAACATCCAGGACTCGTGCAGGTCGAAGAGCCAGTGGGGAAGGTAGTAGTTGGCCATCTGCACGATCTCGGCGGCCATCCGTGACATCGGGAGGGGACTGTTGGGGTTCCCGGGGTAGGAGCGGTTCAGGTCGCCGAAGCCGTCCACGGTGCGCACAAAGGCATATGTGGAGGGCCGGTTCGCACGCGGTACGACCACCAGGCTGCCAGTCAGCGGTTCCCAATTCGCGATCTGTTCGGCCGCCAGCCAGCCACCGGGCTCGTTGCCGTGGACACCTCCTAGGACGAGGACTCGGGGTCCGGGCTTGCCGCTGTGGATCGCCACCCCCGGCGTCTCCCACTGCGTGTCCGGCATCAAGCGGAAGCGCTCCACTCCGGCGGGGAACACCGGGTCGGGCCGCGGGGTGGGCGTTGCGGTGGGCGTCGGTTCGGCCTCCGCTGCGGCAGCGTCCGCGGTCCGGGGGCCCGGAGCGTCGTCCCCGCAGGCAGCGAGGAACGCTGCCGCCGCCGCCGTGCTCCCCGCTAGCGCGAGAAAGCGGCGGCGGTCGATGCGGGAGATTCGGGGCGGGTCGACCCGGGGCGCCGGTTCCATGGACGGAGAATACGACGCCCCCGCTTCGAAGATGCTGTGGAAGTGTTGCCCGGGAGGCGAGATCGTCATAGACTAACGAAACGTAAGTATGAGAGGGCGGGGCGATGTACCAGATCCGGCGGCATGCGGACCATTTCCGCTTCAAGAACGACTGGCTGGACGCGCGCTGGCACTTCTCGTTCAGCCACTACCACGACCCCGAGAACATCAACTTTGGGCCGTTGCGCGTCCTCAACGATGACGTGATCCGGGGGGAGAGCGGCTTCGGACTCCACCCGCACCGTGACATGGAGATTGTGACCGTCCTGAAGGGCGGCACCCTTTCTCACTACGACACGAAGGGCCATGAGGGCCACATCCGCCCCGGCGAGGTGCAGAAGATGTCCGCCGGCACCGGCATCCAGCACTCCGAGTGGAACTACGGGCGGGAGCCGGTGGAGCTCCTCCAGATCTGGTTCATGCCGGCCATCGAGGGCATCGCGCCGGGCTACGACCAGGAGCAGTACACCGTGGCCGCGAGCGGATTGACGATCGTCGGTTCACCCGGCGGGCATGGCGGCGGTGTGCCGATCGTCCAGGACGCGGTGCTTGCCATCGGCGACACGGCAGCCGGGCTTGACCATGTCATCGCGCCGGGGCGCGGGCTCTACCTGCACGTGATCGATGGCCATCCAGCGGTGGATGGCGAAGAACTGGCACGGGGCGACGCGGTTCGGGTGTCCTGGGAGCAAGAGCACATTTCAGTACAGGGCGACGGGCGCGTGCTCCTGATCGACGTCCCCCTGCGCGATGAGCGGGGGCGTTCCAGCCTGCTGCTGGCCTCCTAGCCGCCAGGGGTTAGTAGGAGGAGACGTCCATCTGCGGCATCATCCCGGTGGCGGCGTACACCGTCCGCTCGGCGATATTCGTCGCCCGGTCCCCGATCCGCTCGAGGTTATGCGCGCACCACAGCAGGTGCGTGGACGGCTCGATCGTACTGGGGTCACCCACCATCACCTGCACGAGGTCGGCGTAGATCTGGTCGTATAACTGGTCAACGATGTCATCCATCCGTCCGACGCCGAAGGCGGCTTCAGCGTCCCGGTCGACGAAGGAGCGGACGGCGAGCCGCAGCATCTCGCGCGCCTTCGTGGCCATGATCGGCATGTCAATGAGCGGCTTCACCAGCGGCTCGTCCTGCATCATGATGACGATCTTTGCGATGCCTTCCGCGTGGTCGCCCATCCGCTCGAGGTTGTCCAGCACTGACGTCACCGAGACGATGACGCGGAGGTCCCCGGCCATCGGGGCCTGCAGGGACAGCAGAGAGATGCACTGGTTCTGCAGGTGAAAGTTCAGCTGGTTGATATCAGCGTCGCGTTCCACGACCTCGCGCGCCGCCGTGGCGTCGCGCTCGACCAGCGCGGTCATCGCGCGCTCGATCGCCTTGTCGACCATCGATCCCATCTCGATGACGCCATCGAGGAGCTGGATGATCTGACGGTGGAATTGTTCGCGCGGCATGACGACCTCCGTCGGCGGCTGGGCCGTCGCTCGTGCCCAAGTCTACCGCGCGGACCACAGAATCGGTGAACCCGATCACGCCCTGTTAACGCAGGCCTCCGAACCTTCCCTCAGACCCAGAACACGCAACCGGACCCGCAAGTAGCGGGAGGACCGAGGGGATTGAGAAGGATGATGATGGGAACACGCTGGAAGCGCCTGCTGCCGCTCGTCGCAGTGGGTGCGCTCGCCGCCGGCCTCGTGGCCTGTGGCGCGGACGACAATGATCCGGATGACGCGTCCGGGATGCCGCAGGGCGCGGCCACCGCGGCCCCAGCGCAGGGCGTGGCCGCGGCCCGTGCCGCCCTGAAGGGGGAGATCATCGGTGACGGGTCGTCCACCGTATTCCCGGTGACGGCCGCCGCCGCCGAGGAGTTCCGCAAGCAGGCGAAGGACGTCCGCATCTCGGTGGGCATCGCCGGCACCGGCGGCGGCTTCAAGAAGTTCTGCGCCGGAGAGACGGACCTGCAGGACGCCTCCCGCCCGATCTCGACCACCGAGGACGCCGAGTGCAAGGCGAAGGGCATCGAGTACATCGAGCTGCCGGTGGCCTTCGACGGACTCGCGGTCGTGGTCTCCTCGAAGAACACGTTCCTCTCCTGCATCACCGTCGCCGAACTGAAGAAGATGTGGGAGCCCGAGGCGCAGGGCAAGATCACCCGCTGGAACCAGGTGAACGCGAAGTGGCCCGACCAGCCGATCAAGTTGTTCGGACCGGGCGCTGACTCTGGTACCTTCGACTACTTCACCGAGGCCATCAATGGCAAGGCGAAGGCAAGCCGCGGAGACTTCCAGGCGTCCGAGGACGACAACGTCCTGGTCAAGGGAGTATCTGACGACCCGTACGCGCTCGGTTACTTCGGGCTCGCGTACTACACAGAAAACGCGGACAAGTTGAAGGCCGTCGCCGTGGACGCCAAGGGCGACGGGAAGTGCGTTTCCCCCTCGATCGCGACGGTCAAGGACGCGTCCTATCAACCGCTGGCCCGCCCGATCTTCGTCTACATCAAGAAGAGCGCCGCGACCCGTCCGGAGTTGAAGGCCTTCATCGAGTTCTACCTCTCGAAGGAGTTCACCCCGAAGATCCAGACGCGCGAGGTCGGCTACATCGCCCTCGAGGACGCGATGTACGAGGCGATTACGAAGCGCTTCCAGGCCGGGACGACGGGCACGCTCTTCCCGAAGGGCCAGGAGGTGGGCGCCACCCTGGACAGATACCTGAAGTAAGGTTTGAGGTACGCCGTGTGCGGGGTGGGCAGCCGATGCGGGCTGCCCACCCGACGCGCTTCACGGAGGTCAGCGCTAGCATGATGTGGCTGGGCAGGCGGGGGTTATGACGGCACCGACGGGCGGTCCTCCGGGCTACTTCCCGCCACGCGCTCTGACTGCACGAGACCGTGGTCGCGTGCTTCGCGAACGCACCATCGAGGGCACCCTGCTTCTGGCCGCCGGCGTCGGTGCGCTGACCACGATCGGCATCCTCTACTCCCTGTTCGGTGAGACGGTGAAGTTCTTCACACACGTCTCGATCGTGGACTTCTTCACTGACACCGAGTGGACTCCGCTCTTCTCGACCAAGCGGTTCGGCATCTGGCCCCTCGTCACGGCGACGATGCTCACCTCGTTCATTGCTCTGGTGGTCGCCGTGCCTGTCGGCCTGACGACAGCGATATATCTGTCTGAGTTTGCCTCTCCGAGGGTCCGGGGCATCGCAAAACCAGCCCTGGAAGTGCTCGCCGGCATCCCCACGGTCGTGTATGGGTTCTTCGCGCTGATCACCATCACGCCCATTCTGGCGAAGTTCATCCCGGGGATGTCCACCTTCAACTCACTGTCGGCGGGCCTGGTGATGGGGGTAATGATCATTCCGATGATCGCCTCACTCTCGGAAGACGCCATGTCGGCCGTGCCGTCTGGGTTGCGCGAGGGGGCGTACGCCCTGGGCTCCACCCGGCTGGAAGTCGCCCTCCGGGTGGTCTTCCCGGCGGCGCT
The DNA here is from genome assembly GCA_964628985.1 of uncultured Dehalococcoides sp. GTDB lineage: Bacteria > Chloroflexota > Dehalococcoidia > UBA2979 > UBA2979 > SURF-43. The sequence goes on from CAZVNJ010000024.1 coordinate 12,899, forward strand.
GTCGGGCATCATTGCGTCCGTGATCCTCGGCCTCTCCCGGGCGGTGGGCGAGACCATGATCGTCGCCATCGCTGCGGGACAGCGGCCGGTGATGACCCTGGATCCGCGGGTCCCTGTGGAGACGATGACGACATTCATCGTCCAGGTCAGCCTGGGGGACACTCCGTACGGGTCGATCGAATACCTCACGATCTTCGCAGTCGGGAGCACGATCTTCGTGATGACGCTCACCCTCAACGTCATCTCCCACTGGTTCGTACGGCGGTTCCGCGAGGTGTATTCCTGATGGCCGTCCTGAACCCGAACGCCGCGGAGACGCAGGGCCAGTTCAGCACCGACGTCCCAATGCGTCAGGGCCTTGTCCGGGTGTTCATCGTCATTGGCATCGGCTGCCTGCTATTCGCGTTGGGCACGCTGCTCTGGCTCGTCCTGGACGTTGTCCTTCGCGGGACGAACTGGCTCGACCCGCAGTTCCTCAATAGCTTCGACTCACGATTCCCGCGTGAGGCGGGCATCAAAGCAGCCCTCTACGGCACGGTCTGGATGATGTTTTTCACGATCGCCATGGCACTGCCGCTCGGCGTCGCCGCAGCGCTGTACCTCGAGGAGTACGCCCGCGAGAGCTGGTTCAAGTCCTTCATCCAGATCAACATCTCGAACCTCGCCGGGGTGCCCTCGATCATTTACGGGCTCCTCGGTCTCACCATTTTCGTGCGGCTATTTGGGCTGCAGCGGAGCGTGCTGGCAGGGTCGATGACCATGGCCCTGCTGATCCTGCCGATCATCGTCGTGGCGACGCAGGAGGCGCTCCGCGCGGTGCCTTCCAGCCTGCGCGATGCCTCGCTGGCGCTTGGCGCGAGTCGATGGCAGACCATCTGGCACCACGTCCTGCCGGAGGCACTGCCGGGCATCCTGACGGGTAACATCCTGGCGGCGTCCCGCGCGATCGGCGAGACCGCGCCGCTCATCACCATCGGGGCGCTTACCTACGTCCCCTTTACGCCCTCCGGGCCGCTTGACCGCTTCACGGTGCTCCCGATCCAGATCTTCAACTGGACGTCGCGCCCGCAGGAGGCGTTCCAGCAGCTCGCGGCGGCGGGCATCATCGTCCTGTTGCTGGTGCTCCTCACCATGAACTCGATAGCGATCGTGCTGCGCCAGCGGGCGCAGCGCCGGCGGTAGGGGGTCTCTGTGGCCGAAGATGACAACGTGAGCGTACTTCCGGCTCAGGTGCCGGCACTGGCGGACCCGCGCGGGCCTCGGCTCTCACCAAACGCCGCGGCGGCTGCCGATTCGGTGGACAACGCCATCGAGGATGCCGTCATTGAGATCCGCGACCTGAGCCTCTGGTACGGCAAGGCTAAGGCGATCGAGAACGTCGCCATGCGGATTCCACGACAGCAGGTCACTGCGCTCATTGGCCCGTCCGGCTGCGGCAAGAGCACGCTACTGCGCTGCCTGAACCGGATGAACGACCTCATCCCAGGCGTCAAGATCACTGGAGAGATCTCGCTGGACGGCCAGGACATCATGGCCCCCGGCATTGACCCCGTGGAAGTCCGTCGCCACGTTGGCATGGTCTTCCAGAAGCCGAATCCGTTCCCCAAGTCGATCTATGAGAACGTCGCGTTTGGCGCGCGGATCAACGGATTCCAGGGAGACATGGACGAACTGGTCCGCTTCGCACTCGAACGAGCTGCGCTCTGGGACGAAGTGAAGGACAAACTGAAGCAGTCTGGCCTCGCGCTCTCCGGGGGGCAGCAGCAACGTCTCTGCATCGCTCGTGCGATCGCCGTAAAACCGGCCGTGGTCCTCATGGACGAACCCTGCTCCGCGCTGGACCCGATCGCTACCCAGCGCATCGAGGACCTCATGCGAGAGCTCGCCAAGGAGTACACGATCGTCATCGTGACTCACAATATGCAGCAGGCGGCGCGCGTCTCGGACCGTGCGGCCTTCATGCTGGCCGGTGACGAGCGGATCGGGCGCCTGGTCGAGTACCGCCAGACCGAGGAGTTGTTCACCAACCCCCGTGACCAGCGCACGGAGGATTACATCACCGGGCGCTTCGGTTAACGCGGCCGGGGGCGCGAATGCCGCGCGAGGCGTACCACCGCGACCTGCTCGCCCTCCACGAGCGCATCCTCGGACTCGCCCTCCGCGCACGTCGCGCCGTGGACGAGAGCGTCCTCTCCCTGCGGGCAGGCGACCTCGAGTGGTCGCGCCGCATCGATGCCGAGGACAGCGAGATCAACGAGGAGCGCCTCGCCATCGAGGAGCGGTGCATCGCGGTGATCGCCGCCCAGCAGCCCGTCGCGGTGGATCTGCGGAGGCTCGCCAGCGCACTGTTCATCACGAGCGAGATCGAGCGCATCGCCGACCATGCGGTGGGCATCGCACGGATCAACCTCATGCTTGCCGGGGAGCACGCTACCCCACGGCCGCTGTCCTACCTGCCCTCGATGTGTGACCGCGCCCTGGCCATGTTCGATGACGCGATCCTGGCGTTCGACACAGACGATGTGGCGCTCGCAAGGCAGGTCTGCCAGTCAGACGACGACCTCGACCGCCTGCAGGACCGTGTCTACGCCGATGTCATCGAAGCGATGCGGGCCGACGCCTCTGTGGTTGAACGGAACACGTACCTGCTCTGGGCGGCTCATAACCTCGAACGGATCGGCGACCGCTGCACGAATATCGGCGAACGGGTCGTCTATACCGTGACGGGGAAGGCCGACACGCAGCCCTCGACCTTCTAGCCGCGTGCCTGTCCCTGTACGGGGGCGCGCGGCACGGTGAAGCAGATCCGGGTGCCACGTCGCTCGTCGGCCACCCAGATCTCACCGCCGTGACGGTGCACGATCTGTCGGGCGATGGAGAGGCCGAGGCCCGTCCCCGTAGGCTGGCCCGCCGTCCGTGCACGGTCCGAGGTGTAGAAGCGTTCAAAGATCCGCAGGCGCTCGTTGGGCATGATCCCTGGTCCATCGTCCTGGACCCAGAATCGCACTGACGGCCCGTCCTCCTCGGCGCCCACGAGCACCCGGCCGCCGCTGGCCGAGAACTTGATCGCGTTGTCCAGCAGGTTGGTCAGGACCTCCAGGATGCGCTCGCGGTCCGCGAGGACCGTCAACGGCTCCGGCGACAGAGCACCGCTCGTGACCTGGACTCCGGCCCGTTCCGCGGGCGGGCTCACCCGGTCGATCGCCTCGTGCACCAGGCTTCCTGCCTCGACCGGCCATAGGTCGAAGGGCTCGTCGCCCTGCTCAATGCGAGAGAGGCGGATGAGCCGTTCGACGATCCCCTGCATGCGGTCGACTTCACCGGCCAGCTGACGGTGGAAGCGCGCGCGCTGGTCTTCATCCGGTACGCCGTCCTCCAGGGTCTCAGCGAGGGCGCGTGCCGCCGTGATCGGTGTGCGGAGTTCATGCGAGATGTTGGCGACGAGGTCCTGCCGGGCGCGTTCCGCTCGGCGCTGAGCCGTGCGGTCTAGCAAAGTGACCACGGTCCGCCCGTCCGGGAGCGAGAGCGCGGTGACCCGTAGGACTGCGCCGGTCTCCAGCGTGACCTCCCGCGCGACGCCGTCTGCGTTCCGCGCGAGCCGGGCAAGTTCAGCCTCCCGCGTCGCCCGGATGAGTGACATGCCGAGCATCGATTCACGTGGGAGGTTGAAGAACGTGGCCGCTGCGGTGTTGGCGAAGCGGACCGTCTGCATGCCATCGAGTAGCAGGACACCCTCCACCAGGCGGTCGAGTACTGGAGCCACTCCCGGGTCGGCCTGGGCGGGCGGGGCGGCCGCTCCGTCGCCCGTCTCTGTCCGCCGCGTGAAGGCGAGCAATATGGCGAGCCCCACAGCGGCCAGCGCGGCCACCGCGTCCGGCAAGAGCCACACGCTCGCCGCAATCAAACCGACGAGGGCAGCCGCGAGGGCCGGATGGCCCGCACCGTTCATGGGACGAACTTGTAGCCGATGCTGCGGACCGTCTGAATGTGTTGCGGGTGCGCCGGCTCCTCCTCGATCTTCTCGCGGAGCCAGCGGACATGGACGTCCACCGTCCGGGTCTCACCCCGGTACGTGATCCCCCACACCGACTCCAGGATCTGGTCGCGGGTCAGGACCTGTTCCGGGTGCCGCATGAGGTACTCAAGGAGCGCGAACTCCCGGGGCCGCAGCGGCACGACCGTTCCGTGACGGCGTAGCTCGTGCCGCGTCGGGTCGAGGACCAGGTCACCACCCGTGACCGGCTGCGCTCCCTCATCGCCCCGCGGCCCAGCCTGCCGCGAGAGGTCATCGCGGCGCAACATCGAGCCGACGCGAGCGCGCAATTCGCGCATGGAAAACGGCTTGGTCACATAGTCATCCGCGCCGAGTTCCAGGCCCTGGACACGGTCCGGTTCGGCGTCGCGGGCAGTCAGCAACAGGATGGGTACGGGCGTCTCGGCGCGGAGGATGCGGCAGACATCCAGGCCGGACATCCTCGGCAGCATCACGTCCAGCACGACGGCGTCGGGGCGGTGAGTGCGTGCGAGATCGAGCCCGCTCGCGCCGTCTGCGGCGGTGAGGACGTCATGTCCGTCCAGGCCGAGGTTGTACGCGACCGCGTCTCGGATTCCGGCGTCGTCCTCCACCACGAGGACTGTCGACATGTGACCTCCAGCGGACCGTCCCATTGGCCTCACAGTACGAGGTGTCAGCGGCCGGTACCGCAACGGCATGTTAACGCGCCGCGGGTCGATTCTGACGAGCATCCCGCGGCTGGTTTGGGTATTCTGCGGACGCGGGCGGATCGGCACGCCCGTGCGGCGACGGGTAGCGATGATCTGGGCGCCCTTACGTGCGGTCTTCGGTCGCGACTCGCTTCAGGCGGGCCAGGTCGCGTCGTGGCTCCGCGTGGGTCCGGCGCTCCAGGGCACGGGCTACCTGCGTCTTCGCCAGCAAGGCGTCACGCATGTGGTCGACCTTCGGGATGAGTGCTGTGACGACCCCGACGAGATGGACGGCCTGGGGTTGCGCTGGCGGCGGCTGCCCATCGTCGAGGACGAGGCACCGACGTCCCGCCAGTTGAACGACCTGATGGCTTGGCTTGAGGCCGAGGCGGACGAAGTGCCTTCGGCGTCTCTCTATCTCCACGGGGCGGCCGGGCGAGGCCGGACGGCGACCGTGGCCGCCGCGCTGCTGATGCATCAGGAGACGCCGCTCCCCGTTGCGCTCAGCATGATCGAGCGCGCGGCAGGTCACTGCAGCCTCAGTCCCGCCCAGCTTGACTTCCTCGATCGGGTCGCTTCCCGCCTCGCCTGCGACGGGGCGGGTGACCTCAGCGCAGCGGGCGACGGCTAAGCGCTCGCCCGGGCGGGCCTCCTCGTACACTTCAGGTATGTGCGGCCGGTTCACTCTCACCGAGGCAAACGCGGACTTCATCTCGGAAGTCCTCGGTGTCCCTCGGGACCAACTGGTCGAGTTCACGGAGACGCCGCGCTGGAATATCGCGCCGATGCAGCCGTTCTGGGTCGTGACGTCTGAGCGGGAGGAGCGCCGGGCGATCGCCGCCACGTGGGGCCTGGTCAATTCGTATGAGACCAGCCGGCGCGAGGGCGCGAAGTACATCAACGCGCGCGCAGACTCGCTCGCCGTCCGCCGGCCCTTCCGCGAGGCCTTCACGAGCACGCGGTGTGTCGTCCCCGCGGACGGCTTCTTCGAGTGGACCGCGGAGGGCAAGCAGCGGTACCCCACATGGTTCCACCGGCCGGACCGCAGACCGTTCGGGTTTGCAGGCCTGTACACCACCGCCCGCCTGGCCGGGGAAGCGGAGGCCCTCACTACCTTTACGATCATCACCACGGAGCCGAACGCCACGGTCGCGCGCGTACACGACCGGATGCCCGCCATCCTCGCAGACGACTCGATGATCGATGAGTGGCTCTACTCAGCCCAACCGCCTGAGCGCCTCAAGCGACTGCTCCGTCCAGTCCCCGAGGGCTTCCTGGAGGCAACGTCCGTGAGCCAGCGGGTCAACTCCGTCGCAAACGACGACCCCGCATGCCTCGAGGAGGCGCCGCCGCGGCCCGGGCAGCAGGGGGCGTTGCTCTAGGATTCTCGTGGGCGCCCAGTCCTAAGGCGAAGCGTGCCGGGTGACCACCTTGAGCACGCCAGGCACGAGCCGCTTCACCCCCGCCAGTTCGAACCCTCCCAGGTCGGCGCGCGTGGTCAGATGCGCCTGCACCAGACGCCCAAGCGGCTGAGCAAGCACAGCGCCAAACATCGCAGCCGTGAAGGCATCTCCGTAGCGGGTCCGAGTGTTGTTCCCGCGTCCCCTCGCAAGTGTCGCCATGGTGGCGGCAGCCGTGAGGGCGCCCGTCACGGCGATATTTGTGCCGCAGAGGGGTGAGACGGCGAGGCCGCTCTCGCCTCGCTGCATGCGCTGAAGCGCCTCCTCGGCGCACGACTGGATCGTGCCTTCATCGACCCGGCCCAGGAGGTAGAAGCCGTCAGCGGTAGCACGTCCCGCAATGCGTTGCGGGCCGTGCCGCGCGAAGAGCACGGATACGGTGGCGTGTTCAAGCCCGTGGTTTCGCCGGATGTTGTCGAGGCGTCGCCGGAGCCATCCGGCTGCTTGTGTATGGGGCACAGCGTCTCCTCACCAGGGATCGAGTATCTCCCATGCGCGCCCCGGAGAGGTGAATCAGATCAAGGGGCGCGGCTGGTCCCGGGCGCCCCGATCTCGAATTCGGCGGAGACGTCCACCCGGATCGTCGCCGTGCCGCCGGTCGGAGAGGTGAGTGTCACGGTGCCGAAGGCACGTGCGGCCGGCAACAGGGTGGGGTTGACGGTGATCGTCAGTTCCGCGCTGCAGGCATTTGTCGCGCAAGGAATGCCTGATCCAGCGGCGGCGCCCGCCGGTGGGTCCACAATCAGGAAATTGTCACTCACCGAGGCCTGCCAGGTGAGGATCCCGGTCCCCGTGTTCCGGATGGGGACGCGCACGGTCTGCACGGTCGTCCGGTCTTTTAGGTTGATCGTGACCGATCGAGACGCGGCATCGAATACCGGTGAGCCAATCAGCCTCGACTGGATGTCCCCAGGGATGGTGGGACGCTGCACGAGGTGGGCGGGCTGAGGCGTGGGGATGTCCATCGAGGAGTAGGGGAAGACGAAGTTTGCCGGGCTGAGCGCCTGAAAGACCGCAGGGTTCTGCATATTCGGCAGCGAGGCCTGAAGTGGCTCCCAGAGCGGTCGTCCACCCCTGACCTCGGTGTGGGCCATGCAGCCCCAGACGATCTCCTGGTAGGGGAAGCGGTTTCGTGCCTGCGTGCCGTCGCACCGCCAGGCAGGGTGGGGAAAGCCACCGAAGATCGGGTCTGCCGGATGGTTGCTGATCGAGGACCCCGGACCGGTGAACCCGTTGTACGCCCAGACCGCGAAGTACCAGTTCTCCACGATCTGCGGGTCCGACTGTGAGTCGGTCCCGGCGATGGGGCGGGTCTCCGGGGCCGCGTTCCATTTCTCCCCGAGGATCTGTGCACCGCGCGCGATGTTGTAGGCAAAGTGCGTCGCGATGCTCGCCTGCCGCGGGCTGGCCTGGTTGTTCGACCCGAGCGGCACCGTCATCCCCGTAGTCACCTGCATGATCCCGTGCCCGCAGTCGAACGAGACGAGCCCGTCGCCCACGCTCTCGAACCGCACGCTCGGTTGGGCCATCGTCATGTTCGACTCGACCCAGGCGATCGCCTTGAGCAACGTCGCCGGGATGAATGGCGCGCCGTCCACACGTGCGCCGCGCGTGCCGCGACGGATCGGCATGAGGGAGAAGAACGGGTCGTTTGGCACCAGGGCGTTCACGGACGCCGCATCGATCGCCTGCAGGTAGAGCACGCGCGCCTGGTCGCCTTCGTAGGAGTAGGGGCGCCTCGGGTCGAACGCGCACGCCTCTGCGCGACCAGGCCCGCCTCCGAGGAACGCAGCCGCCGCACCTGCGAGGGTCACCACCGCCACCATGAAGAGGAAGCCGAGACGTCGCCGGTCAGGCACGTGTGACCCACCCGATAAAGATCACGTCCCCGGGGGCCGTGATGAGATACCGGGCGCCTTCCGGCCCCAGGAGCACCGTCGACTCGTTCCCGGGGTCCATGGCCCCCACCCCGTCGAAGGAGCGGACTGCGAGGTACGTGCCTCCTTCGCTCCACGACAACGGGACATCGAACCCTCGTTCAGGGGCTGGCAGCGACTTCGCGGCGCCATCTTTCAGCACGGTCACGGCCCCGTGCCCGGACTGCGCGTCCAGGCCAACCGCCAGGGCCTGGCCATCGGGCGTCCACACCGGGTTGAAGTGGTCCGCGGTGTCCAGCGTCTCTGCGACGATGCGGGCCTTGCCGTCCGATAGAGAGACCACGTGGGTCCGGTACACCACACGCTCCCCGCGGGCCTCCGGCGCGAGATAGGCGAGCGATTTTCGGTCGGGCGCCATCTGCCATCCACGTGCCAGGTGGTCGGAGGCATGCACGAGCACTTCTGCCACGCCCCTGCGCACCCGCACGACGTCTGTCCCCCGTGACGACAGGCGGGCAATGATCAGGTTGCCGTCCGTGTCCTCCCCCAGGGGGAAGATCCCGAACGTGGTCTCCTCCGTGTAGACCGCCTCGCGCGTGCCGGAGCCCGCCGTGATGCGCACGATCTCCTGACGCTGCCCGATGCTGCGGCGGTAGAGGATCGAGCCATCCGCGTTGAATACCGGCTGGATGAGCAGGTCTGCGTCCGACGCGACCCGCGTCCGCTCCCCGGTCGCGAGGTCGATCGTCCAGACTTCTGCGGGCGTGTCGCGGCCACCACCCTCCACCGGTGCGAGCAGGAAGGCGGCTCGCCCGTCTCGGGTATTGGCTGCCGGGTTAATCCCCCACCCCGGCGCATGGGGGAGCGTGGCGACCAGCGTCCGGCGAGATGGCGCGTCCGCGGGCGCGCTGTAGATGGTGTCCGCGAGTTCGCCGAACTCTGCGAAGACGGCGAGGGGAACGCCCTCGTCCGTCGCCTCTTCGCCGCCGAGGGGCAGGAGCCGGATCACTCCAAGGGCAAGGCCCAAGAGCGCGACCACGATCGCGCCGGCGAGGGCAGGGCGAGGCAGATGGCGGGGTCTCAGCATGAGTGCGACCGCGGCCCCGAGGGGCGACGCCACCCGGCCCCCGCCAGGTCCCGGCGACGCGGCGCGGCTGACCTGTGCCCTTTCCGTCAACGCACATCGCGCGGAATCTCAGCGCGTCTGCTGCACGACATAGCCACGATACGGAGGCGCCTTCGGGGGTGTCAACGAAATCGAGTCATGTGTAGATTCACATGAATGCACCGTGACCGCGGGCCGCGCCCTATTCTCGATCCGTGGTCCTCCAGCTCCTCCCACTCCTGTTCGATGCGCCCGTCGCGTTTGCGATCATTTGCACCGCCTTCGTGGCATCGATGATGACCGGGCTCATCTTTCACGAGTTCTGCCACGCCCTCGTGGCCGACCGTCTCGGCGACACCCTCCCAAGGCGCATGGGGCGCCTGACCCTGGACCCGCGGTCGCACTACGACCCCATTGGCACCACGCTCATCTTCATCGTGGGGTTCGGCTGGGCGAAGCCGGTCCCCGTCAACCCCAGGTCCGCCACTCAGATGGCGGTGATAGCCCTGGCCGGCCCCCTCTCAAACTTCGTTGTGGCGGGCATAGCCGCGCTGCCATTGAAGCTAGGTCTCATCCCCTTCTGGCACCCATTCGTAGGGGCGTCTGGTGTCCGCTTTTTCGCGTCGCAATGGGCGAGCAGCCCGGAGGACCTGCTGGGACTCTTCCTCGGCACGGTGGTGCTGCTGAACATCCTGCTCGGCGTCTTCAACCTGATTCCCATCCCACCGCTCGACGGCTCCCGACTTCTCGACCTCGCCCTCCCGCCGCAAGTCGCGTACGAGTGGCACCGATGGGGCCCGGGCCTTCTGATGCTGGTGATCCTGCTTCCGTTCATCACCGGTGGGCAGTACAGCCTCCTTACGGTCACGGGGCCGTTCGTCGACTTCCTCCTGCGCGCGTTCCTTGGCGACGCGACCACAATCCGGTTCTCCTGAGGTCGCCGAGATGCGGCGCGCCCTGTCGTCCGCCTGGGGTCTCCTCGTGCGGGCGCGCTATCGCACCGAGCAGTACGCGAAGGGCATCCGTCCCCGCGTGCACCCGCACGAGGCCGTGGCTATCCGCGAATTGCTGAGCCCCGCCGAACTTGCCTTGTTCCTCAAGATGCAACGGCGAGACCAGCGTCACTCGCTTGACCTCTACCGGGTGCTCCTGGACGAGGGCGCACCACACACCTCGCTGGTCGCGGCGCTGGTGCACGACATCGGCAAGGACCAGTTGCGAGATTGGCAGCGTGTCCTCTTCGTCCTCCTCGAAGGTGCCCGCCCGGGCCTCGGCCGGCGGCTGGAGGCCGTCGACGGGGCGGGGTGGCGTCGAGGGCTATGGCGGCTTCGGCACCACCCTCGCGTGGGTGCGGAACGGCTGGCGCTCGCGGGGAGCGACCCTCGCGTCATCGACCTCGTGGCGCGGCATGTCGGCGACCCACCCGCCGACGACCCCGAACTCGCACGGTTCATCTACTGGGACAGTCGCACGTAGCGCTGCTGGCTGAGGCATTCGGGCCGGCACCGCACTGCCGGTGTTACCATCGCCTTCACCACCTGCGAGCGGGAGCCCCTATGACGCGCGTCGCCATCCTCGGCACCGGCCTGATCGGTACTTCGATCGCGCTCGCGCTCCGCGAGCGCGGGAACGCCGACCTCGAACTGATCGGCTACGACCGATACACCGACGTCGCACGCAAGGCCGAACAGCGTGGCGCGTTCCATCGCGTCGCCCCGACGGCGCAGGACGCCGTGCGCAGCGCGGACCTCGTCATCCTGGCGGTGCCTCCGCTCGCGATCCAGAAGGTCCTGGAGGAAGTAGCGGGCGCGCTCGGTCCGGACACCATCCTTACGGATACTGGATCGACCAAGGCCGAGGTACTCGGATGGGCTGCGTCTACCCTTCCCCATCCCGAGAACTTTGTCGGCGGGCACCCGATGGCAGGGAAGACCGACTTCGGACCCGCTGCCGCTGAGTCCACGCTGTTTGACGGCGCTCGCTGGGTCATCGTCCCCTCCGTGCAGTCGTCTGAGCGCGCGGTGAACGCCATCGTCAACCTCGCCGAGACGACTGGGGCCAAGCCGATGTTCATGGACGCGGAGGAGCATGACGCCTACGCGGCTGCCATCTCGCACATGCCCATGATGGCCGCCGTCGCCCTGTTCTCGATGGAGCGAGCCTCCGAGGCCTGGCCGGAACTCTCTGTGCTGGCGGCGGGCGGGTTCAAAGACATGACCCGCCTCTCCGGCACGGACCCCGCGATGGCGTTCGACATCGCCGTCACCAACCGAGCCAATATCTCGCACTGGCTGGAGCGTTTCGCGTCTACGCTCCTCGACCTCCGTGACCGCATCAACGACGTGGACAACGAGGCCAACCTCTACAAGCTCCTGGCGGCCACCGAGTTCGAGCACGCCGGATTCCGGAATGGCATCGTCGGACGAGAGGAGAAGGTGGCCTCCGGTGTAAGCGACGCCAGCGCCTTCTCGTTCTCCGACTTCCTCGCGGGCGGCTGGGTCAGCGAGAAGTTGCGCGAGGTCATGAAGGACTCCGAAGACCGGCTCAAGGTGATGGAAGAGCACGACCGCGGGCGTCGAAACGTCTAGCGTCGGCGGGACTCCAAGGCATAGGAAGCAGACCGGTGGCTGAACTGCTGGCTGTCGGCCACGAGAATTACCTCGTCCTCGACCGCATCATTGCGATCGCGCCGCCGGGCGCAGCGCCGCTCAAGCGCGCTGTCCAGACAGCGCGCGAGCATGAGCAGTTGATCGACCTGACGAGCGGGAGGCGCACGAAGGCAATCCTCCTGCTCGAGGCCGGGTGGGTGGCCCTCGTCGCCATCACCCCGGAGACGATCGCGTCCCGGATCCTGGCCCTTCGCGCGCCGCGCACGCTGTCCCCCAGCGCTCCGCCTGCCCGGTGAGCGACGCCGCGGCCGCCCCGCTCGTCATCGTCCTGACTGGCCCATCCGGTGTTGGCAAGGACTCCGTCTTCGAGCGGATGGTTGAGCGCGGCATCCCCATGGCGCGCCCGGCGACCATGACGACCCGCGCGCCGCGGCCCGCCGAGCAGGAGGGGGTGCATCACTACTTCCGCACACCCGAGGAGTTCGAGCAGGCCTTCGCCGCGGGTGAGCTGCTGGAACGATCCGGCGAGTACGGGAAGCAGTACGGCGTGCCCCGCCGGTCCGTACGGGACGCCCTTGCGACCGGCAATGACGTCGTCATCCGTGTGGACATTCGCGGCGCCGAGTCCCTCCGCGAACTGCTCCCTGATGCCCTGTACATCTGCCTCGTCCCAGAACGCCTGACCGACCTGGCGTCACGCCTGGATGGTCGGGGGACCGAGACCGCGGAGGAGCGGGCCAAGCGCCTGGCGATGGCGCCCGACGAGATCGAGCGAGCAAGCCGCTTCTGCGCGATGGTCGTGAACCCGCAGGGCCATCTGGACGTGACGGTGGATTCGATCCTTCGGTTGATGGAAGCAGAGCGGGTGCGCCCCGGTCGGGCGCCGATCGTCGTCTAGGCCGAGATTTCGTTGACACCCCTCGGAGGCTGACATAACCTCCAGACCTGTCCTTTCGCGTAGAAATGACGTCGAACGGGAGTAGTACACCGCACAGCGGAGCCCAGAGAGCCGGGGCAGGTGGAAGCCGGCGCTCGCAGCCGCGGTGGAATGGACCCGGGAGTCCCGGCCCGATGCCTCGACTCGTCGAGGAGGTAGGCGCCGGCGGTGTGGGCGCCGTTACCCAGGCCCAGGGCATCGCCCGTCGCTTCTCTCGAGGCGCGTGGGCCGTGCCTGGACGAGCCTCTCGCCTATGAGCGTGAGGAGATGTGGGTGGCACCGCGAGGACCATCGCCCCACGGCGATGGTCCTCTTTGTTTGGAATCGCCTTCGGGCGCGGGAGGTTGAGTGGAGAAGATGCGGGCAGCGGCTGGGCGGATCACCCTCGGCGGGGCCGGGGAGTGGTGGCGCTCGCCCTCCTGGCGGAGGCCGCGCGTCGCGCGCCCTCGGCTCCACCCCTGACCAGCGGCCTCGGAGGCCACCGATGACATACACACCGTCCCTTCCTGATGTCCGGCGCATGACCGGACAGGGCACCATCGTCCCGATCTATCGCGAGGTCCGCGCGGACCTCGAGACCCCCGTCTCGGCCTACCTGAAGGTGGCACGCGGCGGCTTCTCATTCTTGCTCGAGTCCGCCGAGGGCGGAGAGCGGATGGGGCGCTACTCCTTCATTGGCACGGAGCCGTACCGCGTCTTCGCCGGCGAGCACGCGGACGGGGACCCGCTCGAGGTCGTCCGTGCCGAACTGGAACGCTCGAAGGCCGTCCCGGTGCCCTCGTTGCCGCGCTTCCACGGCGGGGCCGTCGGCTATCTGGCGTACGAGGCGGTCGCGCACTTCGAGCCGCGCATACCGGTGCCGCCCGTGGACACCCTGGGCATCCCCGAGTCATGGCTCATGTTCATCGACTCGTTGCTCGTCTTCGACCACCTCAAGCACACGATCAAGGTCGTCGCACACGTCAGGCTTGATGGCGACATCGACTCTTCGTACCGCGCAGCCGAGCGCCGCATCGACGAACTCGTCGAACGGCTCAGCCGGCCGCTCGGGGCGCTCCCGTACGTGCCGCACAGCGGGGCGAGCGGGCGGGATGTCACGAGCAACTGGGAGAAGCAGGACTTCCTCGACGCCGTCGTGAGGTCCAAGGAGTACATCCGCCAGGGTGACATCATCCAGGTGGTGCTCTCGCAGCGCTTCACGCGCGAGACCGGGGCCCACCCGTTCGAGGTGTACCGCAGCCTCCGCACGATCAACCCCTCGCCCTACCTCTTCTATCTCCAGTTCGGAGAGACCTCACTCGTCGGCTCGTCGCCGGAACTACTGGTCAACATCGAGGACGGACTCGTGGAGGTACACCCGATCGCCGGCACCCGTCCGCGAGGGGCGACACCGCTCGACGACGAGCGACTGGGCGAGGAACTCTCACACGACCCGAAGGAGATCGCGGAGCACATCATGCTCCTGGACCTTGGTCGGAACGACGTCGGCCGTGTCTCCGTACCCGGGAGCGTGAAGGTCACGCAGCAACTCGACCTCGAGTACTACTCACACGTCATGCACCTGGTCAGCCACGTGACGGGGACCCTGAGTCCCTCGATGTCGGCGTACGACGCCCTGCGGTCGGCCTACCCGGCCGGGACGGTGTCCGGCGCGCCGAAGATCCGTGCGATGGAGATCATTGCGGACATGGAGCCGGACCGGCGCGGGCCGTACGCCGGAGGTGTTGGCTTCTTCGACCTGTCCGGGAACATCGAGACCTGCATCACCATTCGCACGCTGGTGATGAAGGACGGCAAGGCTCACGTGCAGGCCGGCGCCGGCATCGTCCACGACTCGGACCCTGAGAAGGAATTCGACGAGTGCCGTCACAAGGCGCGTGCCCTGCTGGCCGCGATCGATGACGCAGAGCGCGGCGAAGGCGGCGGCGGTCCCGCCGGAAGCCTGGGGTACGAGTAATGCCCCCCGCCGGCCCCCGCCTGCTCTCCGCCGCCATCATGGTGCGCGAGGACGGCCTCGTCCTCCTTGTCCAGCACCCAGCCGCGAGCCCGTTCGCCGGGAAGTGGTCGATGCCCCTCACCGGCGTGCCCGACCACGAGACGGCCGAGGACGCCCTGGAGCGGATGCTTCGCGAGGCGCTGCATGTCGAGCCGGGCGCGTACGACTTCCTGGACACGATCTATGTGAACGCGGTCAATGGCGGCGAGCGGTTCATCGTCAACGCCTTCACCTGCATCGAATGGAACGGTGAGCCACGCTTCGGCAGCGAGGCGTACGCCGACGCCGTATGGCTCTCGCCCGGCGCTCCGGGTGGGCTCGACCTCCTGCCGGAGGTACGCGAGTGGCTGAAGACCGCGTTCGAAGACGAGACCGGCGCTCTCATGCCTCGCGAGTACGACCGCGAGACCCTGCTGGCTGACCTCGCGAGCGCGCGCGGCGACCTGATCGCCGCGTTCGACGCGGTGCCGTCGGTGCTGCGCACGCAGGCCGACGGCTCCGGCTGGTCACCGCTCGACGTCCTCGCGCACGTCGTGGACGTGGAGACCTACTACCGCAACGAGGTACGGCGCTGCATCCGCGGTGCCGGCCAGAAGTGGCGCCTCTTCAACGAGTCCCAGTGGGAGGACGCCCACCGGCTGCGGCCCGCCGAGGACGAGCGCACGCTCCGTGAGCGCCTGTCGCAGGTCTCCGGGGAGACGCGGGCGTTCCTCGCTAATGCCTCACCCGAATTGCTGGCGGTGTACATCGACCACCCCGAGCGGGGCGTCGTCCAGGTGGGCGACCGCGTCGAGAAGATCGCCAGCCACTATCGCAACCACGCCAACCAGATCCGCGAGATGGTGGCGGCCTCGGCCGCACCGCGCGCGTAGGAGGCTCCAGATGCTGCTCCTGATCGATAACTACGACTCGTTCACCTACAACCTCTACCAGTACCTCGCCGAGCTCGGGGAGCAGGTGGAGGTGCACCGTAATGACCAGATTACCGTCGAGGACTGCCTGGCGATGAATCCCGAGCACGTCGTGATCTCGCCCGGCCCCTGCTCGCCGAAAGAGGCGGGCATCTCAGTGGACCTGGTGCACGCCTTCGCTGGCAAGGCGCCTCTGCTTGGCGTCTGTCTCGGCCACCAGTGCATCGGCGAGGCGTACGGCGGGGTGGTGACCTCCGCCGGCGAGATCATGCACGGCAAGACCAGCATGATCTCGCATGACGGCCGAGGTGTGTTCGAGGGGCTTCCCAGTCCCTTCGAGGCGATTCGGTATCATTCACTGGCGATCGCGCCCGACACCGTCCCTGACGTCCTGGAGGTGAGCGCGCGCTCGGAGAGCGGCGTGATCATGGGTGTCCGGCATCGCACCCTGCCCGTCGAGGGCGTCCAGTTCCACCCGGAATCGATCATGACCCAGCACGGCCACGCCATGCTGCGCAACTTCCTCAGGATGGGCCGGGAGGTGCACGCGTGATCAAGCAGGCCCTGTCCACACTCGTCGACGCGCGCCGAAACCTCACCGAGGACGAGGCGTATGAGTCCATGCGCGAGATCATGCGCGCCGGCAACCCAGAAGCCACCGGCGAGCGCGCCACCGAGGCCCAGTTCGGCGCCCTCGTCACCGCCCTCCGCCTCAAGGGGGAGACGGTCGACGAGATCACCGGCATGGCACGCGCCATGCGTGAGGCCTCGCTCCATGTCGCGGTCGAGGTGAAGCCGTTGCTGGATACCTGCGGAACGGGCGGCTCGAACCGCAAGGTCTTCAATGCCTCAACCGCTGCCGCCTTCGTCGCCGCGGCGGGCGGAGCAAAGGTCGCCAAGCATGGCAACCGCGCGATGACCTCGCAGTCCGGTTCAGCGGACCTCCTCGAAGCCCTGGGCGCCGTGGTCACGCTCGGGCCAGGGCAGGTGGCGGAATGCATTCGTCGCACGGGCGTCGGCTTTATGTTCGCCCAGACCTTCCATCCCGCGATGAAGTTCGCCGGGCCGCTGCGACCGCAACTCGGATTCCGCACGGTATTCAACATTCTGGGTCCGCTGACGAATCCCGCCGGCGCGACCTGCCACGTCATGGGCGTCCCGAATGTCGCCCTCGCAGAGACGCTGGCTAATGTGCTGCTCCGTCTCGGCATGCGCCACGCCCTCGTCGTGACAGGCGAGGACGGCCTGGACGACATCACGGTGACCGGGCCGACGACCATCTTCGAGGTGCGCGGGGAAACGGTGACCCGAAGTACCGTCACGCCGTTCGACCTCGGCCTCTCCGTCCATAAGCCCGAGGCGATCGAGGGAGGCACGCCGCTCCAGAACGCGGAGTTGATGCGTGAGGTCTTCGCTGGCGAGGGCTCGCATGCGTTGCGTGACCTCGTCTGCGCGCAGGCGGGTGCCGGCCTCTACGTCGCCGGCATCGCTGCGTCGCTCCGGCAGGGCGTCGAGCAGGCGATGACGGCGATCGACGAGGGAGACGCCGCCGCACGGGTCGGCGCGTTCGTCGAGGCGACGCGCCGCCTCGCGAAGTAGGCGGCGGCATGGACGCGCGCACCACTGGCACTGTCCTCGACCGGATCGTGGCTGACCGCCGCGTCCGCCTCACGGAGGACCGCGCGTCACGTCCGGAGGCAATGCTCCGCGACCTGGTCGCTATGGCCCCGCCTGCGCTCAACTTCGCAGCCCGGCTGCGCGAAGGCCGGCGGGCGTCGCCGGCAGGCGCGCGACTCCGGCTCATCGGCGAGGTGAAGCGCGCCAGCCCGAGCAAAGGGGTGTTCGACGCTGACCTCGATGCCGCGAAGCAGGCAACGGCGTACGCCCAGGCCGGAGCTGCCGCCATCTCTGTGCTCACCGAGCCGGACCACTTCAAGGGCACCATCGAGGACCTTGTCAGCGTCCGAAGGGTGTTCGGCGACGACCCGGACCGCCCGGCAGTGCTGCGCAAGGACTTCATCTTCGATGCCTACCAGGTGGTCGAGGCGCGGGCGTCCGGGGCGGACGCCCTGCTCCTGATCGTGATGCTCCTTGAGCGGTCCGCCCTCGCGTCGCTGCTCACCCAGACACGCGCGCTGGGCATGGAGGCTCTGGTCGAGGTCCACGATGAGGTGGAGATGCGCGCCGCCCTCGACGCCGGCGCGACCATACTGGGCGTCAACAACCGGGACTTGAGGACGTTTCACGAGGACCTCGGCACGACGGAGCGGGTGGCAGCGCTCGTCCCGCCGGGTGTGACGCTGGTGGCGGAGAGCGCGATTCGAAGCGCGGCCGACGCGCGAAGGATGGCGGCGTGTGGCGCCCACGCGCTGCTCGTCGGCGAGGCCCTGGTCACCACGGGCGACATCGCCGCGAAGGCGCGGGAGTTGATGCTGGTGGACGACGCAGGGGTGCCCACATGACCTACGTGAAGATCTGCGGCAACCGTACACCGGACGACGTGCTCGCTGCTGCCGAGGCCGGCGCGGACTTCGTGGGGATGATCTTCGCGCGCTCCAGTCGCCACATCGACCTTGAGGATGCTCAGGCAATGGTGCGCGCGCTCGGCGGCCCGCTCTCGCAGCAGGAGATCTTCGCGCCCCCGCCGTCGCTGCAGCACGGGCGAGAGGAGGTGGGGCCGTGGTTCCAGCACGGATCGCAGGTGCTCACCGCCTATCTCGGCATGAAACGCCCCCTGACCGTGGGCGTGTTCGCAGACCAGCCGATCGAGGAGGTCAACGCGCTCGCCGAGGAGGCGGGCGTCGACCTCGTGCAGTTGTCCGGCGATGAGACCTGGGAGGACTGCCTCCTCGTCGCGAAGCAGGTCATCCAGGTACTCCACGTCGGGCCGGTCGACACTCCGGTAGACCCGATGGAGCACGTCCGTCCGGGCTTCGCCCTGGCCCTCATGCTCGACTCGGCCCATGGGCCGTATCGAGGTGGAAGCGGCCAGGTCTTTGACTGGGAGGTCGCTCGGCGGATGTCCGCGCGCCTGCCGATTGTCCTCGCGGGCGGGCTCACACCCGAGAACGTGTCGGAGGCGATCGCCCGGGTGCGCCCGTGGGCCGTCGATGTCGTCAGCGGCACCGAGACAGACGGCCGTAAGGACCACGACAAGGTCCGCGCATTCGTGCAGGCCGTGCGGGCCGCCGACGCGGCTGGAGGTGCCCTATGATCACTCGTGCGCCATCCGTACCCGACGAGTTCGGGCATTTCGGCGAGTTCGGCGGGCAGTACGTCCCCGAGACCCTGATGCCGGCGCTCGTGGAGCTCGAGGTTGCCTACCACGATGCCCTGCACGACCAGGCGTTCCAGGACGAACTGGACGGGCTGCTGCGCGACTACGTCGGCCGCCCCTCGCCTCTGACCCACACGGCCCGTCTCTCTGCCGAGGTGGGCGCGAAGGTCTACCTGAAGCGCGAGGACCTCAACCACACCGGCGCCCACAAGATCAACGCCGTCATCGCGCAGGGCCTGCTCGCGCGGAAGATGGGGAAGCGCCGGATCATCGCGGAGACGGGCGCCGGGCAGCACGGCGTGGCCACCGCCACTGTCTGCGCGCTCTTCGGCCTGGACTGCATCGTCTACATGGGCGAAGAGGACATCCGTCGCCAGTCGCTCAACGTCTTCAAGATGAAGGTGCTCGGTGCCGAGGTACGCCCCGTCTCCTCCGGGTCTCGCACCCTGAAGGACGCTACGAACGAGGCGATCCGCGACTGGGTGACAAATGTACGCGACACGTACTACATCATCGGCTCGGTGGTCGGGCCTCATCCCTATCCGGCGATGGTGCGTGACTTTCAGTCGATCATTGGCCGCGAAGCGCGCGAACAGATCCTCGCGAAGGAGGGGCGCCTGCCCACCGTCGCCGTGGCCTGTGTCGGCGGCGGCTCGAACGCGATGGGCCTCTTCCACGCGTTCCGCGACGACCCCGTGCGCCTGATCGGTGTCGAGGCGGCCGGCGAGGGTCTCGACCGCCGTCACGCGGCCACGCTGGGCAAGGGCCGGCCCGGCGTACTGCATGGTGCGCGCTCGTTCCTGCTACAGGACGAGCACGGTCAGGTGCAGGAGGCGCACTCCATCTCTGCGGGCCTCGACTACCCCGGCGTTGGCCCGGAGCATGCCTACCTGAAGATCAGCGAGCGCGCCGAGTACCGCTCCGTCACCGACACTGAGGCGCTCGAGGCGCTCCAGATGCTCTCACGCCTCGAAGGGATCATCCCGGCGCTCGAGAGCAGCCACGCCGTGGCGCAGGTCGTGAAGATGAAGGGGACCTTCCGCCCGGACGACCTCGTGATCATCAACCTCTCCGGCCGAGGCGATAAGGACATGAACACCGTCGCGGAGGCGC
>CAZVNJ010000025.1:0-32610 GCA_964628985.1 uncultured Dehalococcoides sp.
AGAGGTATCTGATTCGGCGCCTGGTGTTCATGGTGCCGACGCTCATCGTGATGTCGATGTTCACGTTCGGTCTGCTGCGTCTGATGCCTGGTGACTTCATCACCGCTCAGATGGCTGAAGCGCGCGGCGCTGACCAGCAGCAGATTGAGCGATGGCGACGAGAACTCGGGCTCGACAAGCCCGCATACATCCAGTACTTCCGTTGGACCGGAGGGCTCCTTCGCGGAGACTGGGGCCAGTCCTACTGGCAGAACGAGCCGGTCCTGAACGTGATCAAGCGCACGTTGCCGACCTCGCTGGAGCTCGGCAGCATTTCCATCATCATCGGGATCATGATCTCGGTGCCGGTTGGTGTGCTCTCCGCCGTGAAGCAAAACACCTGGATGGACTACCTGGGACGGAGCGTGTCGATCCTCGGCATCTCGATCCCGAACTTCTTCCTGGCGACGCTAGTCATCATTTATGGAGCGCGATGGTTTGGGTGGTTCCCACCACAGACCGCTCAGCCATTATTTGAGAACCCGTGGGGCCACGCGCAGCAGTTCCTGCCTGCGGCGTTCATCCTGGGTGCCGCACTGTCTGCTCAGAACATGCGGCTCATCCGTACCACGATGCTCGAGACGATCCGTGCTGACTACGTCCGCACGGCGCGCGCCAAGGGCCTCAAGGAGAGCGCGGTCATCTTCAAGCACGCCTTCCGGAACGCTCTGATTCCGGTCGTGACGCTCCTCGGCTTCCAGATCACGATCACCATTGGTGGCTCCGTGGTCGTCGAGCGCGCCCTCAGCGTCAGTGGGATGGGGCGGGCGTTCATCGACGCGGTCCCGCAGCGAGATTTCCCGCTCGTGCAGGGCATCCTGCTCCTGCTGGTCTGCGTGACGCTTCTGATCAACCTGTTGGTCGACCTGTCATACTCATGGCTCGACCCTCGGATCCGGTACTCCTAGGAAGTTTCGACCACTCCAGAGGGGATTGAGGAGAACGAACCATGGCATCTGCTGCACCCACCGTACAGGTAGGGAAATCGGCCTACGCCGAGCCGAACGGGCTCGCGAAATCGTGGGCCTGGATTAAGCGTTTCGCCCGCAAGCGGACCTTCGGCTTCATCGCCGGATTGTTCTGCGTGCTGGTGCTGTTCGTTGCCCTTGGCGCGGCCAGCGGCTTGCTCACTCCGTACGACCCGACCGCCGTCCATGGCGCCGACCGGCTCCTGGGCATTGGGTCGTATTCGCTCGATGGGACGCGCTTCTACATCCTGGGTACCGACGAGTTCGGCCGGGATGTGTTCAGCCGCCTGATGAAGGGCGCCCAGCTCTCGCTGTACTTCAGCCTGGGCGTGACGGCGTTCTCCATGACCATCGGAAGCACGCTTGGCCTCATGTCCGCCTACTTCGGCGGCAAGTTCGACCTGATCCTGCAGCGCATCGTCGACGCGGTACAGACGCTTCCGCTGCTGGTGCTCGCGGTCGCCCTGGTGGCCATCCTCGGGGCCGGCATCTGGAAGGGCTTCTGGGTCCTCGCTGTCCTCTCAATCCCGCGTCCGCTGCGCGTGATCCGAGGGTCTGTGCTCTCCGTCCGTGAGGAACTGTTCATCCTTTCGGCCCAGAGCCTTGGCGCGACGAACAACCGCGTGATGTTCCGGCACGTCCTGCCGAACGTTATGGCGCCGATGATCGTCCTGATCTCGTACGCGATCGCCGTGACGATCGTGACGGAGGCCTCGCTCTCCTTCCTCGGCGTGGGCGCTCAGCCGCCGACCCCCTCCTGGGGCGTGATGCTGACTGGCTCTGGCCAGGCCTACTTCCAGACGAACCCGCGACTGGCGCTGCTCCCGGGCTTCGCCATCTCGAGCCTCGTGTTCGCCGTCAACATGTTCGGGGACTCGCTCCGCGACGAGCTGGACCCCCGCATGCGAGGCACCTAGCCCCGCATCGCCGGATGCAACCGCCAGGGGCCCGCGCAAGCGGGCCCCTGCTTCGTCCCTGCGCCCCGAGCGTCGCCCGGGCCCTCCACGGTTACGATGCACGCGTATACGGAGGCGAGCCATGCGACTGCCTGTCCAACTTCAGCCCGGGGAGGAAGTGGTGCTCCTGGTGCACCGGCACTGGTTCTTCCTCGTGGTGCCGCTCCTGGTGACCCTCATCGCCCTCGTGGTGCCGATGGTCGTGCTCCTTGAAATTGCCCGCCGGTCGGACGCACCTCGCGCGGTCGACATCGTGCTTACCGGGGGGGCGGTGATCCTCGGCCTGGCTGCGGTCGTGCGCGCCTACTTCGTCTGGTACGCCTGGGTCCATGACATCTGGGTGATCACCAATCAGCGCCTTGTCGACGGGCAGAAGCGGCACTGGTTCCACGAGGAGGTCTCCACGGCAGACCTGCAGCATGTCCAAGACGTCGCGCTGGACCGGCATGGGGTCATTGCCACGCTTCTGAAGTTCGGAGACCTCCGGGTGCAGACCGCATCTGAGGTCGCCGATTTCATGCTGCGAAGGATTCCCCACCCCCAGGAGGTGCTGGCAACCCTGGACCGGACGCGCGACGCCGCCAGGCGAGAACCTCAGGCGAGGTAGCCGCATCTTGCCGTCTCAAGCGCATGCCGCGACGATGGTGGGCGGGCGGGCCTCTCGGAGGTAGGGATGGCGTATCGAGGGCCAGGGCCGCGGTATCGACGGCCGGCGTACCGACAGCAGGCGTCTGCGGCCGGCGGTATCACTCGATGGCTCATCCCGGCAGGCGCGGTGACAACCCTGGCTATCGTCGTCCTCGCTGCGATGACCCTCGTCCGCGGGCCCGCGGTCGAGTCCGCCGGGCAAGACGGCCTGGTCGAGGCGACCAGACTTGCCGGCTCGTCGGCCGCCTCCACAGCGGCGGCGCTCCGGCCTCGCGGGCCGCTCCCGCGGATCGCACGCTCAGTCCCGCTGCCGGTGATGCCTGGACGAGCGTTTGTGCTGATGGACGAGGCATCTGGTGAGATCCTCGCCGAGTCCGGTGGCACCATGCGCCTTCCGCCCGCGAGCGTGACGAAGATCGCGACGGCGATCCTGCTCCTTGAGCTCGGCCACCTCGACGACACCGTGATCATTGATGCCGACTTCAACGCCCTCGACTGGGACAGCACATTGATGGGGCTGAAGCCCGGCGACCGGTACACCATGCGCGATCTGCTGTACGGCTTGATGCTCCCGTCCGGAAACGATGCCGCGCTGGCCGTGGCACAGGCGGTCTCCGGGGATGAGGCGAGGTTCGTCAACACCATGAACGCGCTCGCCGCCCGGCTCGACCTGAGGGATACGCACTTCAGCGACCCCCATGGCCTCGGTGGCCCCCAGCATTACACCTCCGCCCGCGACCTCGCCCGCCTGGCCCGCTACGGGTTCACGCTTCCCGGCTTCGCGGAGGTGGTACGCACGCAGCAGTGGAACACGCGCGGGTCAGAGTCGCGTGAGCTGTGGAACTCGAACGTCTTCCTTTACATGTACGACGGGGCGGACGGCGTGAAGATTGGATACACCGAAGAGGCCGACCGCACACTCGTCGCGTCCGCGACGCGGGACGGCCGTCGGCTGATCGCGGTGGTACTGGGGGACAGCTACGCGGCCACCCATGCGGGCCAGTTACTGGATTGGGCCTGGGCGTCGCTCTGCTGGCCGACCCCGGCCGGGGGCTGCGAAGCGGTCAGGCCAGCCGGGGGCTAGTAATACTCGCCCGCGAGTAGCGGAGACTGCGAGGGTGCCCGACGCTGGCTGTCCGGCTCCACGGTCACGGCCACCACGTCCCCTCGGTTCAACCTCATGTCGATCTTCCACGACCAGGGGCCGTCACGGTCAGCACCGATGATGCAGACCGACTCCGGCTCAGAGTCCGGCTGGATCCGCCAGACCTGATAGACCTCGTCTCCTGGGCGGGGTGGTAGCCCTCCGAGGCGAATGTTCGCCTTCGACCCGGACAGGACGACCACTTCGAGGAATGCTCCGCTCTGGGTGTTGTGGATGACGATCTGCTGGCTCGGCGCCTGCGTCCGATCCAGCCGTCCGGTGAGCCCCAGTGCTGCGAGGACAATCCCGGCAGCGGCGGCGCCGGCGATCAGCCCGGGAATCCATCGCCGGTTGCGTTTCGCCTCTGCTCGCGCCTCTGCTCGTGCCTGTGCAAGGACGCGCTCTCGCAATGCCGGCGAAGGCTCTGCTTCGGGTGCTGCCGAGGCCAGGGCGAGGACGGCTGCCCGGGCGCTCGCGTACTCCTCATGCCAGTGCTCCGCGAGGTGCTCCTCGATCGCGGCTCGCTCGTCTGCGTCCAGCAGCCCGAGCGCGTAGGCGCCGGCGAGTTCGCCTACCTCGGCACAGGTCAGGCTCGGCATCAGGCGGTCCCCAGTCCCAGCGACCCGCGCAGCGCGCGGATAGCATGGTGCATCCGGCTCTTGACGGTACCGAGCGGGACACCCGTCCGCTCCGCGATCTCCCGGTGCGACAGCTGGCTGAAGTAGGCCAGTTCCACTGCCTCGCGATGTTCGGGGGAGAGCGAGAGCAGCGCCGCTCGTACTCGCTCTCCCTCAAGCGAGGTGATGGCCGCCTCCAACAGGTCCACGGCGGTCAGGTCCACTCGGTCTGGTACGGCGTCAGCGGATTCGCGACGACGGATCCTGCTCCGCACGGCCTCGACAGCGCGACGGTGCACGATCGTGAGGAGCAGGCCCTCGACCGAGCCCCGTTCCGCGGAGAGCCGGTCAGCCTGTCGCCAGAGGGCGAGGTAGCCCTCCTGGACGGCGTCTTCTGCGGCAGCGGTATCCCCACCGAGGACGCGCAACGCCAGGCCGTACGCACGCCGGTGAGTGGCGTCGTACAGGTCAGCGAGCGCCTGTGGGTCGCGGCGTCGGAGACGGACGATCGAGTCCTCCACCGCCGGGTCACCCACACCGTGCCTCCCTGGGCGAACGCGACTGCGCAGCGCGCGAGATTGTACGGTGAGGGGGCGGAGCGAGCGCCGGACGGGTCTCGTCCGGCGCCCGCACCACGGGTCACGGTGCGCGGCCTTGCCCCGTAACCCGTCTGGGGGACGCCACCGGTCCGGCTCGAGGGCCTTGCCTGGACCGATAGCCTCGCGCGAGGGACGTCGTCGTGGAACGACATAACAGCCACTCCTCGCTGGATCGGAGGTAGTTCGATCCGAGCGGCCGAGCGGTTCACTGGCCCGAAGGCTCCGGGGTACGGGTTCAGCGGGCTGCGACTGCGGGAATGACCATGGGGACACCACTGGTCGGGTGGGCCAGCACGACGACGTGCGGCCCGTAGGCGGTGGCGATGTGGTCCGCGGTGATGACATCACGTGGTGTGCCCGAGGCGAGGACGCGGCCCTGATGGAGCAGCACCAAACGGTCGCAGGACGCGGCGGCGCTCGTGAGGTCGTGCACCACGACGAGAATCCCGGTGCCCTCAGTGGCAAGCACGCGCAGGAGGTCAAAGAGCGTCGCCTGGGCCTCGGCGTCCAGGTTGGCGCTCGGCTCATCCAGGAGCAGCAGGGCCGCCTCCTGTGCCAGGGCACGGGCGATGAACGCGCGCCGCCGCTCGCCCCCGGACAGAGTGCCGAGGCTGCGGTGGGCCAGGCCCACGCAGCCCGCGCGCCGCAGGGATGCCTCCACGACACCGCGGTCCCGAGGTGACTGTCGGCGCAGCAGGCCGAGGTGGGGGAACCGTCCGAGGGTGGCCAGGGCTTCCACTGTGATGGTCGGGGGAGCCTCCGGAAGTTGCTCGACCACCGCGATCGCCCGCGCGCGGGCGCGCCGCTCGAGCGTGCGGATGGCCTTGCCACGCAGACGGATGGAACCTTCCGCCTGCCTCGTCCCGGAGAGCGCGCGGAGAAGCGTGCTCTTGCCCGCACCGTTCGGCCCGACAAGCCCCACGATCTCGCCCGAGCGCACCTCGATGTCGACATCGCGGAGGAGGTCGCGTCCGCCAATGGCGACCGTCACGCCGCGGGCCTCGATGAGCGGTTCGGAGGTAGTCGCGACCATCACAGGGCCCACCGCCGCTGGCGGCGCATCAGGATGAGGAACGCCGGCCCGCCAATGAAGGCGGTCACCACGCCAAGCGGGAGTTCCTGCGGCTGGATAGCCGTCCTCGCGAAGGTATCAACGAGGACGACGAAGGCTGCGCCGTATATGCAAGAGAGCGTCAGGAGGCGCCGGAAGCCGCCCCCCCATGCCAGCCGGACAGCGTGGGGCACCATGAGCCCAACGAACCCGATGATCCCCGCGATCGCGACGGCGGCCGCGGCCATCAGCGACGCCGCGGCAAGTACAGCCATCCGGGTCCGGGCGACGTTCAGGCCCAGGTGCTCTGCCTGCTCCTCGTCCAACTGCATCACGTCGAGCGCGCGCGAGGTGACGGCCAGCACGGCCACTCCGCCACCGACATAGGGAAGGGCTAGGGCCACGCGGGTCCAGGAGACCGTGTTCAACCCCCCAAAAAGGAACGAGAGGATGGGCTGCGCGCGCTCACCTCCAGCCAGCAGGATGAAAGAGGTGACCGCGGAGCACATCGCCGACAGCGCGACGCCCGCGAGGATGAGCGAGACGCCGTCGATGTGGCCGCCTGCCCGCGCGAGCACCGTCACGGCGACGACCGTGAGCAGGGCCCCCGCGAATGCCACTGCTGGTACCCATCCAAAGCCGTAGGAATCGACGGGCAGCGGTGAGACGATCACGAGCGCAGCGCCGAGGCCAGCGCCGGAGGCGATGCCGAGCAGGAATGGGTCTGCAAGCGGGTTGCGGAAGACCCCCTGATAGGCCGCCCCGGAACCCGAGAGTGCTGCCCCCACCAGCACCGCCGCGGCGACGCGGGGAAGCCGCACGTCCACGATGATCCGCTGCCATGTGAGCGGCGCATCAGCATGCATCGAAATGCCAGGCAGGCGGTCCAGGACGATCCCGACCGCCGTCCCCGTCGGGATCGACGCCGCGCCCTGGGTGAGCGCGAGGACGCACGCGACCGCGAGGGCGGCGAGGCCCAGTGTGGCAGGGCCAGCGGCACCGAGAATGCGGCGAGTGTGCGCTCTCGCGGACGCGAGAGCGCTAGTCGCACCGATCACGGGCGCCGCCATGCCCGGCCCTACTCGGCGGCCGTGAGGGCGCGCAGGTCCTCGGCGGCAAGTGGCGGAGTGCCGCGGAGGGCTCGCAGCCGGTTGATCCGGTCGGGCAGGGGTGGATGCGTGGAGAAGAGGTTGCTCGCACGCGCCTCGAATTTCTTGATCGGATTCGCGATGTAGAGATGCTGGGTGGCGCGGTTCGCAACCTCGAGCACTTCGCGGTCGGTGCCGATCTTCCAGAGTGCCTGCTCCAGGCCGGCCGGGTTGCGCGTGAACTCCACCGCGGTGGCATCTGCGAGGTACTCGCGTTGACGGCTCACGGACATCTGTACCAGGCGTGCGGCGATCGGCGCGAGGATCGCGAAGACGAGGCCCAGGATCAGCATGATCACTTGAAGGCCGCCTCCACCCTCGCGGTTGCTCCGGCTCCGTCGGTGGCCGCCCCACATCATCGAACGCAGCATGACGTCAGCCAGGAGCGCGATGCCTCCCACAAGCACACCCACCAGGAGGGCGAACCGGATATCCAGATTCCGCACGTGGCCCAGTTCGTGTCCGATCACGCCCTGCAGTTCCTCCCGGTCGAGTCGGTCGAGGAGCCCGGTCGTGACCGCGATTGCGGCATGGTCCGGGCTGCGGCCCGTGGCGAACGCGTTGAGCGCGGTGTCTTCGATGATGTAGACGCTCGGCATCGGAACATTCGCCGCAAGCGCCATCTCCTGCACCACGTTCATCAGGATCGGGTGCGAGTCCGCGGTCACCGGCTTCGCACGCGACGCAGCCAGCACCATCGCCGCGCCGCCGTAATACGTGACGAGGCCGGAGACGAGAGCGACTCCCCCGGCGAAGACGGTGCTGGCCACCGCCGCTGCTGGGTCGCCCAGCCATGCGTAGCCGATGACGAACCCGAAGACGACGAACAGGAGGGCCGCGGCGAACAGCAGCAGCACCGACTTCCGTCGGTTCGCCGAGGCCTGTGCGTAGAACGTGGTTGCTGCCATCGTCGCCCTCGATGCCCGCCTGCGGCCTGGCGGCGCTAGCGGAGACGCACCTCAGGCACCTGCTGCGACTCCTCTGGGGCGTCGAAGAAGTCCCGTGCGGTAAAGCCGAACATGCCGGCCAACAACAGCGTCGGGAACGTGGCGATCGCCTGGTTGTAGTCGCGGACCGTCGCATTGAAGTGCTGGCGAGAGAACGCGATCTGGTTCTCAGTCGTCGAGAGCTCCTCCTGCAGCCGCAGGACATTCTCGTTCGCCTTCAGGTCCGGGTAGTTCTCCATGACCGCAAAGAGGGAGCGGAGGGTGCCAGTCAGGGCGTTCTCCGCCTGAGCCTGGTCTGCAGTGCCTCGTGCCCCGGCGGCCACGGCGTTCGCACGGGCCTCGGTCACCTTCGTCAGGGTGTCCGCCTCGTGCTCCATGTAGCCTCGCACGGAGTTCACCAGGTTCGGGATCAAGTCCCAGCGGCGCTTGAGTTGAACCTCGATCTGCGCCCAGGCCTCGTCGACGCGCAGCCGTTTCTGGACCAGCCCGTTGTAGATGGCGACAACAACGCCGGCGAGCAGCACGACGGCCACGATGACGATAATCAGCGGCAACATGAGGGCACACTTCCTGGGCCGCCTCACTCAGGCGTCCATGCACAGGATAACCGCTGGGCCCCGTTAGACGGCTATCGAGGGAAGCGCCGTCGCTGGTCGCTGAACGCCTGCTCCGCGGCCTGAGTGGCGGGCCGGGCGACCTCACGAAACGCCTCCACCATCGCAACCGCTTCGGGAGTCAGGTCTGAGCCGCCGCCGGCGCTGCCGCCGGAGCCTGACTCCAGTAGCGGAAGGCCGGCCGCCGCTTCCATCTCGCGCAGCTTCTTCCACGCCGTCCGGACGGGGAGATGGAGGGCCTCCGCCGCCGCGGCCACCGATCCGTGCTCTGCGACGGCTTCGAGCAAGCGGGCCCGGTACTCGGAAAGCACCACCTCGTCACCGCGTTCGAGCCAGACCTTCACGCGGAGGCGCAGGAGGCTGGGGGGATCGGACTTCGCCATGCCGCCTCCGAGTGCTCATGGTAACGTCTTGCACCTCCGTGCAAGACGAAGGGATCGCGATCGTGCGTTCGCCCCGAGCCCGCTCGTTCGTCCGCACCCTCGGACTCATCGCGGCTATGAGCCTTGCGGCCTGCGGCGGTGATCGGGGATCGGAAGCCCCCTCAGCGGCCACCGCGGGGGCTTCGGAATCCTCCACCGCAGCCAGGCCGCGGCCCGCACGTCCGGAGTTGATTCTCGCGACGACGACCAGCACGCAGGATAGCGGACTGCTCGATGTGCTCGTCCCGGCGTTCCAGGACGCGACGGGGTACCGCGTCAAAGTGATTGCCGTCGGCTCGGGGGCGGCGCTCCAGATGGGTGAGCGCGGAGACGCGGACGTACTTCTCGTGCACTCTCCGGCGGCCGAGGAGAAATTCCTCGCGGACGGCTTTGGGCTCGAGCGCACACTCGTCATGCACAACGACTTCGTCCTGGTGGGGCCAGCAGGCGATCCTGCCGGAGTCAAGGAGACGAAGCGGATCAACGAGGCGATGCGGAAGATCGCTCAGAAGCAGGCAACCTTCATCAGCCGAGGGGATCATTCCGGGACCGACGTGCTGGAGAAGAGCCTGTGGACGGCCGCGGGACTGACGGTGCCCGCGAGGCAGCCCTGGTACATCGAGACGGGCCAGGGGATGAGCGCCACCCTCACGGTGGCGCGGGAGAAGCGGGCGTACACAGTCACTGACCGCGCGACACTGCTCGCCTTCGCCGGGAAAGATGCGCTGCCGGTCGTCCTCGAGGGCGACACCAGCCTCCTGAACGTCTATCACGTGATCCTGTTGAGCCCGACCAGGTTGCCGCGTACGAACGCCGAGGGCGCCCGCGCCTTCAGGGACTTCCTCGTCTCGTCCGCCGCGCAGAAGATGATTGCCGAGTTCGGGATCGACAAGTACGGGCAGCCACTGTTCTTCGCGGATGCTGGCAAGCCGAACCCGCTGGGACGCTAGTGGACCTCCTGCTGGACGCGCTCAGAGAGGCCGTACGTCTGCTGCGCACCGGAGACGGTGACGTCTACTCGACCACGGCCCGCACGGCCTGGATCACGGGGGCTTCGACCCTGGTGGCGGCGCTGGTCGGTGTGCCCATCGGCCTGTTCGTCGCCCTCGGGCGCTTTCCTGGCCAGCGGGTGCTCCTGGCCATGGCGAATGCCGGCACCGGTCTCCCTCCGGTGGTGGCCGGGCTGTTCATTGCGATCATGCTCTGGCGCTCGGGCCCGCTGGGCGCGCTCGGCCTGATCTACACACCGTGGGCGATGGTCATCGCACAGGCGCTGATCGCGACGCCACTTGTGGTGTCATTCACTGCCGCCGGAGTCATGGCGCTTCCGCCCTCGCTTCACTTCCAGGTGCGCGCGATGGGCGCAGGCACGCTGCAGTACTTCTGGCTAGTGGCGCGGGAGGCCCGTCTCGCGCTGCTGATTGCCGTGATGGCCGGCTTCGGCGGCGTCGTCTCCGAGGTAGGCGCTGCCATGATGGTGGGCGGCAACCTGAGCGGCGAGACGCGTGTCCTCACGACCGCCGCCGTGTTGGAGGTAAACCGGGGCAACTTCGGCACGGCGCTCGCCCTGGGGCTCATCCTGTTGTTCCTGGTGGTGCTTGTCAGCGCAGCCCTGACGACCGCGCAAGCCCACGTACGCCGTCGATGACCCCGTCTGTTCCGGCGCTCGAGGTGCGCGACCTCCGGGTCATGCGCGGCGGCCGGCAGGTCCTCGCCATGCCGCACCTCGAGGTGGCGTCCAGCGAGACCGTGGCCGTGCTGGGGCCCAACGGCGCGGGCAAGAGCACGCTCCTGCTGGCGGCTGCGCTGCTCCTCCCAGCCTCGGGCGAGGTCCGCATCTTCGGGGAGCCGGCGGTGCGAGGCGCCCGCGTACGGCTGCGTCGGGAGACCGCGACGGTCTTCCAGGACGCGGCCCTGCTGGACATGACAGTGCGGCGCAACGTGGAGGTGGCGCTCGCGCTGCACGGCGTGCCGCGGGGAGAGCGCCGAGAGCGTGCCCGCGCCTGGCTCGCCCGCCTTGGCGTCGCGCACCTGGCGGAGGCACGAGGGCATGCGGTATCAGGCGGCGAGGCGCAGCGGGTGAGCCTTGCCCGCGCGTTCGCCGTGCGTCCGCGCCTGCTCTTCCTCGACGAGCCGTTCGCCGGCGTTGACCTGGCGACCCGGTCCGCCCTCACGGGGGAGTTGAAGGCGCTGCTCTCGGCGGAGGGCACGGCAGCGCTGATTTCCACACATGATCACTCGGAAGCGCTGCTCCTCGCGGACCGAGTCGTACTGATGGAGGCAGGGGAGCCGCTGCAGACCGGGCCTGCCGCCCAGGTGCTCTCGCGGCCGGAGACCGAACGCGCGGCCCGGTTCCTCGGCTACGCGATCCTGGGGCACGATTCCTGGGTGTCACTGGGCCTGCAGGCGCCCCCAGGAGCGTCCCATGCCGCGGTTGCCGCCGAGGGCGCACGCCTGTCTCCTGACGGGGCCCCGGCCCGGGTACGCCGGGCCGAGGCAGCCGCGGGCACTGGCCGGTTGGTAGTGGAGCTGGAGTCCGGCGAAGTGCTCGCCCTGGCGCTCCCCGTGGAAACGTTGCGAGAGGTATCGAGGGCACCCGGCTCAGTTGTGCGCGTGGCCATCGACGCTGCGCGAGTCTGCTGGCTGGCGGACTAGCGACGGGACACAGTGTCAGCGCGCCGCCCTATCCTCGACGGCGGAGGCCCCGATGACCGACGAGCCTGAGGCGATGGAGGACGACGAGCCGCTGCGCAAGCACGGGCCGGTCGAGCAGCCCGTCGGGAAGTGGCAGGGCCTCTTCCCGAAGAAGCACCCGCTCGTCCTTGTGAACACGGGCGACGGAAAGGGCAAGACCACGGCCGCGCTTGGTGTCACGATGCGTGCGTGGGGGCGTGGCTGGTCGGTCTGCTGGCTGCAGTTCATCAAGAAGAAGGACTCTCACTACGGTGAGACCTACGCCGCCCAGCGCATGGGCATCGAGATGATCGCGCTCGGAGACGGATTCACTTGGCTCTCGGAGAACATTGAGCACGACATCGCCATGGCGACCGAGGCATGGGCGCTTGCACGGGAAAAGATCATGTCGGGCCTCTTCGACCTGGTGGTCCTGGACGAAATTACCTATCCGATCACCTACCAGTGGCTGGACGTCCACGAGGTCATTCAGACTCTGCGCGACCGACCCAAGGACGTGGACATCATCATCACCGGCCGCGCTGCGCATCCGCTTCTCCTGGAATTTGCAGACACGGTCACTGAGATGACCGAGGTCAAGCATGCCTTCCAGACCGGGGTGAAGGCTCAGCCCGGCATCGACTATTAGGTGGTGAAGTCGCTGACCGGGAGCGGGTCTGTCGTTGAGGTGTTCACGGTCGCGCTGCGCCTGGGCCTGACCTCGTTTGGCGGGCCGGTCGCGCACCTCGCGTACTTCCGGCGCGAGTATGTACAGCGGCTGGGTTGGCTGAGTGACAGCGAGTACGCGGATACCGTCGCCCTCTGCCAGGCCCTCCCGGGCCCCGCCAGTTCCCAGACCGGCATCGCCATCGGGACAGCGCGGGCAGGTTACCTCGGTGGCATCGCTGCCTGGCTGGGGTTCACATTGCCCTCCGCCGTCGCGCTCGCGGCATTCGCCCTCTTGCTGTCAGGCACGGACGTCAGCGGAGCCGGATGGGTGCACGGCCTTCTGATCGCCGCAGTGGCTGTCGTGTCTCAGGCGGTCTGGGGGATGTCGCGGACGCTCACTCCGGACGTGGAGCGCGCCGCAGTCGCGCTCGTCGCCGGCACGACCATGCTCGCCGTGTCGGAGGCGTGGATGCAGGTGATGGTGCTGACTGTTGCCGGAGTGTATGGCTGGGTGCGCTGGCGTGGGCTGGAGGTCACCCCCCTCGCGACGGTCCCTATCAACGTCCGGCACCGCCGGCTGGCCCCGCTCTGGCTGGGCCTCTTCGGATTGCTCGTGCTGGGCCTCGGCATCTCTCGCGCCTTCACCAGCGACGACTCGACGCTGGCGATGACCGAGGTGAGCGCGCGAGCGGGGTCGCTCGTGTTCGGCGGCGGCCATGTCGTGCTACCGCTCCTGGAAGAAGGCTTCGTGCCCGAGTGGGTGGCGGCCGAGGACTTCCTTGCCGGCTATGGGGCGGCGCAAGCCGTGCCCGGACCGCTGTTCACCTTCGCGGCGTTCCTCGGCGCCAAGGGGGCCGGGGTCGGCGGAAGCGTCCTCCTGACGGCGGCCATTTTCCTGCCGTCCTTCCTGCTGGTGTGGGGCATCGGGCCGTACTGGGACCGGCTGCGGGGCGAGCCGGCTGTGCGAGCAGCCCTCCGAGGCCTGAACGCGGGCGTCGTCGGGCTACTGGCGGCAGCCCTCTATTCCCCGGTCATCACCAGCGCGATCGGCAGCGTGCAGGACGCGGGCCTGGCTGTCTTCTGCGGGGGCCTCCTCATCATCTGGAGGTGGCCCTCGTGGTTCGTGGTGCTCATCGCGGCGGCTGGCGGCGCGCTGATCGCCCGCTAATGTCCGTCTGACACCGCCGCGGGTGCTCGGAAGACGATCCGCAAGGCGGCCCACCCGATCACCCCGGCCAGTAACGAGGCGAACAGGATCCCGAGCTTCGCGTCAGTAAGCAGGGCCTCCTCCTCGAAGGAGAGGCCAGCCACGAAGAGCGCGACGGTGAAGCCCACGCCCGCAACGAGACCGAGCGCTGCGATACCGGACCAGCCCACGCCCGTCGGCAGCCGAGCGCCCATCTTCACCGCCAGCCAGACGGCCGCGAGGATGCCAATGGGCTTCCCGAGGAGCAACCCAAAGAAGACCCCCTGCGAGATCGGAGAGCGGACTGCCTCCCCCAGCGTGGCCGCGTCCACCGGCACACCCGCGTTCGAGAACGCGAACACGGGGGCGATGATGTACGCCGTGATCGGGGCGAGCGACTTCTCCAGCCGGTCGAGCGGCGCGACATGCGCGTACGCCTCGTCGGCAATGGCGAGGGAGACCGCGACCTGCTCCTCGTGGGTTGCCTGCTGGGTCTCCGGGTCGTAGATCTCGCGCACCCGGTCGACGAGCCCGCGCATCCGGTCCACGAAGCCGGTCTCGGGGTGCCAGGCCTGCCATGGCGCGAGCAATCCCAGCGCCACACCGAAGATCGTGGGGTGGATGCCGGACTCCAGCGTGAACGCCCAGCCCACGGCTCCGAGGACCCAGAAGATTGGTAGGAACCAGATTCCCACCTGCCGGAGGAACAGGCATAGCAGCAGGATGCCGCCCGCCCCGGCCAACGCGGTCATGGCCACGCCATCCGAGTAGAAGATCGCGATGATGAGGATGCCGCCCAGGTCGTCAGCAATCGCGAGCGCGAGCAGCATCACTTTAAGCCCGAATGGCACCCTCGACCCCGCCAGCATGACCACACCCAGGGCGAATGCGATGTCCGTGGCCACGGGCACGCCCCAGCCCTGGCTGCCTTCGCCGCCTTGCACGATGAGCGTGTAGATCAGCGCCGGGACAAGCATGCCGCCTGCCGCCCCGATGATGGGCACGGCGGCGTGGCGAAGGTTCGCGAGTTCTCCCGCCACTGCCTCGCGCTTGATTTCGAGGCCGACGACGAAGAAGAACAGCGTCATCAGGACGTCGTTCACCCAGAACTCGACCGGCTCGTCCAGGCTCCAAAAGCCGAGGTCGAAGGCGATGTGGTGCTCGAGGAGGCGATGGTACGTGTCAGCCCAGGGCGAATTTGCCCACGCCATCGCGATGGCGAGTCCGATGAGGAGGAGGATCCCGCCCGAGATCTCGGTCGAGATGAAGCGTTGAATGGGCCGACTGAGCCGGTCGACCGTCTCGCGGCGCCGGTGGATCGGGTGGGTGGCTCCCGTGCCTGCTGCCATGACGTCCTACCTCTTACGCGGTCGGCGAAGCGGCACGAGCGTACGCGAGCACCTCCTTAGGCGCAGGCGGCAAGGCGTCGAGTGCTTGCGACTGGCCAGGCGCCCCTAAGGCGTGGCCACGGGCGTGCGATGAGCCAGTCGCAGGACCGTCCACCCGCCGGCCCCCGCCAGGAGCGATGCGGCGAGGATTCCGAGCTTGGCCTCGGTCAGGAGCGCGGGGTCCTCGAACGATAGGCCGGCGACGAAGAGGGCCACCGTGAATCCGATCCCAGCGACGAATCCGACGCCCACGACACCACCCCAGGTGACTCCCAGCGGGAGGCGCGCGCCCAGGGCCACTGCGGCCCAGATCGCCAGCAGGATCCCAATCGGCTTCCCAAGGACGAGTCCGGCGACGATCCCCTGCGCAACTGGGGAGCGCACCGCGTCGCCCAGCGTGGCGGCATCCACCGGCACGCCGGCATTCGCAAAGGCGAACAGTGGTGCGATCACCAGTGCAGTGATGGGTGCGAGTGACTTCTCCAGACGGTCCAGTGGGGCGACATGCTCATACGCCTCGTCCGCGATTGCGAGCGAGACCGCAACTTGCTCCTCGTGCGTGGCCTGCTGAGTCTCCGGGTCGTACACCTCCTGGACACGGTCGACGAGGGCACGCATGCGATCCACGAATCCGGACTCGGGGCGCCACGCCTGCCATGGCGCCAGCAGCCCGAGGGCGACACCAAAGATTGTCGGATGGATCCCGGAGTCGAGCGCTGCGGCCCATCCAATCGCACCGAGGAACCAATAGAGGGGCAGGTACCAGATCCCGGACTGCCGAAGGGCGAAGGCCGTGAGGAGCACCCCTCCGGCGAGCCCAAGGGGCGCGAGGGCCACGCCATCCGAGTAGAAGATCGCGATGATCAAGATGCCGCCGATGTCGTCGGCAATGGCCAGAGCGAGCAGCATCACCTTGAGCCCGAAGGGCACGAGCGGCCCTGCCAGCATCAGCACGCCGAGGGCGAATGCGATGTCGGTTGCTACGGGCACGCCCCAGCCCTGGGCGCCTGGCCCACCTCGAACCACGAGCAGGAAGAACAGGGCCGGGACGACCATCCCCCCGACGGCGCCGGCGATGGGCACGGCGGCGTTCCGGAAGGTCGCCAGCTCCCCCGCGACTGCCTCGCGCTTGATTTCGAGGCCGATGACGAAGAAGAAGATCGTCATCAGGACGTCGTTGACCCAGAACTCGAGTGGCTCGTCGAGCCCCCAGAAGCCCAGATTCACTGAGAAGTGGTGTTCGAGAAGGTTGTGGTAGGAGTCCGACCACGGGGAGTTCGCCCATGCGAGGGCCAGGGCGAGACCGAGGAGCAGGAGGATCCCACCAGAAATCTCGGTGGAAATGAATCGCTGAAGCGGACGGGCCAGTCGGTCGACCGCCTCCCGGCGGTGGTGAATCGGACCTGAACCTGCCATGTCGATCCTTTGGTAGTCCTTGTCCATTTGAAGAGTAGCGGGCTGGCGGAGCGTGACCGTCCCTGCCCAACAAGATCGCTGGTGACTCAAAACGCTCCCACGATGTCTGCGAATCTTCGGCGGAGTTGGTGAGGTTCGCCCGGTTTCGCCAGTTGATTGCACCAGTGTGAGGCCGAGAATCCCGGTCGAGCGGCCTCGAAAGGATTTCCCATGCGTAGTTCACAGCGTCGGCTCGCGGCATACCTCGGCGCGGTCATGGCAGGGGCGGCCCTTCTGCTTGCCGGGTGTGGCAGCGATGAGCCTGAGAGCCCGGCGCCCCTTCCCGTCCAGAACGCTGGCGCCAGTGCCACCGCCACCGTGGCCGCCACGCCCGCCGGCGTGAGTGTGACGGACCTCCTGGGCCGCAAGGTGACGGTGACCGGGAAGCCCTCCAAGATCGTCACCACGAGCCCGTCGGCGCTTGAAATGGTCTACGCAGCCGGCGGGACCGCGATCGCACGATCCAGCACGGCGAGCGCCCCGGGTGTCGACACGAGCAAGATGACGGATATCGGGTCGGCGTATCAGCCGAACTTCGAGGCCATCCTGAAACTGCAACCAGACCTCGTTGTCGCGGACGCGTCCGCGCAGGCGCCGCTCGCAGGCCAGTTCGAATCGCAACTCAAGGGTGTCCCCGTTGTCTTCGTCGGCGCTGTGAAGTACGCCGATGTCTCGACTTCGATCCGGATGCTGGGCTCGATCGCCGGCACCGCGGAGAAGGCGAAGGCCTCGGCGGACAACGTCGATGCCGTGGCGAAGCAGGTGAGCGAAGCGGTCAAGGGGAAGCCGCTCACCAAGACCCTCGTGTTGGTCGCCGGGCGCGATGGGCAGCTGTCCGCTGCTCTGAATGACTCGTTCATCGGAGACATGATCAAGATTGCCGGCGCCCAGAACGTCGCCGCAGAACTCAAGCAGTCCGGCCAGGTACCGGGGTACGCGACGATCTCACTGGAGACGGCCTTCAAGGACAACGCGGACGTCCTGCTCGTGATCGTGCCGGGCAACGCGCCTGGCCCGTCGATCAGTGCCATCGTCTCGCGCTCGTTCCCCACGCTGAACGCGGTGAAGAACAAGCGAGTCCACGAGATCGACCTCGACATCTTCTTGCAGGCTCCGGGGCCCCGTGCGGCTGATGGGCTGAAGCAGTTGACCGGGTTCATCCAGCCGGACGTAAAGCTCGCTGCCGGTGGGGCCGCGGGCGCTCCGGGCTACTAGCGGACGCAGACAGACGGGCCGGGCACGCCTCCCGGCCCGTCTGCATTCGCTTCGAGACCGCCTAGACTCCGCGCATGTCCTTCTCTGCGGCGATCCCAGACCGTCGAGTCCGTGCCGCGACGGTGATCGGCTCCGCCGCCGCACTGTTGGTGCTATCCCTCGCCCTCTCCTGTGCGGTGGGCGCAGTGCGCATCCCCCCGCTCGATGTGCTGGACGCGCTTCGCGATCGCTCAGACCCGGTCACGCGGCAGATCGTGTGGCAGATCAGGTTTCCACGGACCCTGGTGGCCGCCCTGGTCGGCGCCAACCTCGGGATCGCCGGCGTGATCCTGCAAGGGATCACTCGGAACCCGCTGGGCGATCCTCACATCCTCGGTTTCTCTGCGGGGGCTGGCGTGGCCTCGGTCGGCCTCTTGCGGATCGTCCCTGATGTCCCGCTGGCACTCGTCCCGGCCGCCGCATTCGGCGGTGCCCTCGCTTCCGCGGCGCTCGTCTACGCGCTCGCCTGGCGAGGCGGGATCTCACCGGTGCGCTTCGCACTTGCCGGGGTGGCAGTGGCCGCGCTCTTCACGGCGCTCTCGACCGCGCTGATCGCGACATCGAAGCTGTTCACGCAGGCGGCGCTCGCATTCCTGGCGGGAGGTCTGTACCAGCGAGGCTGGGAACACGTGCACCAGGTGTGGCCGTACACGCTGGTTGGAACGCTGATCGCCGTGGTCGTGGCTGACTCCCTGAACGTCCTCGCCCTCGGAGACGATGTTGCCCGCGGCCTCGGGATGCGGGTCGAGCGTACGAGAGCGCTCCTCGCCGGGCTCGCCGCAGTGCTCACCGGCGCCGCCGTCGCCGTCGCGGGGCTCGTGGCATTCGTGGGGCTGGTCGTCCCGCACATCGCGCGGCTGCTCGTGGGCAGTGACCAGCGGGTCGTGTTGCCGCTCTCCGCGGTCCTCGGCGCGTTGCTGCTCGTGCTTTCAGACGCGGTCGCCAGGGTGGTGGTAGCCCCCGGGGAGATCCCCGTCGGAATTGTCACCGCAGTTGTGGGCGCGCCGGTCCTGCTGGTTCTGATCAGGACACGTACATGACGCCCCTGCCTCCGGCTCTGCCGCTCATCGAGGTACGCGACCTCCGTCATGCATTCGGAGGGACGCGGGTCCTGCGCGGAGTCTCGCTGGCCGTCTCAGCCGGTGAAATGACTGCGATCATCGGCCCGAACGGGTCGGGGAAATCGACGCTCCTCCGGATCGCTGGGAGGCTCCTGCGCGCGCAGACCGGTGCGGTGTTCTTTGGCGGGCGAGACGCCTGGGCCATCGCTCCTCGGGAGTTCGCTCGGCGAGTCGCCTTCCTGCCTCAGGCGCCCGAGGCACCCGCGGACCTCTTGGTGGAGGAACTGGTCGCCCGCGGGCGTCATCCGCATCGCGGCCTGCTCGGAGGCTCCAGCGAGCGAGACCGCGCCGCCGTCGAACGTGCACTCGTCCTCGCGGGCGTGGAGGGTTTGCGCCGGCGCGCCGTCGCCACGCTCTCCGGCGGAGAGCGCCAGCGCGCGTGGGTAGCGCTCGCGCTCGCGCAGGAGCCGGATGTCTTGCTGCTGGATGAGCCGACCACCTACCTCGATATCGGCCACCAGATAGAACTGCTCTCGTTACTCCGGCGGCTGAATGAAGAACAAGGCCTGACGGTGCTGATGGTGATGCACGACCTCCCGCAGGCCGCGCACTATGCCCGGCGCCTCGTGGCTATCCGCGACGGCGAGGTAGTCGCGGACGGCACGCCAGCGGCTGTGCTGACCGAGCCCAGAGTCGAGGCGATCTTCGGTATCGCGGTGCGCGTCTACCGCGATCCGGAGTCGGACGTACCGGTGGTGGCACCGGTGGGCCGCTGACCGGAGCTTGTGCGCGCAAGTACTAATACTCCTCGCGTCTCGCGTTGCTACGCCTAAGAAATCTGTGGTAGATCGTGCCCGCCTGTCATACAGGTTGCACGTTTGCCCAGCCGGGCGGGACGTGCCACAGCCGTGGTTCTGGAGGGAACGACATGGCTCAGCCTCGCTCTTGGGGATCCATCACGGGAGGACGAATCACTCGCCGCGCGCTCATGCGGGGCGCGGGCATCGGTGCTGCCGGCCTGGCAGGCGCGGCGCTCGTCGGCTGCGGCAGCAAGGAAGAAGCGCCGGTCAGTGCGTCTCCGAAGGCGGCAGCCCCGGTCGCGGTGACGGCGGCGCCGAGCGCGAAGCAGGCGAAGCGAGGTGGCGCGTACCGCCTCGGTTTCACGGGGACGATTGCCGGCATCGACGCGCACAACTCCGTGTACGGGGGTACCGGCGGCGTCGCCCAGGTCTACAACTACCTCTTCCGGCGTGAGGTCCTGCGTGGAGACCTCGGGCTGAAGTATGACCTCGCGAAGTCCCACCAGGTCGAGAAGGACGGGGTGACCTGGACCTTCAAGCTCCGCACAGACGCGAAGATCGCCCCGAACGACAAGGGTGTGCCCGAGCGCATGCTCGACTCCGAGGACGTCGTGCAGTCCTTCAAGCGCATCGCAGACAAGGCGTCCGCAGCGAACGGGTACGCCTTCTTTTCCGCGTGGGTCGACAAGTACGACGCGCCGGACAAGGAGACCGTGCGGCTCATCACGAAGAAGCCCTATGCCTGGGTCGAAGAGAACATCGGCGACAACCTGAAAGGCGCCATCGTCCCGAAGGAGTGGCTTGCGAAGCCTGCCGCCGACTTCAAACAATGGGCGGTCGGTGCGGGACCGTTCATGCTCAAGTCGATGCAGGAGGGCGAGGGCATCCGGATGGTCCGGAACCCGAACTTCTACGACAAGGAACGTCCGTACGTCGACGCGCACGACGTCCTCGCGTTCAAGGACGTGGCCACTCAGCGCACTGCGCTCGCCTCGGGGCAGATCGATTCGTACCTGACGGCGGACCCGCAGGAAGCGAAGGACCTGCAGAAGGCGACGAAGGGGCTGAAGCTCGTGGAGACAGGCTCCACTGGCTACAACTCCTTCTGGATGCGCACAGACGTCGCCCCGTGGCGTGACGCTCGTGTGCGTCGCGCTATGAACCTCTCGATGAATCGCGACGAGTACATCCAAATCATCGGGAAGGGTCTCGGGAAGCATGCCGGCCCTGTCGTACCGGTCTTCGGCGACTACGCGCTTCCGGACGCTGAGTTAAAGAAGCTGCAGCCGTACGACGTCGCCGAGGCGAAGAAGCTCTTCGAGGCCGCGGGCGTGAAGGAGATCACGTTCACGCACCCGACGAGCAGCACCATGAACGACTACGTGAACATCATGGTGAAGCAGTTGCAGGCGATCGGTATCACGGCCAAGCCGCAGCCCCTGGACGCTGCCACCTGGGTGGCTCAGTACTTCGGCAACGGCCTGACCGCGTCCTACTCCCTCAACCAGTCCTACAAAACCCCGGACTCGGCATTGCTGTGGTACCGCACGGGCGGGGTGACGGGCAGCAACAACTACGACACCAAGTTCTACACCCCGGAGATCGATGCCCTCGTCGACAAGGCGGGCTCCACGATTCCCGAGGCGGAGCGCAAGGCCGCGTACCTGGAGGCGCAGCGGGCCGTGCTGAAGAGCGACCCCGCGTTCATCAACGTCTTCAACGTGGGCAGCAACACCGTCTACTTCGAGAAGGTCCAGAACTTCGACGCGGGCGCGGGGGCGATGTCCGCCTTCATGATCCGCAACTTCTGGATCGACGCCTAGACCTGCGGCGCGGTGGGACGCCCGAGGCGTCTCACCGCTACCCCCAGCCTGACCAACTGAAGGGGCCCGCCTGGTGCTGAACTACACGATCCGGCGCGTCGCCATGGCGGGCCTGATCATCTGGTTCGTTTCGCTGGTGGTGTTCACACTGATGCGACTGATGCCGGGGGACCCGACTCTCCTGCAGCAGGGCATCGCGGCGACGCCAGAGCGGATCGCCGCCGAACGGGCTGCCCAGGGCCTCGACGATCCGATCCCGGTCCAGTACGCACGGTGGTTTGCCGGAATCCTCACGCTGGACCTCGGCCGCTCAGCGCTCAACCAGGCAAGCGTGTCCAGTGAGTTCAAACACCGTTTCCCGATCTCCTTCCAACTGATGGCCTTTACCCTTGTGTGGACGGTGAGCTTCGGGATCCCGTTCGGCGTCATCTCGGCAGTGAAGCGCAACCAGGCGCCGGACTATGCGGTGCGACTGACGGCGATCGCCGCCCTCGCGATTCCCGGGTTCTGGCTCGCCACCCTCCTGCTGATCCTGCCTCAACAGTGGTGGGGCTATGCACCTCCATTGGACCGGGCACGCTCCATCTTCGAGGAGCCGCTGACGAATCTCCGGCAATTCGGGCCGCCCTCGCTCATCCTCTCCTTCGCACCGATGGCCAGCGTGATGCGGCTCACCCGCTCATCGCTGCTCGAGGTGCTCAGGACCGACTACATCCGGACGGCACGCGCGAAGGGCCTCTCTGACCGCGCTGTGATCATGGGGCACGCGCTGAAGAACTCGATCATCCCCGTGGTCACCGTGATCGGCCTGCAGGTCGCCGGGCTGCTGGGCGGCTCGGTGATCATCGAATCGATCTTCAACCTGAACGGGCTGGGCGCCTACATCTTCCAGTCCATCCTCCAGAAAGACTTCGCCGTCGCGCAGACACTCGTGCTCTACACCGGCGCGGCCGTCGTCTTCCTCAACCTTGCGGTCGACTTGGCCTATGGCTTCCTCGATCCGCGGATCCGGTACTCATAGGAGGCGCTGGTGGTCGAGACAGCGAGTCCGCTCCCGCGTCAGGCCGCCGGGCTCCGCGCCGTCCGAGGCCCAACGTGGCGTGCGCGGATGCTGCGCATGGCACGTCGCAGCCCCATGGGTGCCGCGGGGCTGTGCCTGATTGCGGGCCTCATCGTGGTGGGCATCGCCGGCCCGTGGTTCGCCCCGCACGAGATCAACGAATTCGCCGGACTGCCGAACCAGGGGCCCTCGCTGGCCTTCCCATTCGGGACGGACAAGTTCGGGCAGGACATCTTCAGCCGCGTGATCCACGGGGCGCGCATCTCGCTGCAGGTGTCGGTGCTCTCTGTGTTTGGCGGGACGTTCTTCGGGCTGCTGATCGGCTCGTTCTCGGGCTACAAGGGCGGACGCGTGGACACCATTATCCAGCGGGTGATGGACACGCTGATCGCGTTTCCGGCGTTGATCCTGCTGCTGATCATCGTCCGGCTCTTCGAGCCTTCACTGCGCAACGTCATCATCGTGATCGGTATCGTCATCATTCCCGGCAACGCGCGCGTCATCCGCAGCGCCGCCCTCTCCGAGCGCAACAACCAGTACGTGGAGGCGGCCCAGGCGCTAGGAGGGAGCGACCTCCGCATCCTGTTCCGCCACATCATCCCCAACATGATGCCCCTCGCCATCGTGCTCTCAACCACCCTGTTGGGGACTGCAATCCTGGCGGAGGCCTCCCTCTCCTTCCTCGGTCTGGGCGTCCCGCCGCCCAACCCTTCATGGGGTTCGGACATCAGCGCTGCCCGCACGGCCTTCCCGCTCAACGTCTGGCTCGCCTTCTTCCCGGGCCTCGCGATCACCGTGACCGTGCTTGGCTTCAACCTGATGGGCGACGGCCTGCGCGACATCCTGGACCCTCGTCTCAGGGGTTCTTGATCAGGCGCACTGCACGCGGTGCGGCCAGGGACTGACCCACGGGCGGCGGGCGAGCGCGCCGATGCTGACTCGCGGAACATGGGCGCTTCCCCCGTAGTTCACATCCCCGTCATGAGAGCGCAGTCTGACCGATACCGCTGCGACGCGGCGGTGTGACCGTTGCGACACGTCCTCCGCACATAGACGCAAACGAAGATTCATCCTCACGAAACCCTCCATCGGTGGGCGCTCCGTACCTTCGAGGTCGAGAGGTCAGCCACCACATGGGCAACAAATTCGAAGCAATGAAGGCAGAGAAAGACGGGCTCGACGTCTGGCCGGACTTGCTGCGTTACGCCGCCGAAGACACGCCCGTCGACCAGATCCCGGAAGACGACCTCCAGCGGATGAAGTGGTACGGCGTCTTCCACCGTCCGCAGAGCCCCGGGACGTTCATGATGCGGCTCCGATTGCCCGGTGGACGAGCGACCTCAGCGCAACTGCGGGTCATCGCCGGACTTGCCGAGGCTGGCACCCACCCATACCTCGACCTCACCTCTCGGCAGAACATCCAGTTGCGCGGCTTCCGCCTCGCGGCCGTCCCCGGGATGATCGAGGCGCTGCGCGACGC
This sequence comes from uncultured Dehalococcoides sp., assembly GCA_964628985.1. Lineage (GTDB taxonomy): Bacteria > Chloroflexota > Dehalococcoidia > UBA2979 > UBA2979 > SURF-43. Next base: position 24,003 of record CAZVNJ010000025.1, read on the forward strand.
GGGCGTCCTGTCCCAACAGACCGGGCTGGACAACGTGCGCAACGTGATGGGTTGTCCCCTGGCGGGCATCGACGCGCATGAGGTCCTCGATGCGACCGGTCTGGTGGAAGCGCTCGTCGACCCGTACCTCGGCGACCGCGCCTACTCCAACCTCCCGAGGAAGTTCAACGTCTCGATCACGGGCTGTCGTCAGGACTGCGGGCACGCCCAGACACAAGACCTCGGCCTGGTCCCGGCGACGCTCGATGGGGCCGTCGGCTTCAACGTCCTGGTCGGCGGCGCTCTGGGGGGCACCTCTCCGCGGCTTGCGACGCCGCTCGATGTGTTCGTGGAGCCCGCAGAGGTACAGCCGCTGTTTCTCGCGCTCTTGCGTGTCTACCGCGACCACGGGCCGCGAGAGAAGCGCACGCAGGCTCGCCTGAAGTGGCTCATCGAGGAGTGGGGCGAATCTCGCCTCCGCGCCGCGGTCGAGGGCGAGATGGGCCACGCACTCCGTCGCGCTGGCAGGGATGAGCGCAGCACGGTCGGCGGCGATCATCTCGGTGTCCACCCGCAGCGCGAGCCTGGGATGTCGTACGTCGGACTGCATGTCGCCGTCGGCAACATCAGCGCCGCCAGTGTCCGCGAATTGGCTCGCGTCGCCGAGGTGTATGGACGCGGCGAGGTCCGGCTCACTGTGGATCAGAACGCCCTGATCCCGCACGTCCCGGACGCCCTGCTCCCAACGCTGCTGGCCGAACCCTTGCTGACGGTGCTCCGTCCGGAGGTCTCCTCGATCTGGCGGAACCTCGTCGCCTGCACGGGCAACGACTATTGCCACTACTCGCTCATCGATACAAAGGGGACGGCTCTGCAAGTCGCGACCGAACTCGAACGCCGCGGGGTCCAGGCACCGGCGGGGACGCGCATCCACGTCTCTGGTTGTGTCCACGCGTGCGCGAAACACCACATCGCTGATATCGGCGTCCAGGGCGCCAATGTCCGCGTGGATGGGAGAGTCGAGGAGGCGGGCGACATTTTCGTCGGCGGGCGCCTCGGCGACCACGGCCGTCTCGCCACCCGCGCTCAGGAGAAGGTCCTGCTCACCGACCTCGCGGATGCCATCGAAGGACTTCTTCGTGGAGCGCCCACACCTGTGACTGCCACATCACCGGCGATCGCCGGCTAAGAGAGGATTCCATTGGATCACGAGGTCGCTTACATCACCAGGGGGCATGAAGCGCCCACCTCTTCAGGAAGCGGTCGAGGTATCCCCCGTCGGCGATTCCTCACTCTGGCGGGTGCCGCGCTGGTGCTGCCGCCTCTGCTCGCCGCCTGTGGGAGCGACGAGTCATCTTCGACGGGCGGGGCCGTGTCGGCGCCCGCACCCAATGCCACAGCGGCTCCCGGTGAAGTCGTCCCGCAGGGTTCGGGCGAGAAGATCAAGATCGGGTTCATTGCCCTCACCGACTGCGCCTCGGTGGTGATGGCGAAGGAGCTCGGCTACTTCAAGAAGTACGGGCTGGACGTGGACGTGGTGAAGCAGGCCTCCTGGGCCAGCACCCGCGACGCGCTGCTGACTGGCGACATCCATGCCGCCCACATGCTCTTCGGAATGCCCTTCTCCGTGTACACCGGCATCGGAGGTACCCCGGGCAAAGAGATCATGATCGCCATGATGCTCAGCCAGAATGGGCAGGCAATCACCCTGTCCAACCCCGACTTCGGTGCCAAGGTCGGCTACAAGCAGACTGACCGGGTGAAGGGAGCTGTGGACGCCGCACGTGCGCGCAAAGAGCCCACCTTCGCGATGACCTTCCCGGGCGGGACACATGACATGTGGCTGCGCTATTGGTTGGCCGCAGCGAACGTCAGCCAGAAGACCGTCAAAGTCATCACCATCCCACCTGCGCAGATGGTGGCGAACATGAAGGTGGATGCGATGGACGGCTACTGCGTAGGAGAACCTTGGGGCGGCGTCGCCGTGAAGGAGAACATCGGCTTCACGGCGATTACCAGCCAGGACATCTGGAAACATCACCCGGAGAAGGCCTTGGGCGTGAACGCGGAGTTCGCCACGAAGCGCCGAGGCGACCTGAAGCTCATGATGCGCGCCATCCTCGAAGCGTCCCGGTACATCGAGGACAGAGACAACATTCCGAAGGTGGCCAAGGTCATCGGGGGTCAGTCGTACGTGAACGCTCCTGCGGACGTGATCGACAACCGCATGGGCGGCAAGTACGCGCTGGGCAAGGACCTGGGCGAAGTCACGTTCACTGAAGACACGATGCGGTTCTACCGCGATGGCAACGTGAACTTCCCGAAGTACGGCGATGCGATGTGGTTCATGGCCCAGTACGTGCGGTTCGGGTACCTCAAGGAGATGCCGCCGAATGCCAAGGAGATCGCGCAGAAGTTGATCCTGCAGGACCTCTACCGGGAAGTCGCCGCGGAGATGCAGGTGCCGGTGCCGACAGACGACATGAAGCCGTTCACGCTCGAACTCGACAACGCCACCTTTGACCCGAGCAATCCCGCCGCATACCTCGCGAAATACGGAACCCTGGCATGAGCGCACTCACCGAGCCACGTATCATCACGGGCGTCCGCCTCGGCGGACGCACGATCGAGGTCCCCGCGGCGAAGGTCGCCCGGAGCATCGCCGTCAACGTCGGCTCGCTCGCCGCGGCTGCAGGCATCCTTGGCCTCATCTGGGGTATCGCCGCAGCAACGGTGGGCGATGACCTCCCCGGCCCAATGGCCACGATGAAGACATTGTTCACACTGCTCAGCGACCCCTTCTATGACCGCGGCCCGAACGACAAGGGCATCGGCGTCCAACTCGGCGCCTCGCTTTGGCGCGTGTTCCGAGGATTTTCTGTGGGGACGGCCGTAGCCATCCCACTCGGTGTCGTGATCGGGTCAAGCGAGGTCGGCCGGCGTGTGTTCGATCCCATCGTGCAAGTCTTACGGCCGGTCTCACCGCTTGCCTGGTTCCCCATCGGCCTCGTCACGCTGCAGTCGGCGCCGGACGCCGCCGTGTTCGTCGTCTTCATCACCTCGCTCTGGCCGACCGTGATCAATACCGCGTTTGGCGTCTCGAGCATCCCGCAGAGCCATCGCAATGTGGCGCGGGTGTTCGAGTTCTCGCCAGGCACCTATCTGCGGCGAGTCGTGATCCCTCACAGCCTGCCGCACATCCTCGTGGGGCTCAGATTGAGCATCGGGATCGCCTGGGTTGTGATTGTTGCGGCCGAGATGCTTTCGGGCGGCACCGGGATCGGGTTCTACGTGTGGGACGCCTGGAACGCCCTCGACCTCCAGCGGGTCATTTCCGCCATCCTGCTCATCGGCATGGTCGGCCTGCTCCTTGACCGTGTGGTCTCGATGATCGCCCACCGCTTCGAGTACCCGGAGGTGCCGTAGTGACCCTCACGATCCATCCAGACACCTCGGTCGACCCGTTCGCCGATCGCCGCTGGCGCGAGACGAGCCGCGCCCCCCACATCGAGGTGTCAGGTGTCGAAGTCTCGTTCGGCGCCTACACGGCGATCACCGGGATCGATCTCACGGTCGCCCGTGGTGAGTTCGTGAGCCTGATCGGCCACTCCGGGTGTGGCAAGTCGACTCTGCTCAACCTGATCGCCGGCCTCGGACGGCCCGGCCAGGGGACGGTCCGAGTGGAGGGGCAGGTGGTCGAGGGCCCCGGAGCCGATCGCTGCATGGTCTTCCAGCATCACGGACTCCTGCCCTGGCTCTCTGTCTACGACAACATCCACGTGGCGGTGGACGCCGCGAGGCGGACCCACTCGACGGAGGAGAAGGCCGCACGGGTTGAGCGGGTGCTCCATGCCGTCCGCATGTGGGACCACCGGATGAAGAAGCCTGGGATGCTCTCCGGCGGCCAGCGTCAGCGCGTGGCTGTCGCGCGCGCATTCGCAGTTGCACCGTCGGTGTTGCTGCTGGACGAGCCGTTCGGCGCGGTCGACGCGCTGACGAAGCGAGCACTACATCGCGAACTCGTCGAACTCTCGAGCATTGTCGGCACGACCGAGACCGTAGTGATGGTGACACACGACATCGACGAGGCGATCTTCCTCTCGGACCGCATCGTGGTCATGACCGATGGGCCCTCGGCGGGCATCCGCGAAATCGTGGACGTGCCCATCGAGCGGCCCCGCGCGTTGTCCGACGTGATGCACAACCCGATCTACATCGAACTTCGCGACCACCTGCTCAGCCTGCTGGGCGACGACGAACCGCGATAGCGCGCAACTCGAGGGATTCCATGACGTCACAGCCTGCCCCCTGGATCAGCCGGCTCTTTGCCTTCGGCAGTCGGTCGAGGACGGCCCCGACCCGCCCCGCCTCTGAGCGACGCATCCGAGAAGGGATCCGGCCGCCGAAGTTTGCCGACAAGTTTGCGTTGCTCGACTTCGAGGCGCCGGTCGCCCCAGTCATCTCGATGTTCACACCGCCGCCGCAGCTCCCCCTGAGTGACGTCACGATCGGCATCCGCGGCGAGGACCTGAAGTACGCCGACATCCCGTGGTCAGCCCTCGAAGGGGTCCCCCGCGTGTCGATGAAGGCACCGATGGTCTGCCAGATCTTCAACTGGAACGAGGAGATCGAGTGGTCAGGAGTCCGCCTGGCGGACTTCCTGGAGGCGACGAGCCTTCAGGTCCACGAACTCGGCTACTTCGTCATTCACTCTCGGGACGGCCAGTACTTCGAGACACTCTCGCGCGATGAAGCGCTGGACCCACGAGTCATGCTGGTAAGCGAGATGAACGGCGTGCCGCTCCCACACGAATACGGCGGTCCGGTCCGCCTCGTGGTGCCCTTCCTGCAGGGGTACAAAAGCGTGAAGTGGGTGGCGCGCATCCACGCCTACCGACACGACCCCATCGGGATCAAGCGGTTGCTCGGCCAGAGCAAGTCCGGCGCACTGGGCCGTGCCTGGATGGACAAGCTCGGCATTGTCCCCGCCGAAGGTCGGGCGGGTGACCCCGCTCCCGACCGCCCCTAGCGGGCCTCCGGGGCAGGATCGGCCCGGGGCGGTAGGCCGGCAACTGGCGAGCCAGTGGAGTTCGCATCCTGTTCCGGCAGGGGGCGGCGAGTAGACTGTGCCCACGCCCTCGTAGCTCAGGGGATAGAGCAGCGGCCTTCTAATCCGCCGGTCGGATGTTCGAATCATCCCGAGGGCGCCACCGGATCGGATCCCCGGCAGCCTTGCCGCTCAGAGCGGAGCGTTGGTCGCCGCTAGTCGCACGAGATGCGCGCGACGCCATCTCCGCCTGCTTGCTGGATCGGATCTGTCGGAAGGCGGGTCGTTGATCGAGTGGGCGCGCGACGCAGCGCAGGGGGCGTCCTCCGCCGAGGTCACTTGGTCGCGTTCGATCGCGGCGGCATGGTTGAGAGCAGCTCCTGGCCGGAGCGGAGGTCCGCCATCGCGCCGAGGGCGACGAAGGACGCGCATGCGGCGTGGGCTTCCAGCATCCCGCGTTCAGCGTCACCGGCGTCTCGATAGCACCGGGCGAGCAGGAGCTGCGCACACGCGACTTCGTACGGGAGTTCGGCCTGCCGCCAGAGCCGGATCGCTTCTCGGAGACGCTCGGCTGCCTCCAGAGGGGCTCCCTCCGCGAGCTGGATTGCACCCTCTGCCTGCGCGCATGTGGCTGCCATCACGGATGAGCCGAACCGGGCATTGGTCTCGCGCATCGCATCCAGCGAAGAGCGGGCGACACCCAGGTTGCCTGCCGCGAGCGCGATCTCCACCTGGGCGGGAAGGTTGCGCATGCGGTTCAACGAATGCTCCGCCTGCTGCTGGATTGTCTGACGGATGAGCGACGACGCGGCTTCGACCTCCCCCTGGTTGAGGCGCAGGAGCGCCAGACCTGGAGACGGTTCCCGCCCGAGGGCGTGCGCCCGGCGGAAGGCTTCCTCAGCGGCCCCCAGGTCCCCCATCCGGCGGCGTGTTTCTCCGACTTCGTACCAGGCTTCGCCGGCGTAAAAGGGGACGACATGCTCCAGTTCGGCGGCCGCCCGACGGGCCGTCTCCTCCGCATCTTGCCACCGCCCCCGCAGGCGGAGGATCTCCGCCTGGAACACGCGACAGACGCCAGGAAACCCGGAGCGGGCGTGACGCTCGCACCATCGCAACATCGCCTCGGTCCACTCGCCCGCGCGGGTGTAGTCGGCCAGGCTCTCGCAGGTGATGATCGTGTTGCAGTACGCGATGCCAGTGGCGTACGGCCCCAACTCGTCGCCCACGGTCGCCGCCATGGCCTCATCGATCAGCGCCATGCCCTCGGCGAGCGACCCGAGGTTGACGAGGATGCGGCCCTTGTCCTGCAGGGCGATCACTTGGAGGTCGCGCTCGCCCAGGGCAAGCCCGACCGCGAGCGTCCTGGCCGCCAGGTCAAGTGCGAGGTCGGTGTTCCCCTCAAGGTCGAAGGCGATGGTGGTCTTCACGCGGAGCAGGTGCCCGAGTTCGAGGGTCTGGCCGGTGTCCTGAAGGAGTCGCTCTGCGCGCCCGATCCAGCCTCGGCATACGGCAAACGCGCCCATGTGGAAGTGATCCTCAGCCAGCCCGATCGCCGTGCGTGCGGATCCCAAGACGTCACCTCGCTCGAAGTACCCGGCGTACGCGCGTTCGCGCGCTGCGATGCAGTCCTCGCCGCGTCCCCCCCACCACGCAGACTCCGCCAGGCGCTCAAGGTGCTCGGGATCGAGCGGCCGGGCAGCATCCGCGCGCGTCAGTGCGTCGTACGCGCCCCGCCAGTCGTAGCCGGCGAGCGCCACATCCGCTGCCTTGAGCAGCTCCTCCGCGCCAGGTGTGGAGTGAACGCCGGCCGGCTCCATGTTCGGGTCGAGCGCGGCGTCCTGGCGCAGGATCTGTTCTTCCAGGCGTCGCAGGGTCGGCCCGGGCTCGATGCCAAGCTCCTGTACCAGCAGTCCGCGCGCCCGCTGGTAGGCGTCCAGTGCCTCGGCCTGTCGGCCCGAGCGGTAAAGCGCGAGCATCAGTTGCGCACGAAGTGTCTCGCGCAGCGGGTGCACCGCGACGAGGCCCTGGAGCTCCGGGACGACGTCAGCGTGGGCGCCGCGCCCCAGGTCGGCGTCGATGCGCGCCTCGAGGGCACGCATGCGTTCCTCGTCCAGCCGCGCGATTTCCGCCTGGGCCGGCCCGTCAGGATCCAGGTCGGCGAGCGCCCCGCCGCGCCACAGCGACAGCGCCTCCCGTAACACATCGGACGCAGCCTGGTAGCGGCGCTCGCCCAGTGCGAGACGCCCCTCGGCTACCAGCCGCTCGAACCTTCCTGCGTCGATGCCTTCAGCCGCTACGTCGAGCAGGTAACCGCGAGCGCGCGTGAGGATAGGGGACTGAGCTCCGGGTGCACCCTGTTCGAGCGCACGGCGGACATGCACCACATAGGTCTGGAGGGTCTTCATGGCGGAAGCAGGTGGTGCTTCTCCCCACAGCCCTTCGATGAGCCGGTCGGGGCCGAGGACTTCGCCGGCATGAAGCGCAAGCAGCGTCAGGAGCGCCCGCTCCTTCCGCCCGCCGATCCGGACTGGGGCCCCATCCACCAGGATCTCCAGCGGGCCGAGGATGCGGAACTCGATGTGACCCATCGTAGGATCCCGCCTCTGCCAGACGTCCGCTGGACATCAGCCGAATCGCGACCGGAGGCCCGTAGAACGAACGCACGAGGGTCGCGAGGCCCCCGAGTGAAACACAGGCAGATAGGCCTGTCCATTCGAGAGGAGCGTTCGATGAGTGAGACGACAGCAGCGATGGTCGCCGGCGCGAAGCAGCGCGTTGAGAATTTGACCCCCGAGCAGGTCGCTGCCGAGATCGAGAAGGGCGGCGCCGTCCTGTTCGACCTGCGCGAGCCTGAGGAGCGAGCGCAGAACGGCATGATCCCCGGGGCCATCGGTGCCGCGCGGGGGATGCTCGAGTTCTGGGCAGATCCGGCAAGCCCCTACCACCGTGCGGAGTTCGACCCGGCGAAGCGGACGATCCTGTATTGCGCCTCCGGAGGCCGCTCGGCACTCGGTGCGGAGACACTGCAGCAACTCGGCTATACCAACGTCGCCCACCTCGATGGGGGCTTCCGCGGTTGGCAGGAGGCAGGGCGCCCTATCGAGGGGGTCCCTCACAGCTAGGACGGGCTTCGGCGTTGAGCAGCGGGCGGGGCTGCTCACCCGTCGCGGGGGCAGGAACACACCACCCAGGCAGTCTGCTTACACGACGTGCGGTCGGCGCGACGGCGGACGCTGGCCGGGCTTAATCCCCTGCCGGCCCCGCAGTCGGCCCCCTCCGCCCGTCCGCGCCGTCACTGAAGGTTGGCCGAAGTCATCCCGGAAACTCGACCAGCCACGTCGGGAAAATACACGTCGAAGCGCGCAGAGCGACCGCGGAACTCCACCGACGGCGTAGACGCCCCCAGCGGTGGTGAGTGCGCCGGCCGTTTGACCACCACTCGATGACAGCCGCTCCGGAGGGCGCACGCCAGCAACTCGGCGGCATCGCGATCGTCGCCCAACAATCGAGACAGGGCGCGCATCTCCTTCTTCACCAGCGCTGACTGCGTATGCGCCGGGAACATCGGGTCGAGGTAGATCA
>CAZVNJ010000026.1:0-30985 GCA_964628985.1 uncultured Dehalococcoides sp.
TCGTCCCGAACGAAGCGCTCTGCCAAGCTGAGCTACACCCCGGGGGCAGGCATCGTGGTCACCGCAGTAGGTACCTCGGCTGGCCGGACGGGGAGCGTAACACCGGGCTCTGGAACGGGCGAGGATCGGCGCCTTCCGTTAGGGCTGCGCCTCGTCCGGCCCCTCGGACACCTGCCGCATGACCACCACGGCCCGCGCAAGCAGCGCCCGGTCGCGCGCCGGGAGCGCGGCGAAGCGGCGTTCCAGCCAATCCACGCGGTGGGCACGGCCTCGATCGACCAGGTCGTGTCCCGCCGCCGTCGCCGCGACGGTGACCACGCGTCGGTCGGTGTCGCTCCGCTCTCGCGCGACGAGCCCGCGCCGTTCCAGGTGCGTCACCAGATACGTCATGGTCTGCGCCGTGACCTGCTCGTAGCGGGCCAGGTCGCCCACCGTGTGAGGCCCGGCGTTGACGAGCAACGCGAGGGCGGACATCTGGGCTGCGGGCACCCCCAGGTCCACGTCGGCGCGGCGGAGGCGGCGGACCAGGTGGACGGCGGCGACGTTCCAGCGCAGGGCAAGGGTGCGGGGGTCGTCGGGCTCAGGTGACGCCGGACGGGCAGGATCAGGCATATACTTCGATATTCGAACTATTCGACACTCGTGGCGAAAGGATACGCGCCCATGTCCGGGACACCCAGCCCGTCCCCGCTGAACCTCGGCCGGCTCTTCCAGGTGAACATGCGAGTCCTCGACATCGACCGCGCCGTCGCCTTCTATCGAGACATCCTCGGCCTCCGGCTACACGCTCGCCGTGGCAATCTTGCCTTCTTCGCCGCCGGCGAGGTGCGACTCCTGCTCGAAGTCGTCGAGGAACCCGACGGCCGCTTCGACCACCCGGGCTCGATCCTCTACTTCAGCGTGCCCGACGTGCATGGCGCCTACGAGACACTGCGGGCGCGCGGGGTCGAGTTCCTGGCAGCCCCCGAACTCATACGTGGAGACACGCGCCGCGAACTCTGGTTGGCATTCTTCAGCGACGGCGAAGAGAATACACACGCGATCGCCGCCGAGCGTCCCGTGGCGTGAGCGCTGCGCAGACGGCAGTGCGACCGATCGCGAAAGAGTGACGCAGATGGCAGTCGATGTCGTCACACAGATCGCGATTGACCGGCCGATCGAGGCCGTCTCGGCTTACGCCGTGGACCCGTCGCATGCCCCGGAGTGGTACTCGAACATCGAATCCGTCGAATGGCTGACGGAGCCGCCGTTACGCGTTGGCTCGCGGCTGGCCTTCGTCGCACGATTTCTCGGCCGGCGGCTCTCGTACACGTACGAGATCGTCGATCTCGTCCCGGGCGAACGCCTGGTGATGCGCACGAGTGAAGGCCCCTTCCCGATGGAGACCACCTATACCTGGGCCTCACAGGGCGCGAGCACGCTGATGACCCTGCGCAACCGAGGAGAACCCGGCGGATTCTCCCGGATCGCCGCCCTGTTCATGCCATTGGCGATGCGGCGGGCAAACCGGCGTGACCTCGTGGGCATCAAGGCCATCCTCGAAGGCCGGTAGCCACTGTCAGTGGCCAAATGTCCGATCCGCAGGCCGCTCGCTACCATGGGAACGCGGCGGGGATGGAAGGCTGGGCCACGTGCCGGTGCTGTTGCGCCGGGGGTTGCGGCACGCGATGCCACGTCCCCTGCGGTCCCTGACCACCCGAAGGCCCGCCGCCGTGCTCATGCTGGCGTTCGCGCTGGGCGTCCTTGCGTTCGCGCCTGACCAGGGTGTCGCCCAGCAGGCGAGACTGGCCGAAGAGAACTCGTGGCTCCGAGTCCAGAACGTCGGCACTGCCCCCGCGACGATGGACATCACCTTCTACAACGCAAGCGGAGGTCAGGTCGCGAAGGACGGATGCCCGCAGGCTGGCGTCTGCGAAAAGATCTCACCGGGGTCGGGACGCACCTTCTTCCAACAGACCCTCGAGTCCCTGCCGAAAGGGTATCGAGGTGCCGGCTACCTGGTCGGAGACCAACCGTTCGTCGCCATGCTCGCGCGCGACCTGATCCGCCCGGACGGCACGCTGCAACTGGGTGGCGACTCGCTGCGCCTGGGTTCCGGCAGAGATCGCCACTACCTCCCGTGGGTGACAAACGGGACGTCGCTCGTCTCTCGCATCTCCGTGGAGAACACGAGCAAGGACCTCGGCGCCTGCGTGCAGATCGTCTACTACGCGACTGGCAGCCTGAGTCCGGCGGCGACCGACCCGACTGGATCGAGCAGCAACTGCCCTAGCGGCGGACTCTTCCTCGCGCCGCGCGCGTCGTTCACACGAGACGAGACCTCGATTGCGGCGCCGTTCGGCTTCGATGGCTCAGCGCTCGTCAGGACACAGCCAACTTCGACCGGTGTACCCGCGGGGACGCAGCAACTCTCCGTAGCCGTGGACACGCGCGAACGATCGCGCGCCGGCCTCGCTACCTATCGCGGGCTCGGGTCCGACGAGACAAGCCGTGTCGTGCTCCTCCCGATGATCGACAAGGCGACATCTGAGGGGGGATCGCAGTACACCACGCGGTTCCGCATCTTCAGCGCCACCCCGGGAGCGCCAAACGACGTCACGCTTCGGTTTGAAGGCCGGGACGGGTCGGGCGCACAGGTATCCATTGAAAGCAAAGTCACCGTCTTCGGATCGATGACCTGCGACCAGTCGCAGCCCGCCTCCCTCGGCTGCCTCCCCTCGGATCGCAACCTGCCCGCCTCCTTTGCCGGGAGCGTGCGCATTCAGTCCGTGGAGCCGATCACCGTCGTTGTGCAGCGCCTCTCCTCGAAGGGATCCCTCAGCGACTATCGAGGTTTCACTCCCGCCGAGGCCTCGCGCCAGGTGGTGCTGCCCGTCATCAATAAGAACTACGGGCCGTTCGGTGGACGGAACGGGTGGAACTCCACCTTCCGCGTCGCGTCCTTCGACGGTTCCACCACCTATGCTTATGTCGTGTACTACTCCAGGCAATTCCCGAACGGGCTCTTCCCCGACTCGCCGACACCCGTCGACGGGTCGCGCACCTTCACCCCGCTGGACGAGAGGAAGTTGCCGGACAACTGGGTCGGCAGTGCCGTGATCGTCTCGGACCGCCCCGTGGTGGTGGTGGCCGACTTGGTGAGCGATGTCTTCGAGGGCGACCCGGAGATGCTCTACAACGGCATCTCGCTTGAGTAGCAGATACGGCGGACGTCCCTCGATGTATCGCAGCGGCAGTACCCGGCGGAACGGCCCGCCCGCGACCCCGCAGACGCTCGCGCAGGTGCTGGAGCGGTACACGGAGGGACCGCGGACAGGCGTCTTCACGGATGGCTCGTGCTCAGGAAATCCAGGCCCGGGAGGCTGGGGCGCCGTGTACGTGATCGACGGCGACATCCTGGCGCAAGAGTACGGCCACGAGGCACACACGACGAACAATCGCATGGAGTTCACGGCGATGATCTCCGGGCTCAACATGCTCGGCCCCGCCGAGGCGATGGACGTCTACACAGACTCCCAACTCGTCGTGAACACGCTCACGCAATGGGCGAAGGGCTGGGAGCGGAACGGCTGGAAGCGCCGCGACGGCGAGGTGAAGAACCTCGAACTGGTGCAGGAGGCATGGCGCCTCGTACAGGAGCGCCCGCTTGTCCAGATCCGCTGGATCCGCGCGCACGACGGGTCTCTCTGGAACGAGTACGCGGATTCCCTCGCGACCGCCTACTTGCGCCGCGAGATGTAGGAGAGGACTTCGCGCCCCTACTCGGGCAGGCGCGTCGTCTGAAGCGCCGCCAGGCGCCATTCACCGCCACTGGGGACTGCGGTCGCTGTAAAGCGGATGTTCAGCGTCGTCGGCTGATCAGCCGGCCCAGCCTTGAGCACGGCTCGGCCATTGAGGATCGTGCAGCCCGGATAGGAACGCTCCGCGATCTCCTGGATGTCCCACGCGTGGTAGCGCCGTCCGGCCGCAAAGGCGTCCATCACCTGCTGCTTCGTCTCGAAGTTGGCGCTGCTGTGGACATAGGTGAAGTCGTCCGTCACCAGCGTGCCCCACGTGGCCATGTCAGCGGCCACATTGGCGGCCGCCCAGCGTTGGAACGTCTCGGTCGGAGTTGGTCCTGCCATCGCTCGCCTCCTAGGCCTGCTCGCTGAAGCCGCCGACGCCGAAGACGGAGAAGCCTGGGCGCACAGGGCCGGAGAGAGTGTCCGGCGCCAGCCCTGGAATGGAGTCCGCCGTCAGCGCCTTCTGGATCGCCCACTTGGAGAGGCCCTGCACACCCGGGATCTGTTCCATCTCTTCGAGGGTGAAAAACCCCGCGCCCATGACCTCTGAGTCCGCATCGGAGGGTTCTCCGGATACGTAGTCCAGGCGGAAGACCAGGTAGATGTTTGTCGCGGGGCCGCCAATGGAACCCCCGACCGAGTGGCGGAACCCCACGACATCTCGCACCTTCGCGATGACCCCGGACTCCTCACGGACCTCGCGCTCGACGGCCTCGAGGATCGGCTCATCCGCCTCCGCATAGCCACCAGGGATCTGCCACGACCCACGGAACGGTTCGATGCCGCGCTGCACGATCAACGCCTTGCCGTCACGGATGACGACGCCCGCGCAGCCGATCGAGAAGTTCCCGAAATGGATGAAACCGCAGGAATCGTCCGGGCAGGCGATGCGGTCGCGCCCCCCGTCCATCTTCGTCGTCAGCGGCATCGAACAGTTCGGGCAGTAGCGCCATGGTCCAGGCATGCCAGCCTCCTGTTGCGGCCTAGAGCCGGCCCGCGTTGAACTCGATGACCCCGCGCGCGACATTGAGGCGCAGGATGTCGCTCGCACCCCCGGCGAGGCGCATGGAGCGGACGCGCCGGTAGAGCCGCTCAAGCGGGTGCCCCACGACGAGCGCCTGCCCGCCGACGAGCTGGACAGCGCCGTCCACGACACGCCCGGCGACCTCGGTGCAGTACACCTTGGCCGCGGCCGCCTCGTTGATGGCGTCCTCGCCCGCCTCAAGCAGCCGGGCGGTCCGGTAGAGCATCGCGCGCGCCGCGTAGGTCTCGATGCGAAGGTCGGCGTAGCGCAGCCGGACACCCTCGCGGTCCCCAAGGCGTCCCCCGGCGCGGTGCCCCTGCGTGATGTGCTGCGTGACGAAGTCCACAGTCCACAGTGCGATGCCGCAGGCAGACGCCGCGGACTCCACGCGTTCCTCGTTGATGTTGCCCATCGCGCGCGGCATTCCCTCGCCGACCTTCCCGAGGACGTTCGCCTGGGGGACGCGCGCCGCGTCGAACCGCAGTTCGACGTGCCCGCCGCCCTCGAGGCTCTCGAATGCGCGCTCGATGACGACGCCGGGCGTGCCCTTGTCCACGAACAGCATCGCCGTCCCCCCAGGGCCGCTCTCGTCCTCCTCGACGTTCACGAGCACCTGGTAGAAGTCCGCGGTGGCGCCTCCGGTCACGAATGCCTTGCGGCCGGTGACGACGAAGGCGTCCCCATCGCGCTTCGCCCAGGTCGCACGGTCAGGCGCCCCGGGGCCGCTCGGCTCTGTGAATGCGAACGCTCCTTGCGCCTCACCGCGCAGGACGGGCTCCAGGTAGCGAGTCCGAAGGTCGCCCTCGGTGCGCGCGAGCATCCCGGGCCCCGGACCGAAGACGAAGCGCGTAAGTCCGCTGTTACCCGCTGCCAGCGTCTCCCGGGCCACGACCATCGCCAGCGGCCCGGCCTCGCTGCCGCCGACCGAGCGAGGCTGCGTCATGCCGAAGAGTCCAAGGGCTTTTGAGCGCTCGCGGACGCGTGAGCGGACCTGATCCGGGACGGGCCCGTCCGGCGCCAGCCCGGCCTCCAGCGGGCGGAGGTCCTCGGCAAGGAACGTCTGGATGCGCTCGCGTAGGGCGATGAGATCGGGGGGCAGGCTCTCCGGCACGCTGGCTCCTCGCACGCTTTCGGTGTCCGGGCGCGAGGCTACACCACCACGTCTCCGGCGGGGCACTATCCCTTGGTCTGCCGGGGTGCCTCGTCATCCGTGGGGTGGACGTGATGCTGCGGGTCCATGTCGCGGCCCGCCTCCACATCGCGGCCAGAACGGAGAGGGGGACCGGGCGGCGGGATCCGGACGGGCCCACCCGGGAAGCGGTCTGGGCGTGTGAACGGCAGCATGCGGGTCGCGCGCACTAGGTTGCGGACGATGCCCTCACCGATCCACTCGAACCGGCCTCTGGTGCTCATTGGACGCTCCTCCGGCCCCTCGTGGCCTCCAACCATCGTAGAGAGGGCGAGTAGACGGGGGTCAGGCCGGATGTCCCCCCTCCGACGGGACGTTCGTGAGCGTCTGGGCGCCCAGTCGGAAGGTGCGCCGGTTCCCTAGGACCGTCGAGGCAGGCCTTCGGCGATCCGGTCCACGAGCGCCCCGACGTCGTCCGCGGCGTCCATCACGATCAGCGGGCCCTCCGCCTGACGAGGAGGCTCAAACTGTTCGACCTGGCGACGGTAGACCTCTGGCGTCGCATCCGAGGTGGTGAGCGTGCCGACACGCCGCTGCTCGATCCGGGCCAGGGCGGCATCGTCGCTAAGGGTGAGGGAGACGATCAGCACGGGGACGCCCGCCGCGCGGGCCAGGGAGACCGCTGCTGCCCGGTCGTCTGCGCGGCTATGGGTAGCGTCCAGCACCACGGCGTGCCCAGCGGCAAGGTGCGCCCCGGCCCGCCGGCGCATCTCCTCGTAGGTACGTTCGGTCATCTCCGGGGCGTAGAGGCCAGCGCGGTACGCCTCCGGCACACGCGTATGCGGATCCACGCCCACGAGCCGCTTCCGCACGGCGTCCGACGAGATCATCGCGGCGCCGATGCGGGCGGCCAGTGCCCCGCCGATCGTTGACTTCCCGGTGCCGGATGGTCCGCACATCACCACCAGGCAGGGGGCCGTCCGCCGCCCCGCATAGGCGGACGCCAGCCGGAAGTAGCGCGCGGCGGACTCCGCGAGCATCGCACGGTGCTCCGCCGGTACCTCGGACGCGTGCGCGCCGATCGATTCGACCTTGCCTCGCACAAACGCGCGGAAGGCCCGGTGCAGAGGCTGGAGGAGCGGCAACGTCTCGTCCTGTGTCGACGCGAGGTAGCCGCCAATGAACTCGTCCGCGAGGGCGGACTGCCCCTGCATCTCCAGGTCCATCGCGAGGAAGCCGACATCGTGGCCCACGTCGATCCAGCCGATCTGGAACCACTCGCTGAACTCGATGCAGTCCACGCAGACGATGTCCGCGACCCTCGGGCCAAGCACGTACACGTGTTTGGTGTGCAGGTCGCCGTGGCCTCGGACGATCCTTCGCTCCTCGACTCGCTGGGCGAAGAGGGCGGCCTCGTCCGCGAGGAACTCGTCGACCATGCGCTGGAGCGATGCCGCGTCTTCAGCCGCCCACGTAGAGCCGATGAAGCCATGCGCCTCGCCTGACTCCCGCTTCCACCATGCCGCCACGGCGTCACGTCCTGCGAACTCCACGCCGCCTGCCGCCCGTTCCGCAGCCTCATGAAACGGGACAAGCCGCGCGACGAGGCGATGGGCCAGGTCGAACGGCTCACGGCCGTCCCGCACGAGCGCCTCGACCGTCGACTGGTCCGGGAGGCGGCGCATCTTCACGGCCCATTCCACGACTTCGCCTTCGGTGGGGGAGACGTCGATGGCGATCGAGCCGTCCGCGCGACGGACCACGGCTGCGACGTCCAGGTACACGTCGGGGGCCAGGCGGCGGTTGAGCGTCACCTCAGCGCGGCAGAAGCGCTCGCGTGTTTCGAGCGAGAGCTGCTCGATAAAGCCGAAGTCGACGGGCTTCTTCGTCTTGTAGACGAGGTCGCCGGCAAGGAACACGTACGAGAGGTGCGTCTGGACGAGCGTGACCTCGGATGGACGATGAGGAAACGCCTCCGCTCGGAGCAGACTGCGGACGTACTCGGGCAGGGCAGCCAGTTCCTCGGGTGTCACACCTCGACGGTACGAGCGGGCAGGCACGAGGGCAATGCGGCACCAGAATGCACGGGGGCCCAGTGCTACGCTCGCGCCCGAAGTGCCAGGAGGATGCGGTGGCCGAGCCGTGGCAGCATTTCTACCAATCTCAGCGGCTACGCCTCGCCTACTGGACATGGGGCTCGGCTGAGTCGCCGCCGCTCATCCTCATCCATGGTGGACGCGACCACTCTCGCAACTGGGACCGGGTCGCCGAAGCGTTCCGTGACGACTACCACGTGGTGGCGAACGACCTGCGCGGACACGGCGACTCGGAGTGGTCGAAGGGTGGCCTCTACAGCCTGGCCGAGCACGTGCTGGACCTCGTCGCGCTGCTCGACCTCGTCGGCACACCCGCGCGCGTGGTGTCCCACTCCTTCGGCGGCGCGATCGCGCTGCTCACGGCGGGAATCTTCCCGGAGAAGTTCGACCGAATCGTCGAAATCGAGGGCATGGGTGCCCGACTCGAAGACAACCCGAAGCCGACCACGCCCGAGCGCTTCCGCGAGTGGGCGATGGAGTTGCGCTCGTACGAGCGACAGACGCCGCGTGTCTACCCGACCTTCGCCGACGCCGTGGCGCGCGTGCAGGAGGCGAACAAGTCGCTCACGCCGGAGATGGCAGAGCATCTCGCCCGCTGGGGCACGCACGGGATCGATGGCGGATACGTGTGGAAATTCGACCCATGGGTGCGTGGCCGGGCGCCGTCCGAGGTGTCTCGGGAGGAGATGAAGATGGCCTGGACGAAGGTCACCGTCCCCATCCTGCACCTCGTCGGCGCACGCTCGCACTTCCGCCGGGACCACTTCGAGGGCCGTCCGCTGGACGACTATTTTCCGGACTCGCGCACGATCACGATTCCTGACGCCGGGCACTGGCTGCAGCACGACCAGACGGAGACGGTGGTGGGCATGATCCGTGACTTCCTCGGTGCTCCCCCGCCCCGGAAACCCCGGGCGGACTGACCGGCGGTCGTCGAGCCTGCCGTGGGGACAGAAATCGATAGCACAGTGTCATATTCCGCTCCCGCGCCCTGAGCCTCCGCATGCCACAATGAAGGCGGAATGGAGGCCTCCCCATGGCCAGCGCCCCTGCCCCCGCCACCTCGATCTCCGCACGCGAATGGGCTGATCTGCTCTTCGACGAGGGCTCGTTTTCCGAGCAGTTCGCCGGCATCGGCACGCCGGACCCACTGCACTTCGAAGATTCACGGCCGTACGCGGACCGGCTGAAGGAGGCACGGGAGCAGTCCGGCGGGAAGGAGGCTGTACTGACCGGTACCGCCCGCATCGGCGGGCTCCCGGTCGTCGTCGCCGTCTCTGACTTCCGCTTCATCGGCGGCTCCATGGGATACGCCGTCGGGGAGCGTGTCGCGCACGCGATGGAGCGGGCGCGGGAGGCGAAGACGCCGTTCCTCGCGGTCACCTGCTCAGGCGGCGCGCGGATGCAAGAGGGCATGGTGGCCCTCCTGCAGATGGCCAAGACCGCGGCCGCGGCGCAGCGGCTGCACGAGGCGGGCGTCCCGATGGTCACCGTCCTCGCCAACCCGACGACCGGCGGCGTGTTCGCTTCCTACGGCACGCAGGGAGACGTCCTGATTGCTGAGGCGGGCGCCCTCATTGGCTTCGCGGGTCCGCGGGTCCGTGCCGTGCACGACGCCGGCGAGGAACGAGAGACGCTGTACGCGGAGGACCTGTTCGAGCGCGGCCTGGTGGACCTCGTCGCACCGCGCGAAGGGATCCGCAACGTCTTGATCTCCGTCCTCGACCTCCTGCGGCCCACGCCGGCCCACGACCTCGACTCGCTCCCCGTGGTCGTCGAGGCCCGCGACCTCGACCGCGGCTGGACGACTGTGGAGCGTGCTCGACACGCTGACCGGCCACGCGCGCTCCACTACATCCGTGCGCTCACAACGGACTTCGTGCCGCTGCGGGGCGACCGCAGCGGGGTGGACGATCCGGCACTGGTCGGAGGCCTCGGACGGATCGGCGACACCAATGTGGTGTTGATCGGACAGGAACGGGGTGACCTCACCCTCGAGGGCGAGCACCACGATGGGCGTGTCTCCCCGGCGGGTTATCGGAAAGCGAAGCGCCTCATGTTGCTCGCTGACCGCTTGCGGCTCCCGTTAGTCACGTTCGTGGACACGCCTGGGGCCCACGACGGGATCGCCGATGAGGGCAGCGGCCTGGCCACGGCGATCTCAGACTGCCTTGCGACGATGGCAGCGCTGACCACTCCGAGCGTGGCGGTAGTGATCGGCGAAGGCGGATCCGGTGGGGCGCTCGCGCTGACGTGGGCAGACCGGCTGCTGATGCAGCAGAACGCGATGTACGCGATCACCTCCCCGGAAGGCGCTGCCGCGATTCTCTATCGGGACCGCGCCCGCGCGCCGGAGGTGGCAGAGGCGCTGGGCGTGGCCGCCGCGGACCTACGCAACCTGGGGATCGTGGACTCGCTCGTCGCGGAGCCACCCGGTGGCGCTCACCTCGACCCCACGGCGGCGGTCCGCCTGATGCGCCCGGCTGTCCGACGCGCCCTCGCCGAGGCGATGCGCGGACGGGGCAGCCAGCGGCGGCAGCGCCGGGAGGCGCGACTGAACGAGATCGGGGTGCCGCCGGGCGGGGCACTGCACGCGCTCCGCAACCTCGGCGAGGTCATCGGTGAAGCGCTGCCGAGTCTGGACGAGGCGCGGGAAGTGGCCGCCGGCCAGGCTGCCCGGGCCGCGAAGGTAGCCAGTGCCGCCGGGGCGGTCGTGGACCGCCTGCGCCACCGTGGCGAGCGCCCGGTCGAAGGAGCGGTCTTCGAGGAGCCCTCCAGCGAGACGTAGGCCGTGGGGGTGACAGATGGCGGAGCGTGGAGCCCTCCTCGAACACTATCGGGGAATGCGGCGCGCCCTCATGGAGGCGATCGACGGGCTGAGCGACGAGTTGCTCGTCGAGCAATCGCTCGACGGGTGGTCGGTCAAGGATCACCTGGCGCATCTGGCGCTGTGGGACGAGATCAGGGCGGCGGACGTCGAGCGCATCTCCGCGGGCTATGCGTCTGCCTGGCACATGCAGGGGGAGCAGGACGGGCTCTATAGCGCGCTCGGCCTCGACCTCCGGGCCTCGCTGTCACCGGAACAGGTGCGCTGGGAGATCACGCATTCACATCGACGCCTGCTCGACGCCATCAGCGCCGCGACCGAGGTTGGCCTGGATGAGTCCCGCTACGGGGAAGCGGGACTGGTGAGTACGCATGAGCAGGAGCACACCGGCTGGATCCGGCGATGGCGCGGCGAACGTGGTGTCTAGCCGGCGGCCATTGCCCCGTCGGCGCCCTCGGACCGGTCGATCCGGTATCGCCGCAGGGATGGCACCTTCGCGGCCATGAGGGCAACGATGCCGACACAGCCCGCGCCACCGGAGACCACGGCGAACGTGGCACTGGTCGCCGCAGCGACGAGTCCAGACTCCACCATCCCGAGCTGGTTTGACGCGGAGATGAAGACTGAGTTCACGGCGGTGACCCGGCCTCGCAGGGCGTCCGGCGTCGCAAGTTGGATCGTCGTCTGCCGCATCACCACGCTCACCTGATCTGACATGCCGACAAGCGCGTAGGCCGCCACCGCAAGCGGGAACGAGCGGGCGAGACCGAAGGCGATGGTGGCCAACCCGAAGACGGCGACCGAGCCGAGGAGGACCCGGCCGGTCTGCTTCACCGGCGGCAGCATGATCATTGCGCCTGACATCAGTAGCGCTCCCACCTCCAGTGATGCGGAGAGGACGCCATAGCCCATTGGCCCCACCTGGAGGATGTCAGTCGCGTAGACCGGCAGCAGTGCCTTCGCGCCGCCGAGGATGACAGCGAACATATCCAGGGTCATCGCCCCGAGCAGGACCGGGCGGTGGACCACAAACGAGACCCCCTCGCGGATCATCTCCCACGTCACGCGTCGCTGCTCCGTATTCGCCTCGACCGCTCGGACGAAAAACATCGAAACGACGGCGATCACCGTGCAGACCACCGAGGCGGCGTACGCGGCCCCCTCTCCACTCCAACCGATCAGGACGCCGGCAACCGTGGGACCCGTCACGAATGAGAGCGACTGGACGGTGGAGTTCACCGTGATGGCATTGGTGAAGACCTCGCGCGGGACAATCTGCGGCAGAAGCGCCTGCCGGGCAGGGTTCTCGAACGACGAAGCCAGGCCAGAGACGAGCACCACTGCGTACAGGAGCAGCAGTGAGACCTCCCCCACGGCAATCGCAGCGAGCACGACGAGCGTCGCGAGCAGGGGCGCCACCTGCGCGAGCAGGATGATCCGACGGCGGTCATAGACGTCGGCGGCAGCCCCGCCGATGAGACTGACGCCCAGCGCCGGGACGAAACGGACGAGGCCGATCAGGCCGAGTTGCAGAGTCGAGCCGGAAATCGCGTAGACCTGCCATGCGATGGCGGCCTGGACAATCGTCATCGCCCCACCGCTGGCCGCGCGAGACACCACATATGCACGGAACGCAGGGAGGCGCATCGCTGCGCCGGGGTCGTGCCGAGGTGCCGGGGGCATGGCTGAGACTATACCGCCTCGTCCGGGTGCGCCTCGCGATAGGTGTCGATCAGCGGAGCGTAGAGGTTCGCGTAGTACCCGAGCTCGACGATTTGGTCACCCTCGACACGAAAGGACATCGCCATCGGCACGTTCATCGGCTTACCGGTCGGCGCGTAGCCGCGGATCGGGCCCGTATGGGTCCCGTTCATGACGAAGAGGACGACGGCACGATCACCTTCCACGACAATCCCGTCGAGGGCCAGCGAGGCGTCCGGGACGGCGGTGTAGAACTCACGCGCCGAGGCCTCAGCGAGTTCGATCCCGCCCACCTCTCCGTTCGCCAGCCGGATGGCGAGGTGGTCGCTCGCGCGTGATCGGATGGCCGCGGCGAGGTCGCCCGTGACGGCGGCCTCTTGCAGGGCCTGCTGGATGAGGGCGCGAGTTGCTTCTGTTGTCACTGGCCTGTCCGTCGCAGCGAGTACCGAACGACTCTATGCATTCGCCGCTCTCATCACCCGGGCCGATGGTCCGAAGGGGCTGGGTGCAGCCGCGTTAGATTTGCGTCATGCGGGCAGTCCGAAGCGGCCCAGCCTCGCCTTATTAATTCCCTGAAACGACTCATCACACCTGAATTGTACATGAACCCCGGCGTTGGCCCCACAAGCACTGCCCCGCGGACGTCGCGTGTGACGTGAGCCGCCCCTCTCGGCTGCGCTCGGACGGTCAGCACGAGACTGTCTGGTTGGGTGACAGATCCCCTGAGCCGATGAGCGCGGGCGCGCAGGTCCGCGCCATTGTTAACGACAGATTCGACAGCGACGTGAACTCCGCCGCTCGCAGGAGTCTGCCCGATGGCCTCCGCCCTACCCGACGAGACGCCGGTAGAGTTCGAATCGCTTCTTCGGGTCGCGCTCCTGCACGCTGACACCGTGCAATGTGAAGCCCGCCTCGGCTGCCTGGTCGAGCGCCTCGATGCACTCATCCACGTTGCCGACTGTGCTGAGGTCGTCCACGAGTTCACGAGGCAGGGCTGCCGCACCCGCGGCAGAGCCGCCGTCCGCCCAGGCGCGGCGCACTGCGTTGGCCTCGTCCGCGTAGCCCATCCGCGAGAAGTGCTCGTAGTAAAAGTCGCCCATGCGAGCGATATAGAAGGCGGCGTTCCCAGCCTCGGCAGCCTTCACGGCATCGCGGTTCTCGGACACCACGACACCGCTGGGGTTGCGCACGTCGACGTCTGAGCGCTGGCGGCCGGCCTGCTCGACCATCGAGTAGAAGGCGTCGAGCTGCGGCTTCCACTGTGGCTTCGGGAGGAAGATCGGGATCCAGCCGTCCGCCAGCCGCGCGGTCTGCTGCAGGCTCTTGGGCGTGATGGATGCGACGTGGATCGGGATGTGCGGGCGGACGGGCTTGAACCGGAGGGTGAACCCACGCTCCAGGTTGAAGATCTTCCCGCGGTAGTTGAGCGGTTCCTCCGCGAGGATCATGTTGATGATCTCGATGTACTCGCGCGTGCGCTGTAGCGGCTTGTCGAACGGCACGCCGTGGAAGTGCTCGATCACGTTCGGGCCCGAAGAGCCCAGTCCGATGACCATCCGGCCGCCCGAGAGTTCGTCCAGGGTCGCGAAGTGCTGCGCCACCGCGGCGGGTGTGCGCGAGAAGATGTTGATGATGGACGTGCCGAGCTTGATGCGCGAAGTCTCCCGCGCGAGGACCGCGAGCAGGGTCAGCGCGTCTCGCCCCCATGCCTCGGCGATCGAGAGGAGTTCGACTCCTGCGTCGTCCGCGATCTTTGCCTGCTCAATGACCTGGTCGAGGTCGAACGCACCCTGCCAGTTCACACCGATCGACAGCCGCCGCATGGTGATGCCCCTTCAACGGCGCCATCACGCGCCGCCGCCTGATCCGCGACGCCATGGCGCGTCTCGGTGAAGGCAGTGTACGCGCCACGGATCCGTGGGAGGTCAGCCAGCGGCAGGTGAGGTCTCGGACGCCTTGGGTTCCGGTGAACGCGGCGCGACACGTGGCTGGTAGAGATCGAGCCGCTCTTCGCGCAACCGTTCTCCGAATTCGGCGCGGATCGCGTCGAACTCATTCATGTCCCACTCAGAGACGAAGGTAATCGCCTTGCCCTCGCGTCCTGCCCGGCCCGTGCGGCCGATGCGGTGGACATACTCCTCGGGGTTCTGCGGGACATCGAAGTTCAGTACGTGCGTGATCTCCGGGATGTCCAGTCCCCGTGCAGCCACATTCGTGGCGACGAGCACGTCCAGCGCTCCTGAGCGGAAGTCTGAGATGACGCGGTCGCGGTGGCGCTGGTCCATGTCGCCATGCAGAGCACCGACGCGGACGCCCATGCGGGAGAGGTTCGCCTCCAGCATGTCCACCGCTCGCTTCGTCTTGCAGAAGACAAGCGTGCGCCCCTTCAGTTCGCGGTCGATGAGCTCACGCAGGCCGGCAGCCTTATCGCGGTGGGCGACCTCGAAGTAGATCTGCTCGATCGACTCAACGGGCGTGGACTCTGCATCCACGGCCACCTGCTGCGGGTCAACCATGAACTGCCAGATGAGGCGCCGGATGCTGCCCGGCATGGTCGCCGAGAAGAGCGCCGTCTGCCGGCGCTTCGGCGTGCGGCTCAAGATGCGGCGGATGTCCGGCAGGAAGCCAATGTCCAGCATCTGGTCAGCCTCGTCGAGCACCGCGTACGTGACAGTCCGGAGAGAGAGCGTCCCGCGTTGCAGGTGGTCGATGATCCGCCCGGGTGTCCCGACGACGATCTGCGGACGGCGCTCGAGCGCTGTCAGGTCGTTGCGGATGGCGTGCCCCCCGAGCAGTCCGATGGCCATCATGCCACGAGGCGCCGCCAGTAACTGCAGCACTTCGAGCACCTGCTGCGCCAGTTCGCGGGTCGGGACAAGCACAATGCCCTGGACTTCACCGAGGTCGGCGTCCAACTTCTCCACCATCGGCACACCGAAGGCGACGGTCTTGCCGGAACCGGTCTTCGCGATGCCGACGACGTCGCGGCCCTGTAGCAGCGCGGGGATGGCCTGCTCCTGGATCGGAGTCGGCGTCTGGAACCCGAAGGTTGCCAGCGCGGGGAGGGTCCGCTCCGTCGCCCCGAGCGCGACAAACGCTGCGGGGAATGCCGACGTGGCCACGGCGGGTGGAGTGGACCGCAGCGTGCCGCGGAACCCCCGGGCGCGCGGCGGTGCCGGGGCCGTCTCGGTCACTGCCTCGATGGCGGCCTCCACAGCGGCCACGGTGTCAGGCACGGCCTCCGGACGCACACGCGTGCTCCGCCGGCGCTCGACCTGCGGCCGCTCGTCGTCGACCGCTCGCTCGACCACGATCGGACGCCGTTCGATGACGGTCGGGCCGGTCGGCGCGACGCGCGGCATCGGCTCGATCGCGTCGAACTCGCTCACCGCCGCCGGGACGACAGCCGCGGAGATCACATCAAGATCGTCGTCCGTGTCCGCCAGGATGTCCTGCTCTTCGCCGGATGCGGCCTCATCTGCCGGACCTGCGCCGTTGGTGTCACCATTGCGACGGCGGTTCCGGCCGCCGCGGCGTCCACGACGGCGTCGTTTGCGCGCCAGTTCTTCCTCACCGGGCGTCCCGTCCGGGGGTAGGGCGGGAAGGGCTGGCTCTCCCGCCTCGATGGCCTCCACCTCCAGCGCGATTGTGGTCGGATCAACGGCAGGGATCAGGGGTGGATCGAGGGCGATGGCACCAGGCGCGACGAAGGCAAACGGGTCGCGGACATTGAGTGCGACCGCCACGGCGTACGGCCGCGGCAGGTAGGCCTCGTAGGGCTGCAGGGGGATGTCGTGCTCGATCCAGCCGCCGAGGCTACGCGGCCCGGCGAGCAGGACGCGCTCGTCCTCCCGGATGCCCTGGGGACGGCGGCGACGACCGGGAAAGATCGTGCGGTCGCCACCTTCGGGCGGGGAGCGGAACGCGAGGTCCTCGGGCAAGGGGGGTTCGTGCTGCTGATCACGCGGGCGGAGCGGGCGGCGGGTGCCGGAGCTGCGCCGTCCGCGGTCGCTCTCCCGGGCTTCCTCGCCGTCGACGCGGCGGCCCCACCCGTACGAGCGGGCTTCAGCGGGCGGGGCGGGGTTGGGGGGCGGGGAGCCAGCAGGCCGCCGCCGGGCGATGGCAATAGGGCGGGCGGCCAGGGCCGTGGCCGGGCGGCCGGCGGGGGTGAGCACGGGGGCGGCTAGCGTGCTGGAAGGGCGGGCCTCGGATGTCTCGCCGTCCGTGCGCTTGCGGCGGTTGCGCCCGCCGCGGCGACCACGTCGTCGACGAGGCGCACCATCCTCACCCACCGCGGAATCGTCGTCGTCGTTGCCCGGTGGCGTGTCGACGGCTTCGTCATCGAGTACGGCGGGCGACAGTACGGAGGCGTCCTCGGGTTCATCGAGGACCTTCTTGATCAGGCTGCGGAAGGCTGGAGTCACATCGTTCCTTCGGATTGAGAGGGTTCCCGCGCGCGTCTTCGCGCTGCGCGGTGGCTGGTCTGTCCCGGTTGGGGGAGGCCGGCGCCATGCGGCGCCCTCGGCTGGTATGTGCCCTGATCCTAGCAGTCACCGCCGGGAGACGCGAACAGGGTTCTCCCGAGATACCCCGGGCCCTAGCGGAATACGACAGTCTTGTTGCCGTGCACGAAGACTCGGTCCTCGATGTGCCACTGCACCGCACGGGCCAGCACGCTGCGCTCGACCTCCCGGCCCAGCCGGACGAGGTCGTCACGAGCGTCGCGGTGGGACACCCGGACGACGTCCTGCTCGATGATCGGGCCCTCGTCGAGCTCCTGCGTTGCGTAGTGGGCAGTGGCACCGATGATCTTGACCCCGCGTTCAAAGGCGCGCCCATACGGGTCAGCACCGGCGAAGGCGGGCAGGAACGAGTGGTGGATATTGATGATGCGCGCCGGGTACTCGGCGATGAACTCGCCACTCAGGATCTGCATGTAGCGGGCGAGCACCACGAGATCCACGTCCGCTTTCTGCAGGAGAGCGCGGACGGCGGCCTCCTGCTGTGGCTTGGTGGCACCGGTGACGGGGAGGACGTGAAACGGCAGCCCGAAGGCCTCCACATCCGCTCGCAGGCTCTCGTGGTTCGAGATGACGAGCGGGATGTCAACGGCGAGTTCCTGCCGCCTCCAGCGCCAGAGCAGCTCGAGGAGACAGTGGTCTGTCCGGCTCGCCATGAGCGCGACGCGCGGCCGGTGGTCGCCGGAGAGACGCCAGTCCATCGCGAAGGGCGCGGCGACCTCAATCGCGAACCGATCGGCGAGGGCTGCCGCGGGGAGGTCCAACCCGGCCGGCTCGAATTCGATGCGCAGGAAGAATCGCCCAGCGCCGCCGTCGCCCTCGAACGCGGTGGAGTACTGGTCCGCCTGGACGATGTTGGCCCCGTGATGGAACAGGAACGTCGAGACGGCGGCGACGATCCCGGGCCGGTCAGGACACTGGATCAAGAGGCGCAGCGCGGCGGGCGAGGCGTTCACTCGGTGATCCTATGCGGCGTCCTCGCTAGGAGCGCGGGCGCGCCCGGTTTAAGCCCTGGAGCGGGACATCCAGTCGCAGCCGCTGATCCTGGGGAAGGAAGCACTGTCGGTCATCGCAGGCCTGGTACTCCACGCGGATCTCCAGCGTGACGCTTGATCCTTCTGAGAGCCTCGACACCAGCGGCACCGTGACCTCGACCGCGCCGTCGAGGACGAGCAGCGCCTCTTCCGCCCCTTCGATCCGGAACGGGTGCCCTGCCGGGAACGTTGCTGATCCCACCTCGATGTCGTCCGGTGCAGTCACGGTGACGCTCGTGCCGACCATCCCTCCACCAGAATCGGGGGCGTAGATGTGCAGCCCAGGATCGAGGTCGAACGTCACGTAGAGGGGCACCCGCTGCTGGAAGACAAGGGCCTCCTCGCCGAGGACCACGGAGACCCGGATGCCGGGCGCATTCGACTCAGTGCGGGGGCTCGACCCCGGATCAAGGGAGACGCCGAACCCAT
The DNA here is from genome assembly GCA_964628985.1 of uncultured Dehalococcoides sp. Lineage (GTDB taxonomy): Bacteria > Chloroflexota > Dehalococcoidia > UBA2979 > UBA2979 > SURF-43. Next base: position 18,543 of record CAZVNJ010000026.1, read on the forward strand.
CCTTCAGGATCGAGGTCGTGGACGGCCGCAAGCGGTAGTGGCGGTGAAACAATTTCTCGGTGATCACGCCCGCCTCGTCCGTCAGGTACGAGCCGGGGTACGGAATGCCGAAGACCGACTCGTCCGGGCGGATCAGGGTGTTCAGGATCCCGTACCGGCGGATCACCTCGGACCCGGCATCGCTCAGGAGTGGGTAGGTGATGCCAAACTCCTCAGCGAAACCTGCCAGGACCTCTCTCGAGTCATACGAGATGGCGAAGACTGCGATGCCCGCGGCCTCGAACTTCGGAAGGTGTCGCTGCAGCTGCACGAGCTGCGTACGGCAGTACGGTCACCAGCGTGCGGAGCGATGGAATAGCACCAGTGCGCGACGACCGCCGCGCGCCAGGTGCACATCAACCTCGCGTCCGGTCTGATCGGGAAGCACGAACCCGGGGAGGAGATCGCCCACTTCGGGCCCAGTGGGGAACTGGTCGTCAGCGGGGTTCCGCTGGGTGGGAGGTATCTCGGGAGCCTGCTCGAATCCCTGGGTCATCAGTCGCCCTCCAGCACGCGCCGCACGCCGTCCACCACACCGAGGATGGCATGTATCTCAACTGCCTCCCCGGGGCGGAGGTCGGCATCGACCATATCGTGCGAGAGTCTTGCCTGCTGGGCGGTGGCGGCGCCATCCGGCAGGTAGATGACCTGGTAGTACCGCGTGCCGTGGAGTTCGAACGGCATCACCGCTTGGACAGTGGCTCGCATCGGCGTCCTCCCATGGGCCCTCGCATCGTAGGTCTCTACACTCGATCGGGGCACGGAGGCAGCAGATGGCGGGCGAAGCAGGCCTCTGCGGCCGGTGTGCATGGGTGGACGCGGTCCGCAGCGCCCGGGGCTCGACGTTCCTCCGCTGTATGCGGAGCGAGACAGAGCCGGAGCGCTTCGCGAAGTACCCCCGCCTGCCCCGCTACGAGTGCACGGGCTTCGAGGTCGCCCGAGAACCAGCTCGGGAGGTGGACGCGTGAACGAGCCTCTGACCCCCACGCCCCGCGAGCCTGCGTCGCGCCAGCCTGGCCTGTTCGAGCGCATCGGCGGCAGGCCGGTGGTCGAGCGGATTGTCCGTGAGTTCTATGACCGCGTGGAAGCAGACCCGGAACTCAGGGCGATCTTCCCCGACGACCTCACCGAGGGCCGGGAGAAGCAGGCACTCTTTCTGGAGCAGTGGCTGGGCGGCGAGGCCCGGTATTCGGCGAAATACGGCCATCCTCGGCTCAGGATGCGCCATTTCCCATTCGAGATCAGCGAGCGGCTGGCCGGCCGCTGGCTCCGCCACATGGGCGAGGCCTTCCGAGCGGCCGGCGTCCCCGAGCGCGAGATGCAGGAGGCCTTCGCCGGTCTCGGACCCCTCGCGAAGCACATGGTGAACGCCGGACAGGATGTCCCGCGCGCCCCTCTGAAGGAGACGTTCCTCCAGTAGGTGAAGCCCGCGGCGCTATGCGGAGCCTTCGGCCCGTGCCTTCAGCGATTCGGCCTCGGTAGCCACGTATGCCCTCGTCTTCTTGCCGTACACCGCACTCACCAGCGGCGCCAAGAGCCCGCGGAACTCGGCGGCGAGGCGGACGCGTGAGCCGCCCGGAGTGGAGACGACGACGTGGTCGCCGGAGAACGCGAGGCCTGGCTGCTTGGTGGACCACAGGAATCGGCGCCCGTCCTCAAGGACCTCCACCGTGAGGACGGCCGGGCGGAGCCCGGGTTGCTTTACGCGGGCGCGGAAACCGGGGCGGAGCGGCAACGGGTCGAGCGGCTCCACCGAGGTCATCGTCGGGGTCCAGTCCGGCCAATGCTGAACGTCCGCGAGGATGCGCCAGACGGTGTCGGTGGGAGCGGCGATATCGATGGTGTGCTCGTACTTCATGGGAGCCTCCAGTCACTCCAATGGCTTGCGCGCTATATGCATCGCGACGGTCCCGAACATCAGTCGCCGCACCTGAGTCACTTCGAACCTGGCGGCGCGCAGTCGAGCGGTGAACTCCCGCGGTGTGAGGAAATGATCCACCGACACAGGGAGATATGTATAGGCGCTGCGGTGCCCGGAGATCAGGCGTCCCAGCCGTGGCACGACCTGGTTGAAGTGGAACCGCGCGAATGGGCGCAACCAGCCTCGGTCCATCCGGGGGATCTCCAGGATCGCCACCCTGCCACCAGGCCTCAGCACCCGTGCAGCTTCACGAAGCGCGCCGTCCAGGTCCGGGATGTTGCGGACGACGAAGGCGGAACACCACACGTCCGCGCTGCTGTCCGGGAGGGGCAGGCTCGTCGCATCGCCCAGCGCGAATCCTGCGAGGCCGAAAGGGCTGCCCTCGGCCTTGGACCGGGCCCGCAGCAGCATCGGACGGGCGAAATCGAGGCCGATCACCTGGGCCGCACCGGCGTCGATGCATGCGAGGGCGAGGTCTCCCGTGCCGGTGCCGGCGTCCACGACGGTGTCGCCCGCCTGTACCACGGCGAGTGCCGCGCGACGCCGCCAGCCCTGATCCTGGCCCACCGTCATCACACGGTTCATCAGGTCATAGCGCGGCGAGATCTCGCCGAACATGGCCTGGACATAGCCGGCACGGTCGGCACCGTCCTCGAAGAGGTCAGTCGGTCGAGCGCTCATCGGTCGAGCCTACCGCGGCCACCGGACAGCGGCACTCGGGCGCTAGCGAAGCACGGACTCCAACCAGCGGCCGACTTCCTTCGTGTCGCCCGGCGGCATGTAGAGGATCTGGAGGTCGGCGCCAAGTTCGGCGCGCTCCTTCAGTTGCGCCCGCACCTCGTCGATTGGCCCGATCACCTGGCAGGCACGGACCATGTCATCCGAGATGGCGGCGATGGAGCCCTCGGCGTCGCGTGCCGCCCATGCTGCCTTCGAGCGCGCCACCTCGTCAGCGAAGCCGTTGCGCTCCAGCATCTGCCAGTAGAAGACGCCCATCCGGTTGACGTAGTACTGGATGAGGCGGCGGCCCTCGCGCCACAGCGCCTCGTCCTCGGAGGAACCGTCGAGGACGGAGACCTTCGTGTACGGCGCGATCGTGAAGGTGCGGTCCGCGGGCCGGCCGGCGGCCGCGGCGCCCGCGCGGAGGTCCGCGCGCAGGGACTCGAAGTGCTGCTTCGGCCAGTGGATGGGGAGGATCCCGTCCGCGATGGCGCCGGTCTGACGGATCGACTTCGGCGTGATCGCCGCAACGTAGGTCGGCACCTTCGTCCTCGGGCGCTCGTAGTTCAGGCGGAAGTCGCGCTTCAGCGTGAAGATCTCGCCCTCGTAGTTGAGCGGCTCGCCGGCGATCAACATGTCGAAGATCTCGATGTACTCGCGCAGCCGTCGCAGTGGCTGCTTGAACGGCACGCCGTGGAAGTGCTCGATCACGAACTCGCCGGAGGATCCGAGACCGAGTGCCATGCGCCCGCCGGACAGCTGCTCCAGCGTGGCGAAGTCCTGTGCGACCGCCGCGGGCGTGCGGGAGTAGACGTTCAGGATCGTCGTGCCAATGGTGATCTTCGAGGTGTTCGTGGCGATCGTCGCGAGCCAGGGGATCGCAGACGGCCCCCACGCCTCGCCGGTCGAGACCCATTCGTAGCCGAGATCCTCGGCGATCTGGACCTTCTTCAGGCTCTCTCGCCAGTCGTCACCCATGCCAGCCGTGAGTCCCAGGCGCATCGGACACCTCCATCAGCCGGAGGATGGTAGTCCCGACCCCCACGCGAACAGCCGAACGGATGTGCGGAACCTCAGTTCACGGGTACAATCGCCCGGTCTCCCCAGGACATCGGACCGACGCATGCCCGTCCGCCTGCTCCCGTGGTCGCCGGAATACGGCACCGCGATGCGCATGGACACCACGGAACCCGCCGAGGCGGACCGGGGCGATGTGGACGTGCGCGCCGAGCGCGACACCTGGGCCCCCGTGACCCCCGCAGGCGCCCCTCCGCTGCGCGTGCGGATCGTCGATGGCGTCCGGCGTGCCGAGGCCCACGCGCTGGACGATGACCTCGATGGCGTGCCGGCCTTCGGGCTTTTCGCCTCCTTCGCTGTCGGCGTCGTCGCCTGCGAGCCCGCCGCAGCGCGCGTCGTGGACGAGGCATGCGAGGTCGTGCGTCAGTACCTCCATACCGGCGAGGGTGCTGCCGACCGTGTCCTGCGCGCCGGCGCCGCTCGACTCGACTTCCGCGCCCGGGCGGTGCCGCAGGCGCGCAGCGCAGACGATCTAGTCGACGCGATGAACCGGGCCATGCTCGACGCCGAGGCGCGCCTCGCGGAGCGGCTGAGCGAGGACGAGTCGTGGCTCACACTCGTGGACGGCCCGCTGCGCGGGCTGCGGCAGCCGGGGCGCCGCGTCGTCGGCTACATCAAGCGCGTGCAGGAGTGGTACGTCTCGCCTCGCGAGGTCGCGCTCTTGCCCACGCTGCTCCCCGGTGAGCGCACTCCGCTGTTCACCATCGCAGCGAAGGGCGCGGGGAGCGACCACCTGCGGGACGGGCGCTACTCCTGGTATGTCCGCATCGCGCACCTGGAGGGGCCCGTGCATCCGCTCGGCGGCGTGCTGCGCCTCGAGTGCTCGCAGGCAGTCGGCAAGGCCGGTGCGATCGAACTGGCCGACCTCACCGCGACCGTGCTTCCGCGACTCGCCTCCTCACCGATCCGTGACCCACGATCCCCGCAGAACCTCACGCCGACGGGCGCCCTCGAGGCCCGTCTGACCCATCTCCTCGGTGACAGGCGCCTGATCTACCGGCTGTTGGCCACCGATCTGGCGCGGGGGCTCGTCGAATGAACGTCGACAGCACCGACCCAGCCTACCGAGGGCTCGTCCTCGGCACGGAGGCGGAGGCCTCCACGCCCCTCGGGTTCTCCGTGTGGGTGGACCCGTCACGGTTCCTGCAGTTGGACGATGTCGTGACCGTCCGCACCACGCTCCCGGATGGGACCGAGGTCGAGACGTCCGGCATCGTGGACGAGGTGCGCACGCTGCAGGAGGGTGTCTCGCTCACCTCGGATGTCTCTCTGGCGCGCGAGGGCATCCTGCCGGCGCAGCACGCGACGTCCGCCCACGTCTCCGTGACGCGCGTCGAGCCCGAGATCTACGTGCCGCCGATGCCGGGCCAGGCCGTCGCGCTCGCCGAGGGTGCGGTGCGCGACCGTGCGCTCTTCTTCGACCGGATGGACGAGCAGTTCCCGCTCGGCCTGTCGCGTGACGGGTCGACCATCGTCGGCAACCTCGAGTTCCTCGACGGCGCGAAGGGCGCGCACGTCAACATCTCCGGCATCTCCGGCGTGGCGACGAAGACCTCGTACGCGACGTTCTTGCTGTACTCGCTGTTCGAGGGCAAGTCTCTGCGTGAGCGTCGCGCGAACGCGAAGGCGCTCATCTTCAACGTGAAGGGCGAGGACCTCCTCTTCCTCGACCGCCCGAACGTCCTCCTGAATGACGACGAGCGGGCGCGCTACACCGCGCTCGGCCTCCCCGCGGGGCCATTCGGCTCCGCAGGCTTCTTCGCTCCCGTCCGCAAGGGTGACCTGCCGCTCCCCGACACCGGTTCGAGGCAGGAGGGCGTGACCGGCTTCTTCTGGACACTCCGCGAGTTCTGCGAGGAGGGCTACCTCCCCTTCCTCTTCACCGAGGCAGACGCCGAGACCTCGCAGATGTCCTATGTCATCGATGCCGTCGAGGCGAAACTGCGCATCGCGGCGCGGCTGAGCCCGGCGGGCCCCAACGTCCAGATCGACGACGTCGAGGTCACGACGTTCGACGAACTGCTCGACGCGATCGATACGCACCTCGACCCCGACTCAGACATCGCCTTCAAGTGGGCGGGCACGGGCAACAGCGCCGCCGCTGTCGGCACCATCCGCGCCTTCATGCGACGGCTCCGGGCTTCCGCGAGGCACGTCGGCGTGCTCGTGCGTGGCGAGGGCGCCGCCAACCCGGAGAAGCACCGGATCGCCTTCCAGCACCAAGTGACCGTCGTGGACCTCCACCGTCTGCACGACCGGGCGCAGCGATTCGTCGTCGGCGTCCTGCTCCGCCGCGTGATGGAGGAGCGCGAGTCGCGGCCCGGGTCCGACCGCCCCGCGCCCTTCTTCGTCGTGGTGGACGAACTGAACAAGTACGCGCCACGCAGCGGACGCAGCCCGATCAAGGACGCGCTGCTCGACATCGCCGAACGTGGCCGATCGCTTGGCGTGATCCTGATCGGCGCGCAGCAGACCGCCTCCGAGGTGGAGCCACGCATCGTCGCGAACGCGGCCTTCCGCGTCGTCGGCCGCCTCGACCCCGCCGAGGCCCAGCGCAACGAGTACCGCTACCTCACGCCGACGGCACAGAAGCGGGCCGCCCTGCTCAAGCCGGGATCGATGATCGTGGCACAGCCCGAAATCCCCGTGCCGCTGTTGCTCGAGTTCCCCTGGCCCGCCTGGGCCACCCGCGCCGCCGAGGTCGCGCCGGGGCAGCAGGACGGTGAGCCAAGCGCGCGGCCTCAACTGCTGCGGCGGTTCGACGCCGTCGACCCGAGCGACGAGTAGGCCTGGCATGCGCTTCCTGCATACTGCTGACTGGCACCTGGGCCGCACGATCCGGGGCCGCAGCCGCTCCGCCGAGTTCGAGGCGGCGCTCGCCGAGGTCTGCACGATCGCCCGCGATGAGCAGGTGGATGTGGTCCTCGTCTGCGGCGACATTTACGACACCACTTCCCCACCGCCCGAGGCAGAGCGGCTGCTGAACACCACGCTCCGCGACCTCGTGCGCGCGGGGATCGAGGTAGTGCTGATCGCGGGCAACCACGACCACCCCCGCCGCCTCGAAGCGCTGGGGCGGCTGGCGGAACTGCTTGGCGTGCACGTGCAGACGTCGATGCTGGCCGCCGACGAGGGCGGCGTGATTCGCATCGAGCGCGGCGGCGAGACGGCGCTGATCGCTGCGATCCCCTGGGTGCCCGAGGGTCACGCGGCCGCCATCGAGGCGATCCTCGGATCTCGCGAGGAGGCGTTCCAGGGGTACGCGGGACAGGTCGCCGAGTTGTACCGGCACCTTTCAACAGCGTTCCGGCCAGAGACCATCAACATCCTCGCCTCCCACGTCTTCGTGGATGGGGCGCAGATCGCCACGTTGGACGGCTCAGAGCGGCGGCTGCACATCGGCCAGACCTATGCCGTGCCGCCCGCGGCGATCCCGTCCAATGCGCAGTACACCGCGCTCGGCCATGTCCACCAGCCGCAGGAGATCCTCGGCGCGCCCTCGCCGGCCGCCTACTCGGGATCGCTGCTGCAGTTGGACTTCGGCGAGCGCGAGCAGCAGAAGGTGGTGCGTCTGATCGAGGCGCACGCAGGCCGTCCCGTGCAGTCGCGCGCGATCCCCCTTGCGGCGGGCAAGGCGCTGATCGAGGTGCGGGGGAGCCTCGACGAGGTGATCGAGCAGGGACTCGCGCGGCCGGACGCGCACTTGCGCGCCGTCGTATGCCTGAACCAGCACGAGGCCGGCATCGCCCCGCGCGTGCGGGAGGCGCTGGCCAACTGCGTGGAGGTGCGCGTCGAGGTCTCGCGCGCGGCGGAGGAGACGGCCCGACCGAGCTTCGAGCACCTCACACCTGCAGAGCAGTTCGCGCGCTACTACAACAGCCAGCACGGCACTCCCCCCGCCGAAGACCTCGTGGCGCTCTTCCGCGAGGTCATGGAGGAAGCGACGGCGCCTGCATGAAGCCGGTGCGCCTCGAACTCCAGGGCTTCACGGCCTTCCGTGATCAGGCGGTCCTCGACTTCGAGGGACGGCGACTGTTCGTGATCACCGGCCCGACGGGCGCCGGCAAGTCCTCGTTGCTCGACGCGATGACGTGGGCCCTCTTCGGCCGCGTGCCGCGCGTCGGGACGCAGGTCGCCCAGCTGCTCGCGCAGGGTGCACAGAGCATGCACGTGATGCTGGAGTTCGAGACGCGTGCGCGTCGATTCCGTATCGCCCGGCGCGCTGGCGCGAAGGGGCCCGGCGCCGTGCGCCTGGAGCGCCGCGACGCCGCCGGCGCCTGGGAGCCGCTCGCCGACAAGACCTCGGATGTGAAGGAGCTGGTCGAGCGCCTGCTTGGGATGGACTACCCGACCTTCACCCGCACGATGCTGCTCCCGCAGGGCGCGTTCGACGCGTTCCTGCGCGGCGAACCGGCCGACCGCCGCGAGATCCTCTCGCGGTTGATCGGCCTAGACGTCTACGAACGCGCCCGCCAGATCGCCGGCAACCATGCCACCGAGGCGAAGGCGCGCGCCGACACTCTGCGTGCCCAGGTCGCATCGCTGAACCTCGCGACTCCAGAGCGGATCGCCTCGCTGCGCGCCGAACTCGCGGACGCCCAGGCGACGCTCGCCTCGCTCGCCACGCGCCACGAGGCCCTGCGCGCCCTCGGCGACCACTGGCGCGCCTACGAGGAAGCACAGCGCTCAGCGGCGGAGGCGGCGACCGAGGCCGCTGCGGCCGCCGCGGCGCTCCAGTCCGCACAAGACGCGCTCGCGCAGGCGGAGCAGGCGGAGCAGCGCGCACAGCAGCAGGTCGCGCGAGTCGATGCCGAGCGGGCCGCCCTCGCCTATGACGCGAAGGCACACGAGGCGCTGCGCGTGCAGGTCGCCCTGCTCGACCAGCGCGACGCCGCGGAGCGCGACCTCGCCGCGGCACGCACGGCGCTCGTCGGTGCCGAGCGTGCCCACGCGGAGGCCGAGGCGGCCGCCGCCCTCGCGGTGCAAAGCGCGAAGCGGGCGGCGCGCACCCTCCAGCAGGCGCAGGTGAAGGCCGAGGCCGCGCGCGTCGCCCTCGAAGAGGCCGCGGCGAGCGCCGTCGCGGGCCGCGACCAGCAGATGGCCGCCGCCCACGCACACGCCGCCGAGGCGACCGCCGCACGCGAGGAGGCCGACGCGGCACGCACTCGGGCGGGCGCCATCGAGCAGATCGCCGCCCGCCTCACGGCTGAGGCCGAGGCAGAGCGCGACGCGGTGGCGGCGCACACCGAGGCCACGCGCGACGCGCGCGCGTCCGCCCGCGAGGCCACCGCTGCGACGAAAGCGCACGCCGCTGCCGAGAAGGCCCTCGATGTCGCCCGCGCGCGCGCTGAGGCCGCCGCGCAGGCGAACGCCGCCGCGGCGCTCGCCCGCGGGCTGAAGAAGGGCGACCGCTGCCCTATCTGTGGCGAGGTCCTGAAGGCCGCCCCCAAACACGCCAAGGGCGACCTCGACTCGGCCGAGGCAGCCGTCGCCGAGGCGGAGCGTGTCCTCCGCGAGGCGGCGGCCACCGCCTCCACGGCCGCGGCCACGAGCGCCGTCGCGAACGAGCGTCTGGACGCGCGCGCAACGGCGCTGGCCGCCGCCGCCGCCCGCCGGGCCGCCATCGAGGGCGAGGTCACCGCCCTCGGCATCACACCGGCCGACCTGCCGAAGCAGGCTGCGCGCGAGGCGAAGGCCGCGGAGCAGGCACAGGCGCGCGCGCTGCGAGCAGAGCAGGCAGCGGAGCGCGCGAGATCGCTGGGGCAGGACTTCGCTGTGGCGCTCGGAGCGCTGGCTTCTACACCTGCGGGCCAGGCAGAGCCGGCGTCGACGCCAGCCGCGCTCACGAAGGCGATCGAGGTCGCCGCGACCGCCGAACGGGCCCATCTCGACGCGACTACGGCGAGCGAGCGGGCGGCGCACGAGGCGGACAGCGCGCAACGCCTCGTTGCGCTGAGTGAGCAGGCCGTGCGCACGGCCAGGGGCCATGAGCAAGAGGCCGCGGGACGCCTCGACCGGCTAGGGACGGCCGACGGCGACCCCGCCGCCCTGCGCGCGGCGTTCGCGGCCGCCGAGCAGGCGGCGGTGCGTGACGCCCAACTGGCCCAAGCGGCTGCCGATGCCCGTGCGGCCTGTGCCGCGGCGGAGCAGGGCGTCGCAGGGGCCCGACAGGCCCTCGACGCTGCGCAGGCGGCGGAGGCGCAGCGCTCGGCGCGCCTGAAGCGGGAGCGCGAGGTCGAGCAGGGGGCGCACCAGAAGGTCGCCGCGGACTGGCCGAAGGTGCTCGGCGCGGGGACGCCGGCAAAGGCGACACTCGCCGGTGCCATGCGTGAACACCAGGAGGCTCAGAACGCCGCCGCCCAGCGGACGGGGGCGCTCGGCCAGGCGATCGAGCAAGCGGAGCAGCAGGTCGAACAGGCGAAGGCCGCTACGGCAGAGATCGCCACGCACGACGCACGCCACCGGCTCTCCCGCGAACTCCACACCGAGTTGCAGAGCAACCACTTCGTCGACTTCCTCCTGCGCGAATCGCTGGAACTTCTGGCGCAGGACGCCTCGACGCGGCTCATGCAGTTCTCGATGGGGCGCTACGAACTCGTCACGGAGAAGGGCGACTTCCTCGTGACGGACCACCAGAACGGTGACGACCGGCGTTCGGTGCGCACGCTCTCCGGTGGGGAGACGTTTCTCGCCTCGCTCGCCCTCGCCCTCTCCCTTTCCGAGCATCTGCCAGAGATCTCCGGCACCGGCGGCGCCGTCTCCCTCGAGTCACTCTTCCTCGACGAGGGCTTCGGCTCGCTCGACGCCGAGTCGCTCGACCTCGCTGTGCAGGGCCTTGAGGCGCTCGCCGACGGAAACCGGATGGTGGGTGTGATCTCGCACGTCGAGGAGCTGTCGGAGCGGCTGCCCTCGCGCGTGCATGTGGAGAAGCACGCGCACTCCTCGATCATCCGTGCGGGCTCCTGACCGTCCCTCGTCTCGCGAAGCCCTGCTCACTTCCCGCAGACCTCATAGCCTCGCGACTCAGGCGCTCGATGAGTGCGGTGTGAGACCGAAGATGTCTCAGGTTCCGCGTCAGTGCGGCCTCGATGTCCGCGTTCGGCATGTTCCTCAGTCGGCGCGCGATGTTGCGGTGGACCCGATCCCACTCGGCCCAGACCTCGGCGAGTGTGGGCTCATCCGTGGCGACCGAAGGGAGTTTCCTCGCCAGGCGCATCGTCTCGGGCGTATATCCGAGCGGGCTCCACGCGGGTCGCTCCCGGAGTACGCGAGCCATGTGGGCCTGTTCCGCGAAGAGCAGATGCCGCACGTTCTCTAGCACCGACCATTTTCCGCTGGGCGGCCTCGCGGCGATTGCCGCCTCGGGCGTCAGCGCCAGCGTTGCGCGCAGTTGCTTCCGCAACGCGTCAATCTCACTGAGCAGCGGTACGGAGACCTGACTCACCGAATCCACTCCAGGGGCAATCCATCAGGCGCACTGGAGCGCCTGCTCGTACGCATGGGCGCTAGCCCTCACCCAACTCGAAGGCGACGAGCGCCCCGGTATCGCGCCAGTTGCGGAGGTCGCCCGAGCCGCTATCGGTGTACTTCTCGAAGATCGCGGCACGCCGCTCAAGGTCCTCGGGTGTGCCGGCCTCCGGGAACCGCGCGACGCCCTCGAACGTCACACCCGCAATGCGCACGGTGGCGCGAGGTTCTGCCCGCAGGTTGAGGACCCAGTCGCTCTCGCCGGGCGGTCGCTTCCCGCCTCCATTGAGCACGTAGACAGTGTCCCCGCGGGCGACAAACCAGATTTCGACCTCGTGCGTGCGTCCGGACCGTCGTCCTGCCGTCTGCAGGTAGCAGTAGGACTCCGAACCAAAACGCTCCTCGACGGTGGCCATCGTCCGCCTCCTCGTGGTATCCGAGGATAGACTGCCAGCCGAGGAGCACTGAATGGACCAGCCGCGCGTCGTCGCCCTCTACCGGCACCCGGTCAAGGGGTTCACGCCGGAGTCGTGCGACTCACTGACCATCCTCCACGACCGTGTGGCCGGCGACCGAGTGCTGGGGCTGCGTTTCGGGGACGCGGGTGAGCCCCGTTGGCAGGTGAACGGTGAAGACTGGTGGCCCAAGCAGCAGTTCGTCACGCTGATGAACACGCCCGGCCTCGCCCGCCTCTCCCTGCGCTACGACGATTCCGCGCGACGCCTCGCGCTCTCCCTCGATGGACGGCCCCTGCTCGAAGTGGGCCTGGACGAAGAAGGCCGCGCGCGCTTTGCGGAAGCGGTCGCCGCGTTCGTGCGTACGCTTCCGGAGGCCATCGACCTCACGCGTCCCGGCCGGCTCCCACTCCAGTTGATCGGTGACGGCGTCACGCCCCGCTACCAGGACCGTACTGGAGGCTTCGTCACCGCCCATGGACGCGCGAGCCTTGAGGCACTCGGTGCCGCCCTCGGTGACGCTTCCCTCGACGAGCGGCGCTTTCGATCGAACGTCGCCATCGAAGGGCTCGACGCATGGGCGGAGCACCGATGGGCGGGACACGTGCGGATTGGCGAGGTCGAGTTCAAGGTAGAGCGGCCGGTCGTGCGCTGCTTGGCAACGCAGGCCAACCCCGAGGACGGCGTGCGAGACCGAGAAGTACTTACGACGCTCACGCGCGCCTTTGGCCAGCAGGAACCGCAGTTCGCCGTACTCCTGACGC
>CAZVNJ010000027.1:0-30837 GCA_964628985.1 uncultured Dehalococcoides sp.
GCACATACCCGGAGACAACCTCGACGATATCGAGGCGGGTTTTGACGTCGTCGATGACACTCATGGGTACTTACTACGACACCAGCGCGGGGTATCCGTTACGCCCGAACGGCACGGAATCTGGGGGTTTGACCGGTTATTTCTGGATCACCGGGATCTGAGGCGGCGGCGGCGGCGCCGGTGGGCGGGCCCGAATGCGCTCCGCAGCGGTCGATTCGAGGCGCTCGACCGTCTCGACCAGGTGTGTCAGGGCCGCCGGGTCGGCTTCGGCGGCCTCCAGCGTGCGGTGCATCCGGTACCGCGCGCCCGCGAGGTCATGGACCACCTGCGGCGGGAGGGGGCGCTCAGTCGCCACCCCATGGGCGCCGACGCCGCCCGCCTGCACTACCGCGGCATGTTCGGCGCTCGCCAGCTGCGCCAGCATCCGTACCACCGTCTCCCCTCCGCCGAGGTCAGTGGCAAAGTCGCGTTCGGTCAGCCCTTCAAGGGCGCCCAGCAACGCCGCGCGTGCGGTATCCAGTCGCAGGCCGAGGGCGGTACGCAGGGCTGGTTCGATCATGCATGCCTCACTAGCGGGGGTAGGTGTTGTTGCCCAGGACCGCGTCCTGGATCGCGTCGGTCGAAAGGGTGACCAGGATGCGCGTGACGTCGACCTCCCGCAGGTCGGGGAAGGTGACCGAGGCGGTCGCGCCAGCCTCGATGGTCCCGGTCTGCTCCAGCCGGCCGAGGAGACGTGTGCTGGGCAGCGGCTCTCGGACGGTGATCGTGTAAGAGCCTGTGATTGGGATCGTGCTGCGGTTCTTCACGGACACCACCAGCCCGGCGCCGCCGCGTTCGACGGTGGTGAGCTCGAGGTCGGCTGGAAGGTCCGGCTCAACGATCCCGCTGAACCGGTTGTTAGTCTGGTCCACTTCGGTCACGGGCGGGTCGAGCGCCACGGTCACGGTGACGCTGCCCCGGATCTGGACGTAGACATCACGGACGGCCGCCTGGATGCGCTGCCCGGCTCGCAACCCCTCGTCCGCCTTTCCCTCCAGCGGCACGGGAGGCGCCCCGTCCACCGAGGCGAGGATGGTTCCCCTCGCGTCCGCAGGTCCCGCATTGAGCACTGAGATGTAGAGCCGATTGTCCTTGGAGTAGGCCGACTCCAGCCGGAGATCGGGCCGGTCAGACGGGCCGGTCGGGGCAGAAGCTGTGGCTGTCGCCGTCCGGTCTGCCGTCACCGTGGTGAGCGCGGAGAGGTCGACGCCCTGCAGCGCGTCCGCAGGTAGCCAACCGACGAGGTCGGGGCGGTCGTCGGCTGCCGCCGCGACCCACTTGCCGTCGGCGGTCCGTCCCACCAGGCGCAGTAGCGTCCCAGCATCCAGCCGGATCAGGATGTTCGCATCAGCTCGAGGTTCGGAGCGCAGCGGGGCGTCCCGCCGCAGGCTCGGCCCCACCGCCGGCGCCGGCTGTGCGTCGCGGGACGGCAACTCGAACGGCAGCCAATCAGTCCTCGTGAGCACCACCGGCACTGCCAGCATGAGCGCGAGGACCGCGCCCCCCAGGAGGAACCACCCCCCGCGCCCCCGCTCGCGCTGCTCGGCAGCGCGCGCCGCGTCCGCCACCACCTCCAGGTCATGATCGAGGTCGTGTGGCCCATCGTGCAGAAGGTCGTCCAACGGCTCGTCGGGACGCCCCGTCATGGCGTCCCCCCCACACCGACGAGGAGCACTCGACGGATGTTATTGAACTCGCCGGACTCCTTGACCTGGTTACCGCGATCCACCTCGATCACAAAGAGGCCAGTTCGCCGGACCTGGATGCCCGTGTTGACCGAGGCCGAGCGGCCGGGCACGAGCGGGCTCTCCGTGAGGTCCACGTCGAGCACACCGAGGATCTCGCCGTCCGCACCCGACACCTGGAGCCCGGTCCTCCCAGCGAACGGAGCACGGCCCTCGTTCGTGATCCGCACGGCAAGGTTGCCGTTGGGCTGGACGTCCGCGCTGGCGACCGTGAGGTCCGGCAACAACTCCCCATCGCCGGTGCCGGTCCCCCTTCCGCCCGTGCTGCTGACCGTCTCAGGTGCAAGCGCCGGCATGGAGGTGAGGTCTGGGACAGTGGCAGCGACGAAGTTCGCCCGCGGCACCCAGCCCTCCAGGCTCGACTGCGGTGGATACACGACACGGAGCCACGCCGCGTCCTCGGTGCGCCCCGTGACGCGCGCCTCGCGGCCAGCCGGGATCACGGCGACCAGTTCAGAGGCTCGTGCGGGGCGTGCATACAGGTTCGAGGTGGTTGCCAGCCGCGCGACGGACACGGCAGGCGTGGCCACGGCGGGTTCAGCCTGGACAGTGCCTCCGCCACGGCGGTCGGCGAAGAGGACGACTGCGATCGCACCCGCGGCAACCAGGAGGACGCCCGCGGCGGCGATGGTGGGTGGTCGAGGTGTGCTGATCGTCCGTGCCTCCGGCCCCAGCCGTGATTGTCAGTCTAGGCAGCACGCTTCCCGGCGGCTATGCATGACTCCCTATCGGATGAGTCCGAGGGCGTGGGCCTGCCAGAGCGCGTAGCCGTCTGTCATCCCCGAGACGTAGTCCGATGCTCGACGCCACGGCGGATCCTCCGGGAGCGACCAGCCGGGGATATGCGCGGGATGAGACTCGTAGTACCCAAACAGCGCCTCCACGACCTGCTGGCCGCGCTCCGCTTCCTTGAGTACGGCCGGATGGAGGTAGACACGCTCAAACATGAACTCGCGCAGGACGTCCGTGGCACTCAGGACCTCGTCAGAGAGGCGGACCCGCGGAACAGCGGACCCAAGCGTCTCCGCAGAGGCAACGACGCAGTCCATAACGAGGGTCGCGACTCGCGCCCCGTGCGTGCTTCCGAGGACCGCGCGTGCCTTGTCCGGCAACTGCGACTCCGCAATCAATTCCGCACGGATGGCGTCCTGGATGTCGTGGTTGAGGTACGCGATCGAGTCTGCGAGTTTCACGATCTGACCCTCGAGGGTGGAGGCGAACCCCCATGCCTCGGACGCCACCGAGTCGCGCGTCTTCGAGTGCTTGAGGATCCCCTCGCGCGTCTGATCGGTGAGGTTCAACCCCCGGCCGCCGTCTTCGAGCCGGTCCACGATCCGCAGCGACTGCTCGTTGTGCCGAAACCCCTCGGGGAGCAGGGCCGCCAACTGCTCTTCCCCGGCGTGCCCGAAGGGTGTGTGGCCGAGGTCGTGGGCCAGGCCGATCGCCTCCGCTAAATCCTCATTGAGGTTCAGGGCGCGCGCGATCGTCCGGGCGACTTGCTGTACCTCGATCGTGTGCGTCATCCGCGTGACCACGTGATCCGAGTCCGGGTGCACGAAGACCTGCGTCTTGTGCTTCAACCTGCGGAACGCGCGGGTGTGAATGATCCGGTCGCGGTCAACCTGGAAGGCCAGACGGATGGGATCCGGAGCCTCCGGCGCGCTTCGCGTCGCCAACGCCTCGCGAGCGGCGAGGACGTGCAGGGACGCCTCACGGGCGGCCATCTGCTCGCGGAAGCGATGGAGGCTGGCTGGGTCGACACTCATTGCATCACCGTATCGAAATGGTTCATCAGGTGATACCAAACCGCTCCTCACCCTCGACTGAACCCCCACCCGCCGTATACTCACAGGGTCGACCCTGCCGGTGCGGCTGGCAGGGTCCGAGGACAGTGCGCCTCCCCACGGAATCTAGATTCGGCGGATCTCCGTCGCATCGCCGGTATGGCCGGGGACGGCGCTATTGCCCCGCGAGTGGAAGGTGCGCCCGATGACCACCACGACCAAGGAGAGCGACGCTCCTCGCCTCAGCGAGCGGATGGTCTACTTCTTCGGCAAGGGTCAGACGTCGGATGGGCGCGGCCTCCGCGACCTCCTGGGCGGGAAGGGCGCCGGCCTCGCAGAGATGTCCAGCCTGGGCATCCCGGTGCCCCCGGGGTTCACCATCACTACCGAGGTCTGCAACGCCTTCTACGCCCTGGGCCGGACCTACCCCGAAGGCCTGGAGCCACAGGTGCTCGAGGGCCTGCGCAAGGTCGAGGAGGAAGTGGGCGCGCGGTTTGGTGACGCGGACAACCCACTCCTCGTATCCGTACGCTCAGGAGCACGGGTCTCCATGCCCGGCATGATGGACACCATCCTCAACCTCGGCCTCAACGACGTCACCGCCGCCGGCCTCGCGAAGCGCTCAGGGAATGAGCGCTTCGTCTTTGACTCCTACCGTCGCTTTGTCCAGATGTACGGGGACGTGGTCCTCGGCGTCGGCAAGGCCAGCGACACTGACCATGACCCGTTCGAGGTCCTACTCACAGCCAAGAAGAAGTCACGCGGCGTCGCCGTGGACACGGACCTGGATGCCGCCGCGCTGAAGGAACTGGTCGCTGAGTTCAAGGCGCTCGTGCTTGAACGGACCGGCAAGCCATTCCCAGAGGACCCCACGGAGCAGTTGTGGGGTGCCATTGGCGCCGTATTCAACTCGTGGGAAACCCCCCGCGCGGCCGTCTATCGCCAGATGCACGGCTACCCGGACTCCTGGGGGACCGCCGTCAACGTGCAGGCCATGGTCTTCGGCAACCTGGGCGACGACTGCGCGACGGGCGTCCTGTTCACGCGCAACCCGTCGACTGGTGAGCGCCGGATCTTCGGCGAGTTCCTCGTCAACGCACAGGGCGAAGACGTGGTCGCGGGGACGCGGACGCCGCAGCCGATCCTGAAGGCGGACTCGAAGGCGGGCCTGGTGTCGCTCGAAGAGTCGATGCCGCAGGCCTACGCCGAGATCGCCGCGGCCTGCGAGCGCCTCGAGTCCCACTTCCGTGACATGCAGGACATCGAGTTCACCATCCAGCAGCAGCGGCTCTGGATCCTGCAGACGCGTGGCGGGAAGCGTTCCGGCGCGGCAATGGTGAAGGTTGCCGTGGACATGGTGGACGAGGGGCTGATCTCGAAGCACGAGGCGCTGCTCCGCCTCGACCCAGAGCAACTCGACGAACTACTGCACCCGGTCTTCCAGCCGGGGAGCAAGCGCGATGTGATCGCCACGGGCCTCGGCGCCTCTCCCGGCGCCTCTGTCGGCAAAGTCGTTTTCACCCCCGGCGACGCAGTGCAGTGGGCGGCGCGCGGCGAGGACGTCATCCTCGTGCGCGACGAGACCAGCCCGGAAGACATCGAGGGCATGAAAGACGCGCAGGCGATCCTGACGGCCCGCGGGGGCATGACCTCGCACGCCGCCGTCGTCGCGCGCGGCATGGGCAAGTGCTGTGTGACCGGCTGCTCCGCCCTGGAAATCGACTACGCGCATCGCGAATTCACGGTCACGGTGCCGGGCCAGGGCCGCGTGATCGTGCGCGAGGGCGATGTCCTCTCGATCGACGGCACCTCCGGCGAAGTGATGCTTGGTGCGCTGCCGCTCGAGGCGCCTTCGTTCCCGCCCGAGTACGACCGGATGATGGGTTGGGTGGATGAGGAGCGGCGGCTTCGCGTCCGTGCCAACGCGGACACGCCTGAGGACGCCGAACGCGCGCGATCCTTCGGCGCGGAGGGCATCGGCCTCTGCCGCACGGAGCACATGTTCTTCGGCGCGGACCGCATCCTCGCGGTGCGCCAGATGATCCTGTCGCAGACGGAGGAGGAACGCCGCGCCGCGCTCGCGAAGATTCTGCCGTACCAGCGCGAGGACTTCTCCGGCATCCTGCGTGCGATGTCACCGTTCCCGGTGACGATCCGCCTGCTCGACCCGCCCCTGCACGAGTTTCTCCCGCACACCGCGACGGAGATTGCGGAACTGGCGCAAGCGCTCAACCTCCGCGTCGCCGAGGTGGAGCGGCGCGTCGAGGGGCTGCGTGAGGCAAACCCCATGCTCGGCCATCGCGGCGTGCGCCTCGCCATCACCTACCCGGAGATTTACGAGGTCCAGGTGCGGGCGATCACCGAGGCCGCCTGCGCCCTCAAGCTGGAGGGCGTGGACGTCCACCCGGAGATCATGATCCCGCTTGTGGGGGTGGAGGCGGAACTCGCCACGCTGCGCAACCTGACGACGGAGATCGTCGAGCAGGTGCAGCGCGAGTGCGGGGCTCAGGTCCCATACACGGTCGGCACGATGATCGAACTGCCTCGGGCGTGCGTGGTCGCTGACCGGATTGCTCTACACGCCGACTTCTTCTCGTTCGGCACGAATGACCTGACGCAGACGACGTTTGGCCTCTCGCGTGACGACGCCGGCCGTTTCCTGCCCGCTTACCTCAAGCAGCACGTCCTGGAGCGGGACCCATTCGTGGAACTGGACCGCGAGGGCGTGGGTGGCCTCATCCGGATCGCCATCGAGAAGGGCCGGACGACGAAGCCCGGCCTGAAGGTCGGTATCTGCGGCGAGCACGGTGGCAATCCGCCGAGTGTCCATTTCTGCCACGAGGCCGGCCTGGACTACGTGTCCTGCTCACCCTATCGGGTACCGATTGCCCGGCTAGCGGCCGCCCAGGCAGCGCTCGCGCACGCGTAGGGTCGAGTTCCGCGCGGCGCGGTGTGCACCAGCTGTTAGCGCAGCGTCTGGGCGTCTGAGCATGCTCCAGCCACGGCCGACATCGCTCGGTCGGCTGGGCCCCATGCGCCCGTACGCCCGAATTGCAGGGCGACGTTCGTCCCATCGAGACACTCGACGAGGGCCTGTACGCGCCGCTCCAGCCGTTGGGCCGCCTCCTTCTGCGTGGCGAGGTCGGTCTCGGTGCGAGTGAGTTGGTCGCGGACGCTTCTCAAATCGGACTCTGCCTTCGTCACTCGCGCCTCCGCCTCAGACAGCCCCCGGGTCCGAGCGTCCTCGGCCTCGCTCGCCCGGCGCTGGGCGGCGTTCAGTTCGGCCTGCAGTTCGCCCTGACGGGCCAGGCTCTGCTCTGCGGCGGCCCGGGCGCTCTCCAGCTCGGCCTGTGACGGATCGGCACCCTCACGGGTGGCGAGGAGGGCCACGACCGCGATTCCAAGGAGGAGCATCCCGAGCACGGGCACGATCTGCTGCAACGTCCTCCAGGGCGGACGACGGCGTCCGAGACCCTCGCCTCGCTCCTCGAGCCCCGATCCACTTGCAGACTCCGTCCGCTCCGGCGCGGGGCGGGCAGGCGGACGCATGCTGCTGACCCGTCCCCCCACGGCCAGGACGGCGCCTCGGGCGCGCTCCACGGCCTGCTCCAGGCTATTGGGGGCCGTTTCGGGCGCCGGTGCCCCACAGAAATCGCACTGCGCCCGTCGAGGGTTCAGGGGCTTGCCGCACTCAGCACAGTTCACTCAGGCCTCCGCTCGTCGGGCCGCATCTGGCCTCCGAATGGTCAACGACAGTGTTCCGTTCGGCGTTCCCTGGGGGGTCGAGTCGCTGTGGAGAAACAGGACGGCGCCGGTTGCCCGACGCCGTCCCCCCCGAAGCCGCACGGGCTCTCGAGCGCGTGGTTACTCCACGACGACGGTCTTGGCGAGGTTCCTGGGCTGGTCCACATCGGCGCCTCGCTCGGTGGCGATGTAGTAGGAGAGCAGCTGTAGTGGCACGACGCTCACGATCGGCGCCAGGCAAGCCTCGATCTCCGGTAGTTCGATGATGTCGGAGGCGATGCCGTCGAGGCTGTGATCACCCTGCGACACCATGGCGATCACCTCACCGCGGCGAGCACGGACCTGTTCGATGTTCGAGCGCATCTTGTCGAACACTTCGTCGCGCGGGGCGATGGCGAGCGTGGGCATGCGTTCGTCGATCAGGGCGATCGGCCCGTGTTTCATCTCACCTGCGGCGTACCCCTCGGCGTGGATGTACGAGACTTCCTTCAACTTCAGGGCGCCCTCCAGGGCGACCGGAAAGCCAAGGCCGCGCCCGAGGAAGAGGAAGTCCTCCACTTGAGCGTATTTGATCGCGATCCGTTCCACGTGGCCTGCGGCTTCGAGGGCCTCGCCGACGGCGCGCGGAAGTTGCAGTGCCGCCCGCACCTGCTCGGCCTCCACCTCGGCGTCGAGCGTGCCCCGCAGCCGCCCGAGGTACAGCGCCAGTCCGTGCAATAGCAGCATGCTGGCGAGCATCGTCTTGGTGGAGGCGACAGCGATCTCCGGGCCGACGCGCATCAGGAGCGTCCCGTCAGCGACGCGCGTGGTCTGCGACCCCGGGGTGTTGCAGATGGTGATCTGCGGGCAGCCCGCGCGCTTCGCCTCGTCCATCGCGGCGAGCGTGTCCACCGTCTCACCGGACTGGGCGATCGAGATCACGAGCGTGTGCGAGTCAAGCACAGGGCGGCGATACCTGAACTCCGCGGCGTTATCCACTTCGGCCGGGATGCGGGCGAACCGTTCGATGTAGTGGCGGCCGACCATCGCGGAGTGCATCGATGTCCCCATGCCGACGAGGACCACGCGGTTGATCTGCTTCGCCCACGCCGCGTCGAACGGCACGCCGTCCGACATGTCGATGTGGCCGTCCGGGAAGTAGCGCCCACGGAGGACATCGAGCACCGCCGCCGGCTGCTCGAAGATCTCTTTCTGCATGAAGTGCTTGTAGGGGCCCTTGGCCGCAGCAACGGGGTCATACGGCAGCGTTTCCGGCGTCTTCACAAGGTCCCGCCCGGCGGCGTCGACGTAGCGGACCGCCTCCGCGCGAATGTCTGCGAATTCGCCAGGCTCGATGAAGACAACCTGGCGAGTGTGCGGCAGCAGCGCATTCAGGTCGGACGCAGCGAGGTTCTCGTGCTCGCCCACGCCGACGACGATCCCGCCGGCGTTGCCGATCCGCGCGGCGACGAGGCGGCCGGGATCATGCGAATCGACGGCGATCAACGAGTAGGCGCCGGACGCTTCAGCGACGACGCTGCGCACGGCGTCCAGCAGATCCTCGCCGGCCTCGATGCGCCCCGCCAGCATGTGCGCGAGGACCTCGGTGTCCGTCTCAGATCGGAAGATCCCCCGCGCGTATTGCTTTCGGAGCGCCTCGAAGTTCTCGATGATCCCGTTATGGACCACGGCAATCCGGCCGTCTGGATCCAGTTGTGGGTGGGCGTTGCGGTCGGCCGGCTCGCCGTGTGTGGCCCATCGGGTGTGGCCGAGCCCCGCGATAGCCGGGGGCAAGGTTCCCTCCACGCGCTGCAACAAGGCATCGAGCTTGCCGGTGGCGTGGGCGACGTAAAAGTCCTGATGGTCGCCGAACAGGGCGATGCCAGCAGAGTCATAGCCGCGGTATTCGAGGCACCGGAGGCCATCGAGGATGATGGGGCCCGCCGGGCGACTGCCCGTGTAACCGATGATTCCACACATGGGGTGTCACTCCTGAGTGCCACCCCGCCCGGAGAAAGTGTACGGCACACCCGCAGACACGTCTCCCGAGGGGGCCCGCTACCAGCCTACTCCCCCTTGGGCGGTGCCTCCTCGGACGGGTTGTCGGCTCCTCTGTCCGATGTGGCCCCGGGACTGTTCCGGTCGCGGACCCGGGCGACGACGATCTGGCCTTCGCTGCCGGCGCCGTACGCGCCGCGGTACTCCTCCGGGAGCATCGAGGCGATGCGGCGCATGATCGCATCCGTCGCCCCCTCGGCGCCCTTGCTGTCTGCGCGGTGGCCCTCCATCACGAAGGGCTCGCCAAACTCCACGCGGATGTGCGGCCGTCGTCGCAGCGCCCACTGCCAGAAGACCGCTGGGATCGCGATGCGCGAACCAGTGATGGCCACCGGCACAATTGGTGACTTCGCGAGGACGGCGACCATGGCCGCACCGGGCAATGCCGGGCGCATCCCCGCCCCCCGAGAACGCGTCCCCTCCGGGAACATCAAGACCACTTCGTTGTTGCGGAGGTAGTTCCGGGCTACACGCAGCGCGCCCATGTCCCCGGAGAAGCGCCGGACGGGGAAGGCCCCCCACAGCCAGAACCACCAGCCGATCACGGGCACTTCGAACAGTTCACGCTTCGCCATCGGGTGTACCCGACGCCGGGCCGAAGCGGCGACGAGCGGTGGGTCGATGATATGCACATGGTTCGAGACGAAGATGAGCGGGCCCGTGGCCGGGACTCGCTCCGCGCCCACGACCTCCCACCGGGCGAACACCGTCAGCAGGCCACGCATCGCCCAGGTGCTCGCCCAGTAGGCGAGGGGGAGCAGCCGTCGCTTCACCTGCGCCATCGTCAGACGCCCGGGTTCAGGCGTCGGTACGCCTCGATGCAACGGGCGACCACATCGTCGATGCCGAGCATGTCGGTGTCGATGACGAGGGTGCCTGGCGCCGCCTGCTCAGGGCGCAGCGCGCGGTGTCCGGTGTTGTCCAGTTCGTCGCGGCGGCGCGTGGCGACCAGCACTTCGTCGAACGTCGAGTTGCGTCCGGAGTCGAGTTCCTCGCCGAGCCGCCGGCGGGCACGTACCTCGCTCGAGGCATCCAGGAAGATCTTGGTCCTCGCCTCCACCAGCACACGTGTGCCAATGTCGCGGCCGGCCATCACCACCGGCTCCCGCTCGGCGATCGCGCGCTGGCGCCGCACGAGTTCGGCACGCACGTCCTCGATGCGGGAGACCAGTGACACAGTGGCCTCGATCTCGGGAGTGCGCAGCAGTGTGGTCACGTCCACCTCGTCCAGGTAGACGTGGGGCTCGGTAGGTTCTGGCCAGCGCATGTCCAGAGGGAGGGAGCAGACGAGGGCAGTGACGGCTCTCTCATCCGTGAGCGGAGTGCCCGCCCGCATCACGGCGAGCGTGCAGGCGCGATACATCAGGCCGGTGTCAAAGAAGCCGACCCGCAGGGCCTCGGCGAGCGCCCGCCCGACAGCACTCTTGCCGGAGGCCGTGGGGCCGTCGATGGCGATGCAGCGGGCGAGCGATTCCGCCCCGGTGATGCCCGGCATCAGGCGCCCCCTCGTCTGTTTCGGTGACCGGGATCATAGGTACCGGCCCGCCGTGCGGCCACCCGGGGCTATTTCTGGTCGAGCCGCGTGCGGTGTCTCAGCGCCCGCTCCTCGACATCGGTGAGCGGACGCACCTCTCCCTCGCGCAGGTTGCCGAGGCGTACGGGCCCCACCGCGATGCGGCGCAGGCGCCTGACCCGCACTCCCACTGCCTCGAACATCCGGCGCACCTGGCGGGTGCGGCCCTCGTGGATCGCGATCCGGATCACCCCGTTCGCCAGCCGAGCGACGTCCGCCGGGGCCGTCATGCCGTCGTCCAGTTGGACGCCGCGCCGGAGTCGCGTGAGTGAGGCGTCCGTCAATTCGCCATCCACGATCGCTTCGTAGACCTTTTCCACGTGGTAGCGGGGGTGCGTGAGCCGGTTTGCGAGTTCGCCGTCCGTCGTCAATAGGATGAGTCCGGTCGTGTCCCGGTCGAGGCGGCCGACGTAACGCAGCCCTGGCGGGATCGCGGGCATCGCCTGCTGCAGCACGTCGAACACGGTGGCCCGCCCGCGTTCGTCCGAGGTGGTCACGACTACTCCGAACGGCTTGTGCAACGCGAGCGTGACAGGTGCCTGCCCGGCCCCACCCCGCGTGTCAAACCGAAGCGGGCGGCCATCGACGGCGATCAGGGCGCGGGCCGGGTCCACTCGGGTCCCGAGCGTGGCCACGACGCCGTCCACCGTAACGCGTCCCGCAGCGATCAACGCCTCAGCGGGCCGTCTCCCCCCGATCCCGGTGCTGGCCAACACCTTCTGCAGGCGTTGGAGGCCAGGCTCAGGCTCCGATGCAGTTGGGGGCATGGGCGGCTCAGCGACGGCGGCGCACCCGTTCGACGACGGTCGTCTCCATGACGACGACCGTGCGCCGGGTGGCTGTGGCGCGCTCCCGGGGGGTGATCAGGCGCTCCCCAGCCCCGCCCATCGCACGCATAGCCAGGCTGGCCAGCGCTCGCTCCGCGGCCATTGAGGCGAGGACAGTGGCCGCCGAGGCCACCACCAACGGTGCCACACGGCGCGCCACGGCAACTCCAACGGCCCGAGGGGCCGGCAGGGAGCGGCGCACGGGCACGAGGCTCCGGTTGGCGGGGATCAGGCTCACGGATGCTCCTCGCGCGTGTGGCTGGCCGACCAGGTGCTCGGGGAGCGTACCCCGGCGGGATGCGGGCCCGCCAGCACCCTCAGGTGCCTCCCCCGACGGCGGCTTCTACCTCGCCTGTGAGGTCCAGCGGCCCGTCCGTGGCCCGTCGCCCCTCCGCTTCTGCCTGCAGGGCGGCGACGAGGAACGCGGCCTCCCGGCGCAATCCCGCCTCCCGAATGGCAGCGAACTCCGCGGAGGCCTCGACCTCTGCGTCGGTACGTCCACCGGCTCCCGGCGCGACATGGATGGGGTACCGGCAGAACGCTGCGACAGGACCCATGTCGACCTCTGGGATCGCGAGGTGTGCCATGACTCCGCTTTCGGTGGCGCCGGAGCGGATGAGTTCGCGGATCACCTCGCGCCAGGTCCCGGTAGGGCCGCCCGGCAGTGCCGGATGGAGGTTGAGCAGGCGGTGGGTCCGGACAAACGGGGCCGTGAAGATCAGCATGTAGCCCGCCAGCACACCGATCTCCGCCTGGTGAGGCGCCACGAGGCGGGCGACCTCCGCGTCGTAGGCCTCGCGCCACGCCGGAAGCGGTTCGCCTGGACGCGATCGCGCCCCGCCGTGCTCCCGGCGGAACCGTACCGAGGACAGGGTGACCAGCCGGATGCCCGCAGTGCGCACAACCTCGAAGAATGCATCGGTCGCGGCATCCTCGCCGGGCTCACGGTTGCAGAAGACGAAGGCGAACTCCGCGTCGAGGCGCCCCGTGTCGATCGCCGCACGTACGGCCTCGAACAGCCCGCGTGAACCGGCGCCGCGCCCGGTGGTGTACCAGCCAACACGAAGCGTCACGACTGCATCACCTAGTCGCCGCCCTGGCGGAGCACCTCGATGCGCTGCTCTACGGCCTCAAGGAGCGACTGGGCCCGGCGGGAGAGCGCGATGCCCTGCTCATAGAGGGCGAGCGTCTGATCGAGGGTCAACCCCCCCTCTTCTAGTCGCCGCGTGACGCCCTCAAGGCGGGTGTAGATCGCCTCGAAGCCGTCCCCCTCGTCGAAGGCAAAGGCGGCCTGCAGGGCATCTGGACGCTCAGGTTCGATCGCGGTCATGCGTCTGAGCCTACCCCGCCCCCCGCGGAAGCGCCGTCGGCCGTGGCACTCACGATGGCGCTGCGGGCGCCGTCCGCCCAGCGCACCTCGATCTCTGCACCCGCCGCGACGCTCGCGGCCCGCGAGGCCGGTGCGCCGCCAGAGGACACGAGCGCGTACCCACGGGCGAGCGTGGCCTGCGGGGAGAGCGCCTGCACGCGTGCCGCCAGGCCCGCCGTCGCCTCGCGCGCCTCCCGGGCTGAACGGTGGGCGAGGTGGGCCATGCCGTCCGCGTGTGCCGCCACGCGTCGCTGCCACTGGTGTGTGTCGGGTAGCAGCCGTTCCATCCGGCTCGAGAGGCGATAGGAGGCATCACGTGCCATGCCGGTTCGCTGCCGGGCACGGGCATGCACCGTGGCCTCGAGCGCCTGGACGGCGCGCGCGACTTCGATCCGGTCGGGGGCAGCCAGTTCAGCAGCCGCGGACGGCGTTGGCGCGCGCACGTCAGCCACAAGGTCGGCCAGGCTGATGTCCGTTTCGTGGCCGACCGCGGAAATCACTGGCACCGGGCAACCGTGGATGGCCCGGACCACGGGCTCCTCGTTGAACGCCCAGAGGTCTTCCGCAGAACCACCGCCGCGGCCCACGATCACTACGTCTGGCCTGTCCTCGGCCTTCCGGTGGATCCCGATGCTGCGCACGGCCTCCGCGATTTCAATCGCCGCCTCCTCCCCCTGCACCGGGGTCGGTCGAAACAGGATCATCGCCATCGGCCAGCGGCGCGCGAGGACAGTCGTGATGTCGTGGTAAGCGGCACCAGTCTGGCTGGTGACCACGCCGATCGTGCGGGGGAACTGCGGGAGCCGCCGCTTGCGAGAGGGGTCGAAGAGGCCGTCCTCCTCGAAACGTGCCCGGCGGCGCTCGAACTCCGCCTGCAGCGCGCCGACTCCCGCGGGCTGCGCGAAGTCCACGATGCACTGGAGGGTGCCGCCCTGTGGGTAGAACTCGATCTTGCCGTGCACGATCACGGCGTCGCCGTTGCGTATCGGCTCCTTCATCCGCACGCGGATGTTGCTATTGCGGAAGTAGGCGCAGCGGAGCGAGCCGCCCTGATCCTTGAGCGTGAAGTAGATATGGCCGGCCGAGGAGGTGGTGAGGTTCGAGATCTCGCCACCGATCCACAGGTCGGCCAACGCTGGGTCCCGCTCCAGCAACTCGCGCAAGTAGCGCGCAACCTGCCAGACCGGACGTGCCTCGGGCGGCATCGAGGACTCCCTCGGACGGCCTCGCTACGCCTTCACGCGCTCGATATAGCGCCCGTCGGCAGTGTTGACCTTAATCTTGTCGCCCGGCCCGACGAACAGCGGGACATTGACGACGAGCCCGGTTTCGAGTGTGGCAGGCTTCGTCGCGCCCTGCGCGGTGTCGCCCTTCACGCCGGGGTCGGACTCGGTGATCAGCAACTCGACGGCGGCCGGCAACTCGATCCCCAGTGCTTCGTCGCCGTAGATGATCATCTGGGCGTCGTCGTTCTCCTTGAGGTACGGGAGAGCATCCGCGATCGTTTCCCGGCGGACCAGGATCTGGTCGAACGTCTCGGAGTTCATGAAGGTGTACATCTCGCCGTCGCCGTAGAGGTACTGCATGGTCCGGCGCTCTACGCGAGCAACGGGGAGCTTGTCCCCGGCGTTGAAGGTGCGCTCCGTGATGTGACCGCCCCGCAGGTCGCGCAACTTCACACGGTAGACCGCGGACTTCTTCGTCTTGACGTGCTGCACTTCCTCCATCCGGTAGAGGTGCCCGTCCACCTCTACGGTGGACCCGCGCTTGAAGTCAGAAGTCGAGATCACAGTCAGGCTCCCTCAAGCCGCCGTTGCGGCGATCACTGGCGCTCGGGCGCGCCAGTCGTACTACACGGTGAACTTCGGCGCGGTGGAGATGGGCCGCAGGCGCCCGCCCTCCATCACGCATTGGTCTTCGATCCGGACGCCGCCCCATCCCGGGAGGTAGATTCCCGGCTCTACCGTCACCACGTGGCCATCCTCCAGTGGAATCTCTCCAGCCGGGGCCAGCCGAGGGTCCTCGTGGATGTCGAGGCCCACGCCATGCCCGAGGCCGTGGCCGAAGTGCTCCCGGTGCCCCGCCGCCGCGATGATCTCCATCGCGATCGCGTGGCCGTCCCGTCCGAGCATCCCCGCCTCGATCCGCTCCTCCGCCATCGTCTGCGCCGTGAGCACGATGTCGTACACCCGGGCGAACTCCGCAGATGGCTTCCCGAGGAAGATCGTACGCGTCAAGTCTGAACAATACCCGTCGACGACGACCCCCATGTCGATGACCACGCCCGTGCCCGCCTCGAGCACCGAATCGCTCGCCCGCCAGTGCGGGAGCGCCCCATGCGCACCGCCACCGACGATCGTCCCGAACGACATCGACTCCGCGCCGTGTGTCAGCGCGTACTCCTCGATCATCCAGGCGACCTGACGCTCCGTCATCCCCGGCTCGATGCGTTCCGAAGCATGCCGAAAGGCATCATCCCCGAGCAGGACCGCCCGCGTCAGCGCGTCGATCTCCTCGGGCTCCTTCACCATCCTGAGGTCCTCGATGGCGCGGGGCGCAGGCACCAGGCGCGGGCGCGAGTGTGCCGGCAGTTCCTCGATCGCCCGCAGCCAGTCGTGGTGGGAGGCATAGGTCAGGTGAGATGGCTCGAATCCGAGACGGAGCCCGCCCAGCCCCTCGATGATGGCCGGCGTGACGCCCGTCGTCGCGCCAGCGACTTTCACGAGTTGAAAGCCGGGGCACTGCTGGCCTATCTGCTCCCAGTAACGGGAGTCTGTGGCGAAGCGGGCCTCATCGCGCAGCACCAGCACCACTCCGGCCGAGCCGGTAAACCCGCTGATCCAGCGACGGTTCGAGGGCGCCGTGACCAGCATCCCGTCGATCCCGAGCGCCTCGAAACGCGCGCGTAACCGGTCGAGGCGCGTGGCCCCACTCACGCGGGCTGCTCCGAGAGGTAGCGGCTGTGCAGGAGGTCAAGGGCGGCGTGATAGCCACGGTACCCAAACCCGATGACCTGCCCCCACGCGACGGGCGAGACGTACGAGTGGTGGCGGAACGCCTCCCGTTTGTGCACGTTGGAGAGATGGACCTCAATGACGGGGGCCGCGCAGCCGGCGATGGCGTCGGCGAGCGCGATCGAAGTGTGGGTGTAGCCAGCGGGATTCAGGATGATCCCGTCCCAGTCACGGTGGTCCTGGATCGCGTCAATCAGGCCGCCCTCGTGGTTCGTCTGAACAAACGAGATCTCGACCTCGAGCCCTTCGGCGTGGGCGCGGAGGCCTTCCTCGATCTCGGCCAGGGTCTCGTGGCCGTAGATCTCGGGCTCACGTGAGCCGAGCAGGTTCAGGTTCGGGCCGTTCAGCACCAGGACGCGCATAGGGGCATATCTCCTTGCCGGGCTCTGCCGCCGCGGCGAAGGTCGATGTTACCCGGCGTGGCCCCCTGGCGGCAGGGGCGGTATGGCGCGGGCGGGGACGGCTCAGCGGGACGTGCGCCTGCCCAGGTTCTCGCGACGAGTTGCCTCGGATGTCCGTGCCCTCGCCAGAGCGTCCGTGATCAGCGATCCCTGCCGTCGGTGCGCGACGGCTGTGTAGATCTGCGTCGTGTCCGCCGAGGCGTGGCCGAGCAAATGCTGCACGATCCGCAGGTCGGCTGAACCCTCGATCAAATGCGTGGCGAACGTGTGTCGCAGCATGTGTGGGTGCACCCGGGACTGGAGCGCTGCCTGCATCCCTGCGTTCCGCACCATCGTCTGCACCGAGCGCGCTGTGAGGCGCCCGCCTGCCCGGTTGAGGAACAGAGCCGTCTGCGCGCCCGTGGCGAGCCTCGGCCGGCCATCATCGAGGTAGCTCCGCAACGCGCGTCGAGCCGGCTCGCCATAGAGGCAGATGCGTGTCTTCTCCCCCTTGCCGGTTACGCGCACCTGTCCGTTCGCCAGGTCGAGGTCCACGACATCGAGGCTCGCTACCTCGCTCACACGCAGTCCGGCCCCCCAGAGCAGTTCGAGGATCGCCCGGTCGCGCAGCCCGTTCGGGGTCTCCGGGTCCGGGGTGGTCACCAGCGCCTCCGCGTCGTCGACCGACAAGAAGTGTGGCAAGCGGCGGCCCACCTTCGGGTAGCGCAGCCGCAGGATCGAGTCGCCCGGTCGGTTACGGAGAGGGACGCCCTCGGCATCCAGCCAGCGGTAGAAGCCGCGGACCGTGGCCGCGCGCCGGCGGATCGAGGCGTCCGCCAGTCCCTCATCGCGCAGGCGGGCGAGATAGCCACGCACGTCCCCTCGCCCCGCGACGTCATGCTCGATGCCCCGCGCCGCGATGTGGCCCAGGTAGTGCGTGAGGTCACTGCGATAGTTGCGGACGGTGAGTGGAGAGCGGCGACGCACCGCCTCGACCTGCGCCAGGTACGCGTCCAGCGCAGCCAGCGAGGCAGATGGGAGTTCGACCGGGACGGGCTCCGGCGCACGAGTGGTGCGAGGCATCGCGGACCCTCGGGTTCCCCGCCCAAGGATGCACTCAGGGTACGCCAGGAAGTATTGCCGGAACAGCGTCCGGAACAAGCGGAAGGGGCGCTGCGAGAACGCAACTCCGAAACAGTCCCAAGGGTGAGGCGGCACTCGCCCTACGCAGACTTGCGCGGGCTCCGCGTGGTGGGGCTGGTGCGGCCCTGAGTGGCACGGGGCGCCCTCGACGTGCTGCGCGAGGCCTTGGCCTTCGGAGCGCGGGGATCCTTGCCTTCGGCCCGCATCCGCTCCTCGCGGGCGGCGAGCAGGTCGAGGGCTGCCTGCATGTCGAGGGACTTCGGGTCGCGTCCCTTCGGCAAGGACGCGTTCACGACGCCGTCTGTGACGTAAGGGCCGAACTTGCCCGATCGGACGGTGATCGCCGCGCCCGTATCCGGGTGGTTGCCGAGCGTGGCCAGGGCGGACTGGGATACCCCAGCCCCGCGTCCGAACTTTCGAGGCTCGGCGAGGAGGCGGAGTGCCTCATCGAGGGTGATGGTCTTCATCGCGAAGTGGCCACCCTCGATGCTGCGGCTGTTGGTGCCAGACTTCACGTACGGGCCGCGCGGGCCGTCCTGCGCGGTCACGTCCTCCCCCGTCTCGGGATGCTTCCCGAGTACCTTCGGGAACGAGAGGACGGTGAGCGCTTCCTCCAGGGTCAGCGTCTCCGGGGTCATACCCGGCCACAGTGATCCGCGGCGCGGCTTCTCCGCCTTCGGCGACTCAGGGTCTTCACCGAGCTGCACGTAGGGGCCGAACCGGCCGCCCTTCACGTAGACGGACAGACCGGTCTCAGGGTCGCGGCCGAGGGGCGTGTCGCCCAGCGCCTCCTCGCGCACAAGGCGGCTCGCGTCCTCCAGAGTCAGTTCGTCCGGCGCGATCTCGGCCGGGACGGAGGCACGCTGGTCCGTATCACCGACCTGGACGTACGGGCCGTAGCGGCCCACGCGTACCGCGACCTCCCGGCCTTCTTCGTCGCGGCCGAGGGGGATTGAGCAGATCGAACGGGCATCGATGGCTTCCCAGCCGCCCTCGATCGTGTCATGCAGTCCTTGATGAGCGACGCGGTCGCTTTCCGGAGCGCTCGGATCACCGAAGTAGAAGGCGTGCAGCCACGGCTTTGGGTCGCGCTCGCCCTCGGCGATTTCGTCGAGCCGCTCTTCCATGTTGGCCGTGAAGCCAAGGTCCACGAGCGCCGGGAAGTGTTGCTCCAGCAGGTTGACGACAGCGAAGGCGACGAAGGTGGGGATGAGCGCCGTCCCCTTCTTCCAGACGTAGCCGCGGTCCTGGATGGTCTCCAGGATCGAGGCGTATGTGGAGGGCCGGCCGATGCCCCGCTCCTCAAGCTCGCGGATCAGGCTCGCCTCGGTCCAGCGGGCGGGCGGCTGCGTCTCGTGGCCCTTCGCGTCCACGCTGAGTGGATCGAGGCCCTGGCCCACTGCGAGTGGCGGCAAGACGCGTTCTTGATCCTCGAGTTCCGCATCCGGGTCGTCTGAGCCCTCGACGTAAGCCCTCAAGAAGCCCGGGAAAGAAATCACCTTCCCCGACGTCTGGAAGACCGCGCGGCCCTCGCTGCCGGCGTCGCCGGAGAGCCGGACCTGCGTACGCAGTCCGTTCGCGTCCCGCATCTGCGAGGCAACCGTGCGCTTCCAGACGAGGTCATAGAGACGGAGCGCGTCCGGGTCGAGTTCTCCCTGCAGGCTCTCCGGCGTGCGGAACGTGTCACCGGCCGGACGGATCGCCTCGTGTGCCTCCTGCGCGCCGCGCGCCTTCGCCGTGTACTGGCGAGGTGACTCCGGTAGGTACGGCGCGCCATAGAGCTCGGCGATTTGGCGGCGGGCGGCGGCGATCGCCTGCTCGGACAGGTTGGTGCTGTCCGTGCGCATGTAGGTGATGTAACCGTTCTCGTAGAGCCGCTGAGCGACCGCCATGGTGCGCTGGGCGGAGTAGCGCAGTTTGCGTGCCGCCTCCTGCTGGATGGTCGACGTGATGAACGGTGCAGGAGGTCGCTGCGTGAACGGGCGCTCCTGTACATCGTCCACGACGAACTTCGCGGACCGGAGGGTCGAGGCAAGGGCGGTGGCTTCTCCCTCGGAGAGCAGACGGGCGTCGCTGGCGAGGCGGCCGGTCTCGGCATCGAAGTCCCGGCCAGTGGCGACTCGCTTGCCTCCGACCTCGACGAGGCGAGCGGGGACGCTGGTGCGCTCGGCCGTCTGGGTCGCGAGGACGGCGTCCAAGTCCCAGTAGGACGCCGCGCGGAAGCGCATGCGGGCGCGCTCACGCTCCACGATCAAACGGACAGCCACGGACTGGACGCGCCCGGCCGAGAGGCGAGGCGCGACTTTCTTCCAGAGGACCGGAGAGACCTCGTAGCCATACAGGCGGTCGAGGATGCGGCGGGCCTCCTGCGCCCGCACGAGGTCGAGATCGATGTCGCGCGGATTGGCGATGGCAGCCTCGATGGCGGGGCGGGTGATCTCGTGGAAGACCATCCGCTTTACGGGGACGCGCGGCTTCAGCACCTCGTTCAGGTGCCAGGCGATCGCCTCGCCTTCGCGATCCTCATCTGTCGCGAGCAGCAGTTCGTCGGCGTCCTTGAGCAAGGCGCGCAACTTAGCGACCTGCGCGGTCTTCTCCGGGGAGATGACGTAGAGCGGCTCGAAGTTGTTCTCGATGTCGACTCCGAGGCGGGCCCATGACTGCTTCTTGTAGGCAGCCGGAATCTGCGCCGCAGAGGAGGGAAGATCCCGGATGTGACCGATCGAGGACTCCACGACATAATCATCACCGAGGTACTGGCTGATGGTTCGGGCCTTGGCTGGGGACTCAACGATCACCAGACGGCGGCCACCCCCGTTGGAGTCGGGGGTGGCGCGGCGGCGAGGCGTGCGGCGCGGGGTTGCGTCAGTCGTCACAGGGCGCTCTCGTTGGCTCCGACGGCAGGCCCGGTGGATTCGGCCGGGGCGTATTCGCCGCCATCCTCGCGGAGGCGGACGAACTGCATCCCGCCCACATCTCGGACGAGGCCTTTGAGTTCCAGTAGGGCGAGCGTACCGGAGACGGTCGCGGCGGCCAAACCGCTGCGCCTGACCACAGAATCGATGTGCTGGGGATCCCGGCTGAGCGCGGCCATCAAAATGCGCTCGTCGTCGCTCTCGGGGGGCGCGGCCCGGCCGAAGTCCAACTGCTTTCCAGCCACACTGAGATTCAGCGCCTCCAGGATTCCCTCCACATTTGAGACTGGAGTCGCCCCGTCTTTGATCAGGCTGAATGGGCCCTTCGACTGCACCGAGAAGATCGAGCCCGGGACGGCGAACACTTCCCGGTTCTGCTCGAGGGCGAACCTGGCCGTGATCATCGCCCCCGAGTCGTGGTCACCCTCGACCACCAGAGTTCCGAGGCTCACGCCCGACAGGATGCGGTTCCGGCGGGGAAAGAAATCCGCTCGCGGCTTCGTGCCGAGCGGGTAGTCGCTGATCAAGGCGCCACGTTCCGCGATCTCATCGGCGAGGCGTCGATTCTCGGGCGGGTAGACCGTGTCCAGGCCATTTGCCAGCACCGCCACAGTCCGGCCGCCGGCATCGAGGGCGGCCCGGTGGGAGACGGTATCCACGCCGCGCGCGAGACCGGACACCACGGTGATCCCGTTGATGGCGAGGCTGCGGGAGAAGTCCTGTGCCGCCATCCTCCCGTAGGCCGTGGCGCGTCGAGTGCCCACGACAGCCACGCTCCACTCGTCGGCGTCGGTCCAGGCTCCCTTTACGTACAGGACGGGTGGGGCGTCGTCGATCTCCCTCAAGCGGGACGGGTAGCGCGGGTCCGACTGCGCCAGCGCCATGACGCCGCCCGCGGCGACCCGCTCGAGTTCAGCCGCCGGATCAATCTCGTCCCGTGCTCGGACCACCTCGTCTGCGGTCCGCTGGTCAAGGCCCGCGGCGAGCAGCGCGCCTTTCGGGGCACGCCACACTTCCTCCATAGAGGGGAAGGCGCGGTCGAGGAGTCCGAAGCGCACGGCGCCGAGGCGGTGCACACGATGCAGGGCGAGCCGGTACGCCAGATCAGCGGGGGCCTCAGAGGGGCGGTCCATGCGCGCTAGGGTAGGGAGCGGGTCAACGCTTCGTAACGTGTGGGTGGCGCAGCGCCCTATGCTGGCGTGCGCTCGTTCTCAACCTCGGCGGTCCAGCGCTGTGCGCGGACCTGCTTGATCCGGCGCCCCAGGATCGAGAGCACCTGGAGCGTGACCCCGGCCTGTCCGTCCTGCCGCGCGGCCTCCTCCGGGACAGTCACCTCGTCGCCGGGGACGGCGAGGCGCCCGAGTTCGGTCGCGATCAGGCCTCCGACAGTGTCGAAGTCATCGGACTCCAGTTCGGTCCCGAAGAGTTCGTTCAACTCTCCGATCGTGACCGAGGCGTCGAGCAGCACCACATCATCCGAGACGCGCTCGAACGGCGCCTCCGGCACGTCGTACTCGTCCACGATCGCGCCGACGATCTCCTCGAGCAGGTCCTCGACGGAGACGACCCCGGCGGTACCGCCGTATTCGTCCACGGCGATTGCGAGGTGGACCTGGTCGCGGCGCATGTCCGAGAGCAGTTCGTCTGCACGCTTCGAGTCAGGCACGAGGTACGGCGGGCGTGCGATCTCACGGAGGCGGGGCATGACCTGACCCTGGGCGAGGTAGGCCAGAAGGTCCTTGGCGTAGACCACCCCGGTAATCCGGTCCAGGGATTCCTCATAGATCGGAATGCGCGAGTGCCCGGTGCGGGAGATGACGTCCGTCGCCTCGCGGGCGGTGGCCTCGACGGGTAGCGCAACGACGTCGAGTCGTGGAGTCATCAGTTCACGGACGGTCTGCCCAGACATTTCGAGGAGTCCCCGCAGCATCCGGCGTTCCTCGACGAGCGCTGCGTCTTCGCCCTCGACTGCTTCAAGGAGCCGCACCAGTTCCTCGGCGGGATCCACGTCCTCGCTGGTCCCACGCAGGCCGAGGGCCCGCAGGGGGATGTGGACGGGGGCCCGGAGCAGGCCAGACGTTGGGATGAGGACCAACTCCGCGAGGCGCGCGGGACCCTCCAGCCGCTTGCCCCAGGTGCCGGGAGAGGAGAGGACCAGGACACGCATCGCGGTCCGCACGAGCGAAACGAGGACGAGGCCAACGAGCGCTACGAAGAAGAGACGGGTGACCGACCATTCGCCGCCGGGTGTCGCCATGACAGCCAACGCGGCGATCAGCAGCGCCGTGGCGAGCGTCACGCCGGCACGCATCGCCCGCAGCAACCGCTGTCGGACTCGCACGTAGTCGCGCAGGAGGTGGGAGAGGGACGGAGAGATCTTGCCGTCGACCATTCGGCGCCTGGCGAGGGGCACAGCGGCCGCCTCTACTGCCGAGGTGAGGGCCAGGAGGAGCAGGGCCGCGACGGCCAGCGCGATGAGGGCGGGAGGGCTGGTATGCACAGGCAAGCGATCGGCACAGGGCCTACGCCTGACGGCCTCCTTCAACGGTGGACGTGTGTGGCCGGGCGGGCACGCCCTTCACGGTCACGTCGTCCGGGACGTCATGAGTGACCACGGCCCCCGCCGCGGTGCGCGCGCGGGCGCCGATGCGGACCGGCGCCACAAGCACGCTGTCTGATCCGATGAACGCTTCCGCGCCGATGACGGTGCGGTACTTGGCGACTCCGTCGTAGTTCGCAGTGATCGTCCCCGCACCGATGTTCACGTCAGCGCCGATCGTGGTATCGCCGATATAGCAGAAGTGATGGACCCTTGTCCGCGCGCCGATCGTGGACTCCTTGACCTCGACGTAGTTGCCGAGTTCCGCCTCATCTCCGATGAGCGAACCTGGCCGGAGGTGACAGTAAGGCCCGATCGAAACACCTCGGCCGATGGTAGAGCCTTCGACCGTGGAACTCGCGATGGTCGTCCCCGGCCCGACGGTCGAGTCGGCCAGGAGGGCGTTCGGCCCGATGCGGCAACCACCGGCGACGCGGGTCCTGCCGGTCAGCGTCGTCCCGGGGAGGAGCGTGGTGTCGGCACCGACCTCGACGCCGGCATCCACATACGTCGTCGCGGGGTCCACGAGGGTCACCCCTTCGAGCATGAGGCGTTCCCGGACCCGATCACGCAGAATGCGCTCGGCGCGGGCCAGGTCCACCCGGTCGTTCACAGGCATGACTTCGAGGGCCTCGGCGACCTGGTAGGCCTCGACGCCGCTGCCGGCAACGGCGAGGGCGATGAGATCAGCGAGCGCGAGCTCACCTGAGGCACCGGGGGCCACCGCGGGGAGGGCGCGCCAGAGCCAGTCCGCCTCGACTGCGTACACACCGGCGTTTACCTCCGGCGCGCCGCGCATCGCGGGCGAAAGGTCCGCCTCCGCGACGATGCCGTGTACACGGCCGTTTCGCCGTTCGATCCGGCTGTAGCCCTTGGGGTCGGGGAGATAGGCCGTGAGGAAGGTCAGCGAACTGGGTGCAGCGAGGTGCCGGCCCGCCATCTCCAGGAGCGTGCGGGTGGTGAGCAGGGGCATGTCCCCGTGGATCAGCAGGAGTGGACCGGACTCCCGTGCCACGGCGCGTGCCGCGAGGACGGCGTGGGCGGTCCCGGTGATCCCCTCCTGGCGAGCCATGCGCACGCCAGGGCCGGCCGCAGCCTGCATCTCATCGAGGGCCTCGCGGGCTACTACGACGATCTCCGAGCACCCGGCTGAGCGGAGCAGGTCGCAGATGAGCCGGATCATCGGGA
The DNA here is from genome assembly GCA_964628985.1 of uncultured Dehalococcoides sp. Taxonomy (GTDB): domain Bacteria; phylum Chloroflexota; class Dehalococcoidia; order UBA2979; family UBA2979; genus SURF-43. The sequence continues at coordinate 24,358 of CAZVNJ010000027.1, forward strand.
CGCCCGCGACGGGGTGGAGCGCCTTCGGGATCGCTGAGCGCATCCGGGTGCCGGGCCCGCCGGCGAGGACGACGGCGGTCCACCCGGCGAGGGACGGCGCGGCACTCGTCATGGGCGACGAGAGGACGGGCGCGGCGGCCTGGCGGGAGGTCATCGCTGGAACCCTTTAGCAGGCTGCGGAAAAATTGACCGGCCTGCGAGGCCCATCCTACACTCGGCCAGCCGTCGACCTCCAATCTCCTTCGGCCAGCGAGATCCGGCGACCAGATTCGGCCGCTGTGCCGCGCAGATTCCGGGAGAGCCTCGCGTGACCGTCGACGAACTCCGGCGCGCGTTCCTCGCGTTCTTCGAGGAGCGTGGGCACCGCCGTATTCCCTCCTCCTCGCTCATCCCCCACGGGGACCCGACCCTGCTCTTCACCACAGCCGGGATGGTCCAGTTCAAGCCGTACTTCATGGGGCTTGCGGAACCGCCGGCCCGCCGTCTCACCTCGATCCAGCGCTGCTTCCGCACCACCGACGTCGAGTCAGTGGGTGATGAGACCCACCTCACGGCCTTCGAGATGCTGGGGAACTTCTCGGTGGGCGACTACTTCAAGCCAGAGGCGATCACCTGGGCGTGGGAGTTCCTCACCGGTGTCTTGAAGATCGACCCGTCCCGGCTGTGGGCCACCGTCTTTACCACTGACGACGAGGCCGCTCGCCTGTGGGCGGAACGAGGCGTCCCGCAAGACCGGATCCTGCGCTACACCGCGGAGCAGGGGAACTGGTGGGGCCCGCCCGGTGACACCGGCCCCATGGGACCCTGCTCCGAGATGCACTACGACTGGGGCAAGACCGAAGGCTGTCCGCATTGCGCGGATGACACGTGCCACCCGGACGTCGGCTGCGGACGCTTCCTGGAAATCTGGAATCTGGTCTTCATGACCTACTACCGGGAGGAGGACGGCAGCCAGACCGACCTCCCCGCGGCGAACATCGACACGGGGGCAGGCCTCGAGCGGCTCGCCTCCGTGACCCAGCAGGCTCGCACCGTCTACGAGACGGACGAGCTCAGCCGGTTGGTCGCGGTAGCGGAGCGGGTCTCCGGGCGGAGATACGACGCCGACGAGTCTCCTGAGATCGCCTTCGCGCTGCGCGCCATGACCGAGCACTCGCGGGCGCTGGCCTTCCTGGCGACGGACGGCGTCCTCCCGAGCAACGAGGGTCGGGGATATGTATTGCGCCGCCTGCTCCGCCGGGCGATCTATTTCGCCTACAAGATCGGCGTCCGGGAGCCGTTCCTCGAGCAGATGGTGGACGCCGCGATCGACCTCTCACACCAGGTCAATCCTCAGATGCTGGAGCAGCGCGAGTTCATCAAGCGGCTCGCCCGCGTGGAGGAGGCGCGCTTCCTCCAGACCCTCGACCGAGGGCTCACCCTGCTGGACGAGGTGATCGTCCGTGAGCGTGAGACCAAGCGGATCCCGGGCCGCGACGCCTTCACTCTCTACGACACCCACGGCCTTCCTCTCGAACTGACGGTTGAGGTCGCCCAGTCACACGGGTACGAGGTGGACCGCGCCGGCTTCGAGACGGAGATGGAACTCCAGCGCGAGCGATCGCGGGGCGACGAGACGTTCACCGCTCAGCACGACGACCGGGCGCTCCGCTACGCGGCGCTTGGCATCGAGACCGCGTTCGTGGGGTACGACGGCCTGGACGCGCGCAGTGAGGTGCTCCACCTCGAGCGTGACGGCGAGCCGGTGGCGCGCCTCGAGGTTGGCCAAACCGGCGAGGTCGTGGTGCGAGAGTCGCCGCTCTACCCGGAGGGCGGCGGCCAGGTTGGCGACCACGGGCTCGTGGTGACGCCGACGGGCCAGTTCCGTGTGCGCGACACCCAGCGGTACGGCGAGACGATCGTCCTCACAGGCGAGGTCGAGCAGGGGCACATCGAGGTCAGCGCGGCCGCCGAGGCGCGCGTGGACGCGGTGCGCCGCGCGGACACGGCACGGAACCACACCGGCACGCACCTGCTGCACGCCGCGCTGCGTTCCGTCCTTGGCACACATGTCCGGCAGGCCGGCTCCTACGTGGGACCGGATCGCCTGCGGTTCGACTACACCCATCCGGAAGCACCCACCGAGGCGGAGATGGCCGCGGTGCAGCGACTGGTGAACGCGAAGATCCGCGCGGACATCCGCTCGGAGACGTTTGTGATCGGCTACGAGGAGGCGATCAGCCGAGGTGCGATCGCCTTCTTCGAGGACCGCTACACCGACACCGTCCGGATGGTCGAGTACTGCGACACCCGCGGCCATGACCCAGAACACATGCACACGTCCGAGTGCTACAGCCGCGAACTCTGCGGAGGTACCCACCTTCACGCGACGGGCGAGGTGGGCATGCTGATCGTCGTCTCGGACGTGAGCATCGGCGCCGGGCTGCGGCGGATCGAGGCCGTCACGGGTGCCGCCGCGGAGCGCTTCGTCGAGGAGCGCGCCGGAGTGATCAACGCCCTCGCACGGCGCTTCAAGGTCCCGGCGAACGAGGTCCTGAGCCGTGTGGACGCCCTCGAAGAGGCGCTGGCTACAGAGCGCAAGCGTGTCGAGGAGGCCGAACGCCGCGCCTCTGCTGGACTGGCAGACGACCTCGTGGGACGGGCTGAGCAAATCGGCGGCGTCTCAGTGATCGTCACCCGAGTGGCGGCAGAGTCTCCGGACGCCCTGCGCGTGATCGCTGACCGGCTCCGTCCGAAACTCGGCGTCTCGTTCATCTTCCTCGCCGCCGACGCGAAGGGGCGGCCCGCATTCCTCGCGGCGGCCTCGGAGGAAGTCGTCGCACGCGGCCTCCGCGCGGACGAGGTCGTGCGTGCCGCCGCGGCGCTGGCAGGTGGGGGCGGTGGTGGGCGTCCGAACCTGGCGCAGGCCGGTGGCAAGGACGCCTCGCAGATCGACGCCGCAATCGAGGTGGCGCGGAAGGCCGTGCACGACCGTCTCGGTGCCTGACCGATCACGCCTGGACGTGGGTCGGCTCGCCCGGCGCTCAGAGGCCGCAGGCGGTAGCCTCAGTCCTATGCGCTGGCTCGCCGTGGATGCAGGGACCGTACGGGTCGGGCTCGCGATCTGCGATCCGGATGAGCGCCTCGCCGTCCCGCTGGAAGTCGTGGGTGCCTCGGCCGCCTACCCCGCGATCCGAGCGATCGCCGAGCGGGAGCAGGTGGAGGGCGTAGTCGTGGGGCTCCCAGTGCACATGGCTGGCGGCGAAGGCGATGCCGCAGCCATGGCGCGACGCCTCGGCGAACGGATCGCGGCCGGCCTCCACCTCCCGGTGGAATACGAGGACGAGCGCCTCACCTCCTCGGAGGCTGACCGGCTCATGGGCCCCAGTCCTCGGCGCGGCCGGCGTCAGCCATCAGACGACCTTGCGGCGGTCCTGATCCTGGAGCAGTTCCTGGCGCGCCGACGGGACCAGGCGCGCAGCACGGAGCCACGCTAGGGATGCGACGAGCGGACGCCCAACTCGCGTTGCTGGCTGTGGTGATTGCGATCATCACGGCGTTCGCCTGGCGGAGCACGCCCGGAGCGGTCGCTCGGGCGCTGCTGGCTGGCGGCTCCGTGGAGGCGAGTCCAGAGGGCCCGGTGGTGCGCGTGACGATCCCGAGTGGCGCCAGCGCCGCCCAGATCGTCGAAGCCCTCGACGCAGCCGGCGCGCTCTCGGACGCCGAGGCGCTACGCGTGTTGCTGCGGTTGACTGGTGCAGGGGCAGACCTGCAGGCGGGGCGGTACAACTTCCGCCAGGGCACAAGCCCGGCGGAGGCGTTACGCATCCTGCGAGGCGGGCCGAACAGCGCTCAGCGGATCACGCTGAGAGAGGGCCTGCGCGTCGAGGAGATCGGTGACCTCGTCGTGCGCCAGGGCCTCGCGACCCGGGAGGAGTGGGCGGCGGCCGTGGCGAAGCCCCGGCAGGAACCCTTCCTTGCGTCGCTGCCTCCTGGGGCGGACCTGACCGGGTATCTCTTCCCCGCCTCCTACGACATCGACAGCCGGACGACGGCGGAGAGCCTGGTCCAGGTCATGCTCTCCACCTTCGCCGAGCGTGTGGTCCCGCTCACGGACGAGGCCCGTCAGCAGGGCATGTCGCTGCATGAACTGGTCACGCTCGCCTCGATTGTTGAGCGCGAGACGGCGTTTCCGGAGGAGCGCCGGACGATCGCGGCCGTGTTCCGCAACCGCCTGAATGCCGGGATCGGGCTGCAGGCCGACCCGACCGTGCAGTTCGCCCTGACGAAGGGCGAGGGCGGTGCGGCGAGCATCAAGGAATCCGGTTACTGGAAAAAGTTTCTCACCCCCGATGACCTGGCCATCGACTCCCCGTACAACACCTACTTGCTGCCCGGTTTGCCCCCGGGCCCGATCGCGAACCCCGGCCTGAGCGCGATCGAGGCGGCGCTCCGGCCCGCCCCGGTGGACTATCTGTACTTCGTCGCCGCGCCGACCTGCGACCGGAAGCACCTCTTCGCATCCACACTGGAGCAACACAACCAGAACGTGGCGGCGTTCCGAGCCTCTCGCTGCGCCAACGACTAGCCGAAGCCCGCGCCGACACCGCCCGGCGCGCAGGATAGGCTGTGCCCATGACGAAGCGGATCGCCCTGCTCGGCCATCCCGTGGCGCACTCGATCTCGCCCGCCTTCCAGCAGGCGGCGCTCGATGCCTGCGCGATCGACGCGGTCTACGAAGCGTGGGACACCAGGCCAGAAGACCTGAGCATCGCGGTCGAACGGCTGCGCTCTGGGGACCTTATGGGCGCCAACGTGACGGTGCCCCACAAGGTGGCGGCCCTGCGGCTGGTGGACCGGCCGGATCCGCTGGCAGAACAGGTGGGGGCGCTCAACACCATCGTCCACCGCAATGGCCTCCTCGAGGCCACGAACACGGACGTGACAGGCATCCTGAAGTCGCTCGCGTCAGCGGAAGTCGAGGTACGCGGCGCCGACGTGCTGCTGGTGGGCGCCGGCGGGGCAGCGAGGGCCGTGGTCGTAGCGATGCGCAGCGCCGGTGCCGGCCGGGTCGTCGTTGCCAACCGGACACCAGAGCGGGCCGCAGCGCTGGCAGCCCTCGGCGGTGCCGACCTCGATCTGCGCTATGTCCCGTTGGACCCGGCGGACGCGAGCTTTCGAGGTGCGGTCGGGCGGGCGCGGATCATCGTGCAGTCGACCAGCCTGGGGATGCGGCACGGACCGGACGAGGGCGCAAACCCCGTGCCGGGCGAGTTGATGCGCCCCGGCCAGGTGGCGTTCGACCTGGTCTACGTGCCCGAAGAGACGCCGTTCCTCGCCGCGGCGTCGAAAGCGGGGGCGAGGCCCGTGGGAGGCCTCAGCATGCTTGTGCACCAGGGTGCTGAGGCGTTCCGGCTTTGGACGGGGGCACCACCTCCCCTGGACGTGATGTTCGACGCGGCGCGGGGCGCACTGGCGCTCCGCTCGACGGGAGCCGGTGGCGGGCCAGAAGATGGGTGAGCCGCTGCTGGCACGGGGGAGCCGCTGATGGGCCTCGGACTCGGGATTGTCGCCTGCCTGCTCACCTTCATTGTCGTCGGGATCATGGTGTTCCAGGCGCGCTTCGCCGCGCGCGCGTGGCGGCGCACCATCGCCGCGGGCGACTCCCAGGCCCTGGCCTCGCTGCTTGACGAGACGTTCGAGGGGTGGCGCAACAGTCGCCCACCGCGTCGCACGCCGCCCGCGGACTGGCGCGCCCTTCACACCGCGGCTGTGGTGGCCGCCGACCGCGAGCGGATCCGCGTCTCTCTCCTCGCCGAGCCGGATGTACGCGTGGTGGAGGGCCAGCGGGTGGAAGCCGCCGACGCTCGCGAAGTGGCCCGACGCGCAGCCGTGCGGATGGTGGAGCGGGTGATGTATGAAATGCCCTATGTCTCCTTCCAGCATGCCCAGGTGGATGTCCTCACGGAGTTCAGGCGCGACGACGGCGGCGTGACCTCGCAATGCCTGTTGAGTACGCGTGTGACCCGGGAGCAGGCCGCGGACGCGGACTGGGAGGGAAACGACCACGTTGCCATGCTGGCGGGATGGGACACACTGGAGGCCGCGCCGGGCCGGCCCGTAGACCCGGACGTAGACGCCGTGATCCAGGCGCCGAACCTCGACCCTGCGGATGCGGTGGAGGCTGCGGAGGCGGCCCTGCGCGCACAGCGTGAGGCCGAGGGCACGAAGGACGGTGATGCATGACGCAGTTCCGCTGGCTCACGGCAGGTGAGTCTCACGGCAAGGGGCTGCTGATGATCGTCGAGGGCGTCCCGGCGGGGCTCGAGGTCAGCGAAGAGCAGATCGCGGCTGACCTCAAGCGCCGGCAGGCCGGCTACGGACGCGGCAAGCGACAACAGATCGAGTCCGACTTCGCTGAGATCATCGCGGGCGTCCGGCACGGGCTGAGCATGGGATCACCCATCGGCCTGCACATCGTGAACAAGGACCACCAGAACG